>JAXEKN010000093.1:0-83836 GCA_034101015.1 Prevotella sp.
CTCGCCGTAGCTGACAATGGCAGCACTGGTCTTAGGACTGAGGTCGCGGATGAGATACACACCGTAATAGATGGAGCGGAGCTCCTCAAGAAGACCGTCAACAACGTTGAGCAAGCGTGTTCGCTCTGTGGTGTCGCTTATTATGGTGTTCACCATAGTGTGGTGACGCGCAACTATTGCGTCAAACTCCCTCTTGTACTCCTCGTCGCCCTTCAGAGCAAGGCGCGATGTGGCAATTAGTTTGTCTGTGATGCCTCCAAGGGCACTAACCACTACAATCACTGGCTGAGTTTCCCGCTCAACGATGTTTTTCAGACTTAAGATACTTTCTACGGAACCTACGGATGTTCCGCCGAATTTTAATACTTTCATATATGTGATTAATAATTTAATGGCTGCAAAGGTAAGAATATTTCTTCATTTAACAAAGAAAAATAGTGTTTTTAATATTTTTTAGACAGAAATCTGCCGTTATTTCATTATTACTGATTAATTTTGCACCAAAATTGGAAAAACAAGAGAAAATATACTGAAAAATTATGGCAGAAGCTATTGACATTCGCGAATTAAACATTCGCATCGAACAACAAAGCAAGTTCGTCACGGATTTGGTAAGCGGCATGGACCGCGTCATTGTGGGACAGAAACATTTGGTGGATTCACTGCTCATCGGACTGCTCAGCGACGGGCATATTCTACTGGAAGGTGTGCCGGGACTGGCCAAGACACTTGCTATCAAAACTCTTTCACAGCTTATCGACGCTGACTACAGCCGCATACAGTTTACTCCAGACCTTCTGCCCGCCGACGTGGTGGGTACACTCATCTACTCACAGAAGGACGAGAAATTCAACGTCAAGAAGGGACCCGTATTCGCCAACTTCGTACTGGCGGACGAAATCAACCGTGCACCTGCCAAGGTGCAGAGCGCACTGCTCGAGGCCATGCAGGAAAAGCAGGTCACCATCGGCAGCGAGACATTCCAACTGCCCAACCCCTTCCTCGTCATGGCCACCCAGAACCCCATCGAACAGGAGGGTACATACCAGCTGCCTGAGGCCCAGGTGGACCGATTCATGCTAAAGGTGGTCATCGACTACCCCTCTCTCGAAGAGGAAAAGCGAATCATACGCGAGAATATACAAGGCTCAATGCCCGAGGCAAGACCAGTGACCACCGCCCAGGAGATTATCAATGCCCGACAGGTGGTGCGTGAGGTGTATATCGACGAGAAGATTGAGCAGTACATCGCCGACATCGTCTTTGCCACGCGATATCCCGACCGATACGGACTGAAGGACCTGGCACAGATGATCAGTTTCGGAGGCAGCCCAAGAGCAAGTATCTCGCTCGCCAAGGCAGCACGCGCCTACGCATTCATTAAGCGCAGGGGATACGTGGTGCCCGAGGATGTCAGGGCTGTGGCTCATGATGTGCTCCGCCATCGCATCGGACTGACATACGAGGCGGAGGCAAGCAATGTGACAAGCGAGGAAATCGTCAGCCGTATTATCAATAAGGTGGAAGTGCCTTGATTAATGTTGTATGGACACACAGGAGTTATTAAAAAAGGTCAGGAAGATTGAAATAAAGACGCGAGGACTGAGCGCCAACATCTTCGCCGGACAATACCACTCCGCATTCAAGGGAAGGGGTATGGCTTTCAGCGAGGTCAGGGAGTATCAGTTTGGAGACGACGTGCGCGACATCGACTGGAATGTCACGGCGCGCTTCAACCGCCCGTATGTCAAGGTGTTTGAGGAGGAGCGCGAACTGACCGTGATGCTGCTCATCGACGTCAGCGGGTCGCTCGACTTCGGCACTGACAGGCAGATGAAACGCGACATGGTGACGGAGATTGCCGCCACACTCGCATTCAGCGCCATACAAAACAATGACAAGATAGGGGTCATCTTCTTCTCTGACAAGATTGAGAAATACATACCACCAAAGAAGGGTAGAAAGCATATCCTCTATATCATCCGCGAGATGATTGACTTCCAGCCTGAAAGCAGGAAAACGGATGTCAGGGGAGCACTGGAGTTTCTATCGGGCGTCAGCAAGCGCAGGTGCACGGCTTTCATACTCAGCGACTTCTACGTCAGAAACGACTTCCAGCAGTCGCTCTCCATAGCCAACCGCAAGCACGACGTGGTGGCCATCCAGGTGTATGACCACAGAGGACGCGAACTGCCCGACGTGGGACTGATGCGCGTGGTGGATGCCGAGACGGGATATGAGCAATATGTCGATACGTCGAGCAAAAGCACCCGTAAGGCATATTCGCTCTATTGGAACAACCGTCAGAAGAAACTTCTTGAGACATTCAACAAAAGCAATGTCGATAGTATCTCCATAGCCACAAACGACGACTATGTCAAGGCTATGATGATGCTATTCAAGATGAGAAGTTAGATGCAATGGAATAATGAGAAGTTGGACTTCAGTAATGAGTAATTTATAGATTATTTGTGAAAAGACTGTTTTATTTCATATTATTTTGCGCGACGTGTATCGCAACGTCTGCACAGGTGAGCGTGGAGGCGACCATCGACTCCATAGAGATATTCATCGGACAGCAGACACAGGTAAGCGTGAGGACCACTGCAAAGGATGGGGCTAACGTGGTCTTCCCGGCATTCAAGCCTCAACAGATGATCATCCCCGGGGTAGAGGTGGTCAGCCACCATGACTCTGCATCAGTGCAGATCGACAATGGCATGACTGTCTTCACACATAAATACACTCTCACATCATTCGACGGACGGCTGTACTATCTGCCGCCCTTCGCCGTTAAAGTGAATGGCAAGACATATAAGTCAAAGAGTCTGGCTCTTAAGGTGTTGGAGGTTCCGGTGGACACCACCAAACTTGACCAGTTCTTCGGACCTAAGGACGTACAGGACAATCCTTTCGCATGGAGCGACTGGAGCCTGCCTTTCTGGCTAAGCGTAGTGATGCTCGTTTGTATGGTGGCGGCATATTGGTTCTACCTCCGGCTGCGCGACAACAAGCCTATCATCGTCAAGATGAAGTTTGTCAAGAAACTGCTGCCCCACCAGAAGGCAATGAAGGCCATTGAGGTCATCAAGGCTGAGAAGATGGTGACAAGCGACAACTCGAAGGAATACTACACACGACTCACTGACACACTGCGAAAGTATATCGAGGAGAGATACGGATTCTCTGCCATGGAGATGACATCATCGGAGATTATCGACAGGCTCACAGAGTCGCAGGACCGCAAGGCACTCGACGAACTGCGCATGCTCTTCCAGACCGCCGACCTCGTGAAGTTTGCCAAGTATGAGACGCTCATCAACGAAAACGACATGAACTTGGTCAATGCCATCGAGTTTATCAACAGCACCAAACTGGAGGAGATGCCCGACGACAAGCCTGAAAAGCCGCAGATGACACAGGAGGAGGTACGCAGCAAGAAGACACGCAGGATGCTCAAGGCTGTCATCACGGCCTTTACTGTAGCTGCAGCCGCCATACTGATTTATGTAGTATATGCTGTCTATCAGCTGTTAATATGATTTATGGATTATGGAATTTGCCAATAAAGAATATCTGTTTCTGCTACTGCTCATCATACCTTATATTATTTGGTACGTGATGTTCAGGAAAAAAAGCGAACCCACGATGCGAATGAGCGACACGTTCGCATTCAACAGTGCGCCTAAGAGTTGGAGGGTCAGGATGATGCCACTGCAACTCATACTGCGCATTGCCACCTTCTCGCTCATCGTCATCGCAATGGCTCGCCCGCAGACCAGCAACTCATGGAAAAACAAGTCGGTGGAGGGTATTGACATCATGCTCGCCATGGATGTCTCGACAAGTATGCTGGCCGAAGACTTAAAGCCCAACCGTATCGAGGCGGCAAAGGCGGTGGCGTCGGAGTTTATAATCGGACGACCTGACGACAACATCGGACTCTCAATATTCGCAGGAGAAGCATTCACACAATGCCCAATGACCACTGACCATGCCTCATTGCTCAACCTGATGCAAAACGTGCGCACGGATATCGCCGCACGCGGACTCATCAGCGACGGTACGGCTATCGGAATGGGGCTCGCCAATGCTGTCACCCGTCTCAAGGACTCGAAGGCAAAAAGCAAGGTCATCATACTACTCACCGACGGAAGTAACAACATGGGGGACATATCGCCTATGACAGCAGCAGAGATAGCCCAAAGCCTGGGTATAAGGGTTTATACCATCGGTGTGGGCACCAATAAGGTGGCTCCCTACCCCATGCCAGTGGCTGGGGGCGTGCAATATGTCAATATGCCGGTGGAAATCGACACCAAGACACTCAGCGAGATTGCTTCTGCCACAAAGGGCGACTTCTATCGTGCCACAAATACACAGGAGCTGAAAAAAATCTACAAGGAAATCGACCAGCTTGAGAAGTCGAAGCTCAACGTGAAAAAGTTCAGCAAGAGATATGACGTGTTCCAGCCATACGCCATGGCTGCCGCTATATGCCTTCTCCTTGAACTGCTTCTCAGAATCACGGTATTCAGAAGGTTGCCGTAAATAAATATATAAAACGATAGTAAAGATGTTTAGATTTGAAGATCCGATATATCTGTATTTACTGGCAGTGATACCTTTTTTGGCACTGCTTAGGTTCATAATGCAAAGAATGCAGCGCAGGCGACTGAGACGGTTTGGAGACCCTGCACTGGTGCGACAGCTCATGCCCGACGTGTCCAAATGGAGACCCGCAGTCAAGTTCTGGCTCCTGTGTGGAGCGCTCGCACTCGTCATCGTAATGATAGCACGCCCGCAGTTTGGCACTAAGATAAGCCATGAGAAACGACAGGGCATTGAGACCATCATCGCCATGGACGTATCAAACTCGATGCTTGCAGAGGATGTCTCGCCAAGCCGGTTGGACAGGTGCAAGATGATGGTGGAAAACCTTGTGGACCATTTCACTGACGACAAGATAGGGCTAATCGTCTTTGCAGGAGACGCATTCATACAGTTGCCCATCACCAGCGACTATGTATCGGCCAAGATGTTTCTCGCGGACATCACACCGGGAATGATTGCCACACAAGGTACTGACATCGCACTCGCCATCAACAAGGCATCCAACAGTTTCACCCAAGACAAGGGCATCGGAAAGGCAATCATAGTAATCACCGACGGAGAGGACCATGAAGGAGGTGCCGTGGAAGCTGCCAAGGAAGCAAAGAAAAAAGGCATGAGGGTGTATGTTCTTGGAGTCGGTTCAACCAACGGAGCACCCATACCCGTAGGAGGTGGGGCTTACATGAAGGACCGGACCGGCAATACCGTCATGACAAGGCTTAACCAGGACATGTGTAGGGAGATAGCCAAGGCTGGAGGAGGCGCATACATTCACGTGGATAACAACAGCAACGCCCAACAGCAACTTGACAACGAACTCGCCAAACTCTCGAAGAAAGAGACGGAATCGACCATTTACAGTGAGTATGACGAACAGTTTCAGGCTGTAGGCATCATCGCCCTGCTGCTCCTCATCATCGAGATATGCCTGCTGGAATGCAAGAACCCCATGATGCGCAATGTGCATATCTTCGGACGACGCAGACGTGCAACTGCCACAATAATGATGATTATTTTCATGTCCACCGCCGCAATGGCCCAAAGCGACCGCGACTATGTGCGTCAGGGCAACAGGCTGTTCCGCTCGGGGAAATACGCGGAGGCAGAGGTGGCATATCGCAAGGCCATGGAGAAAAACCCACGCAACCCGCAGGCTACATACAACCTCGGCAACTCGCTCTTCGCACAAAAGAAGGACTCGGCAGCCGTAGTTGCCTTGGAGAGTGCAGCCCAACTGGAGACAAGCAGGATGAGAAAGGCTATGGCTTATCATAATATGGGAGTCATCTGCCAAAGCCACCAAATGTATGGCGAAGCTATCGAGGCATACAAAAGTGCATTGCGGCTGAACCCCGACGACGACACTACACGCTATAACCTCGCCCTCTGCAAGAGACAGCAGAAAAAACAACAGGACAAGCAGAACCAGCAAAACAAGCAGGATCAGCAAAAGGACAAAAACGGCAAGGACAACAAGCAGGAAAAACAACAGGACAAAAAGCAGGACAAGCAGCAGGACAAGCAGCAACAGGAAAAAAAGGACAAAAACCAAATGAGCAAGGACAATGCCGAACAACTCCTCAACGCTGCCATCCAACAGGAGAAGAACACCCAGCAGAAGATGAAGGAGAAGATGCAGCAACCCAAGCGACGCACTCTCGACAAAAACTGGTGACGAGACTGCGCTATGAAGTATTTGTTCATATTATAACCCTACTTTCATGATAAAAGGAGATTAGTGACGAATGAAGAGATTTTTTATTATAACACTACTGGCTATGGTGACGGTTGTCACGACGATGGCACAAAAACTCGTCGGACAGGCACCGTCGCATGTCAGCGTGGGTGAGCAGTTCCGACTCACATATACCATCAACACACAGGATGTCAGCGGTTTCAGAGCAGGTGACATACCAGAGGCTTTCGAGGTACTGATGGGACCAAGCACATCAAGGCAGTCAAGCTATCAGATGATCAACGGACATGCCTCTGCATCCTCGTCAATAACGTTCACATACATCGTATGCGCCAACAAAAACGGAACGTTCACCATTCCACCAGCACGTATCAACGTAGAGGGACAGACTGTGAAATCCAATGCCCTGAAGATAACTGTCAGCGGACGGGCACAGCAAGGGGGCTCGCAAGGTGGACATGGTGGACAGCAAGGTGGGTATGACGAACCGGACATACAGAGGGCAGGAGCGAAAATCAGCGGTGCAGACCTATTTATCAAGGTCAGCGCCAACAAGCAGCGCGTACACGAACAGGAACCCATACTGCTCACATACAAGGTATATACCCTCGTGGGACTAAACCGCCTGGATGGAAAAATGCCCGACCTCAAGGGATTCCACACACAGGAGGTACAGCTGCCGCTACAGAAGAGTTTCAAGGTGGAGACATTCAACGGAAGACCATACCGCACCGTGACATGGAGTCAGTATGTCATGTTCCCACAGATGACTGGAAAACTGGAGATTCCATCCATCACATTCGAAGGCACTGTGGTACAGCGAACGAATATCGACCCGTTTGAGGCCCTCTTCAACGGTGGCGCCGGGTATGTCGAGGTGAAGAAGAAAATCAAGGCTCCAGGCATCACCATACAGGTGGACCCGCTGCCACAAAGACCAGCCGACTTCTCAGGAGGAGTGGGCAAGTTTAATATCACGGCACAGATAGACAAGAAGAAGGCCAAGACCAACGACGCCCTAACACTTAGGGTCATCGTCAGCGGTATCGGCAACCTGAAGCTCATCAAGCAGCCAGTGGTCAACTTCCCCAAGGACTTCGACAAGTATGACGCCAAGGTCACTGACAAAACCAAGCTCACCACCAACGGGGTGGAAGGCTCGATGATATATGACTTTATCGCAGTGCCGCGAAATGCAGGAAAATATGAGATTCCACCTGTCACCTTCACTTACTACGACACATCGGCCAACAAATATGTGACAGCAAAGTCGGAGGGCTTCTCACTTGACATCTCGCAAGGCGCAAAGAGTCAGGGCGTGAGCGACTTCACTGGCCAAGAGGTCGATCTGCTCAACAAGGACATCAGATATATCAAGACAGGCGACTGCGACCTTCACGACATCAATGACTTCTTCTTTGCCTCAACGGGCTATTGGACAGCTCTCGCACTGCTCATGCTCGTCTTCATCTCACTGTTTGTCATCTTCCGTCAGAGAGCCATTGACAATGCCAATATCGGAAAGATGCGCGGAAAGAAGGCCAACAAGGTTGCTACACGGAGACTGCGCAAGGCCAACAAACTGATGGCAGAGGGCAAGTCGGGAGAATTCTACGACGAGGTGCTCAGGGCACTGTGGGGATATGTCGGCGACAAACTCAACATGCCTGTGGAGAGTCTGTCAAGGGACAATATCTCACAGCGTCTCACAGAGCGAAATGTCAGTGACTCAACCGTCAGCCTGTTCATGGAGGCTCTCGACGAATGCGAGTTTGAACGCTATGCACCAGGAGACCCCAAGGGCAATATGAACAAGACGTTTGATGCTGCCATGACTGCCATAGAGAATATTGAGGACACTATGAAAAAAAGGAAAAAGAATTCCACGAATGATGCGCTGATAATGGTATTCGCCATTATGATGACATTAGCATCGGTGACCTTGACTGCTTCGGCTGCTCCCGCAGCACCTAAGACTGTCACCAAAGCCATGGCTGACTCTGCGTACGCGCGTCAGCAATACCAGCAGGCCATCTCCACCTAT
Organism: Prevotella sp.; assembly: GCA_034101015.1. Taxonomy (GTDB): domain Bacteria; phylum Bacteroidota; class Bacteroidia; order Bacteroidales; family Bacteroidaceae; genus Prevotella. The sequence goes on from JAXEKN010000093.1 coordinate 8,355, forward strand.
CAGCAATTGCTCAAGGGAGGAGTGAACGCCGCGATATACTATAACCTCGGCAATGCTTACTACCGTACGGACAATATCACCCAGGCGGTAATCTGCTATGAGCGCGCCCTGCTCCTGTCGCCCGGTGACAAGGACATACGCGTCAACCTGCAACTGGCACGCTCCAAGACCATTGACAAGATTACTCCAGAGTCAGAGATGTTCTTCGTCACATGGTATCGATCAGTGGTCAACACCATGAGTGTGGACGGATGGGCCACAACGGCACTCGCTGCGCTCGCACTCGCCATCATACTCGCTCTCTGCTATCTCTTCAGCGGCAGGGAGTGGATGCAGAAATGCGGCTTCTTCGGCGCATTTGCCTTAGTGGCGGTGTTTATCATGGCCAACCTCTTCGCATGGCAACAAAAGACTCAACTCACCGAGCGTACAGGTGCCATCGTCATTGCGCCGGCGGTACAGGTGAAGAGTACTCCGGCGGCAGGAGGTACAGACATCTTCGTGCTCCACGAGGGCACCAAGGTGACAGTCACCGACTCGTCGATGAAGCAGTGGAAAGAGATAAGACTCGCCGACGGAAAAGAGGGATGGGTCGAGACCTCCAAGATAGAGATGATATAACGGACTGACAAGAGATAATATATAATAAGGTGATATGGACATGGAGTCAATAATTCAGATGGACAAAAGCCTGCTGCTATGGTTTAATGGCAGTGACTCGCTATTTGCCGACTATATGGCTATGACGCTTACCAAGGCGGCCACATGGATACCGCTATACGTGTCGCTTCTATATGTCGTGATCAAAAACAACGACACCATGCGCCGCATATTGTATATCATAGCGGGAGCTGCCATGTGCGTCATATTGGCAGGTACAGTGGATGACACCATCGTCAAGCCACTCGTGGCGCGCCTGCGCCCCACACACGACTATGAGATCGGCACTATGGTGGATATCGTCGAAGGGTATCGCGGGGGATATTACGGTTTCTTCTCAGCCCATGCCGCCAACACCTTCAGTATCGCCGTCTTCTTCTCATTGCTCATAAGAAGCTATGTGTTGACACCCGCTCTCATCCTGTGGTCGCTCACCAACTGCTGGACACGACTCTATCTCGGAGTCCACTACCCTCTCGACATTCTTTGCGGGCTGATCTGGGGAGGTATTGTCGGCACGGGGGTCTATTTCCTACTCAGATATTTCTGCGGCAAGACCACGGGGGTAAAGCCACATTATGTCTCTTCCCACTATACACCGACGGGCTATCTCCGCATTGACATGAACATCGTCATGACGGTACTCTCATGTACTCTCTTCTACTGCATCATCAAGGCCTGCATCATGGCGGGATAAATGAATGAGAAGTAAATAAAAGAAGTAATAACAAAGACAATCCAATGGATACAAAACATATACATATTTCAGACTATAACTACGAGTTGCCTGAAGAACGCATCGCGAAGTTTCCGCTCAAACAGCGCGACCACTCCCGCCTGCTCGTCTATGACAAGGGAAACATCACGGAGGACATCTTCTATCATCTTCCAGACCACCTCGACAAGGGGGCTCTGATGATTTTCAATAACACTAAGGTCATACAGGCTCGAATGCACTTCCGCAAGGATACAGGCGCACTTATAGAGGTGTTCCTGCTCGAACCAGCATTGCCTGCCGACTATGAACTGATGTTTCAGACCAACCGCTCATGCCAGTGGCTCTGTCTCGTGGGCAACCTGAAAAAATGGAAAGAAGGAACACTGCGCCGCTCATTCGACGTGGCGGGAAAGACCATCACACTATCTGCCACAAGACTCGCTGAAGAGCGAACAAGCCACCTCGTGGCATTTGAATGGGACAATGATGCTGTATCATTCGCAGAGATTCTCGACACAGTAGGAGAACTGCCCATCCCCCCCTATCTCAACCGCAAGACGGAGGAAAGCGACAAAACAACCTATCAGACGGTTTACTCAAAAATAAAAGGCTCGGTGGCTGCTCCAACAGCAGGACTACATTTCACACCGGAGGTGCTACGCGACATTGACACCCACGGCATCGAACGCGAGGAACTGACACTGCATGTCGGGGCAGGAACGTTCAAGCCTGTGAAGAGCGAGGAGATTGAGGGACATGAGATGCACACGGAATATATCAGTGTGTCGAGACATACCATTCAGCGACTCATCGCCCACCAGGGCAAGGCCATCGCCGTGGGCACCACTTCCGTACGCACACTCGAAAGCCTATACTACATGGGGGTCAAACTGCATGCCGACCCTACCCTGACGGAGGACCAGTTGCACGTCGGCCAATGGGAACCGTATGACTATGCCCGGAGTGTCGCAGAGGGCAACGATTGTCAGCTGCCCGTGACGGACGCACTGCAGGCCATATTGGACATGCTCGACAGGGACGAACGACAGGCGCTACATTCATCTACACAGATAATCATTGCCCCGGGATATGAATATAAGATTGTTGACACACTTGTCACTAACTTCCATCAGCCACAGAGCACCCTGCTGCTCTTGGTGAGCGCATTTGTCCATGGCGATTGGCGCAGGATATACGACTATGCCCTCGCACATGACTTCCGCTTCCTCAGTTATGGTGACAGTTGTCTGATAAAATATTAATAATGATGAAAAAAGGAGATAAAGTAAGATTTGTTAGTGAGGTGGGAGGCGGCATCATTGCCGGTTTCCAAGGTAATAACATAGTGTTGGTGGAGGACGAGGACGGATTCCAAATCCCCACTCCCATCAATGACGTGGTGGTGGTCAACGAGGAGGACTACAGCATATCGCGGGTGGTGGCAAACAAGACAACAAACCAAAAAACCATCGTCATCCCCGAAGACAATGAGGATTATGACCCGGCCGACAGGCCTGTCACCTTCAAGGCTCCGGCAGAGGAGCGGAAGGGAGGGGAAAAACTGAATGTCTATCTCGCCTTTGTGCCTATGAACACCAAGGCCATCACGTCATCACGCTTTGAGACATATATCGTCAACGACAGCAACTATTATGTTCACTACTCATACATGACTGCGGAAGGCAACAGCTGGACACTGCATGCCACGGGTGAGGTGGACCCCAACACCAAACTCTTTATAGAGGAGTTCGGACGAGAGGACCTGGCGGATATGGAACATATCACCATACAACTCATAGCATACAAGCGCAAGAAGCCATTCCTGAAGAAGAACGTCATTGACTCGGAGTTTCGCATCGACCCTGTGAAGTTCTACAAGTTGCATACCTTCGAGGACAACGACTTCTTCGAACAGCCAGCCCTTATTCACACCATAGTGGAAAACGACCAACTGCCCCGGCCTCTCGTACTCGACGCCAAGCAACTCAAGAAGGAGATGATGCAGAAGGTCAGGGAAGACCTCAGACCAGTGTCGCATGCTCCCAAACCCAAGGACGACAAGGATGCCCCTATCGTCGTTGACCTGCATATCAATGCCTTGCTCGACTCAACGGCTGGAATGTCGGCATCCGATATTCTCAACTTCCAATTGGAAAAGATGCGCAACGCCATCTTCGAACACAAGAACGAGAAGGGACGCAAGATTATCTTCATCCATGGCAAGGGAGAAGGAATACTGCGTCAGGCTGTCATCAACGAACTGCGTTACCGCTTTAAGCAAATGCCTTACCAGGATGCATCATTCCAGGAATATGGATATGGAGCGACTCAAGTGACAATAAAATAAAACAAGACTTCTGAAAGATGAAACACGGATTACTCACGGTAGCTGCCGCCATACCTAATCTAAAGGTGGCTGACGTTGACTACAACGTCAATGAAATCAAAAGGCTCATCTCGGCAGCCAACGACAAGGGGGTGGAGATTGTCGTCTTTCCCGAACTGTGCATCCCCGGCTATTCATGCCAGGACCTCTTCCGCTCTGAGGCTTTGCTCGACAAGACAAGGAAGGCTGTCAACGACATCAAGGAGATGACAAGAGAAGTGGGTATCATAGTCATCATTGGTACACCTACGGAGCAACGGGGACTGCTGATGAATAGTGCCGTGGTCATTCATAATGGACATATAGATGGTGTCGTGCACAAGACCCACCTGCCCAACTATGGGGAGTTCTACGAAAAGCGATGGTTTGCTTCGTCTCTCGACCTGAATGAACATAACCCCACTCTTTTTGCCACTTCATCTGGAGTGAGGTTTGGCATTGAGATATGTGAAGACCTATGGTCGCCCAATCCGCCAAGCACCAACCTGGCACTTTCCGGAGCTGACGTCGTCTTCAACCTCTCTGCCACCGACGAGCTCATAGGCAAGCATGCTTATCTGCGTTCACTCATACAGCAACAGAGCGCACGCAATATATGCGGTTACGTCTATGCTTCATGCGGTTTTGGCGAAAGCACTCAGGACGTGGTATATGGCGGCAATGCCTTTATAGTGGAAAACGGCAAGATTATCGCCGAGGCAAGACGATTCTCACTCACACCGCAACTCGTCGTTCAGCAGATAGATATCGACAAACTGCGTGCTGAACGAAGGTCCAACACCACATTCATGGGTTCGGTCAAACAGGCTGACGCAGTGACCGTCGATCTCGACATGACGAATGACACACCGTTCACACTATACCGCGACTTCGACCCGCTGCCTTTCATTCCAAAGTCGGAGGATATGGCAGCTTCATGCGAGGAAATACTTAACATACAGACTTTCGGACTTGCAAAGCGGCTACACCATACGCATTGCAGCAATGTGGTGGTGGGCATCAGCGGTGGCCTTGATTCCACACTTGCCCTGCTCGTATGCGTCAGGGCTTTCGACCGTCTCCAGCTCGACCGCAAGGGCATACACGGTATCACCATGCCTGGGTTTGGCACCACAGACCGCACACACGACAATGCTGTCACGCTGATGAAGTCGCTTGGGGTATCTTCACACGAAATATCCATAGTGCCGAGTGTCATACAGCATTTCAAGGACATCAAACATGACATCAACGTTCACGACGTGACATACGAAAACGGACAGGCACGTGAACGTACTCAGATTCTTATGGACTATGCCAACAAGGTGGGAGGTATGGTCATCGGCACAGGAGACCTCAGCGAACTTGCATTGGGTTGGGCCACATACAACGGCGACCACATGTCGATGTACGGGGTCAATGCCAGCATACCAAAGACACTCATCCGCCATCTTGTCAATTATGTAGCCACCAATGATGTTGACGAGGTAAGCAAGGCCACTCTCCTCGACATCATCGACACACCTATCAGTCCTGAACTGATACCAGCTGACGAAAACGGAAACATCAAGCAGAAGACGGAGGACCTCGTGGGACCGTACGTGCTCCACGACTTCTTCCTATACAACTACCTGCGATTCGGCTTCTCACCGTCCAAATTACTCTTGATGGCCGAAAAGGCTTTTGACGGTTCTCATCCCGATGCCGGATGCTTTGACCGCCCAACCATCCTTCACTGGATGGAGACTTTCTTCCGCCGATTCTTCGCCCAGCAGTTTAAGCGTTCTTGCCTGCCCGACGGTCCAAAGGTAGGTAGCGTGTCTCTTTCGCCGCGTGGCGACTGGCGTATGCCAAGCGACGCATCATCCCAATTATGGTTGAAGGAAATTAATGAAATAAGGGAAACCAAATGAAGAATTAAAAATTAAGAATTATAAATTATCCAATATGAATGCAAGAAAACTAATCATGGGGGCTATGCTATTAATGGCATCAGCCACGCAGGCACAGAAATATGTCGGCGGCGACATCTCATGCCTCACAGACAACGAATCAAAAAATGCACAGTATCTCGACTTCAACGGCAAGGCAACACCAGCCCTGCAACTGTTTAAGCAGGAAAAACTCAATGCCATGCGTGTGAGACTGTTCGTCAACCCCGCTGACTACGAGAACAACGACCCCAACTGTTGTCAGGACCTCGATTATGTAATTGCTCTAAGCAAGCGTATCAAGGAGGCGGGGTTTGCACTTATGCTCGACTTCCACTACTCCGACACGTGGGCGGACCCCGTCAAGCAATGGACTCCAAAGGCATGGGAGAACCTTTCCGACGATGCCCTCGTCAACAAAATATATGAATACACCAAGGACGTACTACAGAAAATGAAGGATGAAGGAGTCGCCCCCGAACTCATACAGACTGGCAACGAGATAAGCTATGGCATGCTTTGGGGAAAGGAAGGCAGCAGCAGTCTGAAGAAATGCTATTCGGGCAATTCAGCCAACTGGTCGCGCTTCACGTCATTGCTCAAGAGTGCGGGAAAGGCTTGTCGCGAGGTATGTCCTAATGCCAAGATCATACTCCACACCGAACGTGCTACCCAGACCAACGTGCTCACATATTTCTACGACAGGATGAAGACAGACAACGTCGATTATGACATCATCGGACTGAGCTACTACCCTGCATGGCACAAGTCATTGAACACTCTCGAAACAGCCATCAACACCCTTGAGACCCGCTACTCAGACAAGAAAATAATGATTGTTGAGGTGGGATATGCATATTCATGGGCTCTCTCCGACGCCGACTTCGACTATACATACAAATATCCCGCTTCAGAGGACGGACAGAAGGCATTCACCGACGATCTCATCACCATGCTCAACAAGCACGAATCGGTCAACGGACTCTTCTGGTGGTGGATGGAGTATAACCCTTATCCATGGGGTGATACCCACATGGAAGGTTGGTGGTATGCCCCACTCTATGATGGCAAAACAGGCAAGCCCCTTGCAGCCATGTCGTCGCTCAAGAACTTCCTGACTGACGACACCGCGGTGGAATACATCCGCCAAGATGGCCCTCAGTCTTTCTCCGCTTGGTATGACCTCAGAGGCAACCGCATCGCCACTCCTGCCCGACATGGCATATATCTCCACAACGGCAAAAAGATTATTAAGTAGTATCCATACAGTAATTATAAATACAAAGAATGTCCTTACGAACCATCGTAAGGACATTCTTTTTTATGGATATTATTTTGTATAATCTTGAGCCTTATTTCTTTGCCTCTTCCATGTCACCCTCGACATAAAGCCGGGTCATTTCCACCTTGCCATTGGTACGCACGGTGATGGACTTCTTGAAATGACCGGGGAATTTTCCAGCTCCATTGTATGTCACCTTTATCTCTCCCTTCTCGCCTGGCTGAATGGGAGCCTTGGTATATTGAGGCACGGTACATCCGCAGCTCGCTATTGCCTGGTTGATTACCAATGGGGCATCACCGATATTGGTGAATGTGAACACACACGTCACCTTGGGCGACGACTCTGAAAACTTGCCGAAGTCGTGGCTTACCTTGTCAAACTTGATTTCGGCTTGGGCCATACAGATGCATACGTTGATCATCAACAGTATGCTCATCAATGCTAATTTTCTCATTGCTATTATTTAATTTAACTAAAACGAATATTTAAGTCCCAAAGAGCAGTATTCCTTAAACTGCCAATGACCAAGGTCGCGGTCGGATGCCACCGAATCGTCATATCTCGGATAGATGAAGATATTGGAAGAGATATACTTACTGATGGTCAGAGAGATGTTGTTTTCCCATTCTATCTCAGTTCTCTTGTAGGTGGTGTAATAGTAGAAACGGGTCTTCCATGTCACCTGCTTAGACAATGTCCACTGCAATTCGCCTGTAACCTGTGAACCATAGTCGTCCATCGAATGGTGGTCGCCTTGAATACCATAGTGAGACGCCAGTTCCTTCCTGTCAACATACTTCCAGTTGTATGAGAACGGAGAGAGGTTGATATTTCCCGTGAGTTTATTTTTGAGCGCTGACACCTTGTAAGTCATACCGATACCGATATTTAGGTTGAACGGCGACATAAAGTCTGAATACACCTTCTTGTCATTGCTCTTATAGCCCTTGGTAAACTGGGTGTAGGCGAGAAGCTGAAGGCTGTAATACCATCGCTTGGTGGCCTGGCGTCCGAAGCGGCCGGTATAGCGGATAAGGTCATTGTTGGTCTTGAACTTATGCACCGTGTCGCTCGGTGAGGTCTGGAAGCCCAGTTTCAATTCGAGGATATTGTCCATCTGTATGCCGCTCTTGTTATTATAATTGGCATTAAGCGTCACCTGGCCCACCATCGAGTAGTTGCTTTCACCACCCTTATACCAGTTGTCCGACACAAAGTTCTGAAGCAACTGGAAGTAGCTGTCGCCCTTGAAAGTCCAAAAGTTGGGTTTCTGGATGACCACACCCTGAGGCACGAATACAGGCTCCTCCGGCATTGGCTCAACAGCCTTGGACAAGTCAACCTCATTCTTCACAGGCTTTTCAAAGTCCTCCCTGACCGAACCCACCTTGTTAAGCCGAGTCTGCGTCTCAACGACAAGATCGGGACGCTTCAGATACATTGCCATCAGAGCCTGGTCAACCTCCGAGGCAATGGCGTCGTCCGACTTATCACCGTCAGCAGTGGCTGTCACAGGGGAATGATAGAATGTCAAAGGAACGAAGAGCCTGAAACGGTTGGGGTCGAGTGGCTTAGCACTATTCATGGAGTCGGCCATCTGCCTGCTTCTGAATGCCAACAGCGAGTCAACGTATGCACTCACCGTGGATGTACTGTCAACTGTCACATTGTTCTCTTCATTGGCGGAAATATTCATCACCGACATCACCGCCAAAATCATTGCTAAATATTTCTTTTTCATGATTTACTTACAATTTGGTGCAAAGGTATGAGTTTTTTCTGAATTACCACCATTTTTTTTCAAGATAAAACAAAAAAATTATTAACCAAACGAAAAAAAGAGTATAAAAGTGATGTAATACTTGTGAAATCCATTTTTTTTGTGTAATTTTGCACCTTGTATTAATGATAACACGAAGTTAAAATTTTAAAATGTATTGCAAATGACACAAACAAAGTACATCTTCGTCACTGGCGGTGTGGTATCATCGCTTGGCAAAGGAATTATCTCGTCATCGATCGGAAAGTTGCTTCAGGCAAGAGGGTACAACATCACTATCCAGAAGTTTGACCCGTATATCAATATCGACCCGGGCACACTCAACCCATACGAGCATGGCGAATGCTACGTGACAGTCGATGGCATGGAGACCGACCTCGACCTGGGACATTACGAGAGATTCACCGGCATACAGACCACCAAGGCCAACTCGTTGACCACTGGACGCATCTACAAGGCAGTCATTGACAAGGAGCGTCGAGGAGACTATCTCGGCAAGACCATACAGGTAGTGCCTCATATCACCAACGAGATAAAGCGCAACATCAAGCTTTTGGGCGAGAAATACAATTATGACTTCGTTATCACCGAGATTGGCGGCACCATCGGTGACATCGAGAGTGCTCCATTCCTTGAGGCGATAAGACAGATGAAATGGGAACTGGGCAGGAATGCAGTGAGCATCCACCTTACTTACATCCCCTATCTGAAAGCAGCTGGAGAATTGAAGACAAAGCCCACGCAACACTCCGTCAAGGAACTTCAGAGCCAGGGCATCCAGCCCGACATACTCGTGCTACGCACCGAGAAGCATCTCGATGAGGGAATCATGAAGAAAGTAGCTTCATTCTGCAATGTCGATATCGACTGCGTCGTACAGAGCGAAGACCTGCCTTCTATCTATGAGGTGCCGGTCAACATGCAGGAACAAGGACTCGACGCCGCCATACTGCGCAAGTTGGGTATGCCAGTGGGCAAAACCCCAGAACTCGGTCCTTGGCGCAGCTTCCTCGACCGAAGGAAAAAAGCCACGGAAGAGGTGCATATCGGACTGGTCGGCAAATACGACCTACAGGATGCCTATAAGTCTATACGCGAAAGCCTCTATCAGGCAGGCACTTATAATGACCGAAAGACTGTGCTCCACTTCGTCAATTCGGAGGAACTAAGCGAACAGAATGTAGAGGAGAAACTAAGAGGACTCGACGGTGTTGTCATCTGTCCGGGATTCGGGCAGAGAGGTATTGAGGGCAAGATTACTGCCATAAAATACACCCGCACACACAATATGCCCACCTTCGGTATATGCCTCGGAATGCAGATGATGGTCATCGAATTTGCACGCAATGTACTCGGTTATGCCGACGCCAACAGCAGGGAGATGGACGAGAAGACTCCTCATAATGTCATCGACATCATGGAGGAACAGAAGGACATCACCAATATGGGAGGCACCATGCGACTCGGTGCTTATGAGTGCATACTGCGCCAAGGCTCGCGTGTGTTTGACATATACCAGACAGAACACATACAGGAGCGCCATAGACACCGCTATGAATTCAACAACTCATTTATCACGGAGTATGAACGTCATGGAATGCAGTGTGTGGGACGCAACCCAGAAAGCGACCTTGTCGAGATTGTGGAGATACCTGGACTGAAATGGTTCATCGGAACACAGTTCCATCCTGAATACCAAAGCACCGTCCTGAAGCCGCATCCGCTTTTCCTCGACTTCATCAAAACAGCTATAGCAAACAAAAAACAAGAATAAAAAGAAATGAACAAAAACACCATCATCGGTTTCATCCTCATGGCAGCCGTACTCTTCGGCTATTCGTGGTATGTGCAACCCTCAGAGGCAGAAATCGCAGCTCAGCGCAAGCAGGACTCCATACAGACTGCCATGCGCCAACAGGCAGAAAATGCACAGAAAAAAGCAGAGGCCGACAAGAAAGCCAAAGCGGTGGCGGCAGCCATGGGTGACACCACGACTCTCTTCCACAAGGCTCTCAATGGCAAAAGACAGACCATCAAGTTGAAAAACTCCAAAGTCCAACTTGGCATCTCCACCAAAGGAGGTTTTGTCGCCGAGGCAAAACTGATGGGCTTCAAGGACATCAAAGGCAACCCGGATCTCACTCTCTTTGCCGATGGTGAACAGCAGTTTAACTTCCTCCTCGCAGGCAAGGAGACCAATATTGTCACTGCCGACCTCTTCTTCACACCTTCCAACCACACAGACTCTACACTTACGCTCACTGCCGAGGCAGCCAACGGCGGGGAGATTGTCATAGACTATAGCTTAGGGGCCAACTATTTGCTGAGCATGAACATGAGAGTGAAGGGACTTGACGGTGTCTTCGCGCCGAATTATAATAAGGTGGACATAGAATGGAATGGACTTTGCCGACAGCAGGAGAAGGGATATACATTCGAAAACCGCTATGCTACACTAACATACAAGGAGAAGGACGACGACTCAGACTATATCAACGAAACGGAGAAGGTCATAGACGAGCCGATGGAGTTTGCCATCGACTGGCTCGCCTTCAAGGACCAGTTCTTCAGCACTGTACTTATACCCAAGGGTGACATTGCGCCCAACTCCCAACTGTCGAGCATACCACAGGAAAAGGGCTCGGGCTATCTTAAACAGTATCAAGCCAAATTCAAGACTGACTTCGACCCGACAGGAGCCAACCCCACACAATTCCAGATTTATTTCGGACCGAATGACTTCCAGGCCCTCAAGGCTGTCGATGACGAATGCACTTTCGAGAAAAACCTCGACATGCAGACACTCGTATATCTCGGATGGCCTATCGTCAGACTCATCAACCGATGGTTTACCATATACGTCTTCGACTGGCTCACGTCATGGGGATTCAACATGGGCATCGTGCTTATTCTTATCACAATGCTCCTCAAGGGCATAACTTATCCTCTTGTCAAGAAAAGCTATATGAGCTCTGCCAAGATGAGAGTGCTCAAACCCAAACTCGACGAGGCTACCAAGCAATACAACAAGCCAGAGGATGCCATGATGAAACAACAGGCCATGATGCAGCTATACTCCCAATACGGCGTCAGCCCGCTTGGTGGATGTCTGCCCATGCTCATACAATTGCCTATCTGGGTGGCCATGTTTAACTTCGTGCCTAACGCCATCCAGCTCCGCGGCGAGAGTTTCCTATGGATAAGTGACTTGTCCACATACGACCCAATCATCGAATGGGGCACCAATCTCTGGCTTATCGGCGACCACCTCAGTCTCACCTGTATCCTTTTCTGTGTGGCAAACGTGCTATACTCCATCATGAGCATGCGCCAGCAAAAGGACCAGATGGTTGGCCAGCAGGCTGAACAGATGAAGATGATGCAGTGGATGATGTATCTCATGCCGGTCATGTTCTTCTTCATGTTCAATGACTATGCGGCCGGACTCAACTTCTACTACTTTGTCTCGCTCTTCTTCTCGGCTGCCATCATGTGGCTGCTCCGCAAGACAACCGACGACGCAAAACTGCTCGCCATTCTCGAAGCAAAGTACAAGGAGAACAAGGCCAACCCCAAAAAGCAGCAGAGCGGTCTCGCTGCACGTCTTCAGGCCATGCAGCAGCAGGCAGAAGAGATGCGCAAGCAGAGGGAACAGCTGCAGAAAAGATAATCATCAATTCTTACCTATAATGAGAAATATTATGTTAAACATTGCCGTGGCGACGAGCATCATCGCCGCCACGGGCACGGCAAAAGCACAAGACAACGTGAACATTGGCAAAAACAACATCCAGCTCACCAGTGACCTTATGACCCCGGAAGCTCTCTGGGCCATGGGACGCATTGCCTCGTGTGAGGCTTCGCCCAATGGCAAGCAGATTGTCTATCAGGTGGGCTACTACAGCGTCAAGGCCAACAAGGGCCATCAGGTTATATGCATCATGGATGCCAACGGCAAAAACCAGCGTCAGTTGACCACATCGGCCAAAAGCGAGACTGACCCGACATGGATTGAGGACGGCAAACGTATTGCTTACCTCTCCGGCTCGCAGTTGTGGTCGATGAATCCCGACGGCACAGACCGCCGACAACTCACACACGATAAGGCGGGCATAGAGGGTTTCCTATTCTCGCCCGACGGCAAGAAGGTAATTCTAATCAAGTCCATGCCATTCAATGAGATTATCAAGAAAAACCCCGACGACCTGCCAAAGGCCACCGGACGCCTTGTCACCGACCTGATGTATCGCCACTGGGACCACTATGTGGAGACCATTCAGCATCCGTGGATCGCTGATGTCACTGCCGATGGCATCGGTGAGGGCTACGACATACTGTCGGGTGAACCCTACGAATGTCCTATGGAACCATTCGGAGGCATCGAACAGCTGGCTTGGAGTCCCGACTCGCGCGACATCGCTTACACCTGCCGCAAGAAGACGGGTCTTGACTATGCCATCTCCACTGACTCCGATATATATATATATAATATAGGTACGCGCGAGACACGCAACCTCTGCAAGCCTGCTGACTACAAGGCACCTAAAGTTGACCCCACACATACCATGAAGGACCAGGCTGTCAACAGGCTCGACAACCTCAAAAATAATCCAGGCTACGACCAAAACCCGCAGTTCTCCCCCGACGGACGATATATCGCATGGCAGAGCATGGCACGCGACGGTTATGAGGCCGACCTCAACCGCCTATGTGTGATGGATCTCTCAACCGGAGTGAAGACCTATGTGTCGTCCGCTTTCGACTCTAACGTCGATGCATTCTGCTGGAATGCCGACTCACGCTCACTCTCCTTCATCGGTGTATGGCATGGATGCATCAATATGTATCAGGTGGACCTCAACGGCAAACTAACACAACTCACCGACGATTGTGCAGACTATAAGAGCATACAACCCGCCAACAATGGCAAGCAACTGCTCGCCATGCGCCAGAGCCTATCCGCTCCCACTGATATTTTTATGGTAACACCGGGAAAGGACGTGAAGAAGACCAAGGTCGCACAGCTCACACGCGAAAACGACCATATCCTCTCCCGTCTCTCCCTCGGCAAGGTGGAAGAGCGATGGGTGACAACCACCGACGGCAAGAAGATGCTGGTATGGATCATACTCCCTTCCAACTTCGACCCCAACAAGAAATACCCCACCCTGCTCTTCTGCGAGGGCGGTCCGCAAAGCCCTGTAAGCCAATTCTGGAGCTACCGATGGAATTTCCAGATTATGGCGGCACACGGATACGTCATCGTTGCTCCCAACCGCCGCGGCTTGCCAGGATTCGGTCATGAGTGGAACGAGGCAGTGAGCCAGGACTGGACGGGACAGTGCATGAAGGATTATCTCTCTGCCATCGACGATGCTGCCAATAACCTGCCCTTCGTGGATAAGGACCGTATGGGAGCTGTTGGCGCCAGTTTTGGAGGCTTCAGCGTATATTGGTTGGCTGGAAATCACGACAAGCGATTCAAATGTTTCATCTCCCACGACGGCGCTTTCAACCTGGAGTCCATGTACACCGACACCGAGGAAGCATGGTTCAGCAATTGGGAATATGACGACGCACCATGGAACAGGTCGCAGACGGCAGCCGCCAGAAAGACCTACGCCGAGTCGCCCCACCGCTTTGTTGACAAGTGGGACACTCCTATACTATGCATTCATGGCGAGATGGACTATCGCATCAACTACAATCAGGGCATGGGAGCTTTCAATGCCGCTCGCATGAAGGGCATACCCGCCGAACTGCTTATCTTCCCGGATGAAAACCACTGGGTGCTGAAACCCCAAAACGGCATACTATGGCAGCGCACCTTTTTCAACTGGCTTGACCGCTGGCTGAAGAAATAGCCACCGAGGATATAATGTTTCACTGAAATGCAATAAGGATATCATAGATAATAATATCATAGATAAAAATGGAAAAAGTTAAAACATTACGCGATTCGGCGGCACTTCGCTGGACAGCCCTGTTATTGTTGGCGTTAGCCATGTTCTGTTCATATATCTTTATGGACATTTTATCTCCCATCAAGGACCTGATGCAATCCACACGCGGATGGGACTCCGATGCCTTCGGCACGATGCAAGGCTCAGAGACCTTCCTCAACGTGTTTGTCTTCTTCCTCATCTTTGCGGGTATCATACTCGACAAGATGGGTGTGCGCTTCACGGCCCTTCTCTCTGGAGGTGTGATGCTTGCCGGAGCCATTGTCAAGTGGTATGCGGTAAGCGAGTCGTTCATCGGTTCTGGTCTTGAGGCTTGGTTCACCGCCAATCTCAACCATATCCCCGTCTTTGAGCAGTTGGGGGTCTCTCCATTCTATGAGGGCATGCCTGCATCAGCCAAGCTGGCTGCCGTGGGATTCATGATCTTCGGTTGCGGTGTTGAGATGTGCGGCATCACAGTGAGCCGTGGTATCGTGAAGTGGTTCAAGGGGCGCGAGATGGCTCTTGCCATGGGTTCGGAGATGGCTCTCGCCCGTCTTGGCGTGGCCACCTGCATGATTTTCTCGCCTTTCTTTGCCAAGTTGGGCGGTGATGTCAGCGTGTCCCGCGCCGTAGCCTTCGGAGTAGTTCTTCTATGCATAGCGCTGATGATGCTCGTGGTATATTTCTTTATGGACAAGAAGCTCGACTCTCAGACCGGCGAGGCTGAGGAGAAAGACGATCCATTCAAGATTTCCGACCTCAAGCAGATTCTCAGCTCCATGGGCTTCTGGCTCGTGTCACTGCTCTGCGTGCTCTACTATTCGGCCATCTTCCCATTCCAGAAGTATGCAGTCAATATGCTCCAGTGCAACCTCACCTTCACAGATGTCGCCCCCGACTCATTCTGGGCGTCACCATCAGTCACCATCATACAGTATGCCATCATGCTCGTAGTGGCAGCCACGGCATTCATGTTCAACTTCATGAAGAACAATACCGCCAAGTATTCGCTGCTCGCCGTTTCGGTATTGGCCCTCATCACCTATTGCTATATGGGCTATATGCGTCAGTCGGCTGAGTCCATCTTCGCGGTGTTCCCGCTTTTGGCAGTGGGCATCACTCCTGTTCTTGGCAATTACGTTGACCACAAGGGCAAGGCTGCGAGCATGCTCGTCTTGGGTTCTTTGTTGCTCATCGCATGCCATCTCACGTTTGCCTTTATCCTTCCAGAGTTCAAGGGCAATCAGGTAGGCGGTGTCGTCGTGGCATATCTCACCATCCTTGTTCTCGGAGCATCCTTCTCGCTTGTGCCTGCATCATTGTGGCCCAGCGTGCCGAAGTTGGTTGATGCGAAAGTGATTGGTTCGGCTTATGCCCTTATCTTCTGGATTCAGAACATCGGTCTATGGCTCTTCCCTCTGCTCATCGGCAAGATACTCAATGCCACCAATGAGGGCATCACCGACCCCACACAGCTCAACTATACCGCTCCGTTGGTGATGTTGGCATGTCTTGGTGTGGCAGCCCTCGTCATCGGTGTCTTCCTCAAGGTTGTTGACAAGCAGAAGCATCTCGGACTTGAAGAGCCGAATATCAAGTAAGTTTTTATGTACTAAATAATATTGATTATGAAAAAGTGTATTTTATCATTAATGATGATGATGGCAATGACCATCTCTGCAAGCGCACAATGTGCAGCCCAGCAGGACTGCAATAAGAAGTGCGACAAAAAGGAAGTTTGTCAGAAGAAGTGCGACAAGGCCTGCGACAAGAAATGTGACAAGGCCTGCGACAAGAAATGTGCTGACTGCAAGAACGGTTGCGGCAAATGCCAAAAGGCAGACAAGAAATGCTGCAAGAAGGCAGAGAAGAAATGCTGCAAGAAAACAGACAAGAAATAAATTATGATAATCCCTCCCACATAATTGAAGTGTGGAAGGGATTTTTTGTGTTAGTTATTTCCTTTTCTGCCAGAAGGACGTCACGAATGACCCATTGATGAAAACAATCCCGTGTTATTTCAATAATATCCTGTTCTTATATACATAAACGCCAGGTTTCGACGCATCTTTGACCCGTCGCCCCTGTAAGTCGTAGATGACGTTGGATTGGTTGCCAATAGTGTCGCGGGCTGGAACATCGATGTCGGCAGAGCCTGTTGTTCCCCACCGCTTGGCAAGCCAGTCCATCTTGTCGTGTAGATATGTCTTTAGTGTCGATGCCTTGGCTGCGACATCGTCGGTGCCGTATTGAGGCCAACGGTCATGGTCGGTCATAGCAGCCATGGATATATCAGCTGCAAGACTGTCGATAAACCGGTCTATTGACGGATACTCATCACGATAGAAGTCACCAAACACATTCTTCACCGCCTCCTGAAAACGTGGGAACTGATATATCTGGTCGATGAAAAAACATTCAAACTCCGGATTCTCCCATATAAACCTATGGCGGTCTCTGTTGTAGGCATTACCGAAGTCCCACACCGGGCCTGCCACCCATTTCGTGGCCATACCGCACTCCTTGTGAAGATAAAAACTGCCATGGAAGCCTTCCTCGTCCTGCAATATCTCACGCACCACATACACCCTTGCCATGGCATACATATCAATGAGGTTTTCCCATTCCGTGGAGGTTCTGTCCTTGTCATACACAGCATCGCGGATGGCGTCAAACTGCCCCTGCAGATAATCCTTCTGGGCGGCAGACAGCACTTCGGGCGACTTATAGGTAATCCATATATCCTGGCTCTTGTCGGCTACCTTCACTGATATATGCGGGTCGGTGTTGTAGTTGTCCACCTCCACGAGCCATCCTCCTGTCACGTCATTATCCGATGCGTCAGCCTGTTCCGTCACATTCACCCGGTCTTCATCCACCCTGATGTTCTCCGTCAGGAAATACAGCCCGATATAATCGCCGTTGAGCACCACCTCAAGCGGCCGACATTCGGGAGTCCACGCTAACTTCATCCGTCTCGACAACTCATATCCGAGAGGATTCTTCATAAACCCGAGATTGTCGTCAGCACCCGCCATAAGCACGAAATGCTTCGACTTCTTCATGCCGAGCAATGGTTCCTTGGCTGCAAGTTTCAGGCGATAAGGCTTTTTGTCAAATCCCGTCCACGTCCAGTTCCCCCTACCCTTGACAGACAGGGCAAGCGGTGTTTCCTTGGTGCCCGAAGCTGGACATCCGTCGTTTCCCATCGGGTCAACATAGCATGTCGCCTGCACATATTCCTCCTTGGATGTTATTTGGGCATTGTTCTCCGTGTTGATGTACATCACGGGCAATGTCCCTGAATATGCCGTCGCCCCCTCTTTCTTCCACACCCCCGAGGTGTAAAGGTCAGATGAGTTGGGCACAAACGTGGCTCCCACTACCATCGGCACATTGTCCACATCCTTGAAGGTCTGCGTCCTCAGTTCCCCTCTCTGTACGACAATGTCTTTCACCGTCGTCACTTTCTCGTTGTGTTCACCAGCCTCCAATGCCGAGTTGGTGAAGAAATAGTGTGTCTGTCCCGCCACCGTCTGTCCGATGTTGAACGTCCACAACCCTTCATCAGTTTTTGTCAGTTGCACGATATGCGTGACGTTCTCCGCATCATTGCCATATACGAACTTGACAGTAGAGTAGTTGACTTTACTGTTGTCAAAATAATAAGTTCCCGCGGGAACCACTACTGCCTGAGCCTCAACCCAGACAAAGGCAAGAAGCATCATCAACACCTCTCGCCACCATGTTTTATTAAATCTATTTTCTTTCATTTCTTAACCTGTCATGTAACCGCCAAGTCTCATTTCTTCGGCAGTTGTTTCATCATTCTGTCAAAGTCACTTTCAAGCTGTGCCTGCGTAAGCCATACGTCTTCATCAGAAAACCGTACGTACTACCCAATATCCGCTCTTGTCGCTCCCCATTCTTTTTAGCTTGCCAATACTTTTCAGATATGCGATTTCACGTTTTATAGTAGCTTTAGATAACCCCATTTTTTCACACAAACGATCCCGGCTTAATGTCTTGTCTTCATCGAATCACACCCTCTTTCACTCCCGAACGGTGCCATTCGTCAGTCAACTCTTTACGTACCTCGATACTTTTTACTCTCCGGTTTATCCATTGGTCACTATATCCCAAACGCTTATAGTCGGCAATGGCTTGTTCGATGCTCATCTCCGGGTCTTGCATTTGCTCCAGACGAAAGGCTGCCACTTGTGCCATCCATTGCTTGAATGGTTCGGCCTTGGAGAGGGGATGGATTGGATGAGGCGGAAGAGTTGCTCTGTATCAGCTACATCCGTCATTCTCATCTTGCCGTCTGCAGCACGAAGTTTCAAAGCGTTACAATTTGTAACGGTTTCATTCCCCTCCTTCTTTAGGCGGTTTTTTAACACTCTCCAATAGGTTTGTGGGTTCTCGCTATCTGTAAGCACAGCCACCACATCTACTATGGAGAAATACCATTTCTCCTCCTTGTCGTCCCATACGGTGCGGACTTTCCTTTCCTCAAACACCTTGATGATTTCTTTTTTCGTCATCTCGTCAATCTTTTTAATAGATCCATACTCGGCTTTATTCCTCTTCCTTATCCATTCTCTTAAAATCATCCTTCAACGCCTCTTTCTGCATTCGCCTTGTCAGGTCCTCGCGGAATGTGGTCTTACGTTTCAGGTTTTTGAAGTCATCACCCGGCTCCCAGTTGACATGTACGGCCTTGATGTGCTTGTCGGGATTGAAGTCATCCATGGACTCGGCTCCTGTACATTCGAGAGTGGGATAAAACTTGCCCATCTCGGCAAGGTCTATCTTATAGCCATCAGCCATCTTCTCCGCCATGGCTTCGGCAATGGTGGAGATGACAGCCTTGAAGTCGCCTTTTCTGAAGACAGAGCCATGGAGGGTGATGTAGTCCAAGAGTTCGTCTATCGACAGGGTCTTCTCATATTGTGCGCAGGCATAGACCTTCTTGCCGCGCTCGGGATAACGTGGGTGTCCACGCCTGACAAGGGTATATTTCATATTGATTGCTCCTTAATTAATTTATATGCTTACGTTATTTCGGTGCAAATATAATAAATAAAAAGTGAAGATGCAAGCAAATCGGGGAAAAAATGATATTTTGGGAAAAATTAATGTGATATTGGCTTCAAAGGCATTAAGGTTATTAACCTTTATGGCTCAAGGTTATTAACCTTTGCCAAGTAAGGTTAATAACCTTTGCGGATGGCATCCCCAAGGCAGGAGGCTCGGAATAACTAAAACCGCCACGGTGTGTTAAGAAACCTAAAACGCCGTTTTAACACTCCTAAAACGCCGTTTTCCATGTCGTAAACCGCCGTTTTACGTATCGTAAACCTCCGCCTTATAATTCGCAAAACTCCACCTTATATTTCGTCAGTTTGGGACAAGGTCATTCCATGCCTTCATAACGTCCTTCATTTCCTCCAGCAGATATTCCATAGTCTTCTGACGAATATCGTCGGGAATGCCCCATCGGGCTTCGGCAATACTGCCTACTATTGCTCCAAGCGTGTCGGCATCGGCACCGAGCGAAACGGCTCTTCGCAAGGCATCCTCAAACGATGTGCTCTCATTGATTATCCAGAAAGCCACAGGAACAGTGCCCTGGCATGTCTCGTCGAATCGGTTCTCCACATCCGCCTTATTTATATTAATATTATAGCCTGCATACTCAACGGCCGCTGATATATCGCAACCTTGGCGGCACTCAAATATGGCAAGAGCCGTAGCCTCGGCACCAAGTATGCCTTCGGGATGATTGTGCGTACACTCTGCCGTCAGTCGTGCCTCTCGCAGCACATCCTCGGCGGTGTTGAAATGCCATGCCACGGGACTCACCCTCATTGCCGACCCATTGCCAAAACTGCCGTAAGGCTGTGGCGAGTCGCTCATAACCCACTGGCGGAATCTACCTCCATATCCGCCCATAGGAAAAGGATAACGGCGGCACCACTCATGTATGCTCTCGCCATAATCGCGTCCCATGGCGATAGCGTCAGCCACAGCTATCGTACACACGGTATCATCCGTAAAACTGTTCTCATCAGAGAACATCTCAAAGTCATAATCATTAGTAGGGTCAAACTCCCATCGACTTCCTACTATATCTCCTATTATTGCTCCTAACATATTGTTGTTTCTTTATTGTTTTTACATATTATCAATCTCCCAATCTATCAGTTCGGAGTCGGTGGTTAATGGATAACCATATTTTTCTGTTAGCTCTGACATTGAGATAATTACATGTTATCATATTCGTTCAATTTTAATGATTCAACAAATTCATTCTCTTTCACTTTCATCGCCTCGCAGAAGTCTGCGTATGAAGCAGCCGACTTGCATATTTCTATTCCAAATATAGATAATGAGGAATCTGTGCCTTTAATATGCTTTGTCGGAATAATTTCTTGTTTATTCTCTAATGGCGACACGAATCCACCTCTTTTAGCATTTAAGGCATTAACGTATGCGATGACCTGGTGAATATCGTCTCTCCCGACCTTGGCAACATCTTCATAACTGCCCAATCGCTTGTATTTTGCATCAAGGACAATCTCCTTATTATAAAAGTCAGGATAGCGAACACCACTCTTGTCTTCAAACAGATAAATGCCTCCTTTGCTTCGTTTGTTTTCAGGATGTACGAAACCAAAATTCTGCAAAATGGTATTTACATATATTTCACCTAATGCCTTTATTCCTTTGGAAGATACGAACCCGCCACGACCTTCCCCTCCCACAGTCTCTTTAGGAATGTGTGTGCAGGCCATATCTCTACGCCATTCATCATGCGCGGGCGTTCTTCAAGTGAAACGACAATCAGTTTGCAATCAGGATGCTCCTCGCCAAATGCCTTAAGCCCCTTGAGATGGGATGTTGTGATGTTGTCGGATGATTTGATTTCCAATGCAACCTCGGCATTGCCTATGACAAGATCAACCTCATAGGCGTTGTTTTGGGTATGCCAAAACGACAATCCTTTCATCGACTCCGAATAATCCATGTATGCCATTACTTCCTGGACAATAAGATGCTCAAAGGCATGTCCATATTCAGCAGTACCACGTCTGAGCGGGTCACGATGCAACAGATAATTGGTAATCCCTACATCAAAAAAGTAGAATTTTGGAGCTACCTGTACCCTGCGTTTCACAGTTTTTGTGTATGCTGGCAGCATATATCCAAGAAGGGTTTCTTGCAAGATGACAAAATACTCCTTCACTGTCTTGGAAGACACACCGCACTCACTGGCAATCTTCGTATAGTTAACCATCTCGCCATCACTAATAGCCGCCACTTCCATAAACCTAGTGAACGAGTCAAGATTTCTAACCAATGCTTCTGCAATTACCTCCTGTTGAAGATAATCACCCACGTATGCCTGAATGCGTTTTGCCGGCGAGGAGGCAAGATAATGGCGAGGCAGCATACCTACATTTACTGCCTTGTCGATGTCGAAATCGGGAATTTCTGCGCTTACTAATGGATGTAGCGTTTTGCGGATGGCCCTTCCACCAAGCAGATTGGCACCCGAACGCTTCAATTTACGGGCGCTTGAACCGCACAATATAAAATGAATACCACGGTTGACCATCAGCCAATGTACCTCATCAAGTAGTTCGGGTATCTTCTGGACTTCGTCAATAATGACAATTTCGCCCTCTTCCATCATTATACATTCATCGCGCAGTCTCGAGGGTTTCACCTTGTACAAAGCATACACTTCCGATTTCAACAAGTCATAATATGGGGCATCGGGAAAGAGCTGTTTGAGGAGTGTACTCTTTCCTGTTTGCCTCGGTCCCCAGAGAAACATGCTATCCTCTCTGATTTCCTGCAGTTTCTGTATTCTTGTCAGCATACTTTTATTTATATTAATTTTTAAACGTTATTATGGGTGCAAAGATACAAATTATTATTGAAACCACAATAATTTTGAATGAAAATCTGAAGTGCTACTTCAAATTTTAACGGAAAATCTGAAGTAGCACTCCAAAAAATCACTCCATTATTGAAACCGAGGATTGGCGGCAATCACATCTTTAGCGGCAATGCGGTATATATGTCCGTTGTCGTCCTGATAGACACACGACTCTCCTCGTGCTGCCTTTTCGTGCAGCATGTTACGCTCGGCTTCAAGAAGACCCTTATCAAGAGCCTCAACATATAAATTAAAATCTTTTTCTGACATAACTCTTTATTATTTTCATCCTGCTATGATAGCCATTATGCCGCAAAAGTACAACAAAAATGTGTATTCTCCAAATATTTTGGGGAAAATAACCAAATTAATGCCGTTTTTATTTGGCGGAATGAAAAATAATGCTTACCTTTGCGGCGATTTTTGAAAAACTTAGGTATAATATAATAATAAGGTAATGCTAAGAATTGTAATGAACATAACGCAGATTATGGCTGTCCGGAGCATGGAATGCATCGGAGAGGGACGCTATGTTCATACAGCGGACATTGCCATGACATCAATAGACATCCGGAAATAACATTTTTCCCTTTTGCCCTTATTCGACTGATTCTTCTCCCTGTCGCAACAGGGCAAATAACCCGTTTGTTTAACTGCGCAGCAATGCGCCAAAAATCAATTTTTCACACAATTATGATTAGATTCAAGAAGTACAGTTCCATCGAGAACTCCTTTGATGCGGAGTTCATGGACAAGGTCAGGGCTGAGATGCCTTCCGACCTCAAGTATGTAGTGCAGGAGAAGGTTCATGGTGCCAACACCAGCTTCCTCTGCGACGGTAACGACGTCTGCTTTGCAAAGAGAACATCCGTTCTGGCAGACGATGAGAAATTCTATGACTACGAGCAGATACTCGCGGAATATCGGGAGCGGGTGATGGCATTATATGCTGACATCAAGTCGAATGTTGAGGACATCGAGTCGATAAGCGTGTTCGGCGAACTGTTCGGTGGTCGCTATCCCCACAAGGAGGTGAAGGCAGACAACAAGATGACGCTGATTCAGAAGGGCGTGTATTACACTCCCGGTCACGGTTTCTATGGTTTTGACATTTACCTCAATAAGGCCGATGGTGGCAGGTATCTATCTGTAGAAGAGACTAATGCCTTGTTTGAGAAGCACGGATTCTTCTATGCCAAGACCTTGTTCTCAGGCACATTGGACGAGTGTCTCGAATATCCCAATGCCTTCCAGAGCAAAATCTCGGAATGGCTCGGGTTGCCCAAAATCGAAGACAACATCTGCGAGGGAGTTGTCATCAGACCTGTTGTGCCAATGTATCTCAGCAATAGGGACCGTGTGCTGATCAAGAACAAGAACGCACGTTTTGCCGAGAAGAAACAGATGAAAAAGCGCAACAAGCTTTTCAAGGAGCCTGTTCCCTACAGCGAGGAACTGAAATCACTTGTTACGGAGGTTGAGGCATACGTCAATGAGAATCGTCTTGCGAATGTGATTAGCCACATCGGCGAGGTGTCGTTTCCCAAAGACACCGGCAAGGTGTTGGGAATGTTCTGCAAGGATGCCCTTGAGGACTTCCTAAAGGAGCACGGAGGCGAGTATTCCGGTCTTGACAAATGCGAGCAGAAATCACTCAACAAAGAGGTAAACAAGCTCTGCTCCACTGTCCTGACCAAGGAATATCTGTCAAAACGATAATCCATCACCCCTCTATTATTATCCCCGTCGAACCATAATGGTTCGACGGGGATATGCGGACGCCCACGCTCCCAGTGGCTGCGCATCCCAACCGTACAGGTAGAAATCAATTCGAATGAAAATCTGAAGTACTACTTCAAATTTTAACGGAAAATCTGAAGTAGCACTCCGAAAAATCATTCAGAAAACCCAATCTCCTCCCAGAAATCATCGGGCAGGGAGATATTCTCCACTGCGGCGGCATCGGCAAAAAGCGGGGCTATCTCGTCGGGGGAGAAGCCGGCTATGCCACAACCGATGCGGGTGACGAGGAAATGCTTGTCGGGATGCTGCTTGGCATAGGCTATAAACTTGTCAACGTAGGGACGGATGGTGTCAACGCCTCCCTGCATGGTGGGGATGGCATAGCTCTGACCCTGCATACCATCGCCGTTGCCCATCACGGCACCGAAATATAGATTGGCAATGCGGGCGGCACCGCCTCCGTGCATACCGGCAAGATTGCTGCCGAAGACAAACACCTCATTGGGCTTTAGACTCGTGATGAAGTCGGGAGTCACGCGACCTTCCTTGTTGATTGATTTCATATCGTAAATATTATTTGGTGAATACATTTCTATTGGCGAACACATTGGGCTATCTGAATATATGGCATCCAATGAATAATCGGAATCCATAGGAGCCATACCGTAACATGCCGGAACACTTTCCATCGTGTCGTAGTTGCGGCGGAAATACGGCACGATAACCTCGTCGAGAATCTTATGATAACGCTGCGACACTGCCGAGGGAGTCATGCCCAACTGGGCAGCGACATCCTTGGTTTTGAAGCCGTCAACAAGAATCAACTTCATGATGATCGACGCACGACTGTCGCGACCCAGGAAGCAGTTGCACACCTCTTCCACCATTTTGTTGACTTCCTGCTTGTAGTTGTCGTCGGGAATGTCAAACTCTAATTGCGACTTCCCCACCCTCTCCTCCATTGAGCAGAGCTGAAACTCCGTCTTATAGGCCTTGATGCGGTCGAGCAACACAAAGCGGAAACCATTGACCATCCATGTCTTGAGCGACACCGATGGGTTGCGGTCGTCGAGCTGGCGAAAGCCATGACAGTCGAGCGACAGGTAATACTCATGAGCAATACTGTAGAAGTCAAGCCCCGGCTTGCCTTCCAGTCCATACCTATTATTATATATGCCGTATGCAATACGACAATATTTGTAGAAGTATTCCCGCGTGACACTACTGTTCTTGCGCTTCAATCCCTCCACTATCTCAGAGTCGCTCAAGGCGAAAAGTTCCTCTTTTTCCATCTTTATATGCTCTTTTTCAGTATTTGAGGGCAAATTTACGAGTTTTTTTTCATTTTTCTTCATATTCCACTTAATTTTTTCTGTTTTTTTTCTTTTAAAAGATAAACGACGTCGAAAATTAAGTTCACAACAGAAGTTTAACACTATTAAAGTAATAAGGAGAAAAGAATTATGAAAAGAGTATTCAACATAATCATCGTGGATGAGAGCGGTTCAATGAGCATTATCGAGCGTCAGGCTTTGGCAGGTATCAACGAGACCATAGATACAGTGAAGAAGGTTCAGAAACTTCACCCGGAGATGCAGCAGCACATATCACTACTGACCTTCGACAGCGGTCACAAGACATTCAAGTATGACAATGTAAAGGCAGAGCATGCTCATCGCCTCAATGCGAAGGACTATAATCCATGCGGCGGCACACCATTGTACGATGCTATAGGTATAGCCATCTCCAAGCTTAACGCACAGACCGGTGAACATGACAACGTGCTTGTCACCATCATCACCGACGGCGAGGAAAATTCATCCGAGGAATACAACCTGCGCATGATCAAGACGCTCATCAGCAAGATGAAGAAGCAGGGATGGACATTCACGCTGATAGGCACTGACAATCTCGACGTTGAGGGTATGGCAGGCTCGATGAATATCGACAACCACCTCGCCTTCACTCAGGACGAAGTAGGCACCAAGGCGATGTTTGCTCGCGAAAACAGGGCGAGAATGAGGTACAATGAAAGTGTATCCATGGATTGCGCCATGCCAGCAGGCGACTATTTCACCGAGGAGCCGGAGTCATAATCCATTGATACAGACAAAATCATTATTCAGATATACAAATGTCTCCCAAACAGCCGTAATGACAATTCGGGAGACATTTGTATTTACTAGGTATAAAAATATATCAGTTGTTGACAGAACCTCCTACGATATCGAGGAGTTCGCTGGTGATAGCCTGCTGACGGCTCTTATTGTATTGCAGGTTGAGACCGCGCAATAGTTCGTCGGCATTGTCGGTGGCCGTCTGCATGGCAATCATTCTTGCGGCATGCTCACTCGCTATGCTGTCCAAAAGGGCTGTGTATAGAGTGAGGTGAGCATACTTGGGAATGAGGGTTCGAAGCACGGTGTTCATGTCGGGCTCCACAATAAAGTTGTCATTGAGAGGTTTCCCGTCGAGCATACGTGCGGCCGAACGCTCCTGCTCGGCATCCCGCTTGCGCAGATAGTCCTGCGACTCCTTGGTGGCAACCGTCGATTTGAGGTCGCGGAAGTGGTCGCGCGACAATTCGGTGGTGAGGTCAAAAGGCAGGAAAGTCTTACGGGTAAGAATCTGCGAGCCAGCCGACTTGAAATGATGATACACCATCTCCACCTTGTCAATATCGCCATTGGCAAACTTCTGTCCGATTTCACGTGCCACATCGATACATTGCTTGACATTGGGCTTGTCAGCCAGGTCGGTGAAGTCACCCGCTATGGCATATCCCAATTTGGCAGCCTTCTCGGCCACCTTTCGCCCAATGGGATAGATGACAATATTCTGCTTGCCCAACGACTCATATTCGGCCGCCACCGTCTGCATCAGTTTGATGATATTGGCATTGAATCCGCCACAGAGGCTACTGTTTGACGAGTATGCCACAATAGCGACCCTCTTGACGGGACGTACTATTGTGAACACATTGGATGCGTCAGCCTCGGAAGCGAGAAAAGTCTTGAGTATATGCTCAAGCATTGTCTCATACGGAAGCATGTTTTCTATCATCACCTGTGCGTGGTGAAGTTTTGACGAGGCCACCATTTTCATAGCACTCGTAATCTTACGTGTGCTGTTGACACTGGCAATCCTGGTCTTTATCTCTTTTAGCGACGGCATAGGCTATCAAATTTTATACTGTCCGGCAATGTCGGCCATCACCTGTTCGATGACAGCAGTCACGCTGTCGTCAATCTTTCCGCTAGCCAGTGTATCTATGACTTCTGGATGAGCCGAGCGCAACTTGTCGAGGAATGACTCCTGACATTGGCGCACGCTCTCCACGGGCACGTCGTGCATCAGTCCGCGTGTGCCGCAATAGATGATAGCCACCTGTTCGCCTACTGGCATTGGGCTATACTGCGGCTGAATGAGCAACTGATTGTTCTTGCGTCCACGGTCGATGGTCATGGCGGTCACAGCATCCATATCGCTTGAGAACTTCGAGAAGGCCTCGAGCTCACGATACTGCGCCATATCTATCTTGAGTGTACCTGCCACCTTCTTCATACTCTTGATCTGAGCAGAGCCACCTACACGGCTCACGGAGATACCCACATTGACAGCGGGTCGGAAACCCTGGTTGAAGAGGTCGCTCTCAAGATAAATCTGTCCGTCGGTGATTGAGATCACGTTGGTCGGGATGTATGCCGACACGTCGCCCGCCTGAGTCTCGATGATAGGAAGGGCCGTGAGCGAACCGCCACCCTTGACATGGCCTTTCATACATTCGGGCAGGTCGTTCATCTGCTCAGCCACTTCCTGCTGGTCGTTGATACGGGCTGCACGCTCCAACAGACGGCTATGTAGATAGAACACATCGCCTGGATAAGCCTCACGTCCGGAAGGACGGCGCAGAATCAGCGACACCTCTCGATAGGCTACAGCCTGCTTTGACAGGTCGTCATACACTACGAGAGCCGAATGTCCACGGTCGCGGAAGTACTCACCGATAGCGGCGCCTGCGAATGGAGCATAATACTGCATGGCGGCAGGGTCGGCAGCAGTGGCACTGACCACAATGGTATATGGCATGGCACCGTGCTGCTTGAGGTTTTCAACAAGTGCAGCTACAGTGGAAGCCTTCTGTCCAATGGCCACATAGATACAATATACAGGCTTGCCTGCATCATAGAAACTCTTCTGGTTGATGATAGTGTCAACAGCGATGGCAGTCTTGCCAGTCTGTCGGTCACCGATGATAAGCTCGCGCTGTCCGCGTCCGATAGGTATCATCGAGTCAACCGACTTGATACCTGTCTGCAGAGGCTCCTTCACCGGCTGACGGTAGATTACTCCGGGTGCCTTTCTGTCGAGAGGCATCTCGAAAGATGACGTCAGGTCGATGTCGCCCTTTCCGTCGATTGCCTGACCAAGTGGGTTGATGACACGTCCGAGCATATTGTCGTTGACGCGTATGGATGCGATGCGCTTGGTGCGCTTGACCACCATACCCTCCTTGATACCCTCGGTAGAACCGAGCAACACGCAACCGACATTGTCCTCCTCAAGGTTCATCACGATAGCCATGGTGCCGTTCTCAAATTCGAGAAGCTCATTGGCCTCGGCATTGCGCAGACCATAGATACGGGCCACACCGTCACTCACCTCGAGCACCGTGCCGACCTCGTCAAACTCCTGGCCGCCCTGGATGCCCTGCAACTGCTGAAGCAGCATCTGTGACACTTCGCTTGGTTTGATTTTATCTGACATGTTTTAAATTTACGTTATTAATTACTTTTTAAGCTGTGTGAGCACCTCCCTGAGCTGGCTCTGCACGCTGGCATCCAGACGGTAGGTGTCATATTCGAGCACGAAGCCACCGATGATGTCGGGATTGACCTCAGTCTCAAACTCCACAGTTCCCTTTGTCTTACTCTCAACCATCTGTCGCATCTTCTGCTCAGTGGCTTCAGACACGGCAACGGCGGTGGTCAGTTTGCCGCGGATGATATTCTTCTGTTTTCTATAGAGAGTGATATACGAATTGGCCATGAACTGAAGAACGTTCTCGCGGTCTTCACGAAGGACAAGTTCGGCAAAAGCCTCTGACAACTGAGTCACCTCACCACCCATGGCGGTGATGACCAACTGGCGCTTCTTGTCCTTGGGGAGCATAGGATTGTCTATCGTAGTCCTCAATCGGGGCACGTCGATGTAGCTCTTGGCAAGAGTCTGCATCTCATCATAGACCCTATCCTCGACATTGGCGTCAGTGGCAGCCTTTAGCAGTGCCCGGGCATAACGCACCGATATTACTCCGATGTTCATAGGCATTATCTTTTATCTTCAACAGCAACTTCATCCAACAGCCTGTCAATAGTGTCCATCTGCATGGCATCCGACGACAGCTCCTTGCGGAGAATCTTCTCAGCCACCTTAACAGACAGTTCAGCCACCTGAGCCTTTATCTCGCCGATGGCTGCCTGCTTCTGGCTTTCTATCTCGGCCTTTGCCTCAGACAAGAGTCGTCCAGCCTCCTCGCGTGCCTTTTCCTGGGCCTGGGCCACTATGGCATCGCGCGTGTCGGCTGCCTCCTTCAATATCTGAGCCTGCTTCTGCCGAGCTTCCTGAAGCATGGACTCACCCTCCTCCTTGATGTTTGCCAGTCTTTCTGACGCATCCTTGGCTTTCTGCAGGCTCTCGTCGATATAGCGCTTGCGCTCCTCGACCATCCCGATGATGGCAGGGAAACCGAATTTCGCCACAACGAAGAACACCACCAGAAATGCCAGCAGCATCCAGAATAGCAAACCCAGGTCAGGGGTCAATATTGATGGCAAATTTTCCATTGTATGAAAGAAAGTGTATATTTACTTAATAAGGAAGGCGCACGCAGCGATGGCAAAGAGGGCGCAACCCTCAACGAAGGCTGATGTAAGGATCATGTTGGTCTGAATCTTACCTGTAGCCTCTGGCTGACGTGCAATGGCATCCATGGCGCTACCGCCAATCTTACCAATACCCAAACCTGCACCAATTGTTGCGATACCTGCTCCGAGACCGCAGCCCAGCTGTGCCAGACCCTCAGCGGCCAAAAGTGATGTAATAATCATAGTCTTATAAATTTTTAATTGTTAATACTTTATTTCTAAATTGTAAATTATAAATTGTAAATTATAAATTAGTGATGTTCCTTATGCGCCAATCCGATAAACACGGCCGAAAGCATTGTGAAGACGTATGCCTGCACAAAAGCCACCAACAGTTCGAGGCAGTTCATGAAAAGAAGCATCACGATGGAGAATGTGTTCAATCCCAGACCGAATCCCACACCCATTGACCAACCGAGGAAGATGACACACGTGAACGAGAGAATCACGGCATGACCGGCCATCATATTGGCGAAAAGACGAATCATGAGGGCAAAGGGCTTGGTGAACACACCAAAGAGTTCAATCACCGGCATCACTGGCACTGGGTAGGCCTTCAGGAAGAGAGGCACCTCGGGCCAGAATATTTCCTTCCAGTATTCCTTGTTGCCGAAGAGGTTGATGGCAAGCATCGTACATACGGCAAGGAAGAGTGTGATGTTGATGTTTCCTGTGACATTGGCACCACCGGGGAAGATTGGAATAAGTCCAATCATATTGGTGGTAAGGATGAAAAAGAATACCGTGAGCAGATAGGGTGCATACTGCTTGTAGTGACCCTCGCCCACTGCCGGACGGATGAGGTCGTCGTGGATGGTCATGACGAGCATCTCCACTGCACCGACAAATCCCCGTGGGGCTTCGCTTGTCTCATCGCGCTTCTTGTACCAACGTGCGCAAGAAAGGAATATCGCAATCATCACAAGGACGACTATCCATATCTGCGCCACAGTCTTGGTGATACTCAGGTCGATGGGTCTCACCGTGGTGCCGTCAGCCATCTTCTCATAGATTTTGCCGTGATGGGCAGCATCAAAGAAGAATGGTTCTGGCAGATTGTGAGCGGTGCAGAATGTCCACTCGCCGGATTGGCTGCTTCTCACGATGACAGGCAGCGGTATGCTGAGGTGCTCTCCCTCATAGGTGGCAATATGCCACTCGTAGGAGTCAGCCAAGTGCTCAAGCACAATCTCCGGTATGTTGAGTTCACCTTCACCATGTCCCTCTGCCGAAGCCATTGACCTTGATGGCATCAGGACCAAAAGCATCAGGAGAACTATCGTTCCTATTTGTTTCATCTTGCACATTATTAATTATTTACTATTGAGTTTGCCGCCATTGGCGAGGCGGGAAAAGAAAATCGAATGATGAGCCAGCATCACGAAGTAGAATACGAGCATTACCACGATATAGGGCATGACAGCATCGCGTCCGACCACCACGTAGCACACTAGCATTGTGACCAATGCCAAAAGCATTCTGAATCCCGACACAGCGGAATAGAAGGTGGTGAGAGAGTCTGGCGATTTTCTCGCCACCCTTCTCCACACAAGTGCATCGGCCATCTCAACCACGATGGAAAACACCGCCCCCACCGTCATTGGAGCTGCCAATCCTGTCATCACGCCACACTTCCCGGCCAAGATGCCAAGCATCACGAGCACGACTGTCAGTAATATGCTCCACGCGATATAACTGCGACACAGTTTGTCAATATTCGACATACTCACCTCTACAATTCGACGCAAAGACTCACATTGTTATTCTGCACCTCGGCAAAGCCACCGGATATGTCCAGTTGCTTTCTGCCATCAGCACAGTCATAAACCACCTTGCCCGGCTCAAGAGAGGAGATGAGCGGGGCGTGTCCCGTGAGAACCTGAAATTCGCCTTGCGCACCAGGCACGATGACACTCTCCACATCGCCTACAAAGACTATCTTCTCCGGAGAAACAATCCTCAACTTTAAACTCATAATCTTAATATTTTGATTTATAGAGATTTAATCAGAGGACTATCCTTTGGCAGCCTCAATCAGTTTCTTACCCTTGGCAATGGCATCCTCAATGGTACCCACGTTGAGGAACGCCTGTTCCGGCAGGTCGTCAACCTCTCCGTCAAGTATCATATTGAAGCCCTTGATAGTATCCTCTATTGGAACCATCACACCAGGAACGCCGGTGAACTGCTCGGCCACGGCGAAGGGCTGCGACAGGAATCGCTGCACACGGCGGGCGCGGTTGACGGTGAGCTTGTCCTCATCCGAGAGTTCGTCCATACCGAGGATGGCAATGATATCCTGTAGTTCCTTGTATCGCTGTAGTATCTGCTTCACTCTCTGCGCACAATCATAGTGGGCCTTGCCGACGATGAGCGGGTCAAGGATACGTGATGTGGAGCCTAATGGGTCCACAGCGGGATAAATACCCAACTCCGTAATCTTACGGCTCAGCTCAGTAGTGGCGTCAAGGTGAGTAAATGTAGTGGCGGGAGCTGGGTCGGTCAAGTCGTCGGCGGGCACATACACGGCCTGCACGGATGTGATGGACCCCTTCTTGGTGGAAGTGATTCTCTCCTGCATCAGTCCCATCTCACTTGCCAATGTCGGTTGGTAACCCACAGCCGAGGGCATACGTCCCAGCAGGGCGGACACCTCAGAACCAGCCTGTGTGAATCGGAAGATATTGTCGATGAAGAACATGATGTCGGCAGCCTCACCGTCCTTGCCTCCATGGTCACGGAACTCCTCAGCCACTGTCAGTCCTGACAAGGCCACTGATGCACGTGCACCTGGCGGCTCATTCATCTGGCCATAGACAAGTGTGGCCTGCGACTTCTGCAGTTCCTCGGGGTCAACAAGCGACAAATCCCACTTGCCTTCCTCCATTGCTTTCTTGAATTTCTCACCATAGCGAATCACTCCAGACTCAATCATGTCACGGATGAGGTCGTTACCCTCACGCGTGCGCTCACCCACACCGGCAAACACAGAGTAGCCATTGTGTCCCTTGGCGATGTTGTTGATGAGTTCCATGATTAGCACCGTCTTGCCCACTCCGGCTCCACCAAAAAGTCCAATCTTACCACCCTTCATGTAAGGCTCGAGCAAGTCGATGACCTTAATACCTGTGGCAAGCATCTCCTTGTGGGTGGAGAGGTCCTCAAACTTAGGAGGCTCGCGATGGATAGGATATGCCCCCTGCATATCCAGCGGTTTCATACCGTCAATAGGCTGTCCGATGACATTCATCATTCGGCCCTTGATCTGTTCGCCGGCAGGCATCACGATAGGTGAGCCTGTCTGCTTTGCCTCCAATCCACGCTGAAGTCCGTCAGTATTGTCCATGGCGACACAACGCACTGTATCCTCACCGATATGCTGTTGCACCTCGGCAATGAGTTCACGTCCGTCGGGTCGTTGAATCTTCAGGGCATCATGGATTTTCGGCAGCACTTTCTCAGCATCTTGTCCCTTGGTGTCGAAAAATACATCAATGACAGGGCCAATAATCTGTGAAATGTGTCCACTAATTTGTGCCATAAGCTGTCTCTTTAACTATTAATTTGTTCGTTTTATTGTTTTTCTGTTTGCAAAGATAGCAAAAAAAACGGAAGTACAAAAACTTTTTCGCCATTTTCTGACCATATTGGCTATTATTGTACCATTTTGGACATTTTTTCGCTATCTTTGAATATGAATTATATGCTCAATTCGTCAAGCACCTTGATGAGTTTCATGTCGAGGGGCTTGTCCGTGCGGATGGCATCGGCAAACGGCACATAGACCACCTCATTGTTTCTCACTCCCACCATCACATTGCGCTGTCCCTGAATGATGGCCTCGATGGCTCCTACACCTGTACGGGATGCGAGGATACGGTCGCGCGCAGTAGGACGTCCGCCACGCTGAAGATGGCCCAATATGGACACTCTGACATCGAAGTCGGGAAATTCCTTCTTCACACGGTCGGCATAATAGAGTGCACCGCACTTGGGACTCTCCGATACAATGACGATACAGCTCTTCTTGGACTTGCGGATGCCTCGTTCCATGAATCGTCCCAACTGATCGACGTCAGTCGATTCCTCGGGGATAATTGCTGCCTCGGCTCCACTGGCTATGGCTGAGTTTTGGGCGAGGAATCCGGCGTCGCGTCCCATCACCTCAATAAAGAATATTCGCTCGTGGCTCTGGGCCGTGTCGCGTATGCGGTCCACACATTCCAGAATGGTGTTGAGCGTGGTGTCATATCCAATGGTGGAGTCTGTGCCATAGAGGTCGTTGTCGATAGTGCCGGGAAGACCAATACAGGGTACGTCAAACTCAGCGGCGAAGTCGCGGGCACCTGTCAGCGAGCCATTACCTCCGATGACAACAAGAGCGTCAATACCTTCCCTGACCATTGTGTCGTAGGCTTTCTGCTTGCCCTCTGGAGTCATGAATTCCTTGCTGCGGGCGGTCTTCAGGATTGTACCTCCCTGCATAATGATGCCACTGACGTTCTCAGTGGTGAATGGCTTAACCTCTCCGTTGATCAGTCCGTCATATCCGCGATAGATTCCCTTGATTTGGAATCCATTGTATATACCGGCTCTTGTGACAGCGCGGATAGCTGCATTCATACCTGGAGCGTCGCCTCCTGAGGTCAAAACTCCGATTGTCTTAATCTTTGCCATAACTAAATGTCTTTTTGTTTGTACTTACTATCTTTATTCACACCTTATATAATATTACTATCCTATGAAATACACCTCAGCCCAAAGTATTATCAAGCCAAGCAACCACCCTGCAAGCACCTTGGGGGTGATGTTTTTGAAATACCAGCCGATATGTATGCGTTCCATACTCATCAGGGCCAGTCCGCTGGCCGACGTGAAACAGAGAATGCATCCGCCAATACTGGTCGAGAACGCTATAATCTTCCAATAGGCCCCGTTTTGGACGAAATTTGCCATATATTCAGCATCACCCCACAGGCCCATCTGCTCTGCATCAACCACGGGATAGAGCGACAGACTAGTCATTGCCACGGTGAACGTGTCAACGACACCGCTCACTATACCGGCGATAGCTCCCACTATCCACACATTGTGTATGTTATAGTCTATAAATTCGGACACAGTCGAGAAGAATCCCGTCTCCGCCACAACTCCCAATGCAAGCATGATACCCATCACAAAGAGGATGGTCTGAATGCTACCATACTCGACAGACAACGGCTGACGGCGCTGCACCATACGGTCGCTTTGGATGAGTTTGCGGTTGAACGCCTCATTGACCACCCATAGCACGGACAACACGCATAGCGCGCCAAGAAACGGGCTCAGCTTGGTGATATTGTGGAATGTGGGGATAAACCAAAGTCCTCCGATACCGACGAAAAGCATGACGATGCGCTGCCAACTGTTGAGATTGGTGTCATCGCCCCTGTATGGCATTGCCGGCCATTCCACATCGAGCCGCTCCGGCAGAATCCTGCTTATGAAAAAAGACGGCACCACCCAAGCCACCATCGCCGGCAAAAACAGAT
Organism: Prevotella sp.; assembly: GCA_034101015.1. Taxonomy (GTDB): domain Bacteria; phylum Bacteroidota; class Bacteroidia; order Bacteroidales; family Bacteroidaceae; genus Prevotella. The sequence goes on from JAXEKN010000093.1 coordinate 44,188, forward strand.
AGACGGAAAAGTTTGTGGCGGTGACAGCCTCATTGCCCCACATGATGACTCCTGCGGGGTCACCAATGACGGTAAACCCGCCGCCGGCATTTGCCGCAAGAACCACGGCAGAGCCGATTAGCATGCGCTGGCGGCGATTTTGCACGATGCTCCTCATTATGACGAGCATCATTGTGGTCGTAGTGAGGTTGTCGAGATTGGCGGAAATTATAAAGGTGACACCCGTGAGCGTCCACAGGAGCCGTTTGCTGTTGCGCGTCCTGATCCATTGGCTTATGAAGTCGAAGCATCCATTGTTGTTGAGCAGTTCGATAATGGACATTGTGGCCAAGAGAAACATCACGACAGCGGCTGCCTTGCCGACATATTTCAGGAAGATGGAGTCATAGATGAAAAACTTCACTGCACTACTGGAGGCAGGGGCTCCGGAAAGAAAGTCAATATATTCATCAGGATGTTGGCTCATGACAAAGTCTGTGCCATAACAAATATAAAAGACCCACCCGGCCGTCGCCATGAACATGGCTATGGCAGCCTTGTTCACGTTGGTCAGATGGGCTGTACCTATCAGCACATACCCCATCAGGAACAGAAGAACTATTATCAATGTCATCATAACACTATTAGCGTTTTTTCAGTGCAAAGATAATAATCTTTATCTAAACAACTGCATTTTTCCCTGTTTTTTTTACTGATTTAACGAGATTTTAATCATTTTTCAATATTTCACCTCAGCAATGAACTTTGCTCCAGACTTTCGCGGCGCCTTGTCGAGCCATACGTTTCCGCCGAGCCGCTGGGCGATTATCCGTGCAAGCGGCAGTCCGAGTCCCATGCCCTTGACAAACGGATCAACCTTGAAATATCTTTCAAACACCTGTTCGGCCAGTCCCGGATCAACACCCTTACCAGTGTCCTCCACCGTGATGACGAGCCGGCGATGTCTCTCATCCACATCAAACCGGACACGTATATATCCCTCAGTGGTAAACTTCACGGCATTGTCTATGAGGTTGACGGCTATCAGTTTTACACCCCTTACATTGGTCTTAAACGACATGCCGCCCAATGATTCCGGATATATATACTCCAGACTCACGCCCTCCTGCGGGCTGTCGGCTGCTGCCTTCACCTCCGCCACGACAAGGGCCAGCGTGGTGCTCTCCATGGGCAGCATCTCGTCGGGCTTGGAGTCATATTCACTCAAGTCAGCGAAGTTGTTTAGCATATTGGACATGTGAGTAGTCTGCTGGTTAATGATGGCTGAAAACTTTTCCCTTTCCTGGTCGCCAAGATGAATACTGGGGTCAGTAAGCAGTTTGACGAAGCCAGTGATATGAAACAGTGGTGTGCGGAGTTCATGCGAAAGGCTGTTGAGAAATTCCTCCTTGCGCTTGTCGTCGCTCTTGACGTTATCCTTTCGGCTGAGTTTGCGGTACTCATTGGGATGAAGACCGTAGCGGTTTTCAAAACTCCTGACGAATGTCTCCTCGCTCTCAAACCCACACAAATGGGCGATGACGCCAACCGAACCGCCGTCAGGATTGCGGAGCATGTCGAGGGCGTTGCCAAACTGCAGGCTGTCGTAGTATTGCGTGTGGTTGTATTCAGCATTGATGGTGTTGACAATGGCCATATTCCTGTGCTTCACCTTCCTGATGAGATAAGTGACGACACCCACCACGATAAGGGCAATGACAAGCAGTATGCCACCGGCGATGAAATAGACACGGTTTTGGCTCAGCTGCCTCGACTGTTGCTCAAGCAGCGACTCCTTCTCCTTAGTGTCGTAAATGGCTGCCATCTCCATAGCCTGACCGTCACGTTCGCGGGCTATCAGACTGTCCTTGATGCTGTTGAGCGACATTGCGGCGGCAAGGGCCCTGCGCATGTTACCATTGTTGGCGCACACCTCCACCTCGGATTCCAATGTCTCGCAAAACTGCCATGTGATAGTGTCACCCTGGTCAAGATTATATTTCTTTGCATTGTCGAGACATGCCATTGCCTCTTTGTATCTCTTGGCAGCGATGAGATAGCCCAACTTGTTTTTCTGTCCGATATCAGTGGAAGCCATCTCATGTTCTATCAGTTTCTGATAGTGGTCAATGGACTTGACATGTTTTCCGGCATGCTGAAGCATCTGGGCGAACTCTCCATGAAACTCCATCACTCTCTGCCTGTACAGTTCATGGCCAGGATAGCGCTTGCCATATTCCTTCAACAAGTCAACCAGTTTTTCCTCTATCTCCTCCACCTCATCCCATCTCGACAACTTGTCGAGCACTTCAGCCTTGGTGATAAGGGAATAAAACATGACATCGTAAGGGTAGAGAGAATTGGGCTCCTTCGATATATATAGTTTTGCCGTCTGTATGCTTTGGTCGAAATACTTTATTGCCTTTTCCGACTGGTGCATGGCATGGAGCGCACCACCCATATCCTGCAAGAAGAGCGTCTCGTCACGGACATCATTAATCTTCCTTGCCATCTTCACTCCACGGCTGCATATCTCAAGTACCTCGTGATAGTCGCACAGTTCATTATAGACAAGGCTCAGGTTGGTCAATGTCTTGATAATATTGTCCGTGTCCTTTCGTTGCTCGTCATATTTCAGGGTGTTCTTGATATGTACAAGTGCCATGCGATACTGGTGACTGTTGTTGATCATCACCAGCCCTCTCATCAATTCAATGTTTCTGATGTCCATCTTTCCCATACGTTCAGCATCATCGAGTATCTGCAATGTACGTTTCATGTCGGTCCATTGCAGCTGTTCGAGATATTCGGTTGTGTATATGCTGTCATGACCAAGGGCTTTCATATCGACTTTCCTTTGCCGGCCTGACGCCGATTTCCGTTGGTCAGAACAAGCTGTCAGAAGCATGGCCACTATTGCACTAATGACAAATAGTCTTGTTTTCATTGTCTTGTCGATTTATTTCGATTATTCCGGTATCAATTTCAATATGGCTACAAAGGTACTACTTTTTTCCCGAACTGCCACAAGATTAACATTTTTTATTAGCAAGGCAAATTAAAATTTCGATGTAAAGGCATGAAATTACGCCCTCGCTTGGCTCATTTGTGTCGTTAATGGTCGTTAAGTGCTCTTAAGGATTTTGATGGTCTTAGAATGCCTGTTGTAAGGGTCTTACAACTGCTGTGGTAATGGTCTTACAACTGCTGTAGTAACAACCTTACAATCGCAGTCGTAAGACCATTACTACAGCAGTCGTAAGGTTGCCTCCATCGCGCTTCCGCACTATGGTTCGCAGAGGTATCTCTCGATCGCCTCACAAGTGAGATGGTGAGGCCGCGTGTGCGGTCGAATTTCCGGTTGTACTTTATTCCATTCTGATTTGTGATGGTACAATGAGTACAATATAAAATATATACCTTTTATATAAAATACAATATATATATTTTATTTATTATATGTGTAATTATTCATAAAGTGTATATTCTTTATTGTACTCATTGTACCATGTAGTTAAAATAGGAGGTCACAATTAGCACCACAGTGGTCAATATATAGTCATAATATTATATATAATATATATAACTCAGTATGTCCACTCTTAAAAGAAATGGTGGATACCTCAACAAAACTGAGGTATCCACCAAAACATATTCAAAATATCACAGCTGACGATGCAGACAAGACTTCCAGCGGCTGTATGCCTCAAGATACTCTGCACGCTTGGTTTCATCCGGTTCGATGACAGCCAACTTTTCGAGAGTGGCAAATGCCTCGGTGTTGTCCTTGTATATGCCAGCACCTATACCAGCACCCTTAGCCGCACCTACACTGCCGTCGGTGTCGTACAACTCGATGGTGGCACCACTTACACCCGCCAATGTGTCGCGGAAAATGTCGCTGAGGAACAGGTTTGCCTTTCCGGCGTGAATCTTGTTGATGTTCATACCCATCTGCTGCATCACCTCCATACCATAACAGAAACTGAAGACGATACCCTCCTGGGCAGCACGGATGATGTGAGCCTTGCCATGCTTGTTGAAGTTTATGCCATTGACAGAGCAATTCACCTCCTTGTTTTCAAGCACACGCTCAGCACCATTGCCAAATGGCACCACACTAACGCCATCAGAGCCGATTTGCACTTCGGCGGCCAACTTGTTCATATCGGCATAACCAATACCTTCGGGGGCAATGGTGCGGCGAGCCCATGCGTTGAGTATGCCGCAACCATTAACACACAGCAATACGCCAAGGCGTGTCTGGTCGTCGCTATGGTTGACATGTGCGAATGTGTTGACACGGCTCTTCGGGTCATAGTTGACATCTCCCAATACACCATAAACGACACCGGATGTGCCACCCGTAGATGCTATCTCGCCAGGATTGAACACGTTCAGGCTGAGCGCATTATTTGGCTGGTCACCGGCACGATATGTGATAGGCGTGCCTTCCTTCAGACCGGTCTCTTGGGCAGCAGCCTTGCTGACAGTGGCCTGCACACTGAACGTGGGAACGATATCCGAAATGACAGATGAGTCAAATCCATAATAATCGAGAAGGAAATCAGCCACCTTGTTCTCCTTAAAATCCCAGAACATACCCTCGCTAAGACCACTTACTGTGGTATTGGCAACACCACTGAGACGCATGGCTATATAGTCGCCTGGCAACATCACCTTATATATCCTGTCGAATACATCCGGCTCATTGTCCTTGACCCAAGCCAACTTGGCAGCGGTGAAATTTCCAGGTGAATTGAGCAAGTGCTGAAGACATGTAGCCGAACCCAAATCATGGAAGGCTTTCTCGCCATAGGGCACAGCACGCGAGTCACACCAGATAATCGACGGACGCAATGCCTGCAGATTCCTGTCAACACATACCAGGCCGTGCATCTGATAAGATATACCGATAGCGGCAATCTCATCACCTGTCACACCGGCGTCTGACATGATTTTCTTCAAACTCAATTTAGCATTGTCCCACCACATCTGGGGATCCTGCTCGGCCCAACCGGCCTTTACAGCTAAAATTGGAGCCTCTTGGCCAGGATAAAACGCAGTAGCAGCACACTTGCCAGTGTCTGCATCAACAAGGGAAGCCTTCACCGAACTGCTTCCCACATCAAAACCCAATAAATATCTTCTTGCCATAATTATAAATAAATTAATGTTATTTTCTTATATTATCTTACGTTTGAACCAATAAAATCCCTCAAAAAAGAGAAAAAAAAAGTTTTTTTCGCATAATCTCATAAAAAAAACTAAAAAAATGCACGAGTTTCAGTTTTTTTGTTTACCTTTGCACTTAGTATATATTACCACAAAAAATATGAAAAAGAAAATATTGATTTTGGATGATAAGGAGACGATAGCCAAAGTGCTTTCCATATACCTTATGAGTGACTACGAAGTTCAATGGCTTCCGGACGGACTGCAAGCCGTGAAATGGCTCCAATCGGGAAACACCCCCGACCTTATCATATCAGACATCCGTATGCCGGGTATGAGAGGTGATGACTTTTTGGAATGGATCAAGCAGAACGAGCTGTTCCGCCATATCCCTGTCATCATGCTTAGCAGCGAGGACAGCACTAACGAGCGTATCCGATTGCTGGAAATTGGAGCTGTGGATTATATCGTCAAACCATTTAACCCAATGGAACTCAAGATTAGGGTGAAGAAGATTCTACCGTAGTCTCCATTTTATACATTATTATATATATGATAGGTATCGTATATTTAGGCAAAAACCCTGGCACACGTGACAAGTTGAAATATGTCCCGGGACAAATAGTGCGCATGACAAGCACATACAAGGATGCTGCCAAGTTGTGCGTGCCAAGGGTGCGCAATGAGCATTTTCTGGTATTCTTTGAGCGTGGTGTGATAAGCGAAGACATAACGTCCATCAAATACCTAAGAAAGAAATGCCCTGGGATATACATTATCCTTCTCACCGATACCCTCACCGACGAAGAACGACAGACTTACCAAAAGTGTGGCATCAACGACACCATTCACAGCGACGCCTCTGTAACCGAGCTCAACAAGAAGATACAGTTCATCACAAACCGTGAGGATATTTTGTTTGACGACAAGGCCACGGGGAAAAACATCCTGCATTTCAAAATACCTCTTTGGAAAAGAGCTTTCGACATAGCATTTTCACTTGGAGCGCTTATCGTCTTGTCACCTGTGTTCATCATAACAGCCATAGCCATCAGAATGGAAAGCAAAGGACCTATACTTTTCAAGTCCAAACGGGTGGGCACTAATTATACTGTTTTCGACTTCCTGAAGTTCAGAAGCATGTTTGTTGACGCCGACAAGCAACTGAAGGAACTGAGCAAGACCCATAACCAATATGCCGAGAAAGCCGCCGAGCAGCAAATACCGATGGGCAACGTGGACATACCTGTGAGCGACACCCTTATGGTTCAGGACGACATGGTCTCGGATATGATGATAAGCGATGATGAGGTGATGCTCGTGGGTGATGACTACGTAGTGGCAGAGTCAAGCTACAACCAACAGAAAAATGAAGACATCAACAATGCCTTCGTGAAAATTGAAAATGACCCGCGAATCACAAAGGTCGGACATTTTATCAGAAAATACAGTATTGACGAACTGCCTCAGCTGTTCAACATCCTGAAAGGTGACATGTCGGTTGTCGGCAACAGGCCATTGCCTCTATATGAGGCGGAAAAACTGACAAGCGACGACAGTATAGACAGATTTATGGCTCCCGCCGGTCTGACAGGACTGTGGCAGGTGGAAAAGAGAGGCGAGAGCGGAAGAATGTCGGCAGAGGAGCGCAGGCAACTTGACATCACCTATGGACAGACTTACAACTTCCTCCTTGATATGAAGATCATTTTCAAGACTCTTACCGCATTTATTCAAAAGGATGATGTATAAACGTCTCCTTCATTTATCAGGCAATAACCATTAAACAATAAAAAATCAAACCACAAAAATAAACACAATGAAAATCAAAGCAATAGCGCTGTGCGCTACCCTCGCCCTGTCTGTTCAGTTGGGCTATGCCCAATACAATGAGAGCGGTATCTCCGCTGGCTTCTTTGATGCCAGCGAGGGCAGTACGATTGACTTTTCTAAATTCCATCTGCCACCGTTGGCCGTACTGCTTGAAAACGCAAAATCCAACCCACAGATTCTCGGTCTTGCCAAGACTCAGGAAATAGCACAAGCCGAGGTGGCCAAACAAAGGAGACATATCTTCTCATACGTCAACGGACACGCAAGTTACGGATATGGAAAAACTGACATGTGGGGCAATAACTCCAGCAACATGAGCAGCAACATGATATATCAATTTCAGGGTAGCGAACAAAGCTATTGGAATGTGGGTGTGTCGCTTGCCGTACCATTGGAGGATATTCTCGACCTCAAGGCGTCGGTGAAGAGAAAAAAACTGGAAGTTGATCAGGCACGTATCAACAAGGATATTGCCTACGACCAACTGAAACTGCAGATTGTCACTCTATATGTGGGTATCACCAACGACCTTGTGACTCTGAAGACAGCCAGCGAGAACGCAGCCATCTACCAAGGTGCAGGACAACTCACCCAGGAGCAGTTTCACAACGGCGAAATGAGCATTGCCGAGTTTGCCTTGACAAAACAAAGGGAGAATTCGGCAGTCAACACCTATCAGGCCTTGCAGTCAAAGATTATCACCGACATCGTCACATTGGAGATATTGACCCACACACCAATCATCACCAACACGACCACAGACATCACTCTTGACAGCACCATAGAAAAGAGCGACAAGCAGATAGCCAAGGAAAACAAGGCAATCCAGAAACAGATTAAGGAGCAACAAGAGGCTGAGAACAAAAGATATGAAGACCTGGAAAAGGCTGAGAAAAAAGCACAGAAGAAAGCTGCCAGCGAAGCCAAAAAACAGGCAAAACAAACAAGCAAGAACAAATAAGGGTATCATCACAAATAAAATACAGTTATGGACATTTTCAGATATATAGTAAGATTTCTTTATAGAATAAGATGGTATCTTGCCATCCTGCCACTGATTGCTCTCGTCATAGCATGGTTTATGACCAGGGACTTGGAACGTCAGTATGATACCAATACGACAATATACACCGGTATGATTACCGGTTATAACATCGAGGGCGGTTCTGGTATTGCCGGTGGAAACCCACAGACCAACATCAACAACCTGATGCTGATCATCACCACCAATAACACCTTGCACGAAGTGTCGCTGAGACTGTTCGCACGCTGCATGATGTATGGTAATGAGAATAAGGACAATAACTATATTTCCGCGGAGCATTTCAAACAGCTCAACGCTACTGTCCCCGCTGAGGTCAAGGCTCTTATCAACCGCAACAGCGAGTCGGCAACGTATTCCAACCTTCGTGCATACGAAAAACCCACACAGGACAACTATATCTTCGGACTGACTAATTATCACCCGTATTTCGGACTAAACAACATATCATCAAGACTGAAGGTGACACAGTTCTATAATAGTGACATTATCAATATTGGATATACTGCCAATGACGCCGGTATAGCATACAATACTCTTGACATTCTTAACGATGTCTTCGCAAGGCAATACCAGCAGTTGAGATTTGGCGAGACCAACAACGTCATCAAGTTCTTCGAACGTGAGGTGGCACGTCTCTACAAGATACTTTGTAATGCTGAGGACGACCTGATCGCATACAATATCGAGAAGCGTATCATCAACTATGGTGAGCAAACCAAGGTATTGGCCAATATGGAAGGAACACAGCAAGTGTCGGACAACAACCTATTGATGGACTACACCACGACCAAGGCCCTTATGGACTGGCTGGAGAGACAGCTCGGAGAACGTGCGAAAGCCATCCGTGCCAACAAACAGTTCACCGACAAGGTGAGGGATATCTCACGCATCCAGTCGCGCATATCCAACCTTCAGCTTATGACGAGCGAAGGAGGCAATGACAATGCGGAAGCACAGAATGAGCTGGCCAAAGCTCAGAAAGACTTGCGCGAGACAGCTTCAACAGTGCGTGATCTCACCCGAACCATAGAGGCAGGCAACTTCAGCACGGAAAACGGTGTGCGCGCCAATACCCTTCTCGAAAACTGGGTTGAGCAGGTACTTCTTCTCGAAAAGACAAAGGCCAAGATGACTGCGCAGGATATCATGCGCCAGAACATCGACCGCCAGTTCCTCTATTTCTCTCCCATTGGAGCCACTCTCGACCGCAAGGATCGTCATATCGGATTTGTGGAGGCCAACTATATGGAAATGCTGGGTGCACTCAATGCCGCACGTCTGCGCCAGCGCAACCTGCAGATGACGACAGCCACACTGCGTGTGCTCAATCCGCCGATGTTCCCGCTCAACGCATTGCCTACAAACCGCATCATGATACTCCTCGGTGCATATCTGCTGACATTCGTCATGACTGCCGTTTACTTCCTGCTCATTGAGTTGCTCGACCGCACATTGAGAGACAGGATGCGCTCAGAACGTATCACGAAGATTCCTGTACTCGGATGCTTCCCGAAAGAAAGCAATCTTCGCTATCGCAGATACAACAAGACCATTTCAGACATGGCCCTGCACCAACTGAGCAAGGCTATATTGCCACACTTCAAGACCGGTCAGCAGAATGTGCTCAACCTGTTGTCAACGGATGCCGCAAACGGTAAAAGCTATTTGGCACAGGAATTGGAGAATTACTGGATTTCACTTGGCCTGCAAGTGCGCAAACTCACATACGACGAGGATTTCCTTGCGGATGACAGCAGGTATATAATGAGCAACAGCATAAAGGACCTTTGCCCTGACATCCTGCCCGATGAGATTGCCATCATTGAGTATCCCAACCTCAACGAGCACTCCATACCTTCGTCACTGTTGAACCTTGGCACCGTGAACCTACTTGTCACAAGAGCCAATCGCACATGGAAGGATGTGGACCAGAAGGCACTCAAGGAACTGCAATCCCAGCTTGAGGACAAGAATACACTATTCATGTACCTCACTGAGTCTCAACGATATGCTGTGGAGGAATTTGTCGGTCAGCTGCCACCATATACCAAGTTCAACAACTTCGTATATCGACTCTCACAGATGGGTCTTACCGCAACAGAAAATAGCCGTGCAAAATAATAATGAACAATTACAAGACAGTTAACACAAGGGATAATGGAGGAAGAGCTACCCTACTCTTTCTCCTTTTCTCTATAGCCATACTCAATTTCCTGAGCAACGGATACAGTGCATTCATAGCTGTGATGTGTGTACCTGCCATTGCTCTTGTGGGCTACTTTATGTTCAGCAAGAGAATGGCAATGTTCTACACTTTGTATATCGTCAATACCATATTGATGTTTGCAGAGCGACACTTTCATGTTCCTGTCCCCATATCAATGGTCAACGAGTTGTTTGAACTGATGCTGATTGGTATGGTGCTGATTGACAAATGGAGATTCCACCTTGAAAGACTGCTCAACATAATGCTGTTGCTGGCTTTGGTGTGGGTGGCATTCTGCATGATTGAGGTATTCAATGACCAGTGTGGACTGGGCATTGACGTATATCGCTGGTACACTGGTGCGCGTCTGATGTCAATGCAGATACTTTATGCCTTTGTTGTCACGACTCTATACATTGACACCCCAAAGAAGATTATGACCATATTGTTTATATGGGCTGTGTTTATCATCTTTGCCGCAATATGGTTGTGGAAACAGAAAAACATTGGCATGACAGAAGCCGAGAAACGATTTCTATGGAGCTCTCCCGCTCATATCATGGGAGGTAAGATACGATATTTCTCCTGTTTCACTGATGCTGCCAACTTCGGTATTCACACGGCGGTGGCCTCTGCCGCATTCTTCATCATAGCAATATATATGAAGATAACCCGCATACGTGTTTTCTTTGCTATTGCGGGTTGCTTAGGCGTATGGGCATTCTTCGGCTCCGGCACACGTACTGCCCTGTTCTGCTTCATTGCCGCCATTATGGTATTCATTGTATTATGCAAGAACAAAAAGATTATCACGTACGTAAGCGTCTGCTTTCTGATATTCCTTTATATTCTGGCATTCACAAAAATTGGCAATGGTAATGAAAACATCCGAAGAATGCGAACTGCCTTCGACAAGGAGGACGCCTCTCTCGGTGTACGCGAACAAAACAAGGCGACTCTGAGAAAATACATGCACGATGCGCCATGGGGTATTGGTATAGGACTGGAAAACTCTGACATGCCGGCATACAACAAGTTTAAGTTGGTAAGCCAGGTGCCGCCTGACTCTGAGTATGTATATATATGGGTCAGGACGGGTGTTGTCGGTGTGACAGTGTTTACCATTGTCAATATTCTAATGGCTTTCGGTGCTTGTTGGATAGTGTTCTTCATGCTGAAAAACAAGTCATTGCGTGGTATTGGAATAGCATATACAGCAGCATTTGTCGGATTACATCTTGGAGGTTATGCCAACCAGATATTGCTTCAGTTCCCCAACGTTCTTGTCTTCTATGGCGGGTTGGCCACGGTTTATACGTTGCCACACATTGAGAAGGAATGGACAGAGTGGGAAGCCAAACTACTGGCAGAACAGGAAGAACGCCGCAGGCTAAAACAGGAGAAAAAACGTGCATCGAGAGTATAGACTTTCAATTATCACCGTCAACTACAACGGTATGCATGATACATGCGCCTTGCTTGACCACATCGCCTTCAACCCTGCGGATACGGAGGTGATAGTGGTTGACAATGGCTCGTCGGTCAATGAGGCTGAGATGATTTCAACGCGCTATCCAGAGGTGACATGCATTCGCAGCGACAAGAACTTGGGATTTGCAGGCGGAAACAACCTTGGCATCCGTCATGCCTCGGGCAAATACCTCTTTTTCATTAACAATGACACTGAGGTCGCGATGGGAGACATAGACAAGCTCATAGAGCGCATGGACTCATCTAAGAGAATAGGCATAGTATGCCCCAAGATAAGATTTTACTATGGTGAGCGTCACATACAATATGCTGGTTTCACACCTATGTCACGTATCACATGCCGCAATCGCGGCATAGGTTATGACGAGGATGACCGTGGACAACATGACCGCCCATACGCCACTGCCTTTGCACACGGAGCTGCAATGCTGACTACACGTGACAGAATAGAGCATGTCGGTTGTATGCCCGAGTGCTACTTTCTCTATTACGAGGAGATGGACTGGTCTGAGATGTTCAAAAGGACGGGATATGAAATATGGTATGAGCCGACAGCCGTAGTATGGCATAAGGAAAGCCGTTCTACCGGTAGCGACAGTGCTCTCAAGACATATTGGCTCACACGGAATCGTCTTTTGTTTGTCAGGCGCAATTTTGGTGCATCCCGCATACTGACCTACTCCTATCTGATTGTTGGGGTGGCATTAAGGGACATATTGCGCAGTGTCCTGCACAGACGATGCGATTTGGCCAAGGCAACCATAAAAGGTATAGTTGATTTTATTAAGATTTAAGATATGGACTATTGGTGGATTTTATACATAATTGATGGATTGTTGTTCTTTGGCGTGGCATGCACGATTGCGTATATGACCGTATTTGCCATAGCATCCCAATTCAAACGCGGTACTAAGGTGTTGAAGTCGAAAAGACAAAACCGCTTCATCATCCTTGTGCCGGCATATAAATGTGACGATGTGATAGAGAGTACTGTCAAATCTATCCTTGGACAGATATACCCGCAACGTCTCTTTGACGTAGTGGTCATTTCTGTAGGCAATGATGAAATAACCAACTTCAAGTTGGCCCAGCACCCCATCACGCTTCTCACTCCAGAATTCAAATCAAGCACAAAGACCAAATTGCTTCAATATGCGGTCAACAACTTGCCACAATTCAAGATTTACGACATCGCCGTCATCCTTGATGCCAACAACATTGTGTTGCCGGAATTTCTTGATGAGATGAACAATGCATACGAATCAGCGGGAACCAAGGCCATACAGGCCCACCGTGTATCAAAAAACCGCGACACGGCGTCAGCCATTCTCAGTGCCACATTCGAGGAAATCAACAATGCCATTTTCCGACAGGGACACATCACCATAGGACTTCCTGCAGCAATATGCGGTTCGGGCATGGCATTCAATTACAACTGGTTCAAGAACAATATCATCAAGACCAACGCCTCGATGGAAGAAAAGGAGTTGGAAGCACTTCTTATGCGCCAACATATCTTTATCGACTATTTTGACGACATACTCGTCTTCGACGAAAAGGTAAGACATACCAAAGACTTCAACAGACAGCACAAGAGATGGATGTCAAGCCAGTTTCACACCTTGATGCACAACATACGTTTTTTGCCTGGTGCCATCTACAACAAACACTATGACCTTATGGACAAAATATTCCAATGGATGTTGATTCCAAGGACTCAACTGATAGGTATCATATTCTTTATGAGCATCATCATGCCATGGATATACATGACATTGGCTATCAAGTGGTGGGTGGCCGCTTCTGTCATAATGCTGGTCTTTGCCATCGCCACCCCAGACTATCTTGTTGACAAACGTTGGGACAGGGCATTCATAAAGGTGCCGTTCATCATTTTAAGTTCTATATTCAATCTGCATGCTATCATCCGTCGTCCACATCGCTGATATCATTATATGGTGTGCAATGGCCTTTTCTGTAGGCTATATTCTCTTTTTTGCCATCATTTCCACCTTGCGCAAGCGTGAGGTGCAGACAGTGCATGCCGGAAAGGACCCGTTGAGCAGGTTTCTCGTCATCTATCCTGCTTACCATGAGGATAGGGTGATTGTTAATTCTGTAAACAAGTTCCTTCAACAGACTTATTCCAAAGACCATTACGACCTTGTGGTTGTTTCGGATCATCAGAGCGAATCAACTAATCATATCCTCTCACAACTGCCAATCACACTGCTTCGACCAGTATTTGAGAGAAGCAGTAAGGCTCAGGCCCTGCAATATGCGATAAGCAATATGGGGGAAGAATATGACTATGTGGTCATACTTGATGCCGACAATATCGTGACTCCAGACTACCTTCATCGTCTCGGCATGGTATGCTCGCAAGGCCATCAAGCCATTCAATGTCACAGACAGGCCAAGAACAGTGACAACGACATATCTCAACTTGACGGCATTAGCGAGGAAATCAACAATTCCATCTTCCGCAAGGCTCACAACACCATTGGCCTGTCGTCCGCCCTCATCGGCTCCGGCATGTGTTTCTCCTACAGATGGTTTGCCGACAATGTATTCCAGTTATCCACAGCAGGAGAAGACCGCGAGATAGAAAAGCTGCTGCTCGAACAGGGTATATTCATAAAATACGTCGAAGACATTCCTGTCTTCGACGAAAAGGTGGGTTGCGAGGAAAACTTCCAGAGACAGCGCCAAAGATGGATGTCAGCCCAACTACAGAGCCTCATCAGCATGGCAAGCGGGCTTCCATCTGCCATTTTATCATTTAATGTCAACTATATTGACAAGACAATCCAGCAGATGCTCATCCCACGTTCGATGCTTATTGTTGGCACATTCGCCATCTCAATCATAGTATCCATAATATCCATAGCATGGTCAGTAAAGTGGTGGACACTGACATTACTAACCGCCATTGCTATCTTTCTGGCAATACCGCCAAGGATGCGCAGTGGCAGTCTTTGCCGCCTGTTGACCTATATGCCACGACTCACATGGAAAATGCTAAAGACCTTGAGACATATCGACAGTAAAAACAGAGAGTTTCTCCATACCACCCATAAATAGGCTGCTGTCGGGTTGTTCACGGAATAGTCCGAAGACACTGCTACCACTGCCGCTCATTGCAGCATACACCGCTCCCGAATCATACATAGCCTGCTTCAACATGCCTATTTCGGGATGTATGGCAAACACACTTTTCTCAAAGTCATTAAACAGTTCGTCCTTCCATGTCTCTATTGGCTGCATCACCACGTCGAGACAATTCTTTTTGGGTTTCCCCGGCTTGATGAGCGAAAAGGCCTCCTTTGTTGACACGGGAATATCGGGCCTCACCACCAACATCTTGTATGCGCTAAGGTCAAGGTCTATCGGATGCAACCGTTCCCCTATTCCTTCGGCGTACGCCGGTTTGCCCTTGATGAAGAAGGCACAGTCGGCACCCAATCGCGCTGCATATTCCTCCATCTTTCCGTCACTCAATCCCAAACAGCACATTTCATTGACAAGCCGTATCATATAGGCACAATCACTCGAACCGCCCCCCATGCCCGCCTGTGTCGGTATGTACTTGTACAGATGGGCATGTATCCTCGGCAACGAATAGTCGCGGGCCATCAAGTTGTATGCTTTCACCACAAGATTATTCTGTTCGTCACCGGCTATTGGGATATTGCTGACCTTCAAGTCGCATTGCACGTCAGATGGAAATCCCTTGTCCATTTCGTGTATCTCCAATGCATCTTTTATTGGCACAGGGTAAAAGACGGTCTCAAGGTTGTGATAGCCGTCATCTCTCTTACTCACCACATTGAGTCCGAGATTAATCTTTGCTATAGGATAAGTAATCATATATAATAATCGTTTTTATTTGCAAAATTAATTAATTCTTTCGAAATATGAAAGAAAATCGGAATATTTTTTGTACTTTTGCACAAAAAATAAGAACGATGGCAAAGAAAACCACAGAAACCAATCCATACGCACACCTCCAACCACAGGCTTTGGAGGTTGAGCGGGCCGTGCTCGGCGCACTGATGAACGACCGTGACGCCTATGCCGTAGTATGCGAGATACTCACTCCGGAAAGTTTTTATGAACAGCGCAACCAACTCATCTATTCCGCCATCCGCGAGCTCAGCTTGGCTGAAAAGCCGGTTGACGTACTCACCGTGACCGACCTTCTTGAGCGCAAGGGTGAACTGGACAAGGTGGGCGGTGCCATCTATCTCGCAGACCTGTCGAACAGTGTCGCGTCATCCGCCAATATAGAATACCACGCACGTATCATAGCCCACAAGTCGTTGGCCCGCCAACTGATTTCATTTGCAAGTAACATCGAAACCAAGGCCTTTGACGGGTCTGTTGATATCGACGACTTGATGCAGGAGGCAGAAGGTTCCCTCTTCGAACTGTCACGCCGCAACATGAAGAAGGACTATACGCAGATTGACCCTGTTATCACCAACGCACTTGACGTCATTCAGAAGGCATCCGCCAATACTGACGGACTCACGGGTGTCCCCACCGGCTATACCAAACTCGACACCATGACCAGTGGATGGCAAGCCAGCGACCTTGTCATCATAGCAGGACGACCGGCGATGGGTAAGACTTCCTTCGCTTTGTCAATGGCAAAGAACATTGCAGCCGACTACAAAGTACCCATGGCTTTCTTCTCGCTTGAGATGAGCAATGTACAATTGGTGAACCGTCTTATATCAAACGTATGCGAGATTCAGGGAAGCAAAATACTTAATGGCCAACTCAAACCTGACGAGTGGGACCGTCTTGACAAGCGACTGAATAGCCTGATAGGCTCTCCACTGTATGTTGACGACACGCCAGGATTATCGGTATTCGAACTGCGCACCAAGGCGCGCCGTCTTGTGCGCGACCATGGAGTGAAAATCATCATGATTGACTACCTGCAGCTTATGAACGCCAATGGCATGAGGTTCAGCAGCCGACAGGAAGAAGTGTCAACCATCTCACGCTCATTGAAGCAGATTGCCAAGGAACTGGATATACCCATCCTTGCACTAAGCCAGCTCAACCGTGGTGTTGAGTCGCGTGAGGGTCTTGAAGGCAAACGTCCTCAGCTCAGTGACCTTCGTGAGTCAGGTGCCATCGAGCAAGATGCCGACATGGTTCTTTTCGTTCATCGCCCGGAATACTATCACATATACCAGGACGAAAACGGCCGTGACCTTCATGGCATGGCACAGATTATCATTGCCAAGCATCGTAAGGGTGCCACCGGTGATGTCCTTCTGCATTTCCGAGGTGAGTTCACACGTTTTGAAAATCCCAACGAGTCATCAAGCCTGTCCGGCAGTCCTTCGGGCATTCCCGACGGTGGAGGCGAAATAATTGGCAGTAAAATCAACGGCGACGATGGCAACTTCGGCATGATTGACAATGGACAAATGCCATTCTGATTGGAAGTTAAGGAAGGACTATCCTTGTGCAAAGCGAAAAAAGGAAGTTAAGGAAGTTAAAGACAATAGTCTTTCCGCTTTAACTTCTTTAACTTCCGATAAGTAGAGAAAGATTATATTCCGAGACTGTCGATTTCCTTTATCTCGTCCTCGTCAAACCATTTGGACAATTTATCCTTCGATTTCTGCTTGATGTCGGGATCAACATCTCCCCAAACCTTCTTTAGCACAAACAGCAAAACAGCCAAATCGTCAGTGAGTCCCACGATTGGTATGGCATCGGGGATGGCATCCAGCGGACTAATCATATACCCTAACGCTCCGACTATCATAGCCTTGTCCTTTTTTGACACCTTGTCACTCTGCAATGTATAATAGAGGATAAATGCAGCATAAACCAATTTTGCGCCAGCTCGCTTGGCTACACGAGCCACCTTATCGACAAAGTCGGTAGGTGAAAACTTGTTGGCATAACTCATAAAATCAGGTAATTCCATGAACTTAACGTTTTAATTTATATACAATTAATTATTATATACTATTTTTATTCTATCTGTCCATATTTTCTCTCACAACTCTTATCCCTGTATGTGAGGGATGTTTCTTGAGGTAAGTACCTAAAAGCATGGGCTCAAGGACCACCTTCTTGTGTATCTGGGATGCATTGAGCAGGTGAAGGCCGTCATTCTTCCACACAGCTATACCGAGATGAGCGATATCCAATCCCTTCTTGTTGCATGTGATGGCAATGATGTCACCATTATTCACAGCCTTTTTCATGCAGGCTGTGGTCTTCACCATTGACTTGGGAATATACCGGTATTTCCTGCCTGTAAATCTATTCTCCTCAATCCTTATCTGCTTCACCAGTTTCGGATTGGACTTCAGTGCCTTGTATTTCATTGCATTATTGCTCATATACGACAAGTTGATGGTTTGAAGCCCACTAAACGGCGGAACTGGTTGTTGTATCTCCCTGACAATACCTTTCTTCGTGTTGTCATCTATCCACTGTGTGAAATAATGAAGCCTGGAGGCATATCCTTTGTTCTTGCCGTCCTTATACCTTATTATATATATATAGTGGAGATAATCATCCCATGAATATCTCTTGTTGTATGCACATTGTGTCAATGCCACCACATTCTCTATTAGTGTGGTGCAGTCCAATTGCCGGGTGTTGATCACCAGCTGCTCCTTGTCGTTGACCTCAAGGGTATGAGCCACGTATGGCCTGCCCAGGAACTTCATTGCAAAAAACACCGGCATATTGGTTGAAGATGGCTGTCGCCTTGCATCTTGCAGCATATCGACAATAGTCAGGCTGTCCTCACGACTATATGTCACGTCACCTTTGACTGCGACAGGGTGTCCAAGCATATCCCCACATTCCGCTGTCAGCACAATCGTCATCATTATTCTTGTTATCCAGTGTCTCATCTTCATCATTTTTGTTTTTTCTTATATGATTTTCTCAGTCCGAAATTAAACCCGCAATAGATATTCAGACTGCCAAACACATTGTTTGTGGCAAACCTCGACTTGCGGTAGTTATAGCTGTGGACTATAAGATTGAAGCCAGAATACCACTTGGTGTTGTTCCAAACAAGTCCCAATCGCCCCACTCCATCAATATTGATGTTCTTGAATGAGAAGTCGTCATGGTCATCCTTGGTGTCGCCGCTCGACCACTTATATGCCAATGCCATAGAGAGACTCGCTCCCAACAGCCAATTTCGTGCGAACACCCAATTATATCCATATCCCAAGGAGAAGTTCAGGTCGTTATACTTCAATTCATTAAATAGCAGACTACTGTCCAATTTCACCTCCATACTGGTATTCTTCTCCACCACATCCTTCAGTTTTTCGTGGTTAAGCGTCAGGTTGTGGTGGGTATAGCCCATACCGGCCATCCACGACCCACAACTAATCTTTTGACATGTGCTTTGGGCAAATGCCGCCGGATAAGAGAAACGGTTGTGATTGAAGATATAATAAGCATTAACTCCTGTGATACCCACATTGAGTCCGTCAAACGGCACGTCGCGCAGCCGCCTGTCTGATGTTTCGTCACAGATACTTGCCCGTCTTATCTTATAGTCGTTTCCTGTGCGTCGATAGTAAAGATCCACACCTATCTGCGCACTGTATAGACTAAGCGTAAACTCCTTCTTCAACTTATTGTCCTTCACACCGATGTTCTTCAGTTCGAATGTAGTGCCGAGAAATATCCATCTCCAACCGAAATATGGTCCGATACGAAACAATACATCCGGCGAGAGCAACACCTCTTGTCCCGTACCGCTCTTTAGCCAATACACATCATAGTTGTATGTGTTTTGAATCATGAAGGCCCAGTTGTAGTGCTGCGGCTCCACATAGTTGGTATCTATGGCCCCAAAACCTCTCACTGTTCTCTTGATGACTCCAAGAGTGGGATTATTGAGATTGACATTCAGGTGTGGGATAGAGTCACAAAGAAGTTTGTCATTGCCCTCTCCACGAGCGACAACGACGAGCAACATCGCACACATAGCCATTATCAGTCTCTTCAATTCCATCTTCTCTTGTATCAAATAATTATACACGATTCCAACCTTACGGGCATAGCATCACAATAATCAATTCAAAACTTGCCTAATATTCTGTCCATTGCCCAATTGACAGGAGTGGCCGACACACTTGTACATTCGCAAACCCCAATGCCCTGAAGATGCTCTATGACACTTTTGATAAGAGGATACTGCACGTAGGGCGGATTGGGCACCGTGATGGACTGCACCCCGGAAGATGTGATAAGACGTATGGGGTCGTAGTTAAACACCGAGAAACTCAACTGTCCCTTGTCTCCCACCACTTCTATCCTGTCCTCCCTGGCACTCTCGTATGCCACGAAACACCACGAGCCGCTTCCTGGCAGTCCATTTTCAAATCTGAAACAAGCACTCACCGAATCCTCCACATTATATAGATGTGCACGATTGGTGCATATACCATACGCATCAATTATCACTCCGAATATATCCTGAAGCATATCCAACTGATGGGGTGCAAGATCATAGAAATAGCCGCCGCCGGCAATATCGGGTTGCAGACGCCAAGGCAAGTTCTCAGGATGACTGTAGTCGAGGTCGCGAGGAGGTACTGCAAACCTGATCTGAACCGACACTATCTCACCTATCTCACCACTCTGTATGATGCTCTTCACTTTCTGGAAATATGGCAGATACCTACGATAGTATGCCACGAAACATGGCACCTTGGTCTGCTCGCTCACGCGATTGATGCGCGCACAGTCCTCATAGGATGCTGCCAACGGTTTTTCTACATACACTGGCTTTCCCGCCTTCATGGCCATGATTGCAAATGTGGCATGGCTTGAAGGTGGTGTGGCGATATAGACGGCATTGACGTCCGGGTCGTCAATGAGTTCCTGAGCATCCGTGTACCACTTTCTTATGCCATGCCTTTCGGCATAACTGCGCGCCTTTTGCTCACTTCGGCTCATCACCGCCTCTACACTCGACCCCGGCACTTCACTGAATGCAGGACCGCTTTTTTTCTCTGTCACTTCACCGCATCCGATGAAGCCCCACTTCAATATTTTCATAAATAGTGTAAATTTGATGCAAAGTTACAAAAAAAATTCGTATCTTTGCACGTTGTTAGAAATAATTAAGGAAAAAGCAATGGAAAAAAGCAAAGAATACACCCTTTTTAAGGGTAGAAGTAGCCGTTGGTGCATACGCACGGGCTATCAAAGGTTCACTGCCGACGTGCGTCGTATCGTCGCCGACTCATGGATTGCTGCCGTGGCTTACGGCATCTGTTTCAGTACCCTCATCACTGCGGGCATCTTTTCTCCCGGCTCTGTGGCTGTTGTCGCCGCCGCCATTCTCCTTGGCGCCATAGCGGAAATCATGCTCTATGCCTCAGGTATGCGACGCCTTGCTCCTGTCAACGGCAAGGCATGGCCCATACGTATGGCAAAAAGTATCTTGGCATCCTTTCTGGTAGCCGTTATCGTATCTGCGGCTTTTGCTGCTGCCGGATGGGGACTCGCTGAAACGGTCAACCGCATTGGTGGCAGGATGATGATACCACCTCTATGGGGCATCATTGCTCTTGGTACGTTGGGTTGCCTGCTTCTCCTGCCATTGATGCAGGGGGTCATGGGGTATCTCTTTGTTGCCGACCGGCGTTTGTGGTCTTATCTATGGCATGGCTACCGACTTGGCATGAAGCATTGGGGCAAATGGTTTGTCGTGGCCCTGATAACCATGATTGTCACCGCTCTCCTCTCCATCATCATCATCCTGCCCGCCAACATACTCAGCATAGCCAACTTGCAGTCGCAAGCCGGCATTGCCCTTGGCGACAAGGCGGGAATGCCGTCATATATCATATACATGACCGCCGGAGTGATGTTTCTCGCCGGCATCGTTGAGGTCTATATCCGCCTCTCCATGCTTTATGTATGCCACGTCACTGCCGGTTCCAATGAAGAAGGCAAGGATGATGAAAACGGAATGAATATTGAAGTGAAAATGTAAAGACCATAATATATAAATGAAGAAGATATTGTTTATAGACCGCGACGGCACCTTGATAGAGGAACCCGCGGACGAGCAGATTGATGCTTTTGAGAAACTGAAGTTCACACCCGGCATGATACGCAATTTGGGGTTCATCCGCTCCAAGTTGGATTTTGAGTTTGTCATGGTATCCAACCAGGATGGACTCGGCACATCATCATTCCCCGAAGATACATTCTGGCCAGTGCATAATTTTATACTTCAGACACTTGAGGGTGAAGGCATCACTTTCGACAACATACTCATCGACCGCCACTTCCCGGAAGACAATGCACCGACCCGCAAACCGCAGACGGGACTTGTCAGGCAGTATATCAACAATCCTGAATATGACATTGCCGGAAGCTATGTCATAGGCGACCGCGACACTGACCGTCAGTTTGCCGACAACATCGGTTGCCGGTCACTCATTCTTGGACGCGATGGAATGACATGGGACAAGATAGCCGAACTGCTCTTCGCCGGTGAGCGCATCGCGGAGGTGAAGCGTACCACAAAGGAGACCGACATACACGTTCGTGTCAACCTCGACGGCACTGGCAAGTGTGACATATCCACAGGCCTCGGCTTCTTCGACCACATGCTTGAACAGATCGGAAAGCATGGTATGATGGACCTCATGATTCACACCAACGGCGACTTGGAGGTGGACGAGCACCATACCATCGAGGACACTGCCATAGCCCTCGGCGAGTGTCTTCTGAAAGTTCTCGGCGACAAGCGCGGCATCGAGCGCTATGGCTATTGCCTGCCCATGGACGACTGCCTTTGCTCTGTGGCCCTTGATTTCGGCGGGCGCCCATGGCTTGCCTGGGACGCAGACTTCAAGCGTGAGAAAATCGGAGACATGCCCACTGAAATGTTTCTCCATTTCTTCAAGAGTCTCAGCGATGCCGCACGGATGAACCTGAACATAAAGGCTGAGGGAATCAATGAGCACCATAAGATAGAAGGAATATACAAAGCACTCGCCAGAAGCCTCAAAATGGCTGTCAAAAGGGACATTTATCACTACGAATTGCCCAGTACGAAAGGATTATTGTAATTTTTCTGTAATATTATTCGTCAGTTTGGAAAAAAAATTGTAACTTTGCGCCCAATATGTATGAACAAGAACAAATAAAGCCATACGACAGGAGTGGAGACAAGGGACAACAGGTGGAGAAGATGTTCGACGCCATTGCTCCTACCTACGACCGTCTCAACCACCAACTGTCATGGAATATTGACAAGGGATGGAGACGGAAGGCCATTGCGGCCATAGCACCCTACCACCCACGCACTGTGCTTGATGTTGCCACAGGCACTGGCGACTTTGCCATCCTTGCCGCCCGGATGCTCCAACCAGACCGGCTTGTGGGGGCCGACATCTCGGAAGGCATGATGGATGTGGGCAGAAAGAAGGTGGCCCAATGCGGTCTCGGACATGTCATCTCATTCGCCAAGGAAGACTGCATGGCACTGTCCTTTCCTGAAGACACCTTCGATGCCGTTACCGCGGCATTTGGCATCCGCAACTTCCCTGACCTTGACCGCGGGCTGGCGGAGATGTGCCGGGTGCTGAAGAAAGGCGGACACCTGTGCATCGTCGAGCTGACACAGCCCATGCGCTTCCCGATGCACCAACTGTTCAAGATATACTCCCACAGCGTGATGCCAATGATTGGCAGGATAGTGTCAAAGGACATCAGTGCCTACAGCTATCTCACACGCACCATAGAGGCTTTTCCGCAAGGTGAGCGCATGATGGACATTCTCGCCAAGGCTGGATTTGAAAATGCGTCATTCCAGCGTCTCACGTTTGGTATATGCACTCTCTATCTCGCCACAAAATAAAGTAAGTATTGACGTAACAATTTCAGATAAAACAGAATTTATGGAAAAATACGGATTGATTGGATATCCATTGGGACATTCCTTTTCCAAGGCTTTCTTCAACCAGAAGTTTGCAGACGAGGGACTTGACGCTGTGTATGAAAACTATGAGATTTCGACTATCGAAGCCTTGCAGGAGATTATCGACTCCAACCCGGAGCTGAGAGGCCTCAATGTCACCATCCCCTACAAGGAGAAGGTCATCTCCTTCCTCGACCATATCAGCCCGGAAGCCAGAGCCATAGGTGCGGTCAATGTCATCAAGGTCGAGCACAATGGCAATGAGACTATCCTCAAGGGCTACAACTCGGATGTCATCGGATTCACACAGAGCATACACCCACAGTTGGAGCGCTTCCACAAGAAGGCTCTCATCCTCGGCACAGGAGGTGCGTCAAAGGCCATCGGCTTCGGACTGAAAAACCTTGGACTGGAAACTGTTTACGTCAGCCGCTTTGAACGTCCCGGCACCATTCAATATCAGGATGTCACACCGGAAATCATCAAGGAATACAACGTGATTGTCAACTGTACCCCGTGCGGCATGTACCCTCATGTTGACGAATGTCCCGACCTGCCCTATGAAGCCATGGACACCCACACTCTCCTCTACGACCTAATCTACAATCCCGACGAGACTCTCTTTCTCAAGAAGGGCAAGGAGCGTGGAGCCACCATCATCAACGGACTGGAGATGCTCCTGCTTCAGGCATTTGCCAGCTGGGACTTCTGGAATAAGGAATAATCTCATATTTCATCTAATGTGAATAGTTATTATATTTAAGCAGACAGATATATAAACATGGAATCTAACAGATATATGTTGCGCGGCGTAAGTGCCGCCAAGGAAGATGTTCACAATGCCATTAAGAACATTGACAAGGGTATATTCCCACAAGCATTTTGTAAGATCATCCCAGATATCCTCGGCGGTGATCCTGAATATTGTAATATCATGCACGCCGATGGAGCCGGCACGAAGTCGTCACTCGCCTATGCCTATTGGAAGGAGACTGGCGACATCTCTGTATGGAAGGGTATCGCACAGGACGCACTCATCATGAACACCGACGACTTGCTCTGCGTGGGTGCGGTTGACAATATCCTCGTGTCGTCAACCATAGGACGCAACAAGATGCTCGTACCGGGGGAGGTCATCTCAG
The DNA here is from genome assembly GCA_034101015.1 of Prevotella sp. Taxonomy (GTDB): domain Bacteria; phylum Bacteroidota; class Bacteroidia; order Bacteroidales; family Bacteroidaceae; genus Prevotella. Next base: position 69,012 of record JAXEKN010000093.1, read on the forward strand.
CCATCATCAACGGCACCGACGAGCTGTTGCAGCAGATGCGCGACATGGGCATCGGCATTTATGCCACAGGAGGTGAGACTGCCGACGTGGGCGACCTTGTTCGCACTATCATAGTCGATTCCACTGTCACATGCCGCATGAAACGGTGCGATGTCATTGACAATGCCAACATTCGTCCCGGGGATGTCATCGTCGGCATGTCCTCTTGTGGCCAGGCTTCCTATGAGTCACGCTATAATGGCGGCATGGGCAGCAACGGTCTCACCTCTGCGCGTCATGATGTCTTCTCGAAGTATCTTGCCGAGAAATACCCGGAGACCTATGACCACGCCGTGCCTGACGAACTGGTATATAGCGGCTCTTACCGCCTCGACCAGGTAGTGGAGGGGGCTCCCGTCAACGCCGGACAGCTGGTATTGTCGCCCACCCGCACCTACGCCCCCGTCATCAAGAAAATGCTCGACGATATGCGCCATGACATTCACGGAATGGTGCACTGCACTGGCGGCGCGCAGACCAAGGTACTTCACTTTGTCGGCGACAACTGCCGTGTCGTCAAGGACAACATGTTTCCCATACCACCGCTGTTCAAGGCCATACACCAAGAAAGCGGCACCGACTGGAAAGAGATGTACAAGGTGTTCAACATGGGCCACCGCATGGAGGTCTATCTTGACGCTGAGAATGCCGGCAAGGTCATTGACATTGCACGCAGCTTCAATATCGACGCACAGGTCATCGGTCATATCGAGGAAGGCAGCAAGAGCCTGACCATCATGTCGGAATACGGCACGTTTGACTACGTATAAATGATTTTCCCCACATAAAATAGTTCTATTATCACAGATGATTGACAACAATAGCATACTACAGAAGTTAGAGGGTCTCGTGAGCCGCTTTGAGGAAGTATCTACACTAATCACGGACCCCGCGGTGATTGCCGACCAGGAGCGATTTGTCAAACTGACCCGCGAATACAAGGACCTCAGCGACATCATGGACTGCCGCAAGAGATATATCGCGTGTCTCAATTCCATCTCTGAGGCCAAGGACATCCTTGCCAATGAGTCTGACCCGGAAATGAAGGAGATGGCTCGCGAGGAATTGGCTGACAATGAGGCTCTTCAACCTAAGATTGAGGAGGAAATCAAGATTGCCCTTGTGCCCAAAGATCCTGAGGACGGCAAAAACGTCCAGATGGAGATACGTGCCGGTGCCGGCGGCGACGAGGCGGCACTCTTCGCCGGCGACTTGTTTGCCATGTACAAGAAATACTGCGACTCTAAGGGATGGAATGTCTCAGTGACCAGTGTCAGTGAAGGTGCCGTGGGCGGATATAAGGAAATTGACTTTGCAGTCAGTGGTGACGGTGTCTATGGCATTCTCAAGTATGAGTCGGGAGTACACCGAGTTCAGCGTGTACCTGCCACCGAGACCCAGGGACGTATGCACACCAGTGCCGCCACTGTAGCTGTCCTTCCAGAGGCTGACAAGTTTGAGGTCAATATCAATGAGGGTGACATCAAGTGGGACACCTTCCGCTCATCAGGAGCCGGTGGTCAGAATGTCAACAAGGTTGAGTCGGGAGTCAGACTACGCTATCCATGGAAAAACCCTAATACCGGCGAGGTGGAGGAGATTCTCATCGAATGTACTGAGACGCGCGACCAGCCAAAGAACAAGGAAAGGGCGCTCTCACGACTGCGCACGTTCATTTACGACAGGGAGCACCAAAAGTATATTGACGACATTGCAAGCCGAAGGAAGACTCTCGTCTCCACCGGTGACAGAAGTGCCAAAATCCGCACATACAACTTCCCGCAGGGACGTGTCACAGACCATCGCATCGGCTTCACTACTCACGACCTCTCAGGATTTCTCGCCGGCAACATCCAGGATATGATCGACGCGCTCACCGTGGCTGAAAACGCCGAACGGATGAAGGAGGCGGAACTATAGTGAACTATAGGCAATCATACGAAAAAACAAGAATTTATAATTCGGCTACCATATATTATGAACAGACAACAACTGATTGAGCAGATCAAGACTAAGAAGTCTTTCCTCTGCGTCGGTCTTGACACCGACATAAAGAAGATGCCAAAGCACCTTCTCAACGACAACGACCCAATATACACGTTCAACAAGAACATTATCGACGCAACAGCCAAATACTGTGTGGCTTACAAACCGAACCTCGCATTCTACGAGGCATTCGGTGTCAAGGGTATGATGGCTTTCGAGAAAACGGTAAACTATCTCAACAGCCACTACCCCGACCACTTCATCATTGCCGACGCCAAGCGCGGCGACATAGGTAATACATCCAAAATGTACGCACGCACATTCTTTGAGGAATATGATGTTGACGCACTCACCGTGGCGCCATATATGGGCGAGGACAGCGTCACTCCTTTCCTGGGCTATGACGGCAAGTGGGTCATCCTCCTTGCACTTACCAGCAACAAAGGCAGCCATGACTTCCAGCTCACCCGTGACACCGCCGGTGAACGACTCTTCGAGAAGGTCATACGCACCAGCCAGCAATGGGGCAACGACGACAATATGATGTATGTCGTGGGTGCCACACAGGGAAAGATGTTTGAGGACATACGCAAGGTGGCGCCAAATGCCTTCCTCCTCGTGCCTGGAGTGGGCGCACAGGGTGGCAGCTTAGAGGAGGTATGCCGCTATGGCATGACTGCCGACTGCGGACTGCTCGTCAACAGTTCCAGGGGTATCATTTATGCCTCTTCCGGGGAGGACTATGCTCAGGTGGCAGGCAGCAAAGCCAAGGAACTACAGGAACAAATGGCAGCAGAATTGGACAAGATGTGTTAAATACATAAAAAATATTGCCCGTTAGGCTTGCTATCTCGATTTTTTTTGCTACATTTGCAAATCATTAAGAACACGTTGAATAGTTTATGGAATTTCAAGCAAAACAAATAGCCGCCTTCATAGGCGGTAGAGTGGAAGGCGATGAACTTGCCACTGTACATACCTTCGCCAAGATTGAAGAGGGAAAGAAGGGAGCCATCTCCTTTCTTTCCAATCCAAAATATATCCACTATATCTATGACACGGAGTCGAGCATAGTGCTCATCAATGAGGACGTGGTGCTCGAAAAACCGGTGAAAGCCACTCTGATACGAGTGAAAAATGCGTATGAGTGTGTAGCCAAACTGCTACAGCTTTACGCCCAGAGCCTACCCAAGAAGACCGGCATCCACCAGACGGCCGCCATCTCGGAGACAGCCTCCATAGGCACCGACTGCTTCGTCGGGGCTTATGCCGTCATAGGCGACGGATGCAATATAGGAAATGGGTGCCAGATTCACCCGCATGCCGTCATCAGCGATGGTGTGACCCTCGGTGACGGATGCATCATCTATCCCAACGTGACCATATATGAGGGATGCCATTTGGGCAATAACGTGACCATCCATTCCGGCTCGGTCATCGGTGCCGACGGATTTGGATTTGCTCCCAATGCTGAGGGCTACGACAAGATTCCACAGATTGGCATTGTCACCATCGAGGACAACGTGGAAATAGGTGCCAACACATGCGTTGACCGCTCCACAATGGGCAGCACCATCATCCGCAAGGGTGTCAAACTGGACAACCTCGTACAGGTGGCACACAACGTGGAGATTGGCGAGAACACGGTGATGTCTGCCCAGGTGGGCATCGCCGGAAGTACCAAGATTGGATCATGGTGCATGTTTGGCGGACAGGTCGGACTGGCAGGCCACATCACCATCGGCGACAAGGTCTTCCTCGGTGCTCAGTCGGGAGTGCCTGGAAATATCAAGGGCGACCAAACTCTCATTGGCACTCCTCCCATGGAGCCCAAGGCATACTTCAAGTCGCAGGCCATATTCCGCAAGTTGCCAGACATTTACAAGGACATCAACGAACTCAAGAAGGAAGTTGAGAGACTGAAGGATGACAAGTGATTAGATAACAACCAAATACTTTTTATTCATTAACGAATTATAGTAAGTAAAGATGAAACAGAAGACATTAAACGGCAGTTTCTCCCTATGCGGGAAAGGACTGCATACAGGATTAAGTCTCACCGTGACATTCAATCCCGCCCCTGAAAACCACGGATACAAGATACAGCGCATCGACCTCGACGGCATGCCCGTCATCGAGGCTATCGCTGAAAATGTCATTGACACACAGCGCGGCACCGTTCTCGGCAAGGGAGACATCAGGGTTTCAACCATCGAACATGGTATGGCTGCCCTCTATGCCCTTGGCATTGACAATTGCCTCATTCAGGTCAACGGTCCGGAATTTCCTATTCTCGACGGTAGCGCGTCAAAATATATCGAGAAAATCAATGAGGTGGGAATACAGGAGCAAAACGCACCAAAGGACTGGTATGTCATCCGCAAGAAGATTGAGGTTAAGGATGATGCGACTGGATCGTCTATTGTGATTCTTCCCGACGATGAGTTTAGCCTCACGGCAATGTGCTCGTTCAATTCCAAGTTCATCAACAGCCAGTTTGCTTCGCTCGACCATATCAGCCAGTTCCCCACCGAAATAGCTCCGGCACGCACCTTCGTCTTCGTGCGCGACATTGAGCCTCTGCTCAAGGCCAACCTCATCAAGGGTGGTGACCTCGACAATGCCATCGTCATCTATGAAAAGCAGATTTCACAGGAACAGCTCGACCAATTGGCTGACATGATCAAGGTGGAACACCGCGACGCTAATAATATGGGATACATTCAGCACAAACCGCTTGTGTGGGAGAATGAGTGCACACGACACAAGCTCCTCGACATCATCGGCGACATGGCTCTCATCGGCAAACCAATCAAGGGACGTATCATTGCCACACGCCCCGGACATACCATCAACAACAAGTTTGCGCGACAGATGCGCCGCGAGATACGCAAGCATGAGATTCAGGCTCCAATATACGACCCTAATGAAGAACCCATAATGGATGTCAACCGCATCCGCGAACTTCTTCCCCACCGCTACCCCATGCAACTCGTCGATAAGGTCATCGCCCTTGGCGCCACCAGTATTGTCGGCGTGAAGAATGTGACAAGCAATGAACCTTTCTTCCAGGGACACTTCCCCCAGGAACCGGTCATGCCGGGTGTGCTGCAGATTGAGGCGATGGCTCAATGTGGCGGACTCCTTGTGCTCAACACTCTTGAGGAGCCTGAACGCTGGTCCACTTATTTCATGCGCATCGACGACGTAAAATTCCGACAGAAAGTCGTCCCGGGCGACACCCTGCTCTTCAAGGTTGACCTTCTCGCTCCCGTACGCCACGGCATCTCTTCCATGAAGGGATATGTCTTCGTTGGCGACCATGTGGTGTCCGAGGCCACCTTTACCGCTCAGATCGTGAAGAACAAGTAAGGCGTCAATGCTTTAATTCTTTAATTTTTTAATTTTTTTAATTGCAAATTAAAAATGAACAACATCAGTCCTATGGCCTTCGTACACCCTGAGGCACAATTGGGTGACAATAATATCATCGGCCCGTTTTGCTACATAGACAAAAATGTAGTCATCGGCGACAACAACAACCTTATGAACAACGTCACCATCCACACCGGTGCACGCATCGGCAATGGCAACGAGTTCTTCCCGGGTGCCAGCATTAGCACAAAACCGCAGGACCTGAAATTCCGCGGCGAGGAAACAACATGCGAGATTGGCGACAACAACAGTGTTCGTGAGAATGTGACCATCAGCCGTGGCACTGCCAGCAAGGGCAAGACAACCGTGGGCAGCAACAACCTCCTGATGGAGACCATGCACATAGCACACGACTGCGAGATAGGAAGCGGATGCATCATCGGCAATGCCACTAAATTTGCCGGGGAGGTTGTGGTTCACGACAATGCCATCATCAGTTCCACTGTGCTATGCCATCAGTTTTGCAACATTGGCAGCTACGTGATGATTCAGGGTGGCAGCCGATTCAGTCTCGACATTCCGCCGTACGTCATTGCCGGCAAGGAACCCACACGTTATTGCGGCATCAACATCATCGGACTGCGTCGTCGAGGCTTCTCCAATGAGACTATCGAGATAATCCACGACACATACCGAATCATCTATGCCAAGGGTATCATCAAGGAGGGTATTGCGGAGGCACGAGCCAAGTATCCAGATTCCAAGGAGGTGGAATATATCTGCACGTTCTTTGAAAACTCAAAGCGCGGAGTAATAAGATAAAGGATATTGACCAGTGAACACACTGATAGTCATAACAGGCCCCACTGCTGTTGGCAAGACACAACTGTGTTTGGATATTGCCCGACACTACCGCATACCCATCATCAACGCTGACTCACGTCAGATATATGCCGACATGCACATTGGCACCGCCTCTCCCACAACTATTCAGCTCCAAAGCGTCAAGCACTACTTTGTCGGTTCACTCCATCTGGGCTCCTACTACAATGCGTCGATGTTCGAACAGGACGTGCTTCGAGTCCTTGACAACGAGTTTGCAGGACGAAATGACCATATCGCCTTGATGACCGGAGGAAGCATGATGTACATAGATGCCGTGTGCAATGGTATTGACGACATACCTACCATTCACGATGACGTCAGACAGTGGATGAAGCAACGACTTGACTCCGAAGGTCTTGACCGACTCTGTGAGGAGCTGCGCCTGCTTGACCCTGACTACTATGACATCGTTGACAAGAAAAATACAAGAAGGGTGGTTCACGCACTTGAGATATGCCACCAGACGGGCAAGACCTTCACGTCATACCGTGTGAGCGAACGAAAGCAGCGCCCTTTCGCCATTGTCAAGATTGCACTCAACCGCGACCGCGACATACTCTACGACCGCATCAACAGACGTGTGGACTGCATGATTGACGACGGACTGGTCGAAGAGGCAAAGGCTCTACTGCCATATCGCCATGAAAATGCTCTTAACACGGTGGGATACAAGGAGATATTCGATTTCTTCGACGGACGGTGGACTCTCGATGAAGCTATCGAGCGCATCAAAGGCAACACACGCAGATATGCACGCAAACAACTCACTTGGTTCAAACGCGACCCAGTGGTGAGATGGTTTGACGCTGACGACTACAATGTAATAATGACTTATATATCACAAGAATGGTCAAAGAATCAGACAAAAAGGGAGGTCAGATAGGATACTACCTTAGCCTCTGTGGAAAAGGGTTCCGACGTTTCGGAACATGGTACAAAGGATTGTACAAGGGAAGAAAATGGTACACGAAGACTGCCGTGGCACTTGTTTCTTTTTTCATCGCCTTCATTCTCTATTTGGTGGCGGTGGACATTAATTTCCTATGGCTCTTCGGCAAGTCGCCTAGCTATTCTCAAATCAAAAACCCTGTCAGCAGTCAGGCTTCTGAGATTTATTCAGCCGACGGTATCATGATAGGAAAATACTTCAATGAAAACCGTACCCCGGTGCGCTATGAGGATGTCAACCCAAAATTCTGGGAAGCTCTCGTATCGACTGAAGACGAACGATTCTTCCATCATAATGGTATTGACCTCATCGGCGTGTTTGCTGCCATCAAGGATGCGGCGGTCCACCACGATGCACGAGGCGCTTCCACCATCACGCAGCAGTTGGCCAAGAACCTTTTCCGTGTGCGCACCAACTACTCCACCGGTGTGCTTGGAAACATCCCCGGACTTAAGATTCTCATCATGAAGAGCAAGGAGTGGATAACGGCCATAAAATTGGAGATGATTTTCGGCAAGAACGACATTCTCACTATGTATGCCAATACTGTTGACTTTGGTTCAAACGCCTTTGGTATCAAGACGGCATGCAAGACCTATTTCGGCACAACACCAAAAGACCTGACCACTGACCAGGCTGCCATTCTCGTGGGCATGCTCAAGGCCACTACATATTATAATCCGCGCATCAATCCCGAAAATAGCCTCAAGCGCCGCAACACGGTGCTCAACAACATGCTCACCCACGGACATCTTGACCGCACCGCCTATGACACACTCAAGACAAAACCCATCACGCTCAACTATAATGTCGAGAGCAATTATGACGGACAGGCCACATACTTCCGTGAAGCTGTGGCCAACTACCTCAAGGACTGGTGCAGGGACAATGGCTATGACCTCTATTCCAGCGGTCTGAAGATTTACACCACTATTGACACCCGAATGCAGAAATATGCGGAGGCGGCTGCCATAAAACAAATGCGGCAGGTACAGAAAAACTTCAATAACCATTGGGGCAAGACCAATCCGTGGCAGGACGAGCGCCACCAGGAGATTGAGGGGTTCATCGAAGGCATTGCCGAGAGACAACCTTATTATAAGTTGCTCAAGGAGAAATATCCCGACAGTCCCGACTCTGTGGACTACTGGATGAACAAGCCTCATAAGATAAAGGTGTTTGACTATGAGAAAGGCTCCGTGGAGATGGAGATGTCAACCATGGACTCCATACGATATATGGTAAGGTTCATGCACTGTGGATTTGTTGCCATGCAACCCTCCAACGGCCATGTCAAGGCATGGGTGGGCGACATCAATTTCAAGTCGTGGAAATATGACAAGGTGACTGCAATGCGACAGCCGGGCTCCACCTTCAAGCTATTCGTATATACAGAGGCAATGAACCAGGGGCTCACTCCTTGTGACAAGCGTGTTGACTCCTACTTCAGCATGAAGGTATATGATGCCAAGCAGAAGAAGGAGGTGACATGGGCTCCCACAAATGCCAATGGTTACTTCACAGGCGACTCCCTGCCTCTGAAGGCGGCTTTCGCACAGAGTATCAACTCCATTGCCGTCAAATTAGGACAGGAGTGTGGCATCGAAAACATTGCCGCCACTGCACAGGCAATGGGTATCAAGAGCCCTCTCGACAAGACTCCCTCTCTGCCTCTCGGTTCATCGGATGTCAATCTCCTCGAACTGGTCAACGCCTACTCCACCGTGGTCAATGACGGAAAGGCTCATGAGCCGGTGCTTGTCACTCGTATCATCGACCGCGACGGCAATGAGATATACATCGCGCCTTCCGAACAAAAACAGGCCATCCCGTATCGCAGCGCGTTCCTCGTCCAACAGCTCCTTCAAGGAGGTATGCGCGAACCCGGTGGCACCAGCATGAGCCTGTGGGGATATGTCGGAAAGTTCAACGATACTGAATTTGGAGGTAAGACGGGTACATCCAACAATCACTCCGACGCATGGTTTGTCGGTGTAAGCCCAAAACTGGTAGTGGGGGCATGGGTAGGTGGAGAATACCGATGCATACACTTCCGCACCGGAGCACTCGGCCAGGGCAGCCGCACTGCCCTCCCTATCTGTGGATACTTCCTTGAGTCTGTACTATCCGACCCCGCTTTCAAGGACTACCATGGCAAGTTTGACAAACCGAAGGACGAGAGCATCTCTTCATCAATGTACAATTGTGCCAGCTACTATCGCTCACGCAACGACACTGACTCTGTGGATGTCGATTCATTGGCATTGCACAAGTTGGAGGTGATGTATGATGATGAAGGCAATCCCATCAAGCCTTCCCAAATTGAGTCGGAGGCTATAAGCAATCATGCCGGCCCACAAATAGACCAACTGCCTGGAGAGGCTACAGAACCCAAGAAACTGGAGCCTAAGAAACAGGAAGGTCAGGAACAAAAGAAGAAGAAAAAGACTGTATATGAGGACGTTTATCTATAACGTCCTCATACCTCTTTTTCCATATAATCAGTAATACACCAGTATAGATATTCGAAACAATTTATTTCTCTCTACGTGCTCGACCAAGATAACAAAGAGTGGCAACAAGCCCTGCAGATCATAAAAAACACCCGTTACTCCCTCTTCCTCACGGGAAAGGCAGGAACGGGAAAATCCACATTCTTGCGCTACGTGGCACAAAACACCAAAAAGAAGCACGTCATACTTGCCCCCACTGGTATTGCTGCCATCAATGCCGGAGGAGTCACTCTGCATAGCTTCTTCCATCTGCCTTTCCATCCTCTCCTGCCCAACGACCGACGATACGACTCGCGCCATATACGCGAGACACTCAAGTACGGCAGCGACCGCATCAAACTGCTCAAGGAGGTGGAGCTCATCATCATCGACGAGATATCCATGGTGCGTGCCGACATCATCGACTTCATAGACAAAGTGCTCAAGATATACTGTCGGAACACTCGCGAACCGTTTGGCGGCAAACAGCTTCTGCTCGTCGGCGACACCTTCCAGCTTGAACCGGTCATCAAGGATGATGAACGCCAACTGTTGCAACCGTTCTATCAGTCATTATTCTTCTTTAATGCCAGGATATGGCAAGACATGCCGCTTATGTCAATTGAACTGAAGAAGGTGTATCGACAGCGCGACGCAACATTCATCGGCATACTCGACCGCATACGCACCAACTCTTTCATGAGCAGTGACCTCGACATGCTCAACCGCAGGGTCAACGCCTCTCTCGACTCTTCTGACTCTGCCCTCGCCATCACTCTCGCCACACGGCGTGACACCGTCGATTATATCAACAGCCAACAACTGTCACAACTGCCTGGCGACTCCACTACGTTTGACGGAACGGTCAAGGGTGAGTTCCCGCTGTCATCCCTGCCCACTCCCATGGAACTGGAGGTTAAGGTGGGCGCACAGGTTATCTTCATACGCAATGACAAGGAAAAACGATGGGTCAACGGTACCCTCGGACGTATCACTGACATATCCATCGAGGATGGTGTCATCTGCGTGGAGACTGAAGATTGCCATGTCTATCCCGTAGAGCGCGAGCAATGGGAAAACATGAAATACACATTCAACGACAAGGAAAACAAGATTGAATCGACACTTCTCGGCACATACACGCAGTTTCCTCTGCGGCTGGCATGGGCCATCACGGTCCACAAGAGCCAAGGCCTTACCTTCCGTCAGGTCAACCTTGACTTCACGGGCGGCGCCTTCGCAGGCGGGCAGACTTATGTCGCACTGAGCCGATGCACTTCGCTTGAGGGCATATCAATGACTCAGCCACTGTCCCACCGCGACATAATCGTGCGACGCGAGGTATTGCAGTTTGCCAATCAATACAATGACCCCTCACGCTATTCTCGTGTGCTCAAGGAAAGCAAGGCGGACGCTGAGTATGCATCTGCCGTTATGGCCTTTGAGAAGCGCGACATGGAGAAATGCCTTGAATGGTTTTTCAAGGCCATCCATAGCCGATATGACATCGAAAAACCCGCTCCTCGCCGACTGCTGCGCCGCAAGCTGGCTGAGATACCACGCTTGGAGGCTGAGATAGAGCGTCTTAAGAAGGAACAACAACGTAAGGATGATTTTCTTAAGCGTCTTTCCGTGGAATATGTTTCCCTCGCCAAGGAATGTGAGAAGGACGGATTCCGCGATGCTGCCATTGCCAACTATCAAAAGGCTCTCGAACTCTATCCTGACAACCCCACCGCCAAAAGACGGCTTAAGAAACTGGAAAAACAATAATAAAAAAACAAATATGAAAAAACTAACAGTATTTGCGACAATCGCACTCTTCAGTCTGAGTGCCATGTCACAACCTCGCCAAACCCTCACTCTCAACGACGGTTGGCAATTCTCACGCGACAACCTCGCATGGAATACAGTCAAAATCCCTCACGATTGGGCAATTGACGGTCCTTTCGACAAAAAGTGGGACCTGCAGTATGTAGCTATCGAACAAAACGGCGAAAAGGAAAAGACCGAAAAATCCGGACGCTCAGGCGCGCTTCCATGGATTGGCGACGGTCACTACAAGACCACCATCCGACTGCCACAAGGCTACTCTCGTGCCATACTGATGATTGATGGTGCCATGAGCCAACCCACAGTGAGCATCAACGGCAAGGAAGCTGGCTATTGGGCTTACGGATATAACGCATTTAACGTTGACGCCACCGACTACCTGCACTTCGACGGAAGCGACAATGAGATACGCATCGACCTGAAGAATGTGGAGGAGAGCAGCCGATGGTATCCCGGAGGTGGACTATACCGACCTGTCCGTCTTTTGCTAACTGGCAAATGTCATTTTGTTCCGTGGGAGACTGTCATTCGCACGCTCTCACAAGATGCAACGAAAGCTACTCTCTCACTCAACAGCCGCATTTCAAATGCCACTAAAGATGTCATTGTAGTGGCAGAGATATTGGATCCCAAGGGCCATAAGATTAGCACCGTCAACACCACTCCGAATAAGGATGGTGACATCTTCATTCCTGCCATCCACGTACAGAACCCCAAACTGTGGACGCCGGAGTCGCCCAGTCTCTATACTCTACGTCTAAAGATTATCAAAGGCGACAACGAAACGATTGACACAGAGGACACTCGCTTCGGTATACGCACAGTAACAGTGTCCAAGGATGGTGGCTTTCAGCTCAATGACGTGACACGAAAGATTAAGGGTGTATGCCTACACCACGACTTGGGACCGCTTGGTGCAGCGGAAAACAAGGCAGCACTCATCCGCCAAATCAAGACCATGAAGGACATGGGATGCGATGCCATCCGCACTGCACATAATATGCCATCCACCCTCCAGATGGAGCTATGCGACTCTCTTGGCATGATGGTCATGGCGGAAAGTTTTGACATGTGGGTCTATCCCAAGTGCAAAAACGGTTATGCCCTCTTCTTCAAGGACTGGTCCGACCGCGACATCATCAATCTCGTCAAGCACCACCGCAACCATCCATCTATTATCATGTGGAGCATAGGCAATGAGATACCAGAACAGTGGAGCCAGGAGGGAGTCAACATCTCACGTCATCTACAGGAACTGTGCCATGAGTACGACCCCACCCGCCCTGTCACACAGGGTATGGACCGTGCCGCGGCAGCCCTCAAGTCGGGCTTTGCGCAGGTGATGGATGTCCCTGGGTTCAACTATCGCGTTCATCTTTATGAGAACAATATCAAACAGTTGCCACAGGGTTTTCTCCTCGGCAGTGAGACTGCATCTACAGTCAGCAGCCGTGGCGTGTATAAGTTCCCCGTGGAAGTATATGACCCCGCCACAAAAACCATAGGCAAGACCTATGATGATGGCCAGTGCTCCAGTTACGACACCGAATACTGCTCTTGGAGCAACCTTCCCGACGACGACTGGCGCTGCCAGGATGACTATCCTTGGGTCATTGGCGAGTTTGTATGGACAGGATATGACTACCTCGGCGAACCGACGCCATACGATGAGTATTGGCCCAGCCGTAGCAGCTACTTCGGCATCTGCGACCTTGCTGGACTACCCAAGGACCGCTACTGGCTATACCGTAGCCGCTGGAACACACGCGAGCACACCATTCACCTTCTTCCCCATTGGACATGGCCTGGTCGTGAGGGTGAAGTCACTCCTGTATATTGCTATACCGATGCTCCGGAAGCAGAACTATTTGTCAACGGCAAGAGCTATGGACGCCTACGAAAGAACCCGGCCTCGCGTCTCGACCGCTATCGCCTGCGATGGAATGATGTGAAGTATAAGCCAGGAAAACTGCGTGTTGTGGCCTATGGTGAGGATGGCAAGGTAATTGGCGAACAGACAGTTGCCACAGCAGGAAAGCCAAAGAAACTGGTCCTCGAAGCAGACCGTACCATACTCCATGCCAATGGCGATGACCTTGCCTTCGTCACAGTAAGCATGACGGATGCCAAAGGCACATTCTGCCCCACTCTCTCCGACAACCTCACCTTTGAAGTCAGCGGTGCCGCCACGTTTGAGGCTGCATGCAATGGCGACGCCACCTCGCTCCATTCCTTCCGCCAACCTGAAATGCCTCTGTTCAGCGGCAAGGCAGTGGTTATTGTCAGAAGCAATGGACAACATGGGCCAATCACTCTGACCGTCCACAATAAGCAACGCAATCTTTCAAAGACCATCTCCCTTCGAGCTGAATAATCCTGCGGATAAAACCATCAGAACAATCCAACAGAATAATCCAATAAAAAGGCCGCCCCGCTTCTGCGGGACGGCTTTTTGATATTAACCTCTTAATTGCGCCATTACCTTGTTATAATAACGCTGAGTTCGTTTCACACTGTAATGCATTCCACCATTCCAGGAACGTATCGCCTTTTCAACATTGTTGGACGGATTAAAAGTTGACTGAATCAGTAAGAACATCTCTTTGCTCTTGTCCACACTGAAACGATCCTGTAATGTAAAACGCTTCTTTGACTTATTCTTTTTTAGAATGTTATTACATTCCTCTACAAGAATAGGGGTAATCTGCATAGCTCCACAGGAGTTACCACTCACTGCTTTTGCATCACCCCTGCTTTCTACATGTATGATGGCATCCATCACTGGATTCCAGTCATAAGCAGAAGTTGTCGATTTAGAACCCTTGGCCGCAGCCAATTGGGTTGAAAGTGTCATCAGACACAAAATAAAACATACAATCTTCACTACTTTTTTCATAACTCTTATGTATTTAAGTATGACTGTCTCAACACGAGACATTCGTGTCACCTATGTGTTATCAGATGCAAAGTTACGAATAATTATTCAAAGCACCAAACTTTTTTAAAAATTAATTGTGAATAATTGTGTTGATAATCAAATACTTAATCTATATCAATGTAAAGTAATACGAATTACAAGCAAAATGTATATTCATAGAGAATAAATAATATGAAAAAGCCTCAAAAGTATTTCTACTCTTGAGGCTTTTGAATTAAAGAAGGCGGCTTCCTACTCTCCCGCATTGCATTGCAGTACCATCGGCGTAAGTGGGCTTAACTTCTCTGTTCGGAATGGGAAGAGGTGGGACCCCACCACAATAACCACC
>JAXEKN010000058.1:0-3661 GCA_034101015.1 Prevotella sp.
TTTCGTTGTCCGAGCCCTGCACCCACAACTTGATATATCCGTTCACCGAATACTTGTTCTCCATGTGTTCCTGGAATCTCTTCCACTGCTCCTCAGCCGAATACTCAGGATAATTGCTGAGCCCAAACTGCACAGCACGCCTGAACACCGTGTCAGGCTCCAGGTCACGGTCGGCCTCAGCCACAATCTTTCCATATATGCTCCGAGGAGCACGAGATGCCGAGGCACGATGATCCTCCACCGCCTCCTTCATAATCTTCAGTTGGTCGGCAGTAAACCATTTCTTCAGTCGGGCATCGGTAAACAATATCCTTCCACCCTCAATATGATGAACAGCCCTTGCTCCTGCCATACCGAGGTCGTGATAGGCGGCAATCACATACACCATGTTCAGGTCGGCGCCCACCTTCACAGCCAGGTCCATGGCACGACGTATCACTCTCACCACATGTTCCATGTTGTGAGCCTTGTCGAATTGTGCATACCGTGGCAGAATCTTACTTTCCACAAACTCCACCAAGTCGAGGCTAGCTGTCCTATTCATATATTCACCTTTATTTAATATATAGATAGTAGGTGGCTACGAGGATTATCACAAGGATGATGGTGACGACAGTCTTTATCATACAACTCGCCACCTTCTTTATCACCAGAAAGGCAATAATCAGCAGGATAAGTCCCGCAACATAATATCCGAAATTTGTCATCATCATTTATTTAAATAAATGTCTGAATCCCGCAGGTATTGGAGTTTCAAATTCCATTCGCTCGTGAGTGACGGGATGAGTGAAGCAAAGCATATAGGCATGCAGGCAAAGACGGTGCAGCGGGTCGTCGCCATTACCATATTTTATATCTCCGCACACCGGATGCCCCATATCTGCTGAATGAACCCTTATCTGGTTTTTCCTTCCCGTTTCGAGTCGGTATTCCACGAGCGAGTGCTCAGTGGTGCGGTCGAGCACATGGAAATGCGTTATGGCATATTTTCCGCCGTTATCCACAGGCGATGAGTAAGTGATATACGCCTTGTTGTCCTTTAGCCAGTTGGCTATCGTGCCGCCTTCCTCCATCACTTCACCGCTCACCACAGCCACATATCTGCGGTCATATACGATGTCGTGCCAGTTGTGCTCCAGAATCTGTTCTGTTTCGATGTCCTTGGCATATATCATGAGTCCGCTGGTGTCGCGGTCGAGTCGGTGCACCACATGTGCCCTGCAGTTCTGTCGGCTCTTGTGGAAATAGTTGTCGAGCACCGACTTCACATTGAGCGATGAGTGTCCGGCAGCCATCGACAATATACCAATATTCTTCTCCACAACGATTATCCACCGGTCCTCATAGGCTATCTTCACATATTTGCTCTTGAAGGCGCTTTGATTGCGCTTCGTCTTGCTCACTGCCACCTTCATTCCAGGCTTCAAGGGGAAGTCAAACTGAGTGACGCATTTTCCGTCCACCTTTATTCCTCGTCCTTGCAGAGTGGCTTTCACCTTCGAGCGGCTCTCCTTCACGTTTTCGAGCAGCCATTCCAGCAGGGGCCTTTCTTCGTTCACGGTCAGATGCGCCCATTCGCCCTGTCCGTTGTTATATCCATGTATGTATCCCATAAAATTATCCTATTTATTTTTCTATGATAGTAATATGCCAATAGTCACCATGGCTCCGTAGATGAATATGTTTCTCGCCGTCTCACCGAGACAGATGTTGAGTGCCTTGCCGCGGTTGATACGCTTTATCCTAATATAAGTGTAATTATGGAAGACGAGATAGACTATCGGCAATACCGTAGCCAGGAAATATCCGTGAGTCAAATATGCTATTCCCATTACGCATGCTCCCCATCCGATGGCAAGGTAGAGTTGCAGCGATGCTTTCTCCCCAATCTTTACCACCAGCGTTGTCTTGCCCACGTCCTTGTCAGTGTCGCGGTCGCGGAAGTTGTTCACTATAAGCAGAGTATCCACCACCATTCCGCATGCCAGCGACATCAGAAAGATAAATGTATTACATGTGTGCAATTGTATATAATAAGTTATGCAAACGGGAATTATTCCGAAGAACACTACCACGAGCACATCCCCCAGTCCTATATACGATAGATGGGTGGTATATAGAAAGCAAAATGCCACGCATAGTATTCCTATGAGCAACATTTCCATTCCGCCGTATAGGATGAGTGGCAGTCCTATTATGCAGGCCAGGCAAGTGGTTAAGGCGATGGCATGCTTCATCTTGTCAACGCTCACCCATCCTTGTGCGCATGCCCTGCGAGGTCCCAATCGGGTTGCAGCGTCGTCAGTGCCCTTGGCATAGTCGAAGAAATCATTTATGAAATTTGCGTCGATCTGCATCACCCATGCAAACAAGAGACAGGTTATTGCCGCCACCCAATTGAATGGGTTGCTTTCATCTCCTGCGGAGTCCTTATAGGCAAGGGCGAGACCAATCATCACTGGCACTGCTGCACCGCTCAGAGTCTTCGGTCGTGCCGCCAATATCCATGCCTTCATGGAGTCTTTCATTATCTCATTTGATTTCATTTTTCTCTTTTCGTATTATTTATTATCGTTGAACATTTTAACAATGTTGTCAAATGCCTCGGATATTTCTGATAATCGGGGATGGTTATTCATTACTATCATAGATATATATTCCATAATGTCATCGCCTTTTACCTCGGCAGATTTAATAGTATATTTTTTCTGTTGTTCATAGCCTTTGAACCATCTTAAAAACAAGCGTGAACGCTGGGCTTGCTGCCCTCCGTCTGTGCTGCACAGATAGAGGAGAATGTCAGGATTTTGACTGAAGAATTCTTCAATGATACAAATCACGGTCTTGGCAATCTTAACGTCATTTGGTGATTTCCCATGAGATATATTGGTAAGATTAAACCAGTAGGACGTGTATTCAAAATTATCCTCTTCGTCAAAAGAAACAGAGTACTCTATTCCTTTGTCTGTTTTGAATAGATATTCATCCTCTTTATTCCATACAGGATAAGGCGAATATGTATTTATTGCGTCAATATTGAGTGGATTCATATTATTCAGCCCAATGCAATATCATAGTAGTGGGACTCCTGCGCCTTAAGCCTTAACTCTTGTCGCATTCTCATTTCTGACTGCACTCTTTTTTCCCATGCGAGTTTCCGCTCTTTTGCAGCCTTGATAACATTGATTATCTGCTCCTTGGTGCAGTTGTTCAAGTTAATCTTTTCGTTTGCCATAATACTTATTTTTTTTGTTTTCGGTTGCAAAGATAACATTATATTTTTAAAATACCAAAGAAATTGCCGAAAAATAATATTTCTTAATTATTTATCTGCTTATCTTAATATTTGACGATGGTCAATACCCATTATGAATCTCTGTCTCTACATTATCTGAATAATAGTAAATATAGTAGGGGAGGATTTGATTTAAATCAATAATAATGAGGTAATTGGAAGAAAAAGTGGGAAAAGTATTGTGGATTAGGAGAAAAAGTTGTACTTTTGCAGCGAGAAAACGTAAAAGATAGATTTGTTTCATAGATAAAGGTTTTTAGTTAGGTAATAGATTGTTTTAGGTTAGTTATTGGTTTTTAGTTTTTAGGTAAAAGATTGTTAGTTAATGGATAATGATAAACGTGAGTTTTGGTCGTGAGACCGAGA
>JAXEKN010000014.1:0-2456 GCA_034101015.1 Prevotella sp.
CGCAAGCGGTCGGCAGCAATGGGATTGTTCTTGTAGTTGGCACGGAAGGTCTGCCAATTGTCGTTCAGTTTCTTCGGACAGAGCACAAGCACCGACTTGTTGCGGTTTTCATAATATTTCATCACCGCCAACGCAGTAAAGGTCTTGCCCAGTCCTACACTGTCGGCAAGGATGCAGCCGTTATATCGTTCCAGTTTGTTGATGATGGCAAGTGCTGCATCCTTCTGGAAGTTATAGAGTTTGTTCCAGATGACGCTGTTCTTAAAACCTGTGCGTTCATTGGGCAGCACATCCTCGGATATGTCTTCAAGAAACTCATTGAAAATATTGTAGAGCGCGAGGAAATAGATGTATTCCGGGGCATTCTCTTGATATACGGTATCAATGTACTCCAATACACGTTCGGTAACGTCGGAGAACTTTTCCGTATTCTCCCATTGCTCATTGAAAATAGCGAGATAAGCCTCCGCAGTTGGAGATGGAAGGACATTGACGATGTTATAGACCTCGTTGCCCCTTTCGCATCCAATCTGTGTGGTGGTGAACTCATTGAACGGCAGATAGATATGAGACGTGCCCTGCCCCTGTACATGGAGGAAACCACCCATCTGCTCCTGTGAGAAATTGGAACGGAACTTCACTTTTCGCCTTATCCACTCGGCACATTCCTTGGCGATGGCTTTCTGCGAAAGTTGGTTGCGCAGACGAATCTCAAAGTCGGTGCCATAGAGATTGCGCTCACGATTGAGTTTAGGAATGTAGAATTCCCTCTTTTCTTTCTTCGCCTTATCCTTGATAAAGGTGGGAGAGGTAAAAATGAACCTCAGTTCATCTATCTTTTCCAGTTCTGTCTTCAGAGCTTCGTAGGCATAGATGGAAAAAGAGGCGGCAGCAATAGATACATGAGATTGCGCTGATAACCTCTGCCGGAGGTCATCAACCATTCTCTCTGTGATATTGTTTATTAACTTGGGCTGCTCCATTGTTCAACCTTATTTCTATAACGTAAACTCCTTAGGCAACTTTATGTAAGTCGCATTCTCATCACGTGAAGACCAAAGTAGTTCTTTTACATCCACTTCCAGTACCTCTGCAATCTTTAGTAGCATTTCCAGTGATGGTTGTGCATTGTTGGTACACCATTTTGAAACAGTGGCCTGATCTTTGTTCAGTTGCTCAGCCAACCATTTACCTGTACGTTTCTTTTCCGCCAATACTACTTTCAGCCTGTTGATGTCTTTAATAGATGCCATAATATGCAAATTGTCTTGTTACAGGCACAAAGGTAAGAAATTATTTTGGAATTACAGCATATTTATTCAAAAATATATAAATAAATTTGCGAATAAGGCAAATATTTATGGAAAACAGCTCCATTATGTGTGAAATAGCAGTAACAATTCCACCTTTCTCCGCTTCCTGATGGATGGAACTACTTTCCCCTTATAGCAGCAGAAGCGGATGTAGTCGTTGTGGATATTGCGGTCGCCGCTTTCTATCTTTTGAATGAGGCGGCTCTTGGGGTGGTTGGCGTTGCCCATGAGCGTACCATAACCGACGTTATAGGCAAGGGTGGCAAGGAGAAGGCTGTCTTTGCCGTAGGAACGGAACATTTTGCAGAGCTTGTGGAGGTCACGGCGAAGCAGTGCATCGGCTTGCTTTCGGGTGAGTGGAAGACGGAAATGTTCACCGGGCTGGATGCGGTGGCCAAAGCCGATATAAGGATAATCCTGGGCATGGTGTAGCCCCTCGAAGAACTTGATGCAACAGACTGCCCGCTCGAATGGGGGCAATTGATAAATGCCGTGACTCTGTGCTGGAGCCACGGCAATGGTGAGGATGAATGTGATGATGGTTATGATGATTCTCACTGCTTTTGATGATTACTGTTAGGTGAGTGTGCGAAACTGCTGTATCTCCTTGATCATGGCTTTCACGTCCTCCCCAACCTGAACGAAGTTCTTGTAGAGGATTCGCTCTCGCTCTTCCTTGCTCTTGAACTTATAGAACTTAGGGAGTGGGACATACTCTGATTCCTCCTTCTTGATTTCCGCCATGTCGAAGTCGGTCTTGCAATAGAACTTGGAGGTCTTGAACTCCTCGCTCTCCTGAATGTTCATGCTTCCGTTCATGCCGGTCTTGGTGGCTACGAAGTCACGGGCTGTTTGTCCGCATATCCATCCTGTGGGCATGTCGGAGATTTTGCTTGCAGGCACAAGGCTGTCCATATTCTCATTGAGATTGATGGAGGTCTTGTCACGGTCGATGGTGACTCCTTTTTTGAGCTGCACCACCTTGCCGAAGATGTCACTCGACAGCCATTCGAGGGTTTCCTTGGCACGAGCCGAACCGCTCACCACATTGCCCACAGTGGTGATGATTTTCTGCATTCCCACCTTGCCATAGTCGGCTTCCAACTGCGGCAGTTCTTGAAAGCCCAAGGCTACGCTAACCTT
>JAXEKN010000028.1:0-60967 GCA_034101015.1 Prevotella sp.
TCAGAGTTTTGCTTGTGTTTGATTTCCAAAACTAAGAGAGGTGAAATTTCTTACATGACAAAATCCTTAGCAACTTTTTGTTGTTCAGGTGCTTAAAAAGTATAATTTATAATGGTTTTGCGGAATTAAGGTTTACTGCTAAAAAGCCCCATAAACAGGAGTCAAAACCACCAAAAATCCCATTCAAGATCCTGAAAATCCATGTTGGATTCTTTAAAAAAACGCAGATTTGCCACTTTCAATCTGTAAGCAGTCTTCAATTTGTGTCCCTTGCTTTCAATGGCAATAGCATAAAAATGGTTAATTTATTAATGCGATATGTGGAAATAAGAAGATTTTTTATTAACTTTGCACCCTTGAAAATGTTTTTTGAAGATACATAATAGCTATGTCGTGTATATTACATATAGAGACGAGCACCACGGTGTGCTCTGTGGCAGTCAGCGAGGACGGACAGTGCATCTTTCATAAGGAAGACCATACAGGGCCAAATCATGCCGAGGCATTGGGGACATTCGTCGATGAGGCAATGTCGTTTGCCGACAGCCATGCCATCCCGATTGACGCAGTGGCAGTGAGCAGCGGCCCGGGTTCATATACAGGCCTGAGAATAGGCGTGTCGATGGCAAAGGGCGTGTGTTATGCCCTTGACATACCGCTTCTGTCAGTGCCTACGCTTGAACTGATGTGCGTGCCAGTATTGCTGAGACATGAGGAGATTGAGGAGGATGCCCTGCTTTGTCCAATGATCGATGCCAGGAGGATGGAGGTGTATGCCGCAGTATATGACCGCTCGCTGAAGGCAGTGAGGGAGATACATGCCGACGTGGTCGATGGCGACACCTACAGGGAGTTGCTCGACAGTCACCCCATATATTTTTTCGGCAACGGGGCCGCCAAGTGCATGGAAGTGATCAATCATCCCAATGCAAGACTCATCGAGAGCATAGAGCCAATAGCCAAGTGGATGATGCCATTGGCAGAGCGCAAGATGATGCGCGGGGAACATGAGGACACCGCCTATTTTGTGCCATACTATCTTAAGGACTTCGTGGCAAAGGCCCCCAAAAAACTGTTATAAGAAAGCATTTGTAAAAAATCGGAAAATAAAAGCAAAACACATAAGCAATGAACATGCAAGGATTGGACTATAATACCGACCGGGAGGCACTGCTGCTGCCCGAATACGGTAGGGAGATAAAGAGAATGGTGGATTTTGCCGTTGGCTGCCCGACCAAGCAGGAGAGAAATGCCTGCGCCAACACCATCATCAGGATGATGTCAACCAAGGTGCCACAGGCCATGGAAAGCGACGACGGCATACAGTCGCTATGGGACCACCTGTACATGATGTCGGGCGGACAGCTTGACATCGACTGGCCTTGCGACGTGTCGATGGCAGAGAAAATCATGCAGAAGCCCGCCCCAATGCCCATACGGAAAAACCATGTGAGGCTTCGCCATTACGGACACCTCATCGAGGAACTCTTTGACAAGCTCAAGACCATGCCTGAAGGCGAGGCGAAGGACATGCTCGTTGAACTGACCGCTTCGCAGATGAAGCGCGACCTCGCTATATGGGGACGCGGCTCGATGGACGACGAGAAAGTGGCCGACGACCTGGCAAGGTTCACTGACGGAAAGGTGCAGCTCGACCTTGACTCCGTGAGACTGCCGCAAATAGCTGAGAACATTGCGGGCCAAGCCAACGGCAACCGCAATGCAGGGCAGCAAAAGAAGAGAAAAAGGAAATAAGGAATCATTATGGCTTCATTTATCATAGAAGGAGGACATCCTCTCAAGGGAACCATCACTCCACAGGGTGCCAAGAACGAGGCGCTGGAGGTGATATGCGCCTCAATTCTCACCTCAGAGGATGTGGTCATCCGAAACATACCAGACATCAGGGATGTCAACAACCTCATCTTGCTCTTGGAAAAAATAGGGGTCAAGGTGGAGAGACTTTCACGCAATGACTATCGCTTCAGGGCTGATGAACTCAACCTGGAATATCTGGAAAGCCAGGAGTTTGTACACGAGTGCTCGCAGTTGCGTGGCAGTGTGCTCATGATAGGTCCGTTGCTTGCCCGTTTCCGCAAGGCGGTCATCGCAAAGCCCGGTGGCGACAAGATAGGCAGGCGACGTCTTGACACCCACTTCCTCGGATTCAAATACCTCGGTGCGGAATTCAGACAGGTTTATAACACCAATGTATATGAGATACACGCCGACAAGCTCCGTGGCTGCTATATGCTGCTCGACGAAGCCTCGGTCACTGGTACTGCCAATATCATCATGGCGGCAGTGAAGGCCGAGGGAACCACCACGATATACAATGCGGCGTGTGAACCCTACATACAGCAGCTGTCCAGGATGCTCAACCGCATGGGGGCGAGAATCAGCGGCATAGGAAGCAACCTGCTCACCATTGAGGGAGTGGAAGAGCTGCATGGCGTGGAGCATAGCGTGCTGCCCGACATGATTGAGGTGGGTTCGTTCATCGGTATGGCTGCCATGTGTGGAGACGGTATCAGGATTAAGGATGTGTCGCTGAACAACCTTGGCATCATCCCCGACTCCTTCAGGCGCCTTGGGGTGAAGATCGAGGAGGACGGCGACGACCTGGTCATCCCGCGTCAGGACCATTGTGTCATCGAGTCGTTCATCGACGGCACCATCATGACACTTGCCGATGCACCATGGCCGGGACTGACCCCCGACCTTATCTCTGTGCTCATCGTTGTGGCTACGCAAGCCCGCGGGTCGGTGCTCTTCCATCAGAAAATGTTTGAGAGCCGACTCTTCTTCGTGGACAAACTCATTGACATGGGAGCGCAAATCATACTCTGCGACCCTCACAGGGCAGTCGTCGTGGGCCACGACCATCAGATCACGTTGCGCGCAGGACGAATGGCAAGCCCTGACATACGCGCCGGAATAGCATTGCTCATCGCTGCAATGAGTGCCAACGGCACCAGCCGCATAGAGAATATCGAACAGATAGACCGTGGATATGAGAACATCGAGGAGCGGCTCAACCGACTTGGCGCCAACATAAGAAGAGAGCCATGATCAGAACTGAGGACGTATATAAAATAGGCAAGATAGGCAAGCCCCACGGTGTGGCAGGAGAGGTGACGCTGCGCTTCACCGACGATGTCTTCGACCGTGTGGATGCCGAATATCTCGTCATTGAGGTGGATGGCATTATGGTGCCGTTCTTCATGGAGGAATACCGCTTTAAGAGCGACGAGGTGGCACTGGTGAAATTCGAGAGGATAGACACGATGCAAGGAGCGTCGCAGCTGACAGGATGCGATGTGTATTTCCCGCGTTCGCTCGCTGACAGCGGCGACACGGAGATGACATGGAGCCAGATAGTGGGATATGATATTGTTGACGTGTCGTCGGGCAATTCCCTTGGCCGTATAGTGGCGGTCGATGAAACCACCGTCAACATATTGCTCGAACTCGCCGACGGAACGCTCATTCCCGCCGCCGATGAATTTATTGAAGACATCGACCACGAGGCAAGAAAACTGCTGATGCGACTGCCCGAGGGACTTATATAATAATTGTAAGAATTATGAAAAAACAAATTGCCATATTAGGCTCTACAGGTTCGATAGGAACCCAAGCCCTTGAGGTCATAGAGGAACACTCTGACCTGTATGAGGTGTATTGTCTGACAGCCAATAACCGCGTGGAGCAACTCGCCATGCAGGCCCGTAAGTTCAAGCCCGCCGCCGTGGTGATAGCAAATGAGGCTCACTACGAACGGCTGCAGGAGTTGCTTGCCGATGAGCCTGACATCAAGGTCTATGCCGGAGCGAAGGCAATAGACGAAATAGTGGAGTCGCCATCCATCAACATGGTACTGACGGCTATGGTGGGATTTGCAGGACTGTCGCCCACGATACATGCCGTTAAGGCAGGCAAGACCATCTGTCTCGCCAACAAGGAGACATTGGTCGTGGCTGGTGAACTGATATGCCGGTTGGCACAGCAATACCATTCTCCCATACTGCCTGTAGATAGTGAGCACTCAGCCATTTTCCAGAGCATTGTGGGTGAGGGTGGCAATGAGATTGAGAAGATATTGCTCACGGCAAGTGGCGGGCCTTTCCGCACGTTCTCACGCCAACAACTGGCCACCGTGACCAAGGATGACGCCCTGAAGCATCCCACATGGGACATGGGAGCGAAGATCACCATCGACTCAGCCACCATGATGAACAAGGGATTTGAGGTGATCGAGGCGAAATGGCTCTTTGGTGTCGATGCCGAGAAGATACAGGTACTGGTACACCCGCAGTCCATCGTGCACAGTGCGGTGCAGTTTGCCGACGGTGCGGTGAAGGCGCAGCTTGGAGTGCCCGACATGCGCCTTCCGATACAGTATGCCTTCTCTTTCCCCAAGAGACTTCATCTCACGTCGGAGAGGCTGGACCTCTTTGCCCAACCGCTGGAGTTTTTCGAACCCGACACCGATAAGTTCCGTTGTCTTGCCCTCTCGTTCGATGCGATACGCAAGGGAGGCAATATGCCATGTATCCTCAATGCTGCCAATGAGATAGTCAACCGCGCATTCCTTGAGGACAGGTGCGGTTTCCTCCAGATGAGCGATGTGATTGAGAAGACGATGCAGACAGTCGGGTTTGACCCCAATCCCGACTACGACGTATATGTAGCCACTGACAAGGAGGCGCGCCGCATAGCCGGTGAATTACTTTAATTTTTTAATTTTTTAATTTATTTAAAACTAGTGGAAATATTCCTTATCCGTGCCCTGCAGTTCATGTTGGCCATATCATTGCTGGTGCTCATACATGAAGGCGGACACTTTCTGTTTGCCAAACTATTTGGCATTAGGGTCGAGAAGTTTTATCTCTTCTTCGACCCATGGTTTCATATCTTTGAGTTTAAGCCCAAGAAGAGCGACACTGCCTACGGAGTGGGATGGCTGCCACTTGGCGGCTACTGTAAGATAGCCGGAATGATCGACGAGAGTTTCGACACCGAACAGATGAAACAACCGGTGCAGCAGTGGGAGTTCAGGGCCAAACCGGCATGGCAACGACTGTTTGTCATGATTGGAGGCGTATTGTTTAACTTCCTTCTTGCTCTGATAATCTATTCGATGATCCTCTTCACTTGGGGTGAGAGCTATGTGCCAGTCAAGAACATGACGCATGGCATGAAGTTCAACTCCGAGGCTAAGGCATTGGGATTTCAAGATGGCGACATCCTCGTCGGCACTGAGAATGGCGAGTTCAAGGATTTTGGCGCAGACCTCTTCCGAGCCGTCTCCGAAGCCCAGAGGGTTGACATCATCCGTGGTGGCAAGCCCATGAGCATCACATTGCCAGGGGAGCTCAACCTCCTGTCAATGATAAAGAACCAGCCGCCGTTCATGCGTCCGCTGTTGCCGTGTGTGGCCGACTCCGTGATGAAGGGCTCTGCCGCCGACCGCATGGGAATGAAGAAGGGCGACCGCATCGTGGCCCTCAACGGCAAGCCCATCGACTCCTACAACACCTTCACTGACGAGATAGCCCGTCTGGGCGATGTACTCGCCACGGTGGAAAAAGCCTCCGACAGCATGAAGGTGAGAAAGGCGAATATCGTCATCGAGCGTCCCGACAAGAGCCGCGACACGTCGAGTGTGGTGCTGTCAGCCGACCTGAAATTGGGATTCATCACCGTGATGAACTATAAGCCGGTGACACGCGAGTACGGACTGATAGAGAGTTTCCCCGCCGGCATCAAATATGGTGTACATGTGCTGACATCCTATGTGGACGACATGAAATACGTGTTTACGGCCGACGGCGCGAAGTCGCTCGGAGGATTTGGCGCGATAGGAAGTCTCTTCCCCGCCCAGTGGGACTGGTACCTCTTCTGGAAGATGACCGCATTCCTCAGCGTGATGCTTGCATTCATGAACATACTGCCCATACCTGCCCTCGACGGCGGTCATGTGCTCTTCCTCATCTATGAGATGATCACACGTCGCAAGCCCAGTGAGGACTTTATGGTCAAGGCTGAGTATGTGGGCTTCGGACTCATCATCCTCTTGATGGTGGTGGCCAATCTCAATGATGTACTTCGCTGGTTGGGATATATGTAGCGATGGTATTGCCACTATATGACGATATGTCTATAGTGGTAATGTCATCTGAAATAACAGGAGAGACAGTGCCCCGATGAACGCAGACGGGCGCTGTCTCTATTCGTATCTCGTCGTAGAGGCGGGCATTGATAAACCGCTGGAGTGTGCGAGCCCCTCCCTCCACAATGAGCGACTGCACCCCACGCTCATGCAGAATGTCCATCAACCGGCTGAGCATGTCGGACGGGTTGACGGGGATGGTCTCTTTGCCAATGTTTATCTTGCCCCCGCCAATGACAATCCGCAGCGGGTCTTTCTTGCCCCACCACTCGCGTATGTTGAGCGAAGGGCAGTCGCGCTCGTCGGTGATGCGGCCCACGAGTATGGCGTCGTTTTCGGCACGCAGACGATGAGACAGCATTTTGGTGAAAGGTGTTGAGAAGGTATAGGGACGGAAGTCGCTGTCGATGAAGCCGTCGAGTGACTGTGCCCATTTGAGCGTGATATATGGGCGATGGTGCTCATGGTAGGTGATGAAGCGGCGGTTGAGACGGCGACATTCAGCCTCCAACACACCCACAGTCACCTCAATGCCGGCATTGCGTATGCGCTCAATGCCACGACCCTGCACCTTGGCAAACGGATCGACGCATCCCACCACCACCCTCCTCACTCCCTTGCTGATGATGAGGTCGCAGCAGGGAGGAGTCTTGCCATAGTGAGAACAAGGCTCAAGGCTGACGTATATAGTCGATTCGGACAATAACGGTTCGTCTTCGGGAGACACCGATGCAAAGGCGTTTACCTCGGCATGTCCCTCACCGCAGCGCACATGATATCCCTCGCCGATAATCCTGTCGTCATATACTATCACAGCCCCAACCATCGGGTTGGGCTTC
Organism: Prevotella sp.; assembly: GCA_034101015.1. GTDB lineage: Bacteria > Bacteroidota > Bacteroidia > Bacteroidales > Bacteroidaceae > Prevotella. Next base: position 7,012 of record JAXEKN010000028.1, read on the forward strand.
GCATTCTCGCGTCCGCATTCTGCCAGTTGAAGGCAGCGTCGCATATATAACTCGTCTTTCTCTTTCATCATCTTGCTTTATTTGATATACTGTAAGGAACAAGTAATGTCCTCTTTTTGATGCAAAAGTACACAAATATAAGGAAAAAAGAGAAAAAATCAAAGGAAAAATTGCATAAACCGACATTTTTTGCTACTTTTGCAGAAAAAATGAGATACCAACAACTATGGCGCTCGCTTCTCACGGCATACCAGGAAGGTGAGGCAAGAGCAGTGGCGCGCACTCTCATTGAGGACAAATACGGTCTGTCATTGGCCGACGTGATGTGTGAGGACATTGAGACCCTGGCACAAGCCAACAGCCAAGGGACAATGACATGCGAAAGCGTCAGAAACAGTCTCGCCGATGACATCCAAAGGCTGACCCGACATGAACCGGTGCAATACGTGACACGCAGGGCATGGTTTGCCGACAGATGTTTTGCGGTTCGGCCGGGATGTCTCATTCCCCGCCCGGAGACAGAGGAGCTATGCCAGTGGATTGAGGAACAAAATAAGGCAATATATGATGACGGACATACACCCCATATCCTCGACATTGGCACCGGCAGCGGATGCATAGCCATAACACTGGCCCTCGACATCCCCCAGGCAAAGGTGGAGGCATGGGACATCTCAGACGAAGCGTTAGCAATAGCAAGCGACAATGCCGAATACCTCCATGCCGACGTGAGGATGAGGCGACAGGATGCACTCATGCCGCCACAGGACGATAGGACATTGTGGGATGTCATCGTGAGCAATCCACCATATATCCGTATAATGGAGATGGAAGAAATGGAGCCCAATGTCATTCAATATGAGCCACATCTCGCCCTCTTTGTCGATGACACCGACCCTATCGTCTTTTATCGCCATATCGCCATGTATGCCTCTCATGCACTGAAAAGAGGCGGTTGGCTTTATTTCGAAATCAATCCCGAATGCCACACTGCGATGAAGGAAATGTTGCAACATCACGGCTTCATGAATATTGAGACACGACAAGACCAATGGGGAAAGAAGAGAATGATGAGGGCACAGCGTGGATTAACCAACTTAACTCCTGAAAAATGACTTTCGAACAAGCACTGCAGAAATTGACGGCAATGTGTGCCTCGGCAGAACATTGCGAACATGAGATGATGGAAAAGATGCGCCGATGGGAAGTGGCAGAGCCTGACCAACAGCGGGTGATGGCATATCTGCGCGAAAAGCATTTTGTCGATGACGAGAGATATGCAAGAGCTTTCGTCAGCGACAAGGTGAAATATAACAAGTGGGGCAGGCGAAAAGTGGAACAAGCCCTTTGGGCAAAGCAAATCGCGGAAGACATACGACAGCGAGCACTTGACGACGTGGAAGACTCCACATGGTATGACATGCTGAGAGAACTGCTTGAGGCAAAGCTGAGACAGACAAAAGCCCGCGATGACTATGAGATGAAGATGAAACTGACGCGCTTCGCAATGTCGAGAGGATTTGACTATGACATAATCAAGGACTGCACCGATGACATAATAAAGGGCGACGCCGACTAATGATATGATTAGACGAGTGATACAGGCAGGGTCGTTTATCCTGGATTTTTTCCTGCCGAGAAGATGCGTGTCGTGCAACAGACGGCTACACCCGGGGGAGGTGTTGCTGTGCAGTCCGTGTATGCTGGACAATGCCTCTGTGGGAGCGTTCAAGGACAGTCATAACAACCGGATGCTGTCATTGATAACAGGAATGGCCATGATAATAAAGGCAAACGCCCTCATATATTACCGTCCGGAAAGTGATCTTGCCAACATCATATATAAAATAAAATATGGTGGCAGACAGGATGTGGCTTTCCTTCTTGGACAACACATGGCTAAGGTGTTTCAGACACAGTCATTCTTTGATGACATAGATGCCATAGTGCCGGTGCCAGTGAGCAAAATGAGAAGAATGAAAAGAGGATACAACCAAAGCGAGATTATCTCGAAGGGGGTGGCAGAGATAACACGCATAGAGGTTGTCACAGATGCAGTCGTAAGACGTAAGTTCACCGTGAGCCAGACCTCTCTCTTTGGCTCCGAGAGGCGGAATAATGTAAAAGATGTGTTTGCAGTGAAAGATGCCGGACAACTTAATGACAAACACATACTCATCATTGACGATGTCTTCACCACAGGAGCCACCATATCATCCCTGATTGACGTAATAAACAGCCATACGGACAACGTCAGATTCAGCGTGCTTACCGTCGGTTTTACAAAATCATAGCCAATTATGTAAATTTAACGTAATATTTTCGGAATTCTCCCCGATTATCACTATATTTGCAGATTGAAATCATAGAATAATAATAAATACAATAATAAAATGGAAGCAACAAAAAAACTTTTCGCAGAGAAACTGCTCAATGTCAAGGCTATCAAATTGCAGCCTGCCAACCCCTTTACATGGGCATCAGGATGGAAATCACCCATCTATTGTGACAATCGCAAGACACTCTCATTCCCTGACCTGCGCACGTTCGTGAAAATCGAGTTGTGTCATGCCATCCAGGAATATTTTCCTGAGGCAGAGGCAGTGGCCGGAGTGGCCACGGGTGCCATAGCACAGGGAGCCTTGGTGGCCGACCAGCTTGGCAAACCGTTCACTTACGTCCGTTCGAAACCCAAAGACCACGGAATGGGTAATCTTATCGAGGGCGAACTGCCCGCAGGCAGCAAGGTGGTGGTGGTCGAAGACCTTATCTCCACGGGAGGCAGCAGTCTGAAAGCCGTCGAGGCTCTGCGTGAAGCAGGATATGAAGTGGTCGGAATGGTGGCTTCATATACATACGGATTCCCCGTGGCGCAAGAGGCTTTTGACAAGGCCGGCGTGAAGCTCGTCACTATCAGCGACTATGCCCATGTGGTGGAAGTGGCTGCAGCAACGGGATATATCAAGCCAGAGGAAGTGGAAGTGCTCCACGAATGGAGAAAGGACCCTGCCAACTGGGGAAAGTAAACCTCACGACTCCTTACTTCATGAATTCTTTATTTCATTAACTTCCTTATAGATTTGATTAATGGGAAAAACAAGATTTGAAAGTACAGTAAAGCAGATACCATATCCGCAACAGGCCGTATATGACATGCTCAGCAACCTGGACAACATCTCCAAGGTGATTGACCGTGTGCCTGAGGACAAGATAAAGGATATTGCTTTCGACCGAGACCATGTGAGTATGACGGTGGACCCCGTGGGATTCATCAAACTGGCTGTAGCTGACAGGGAAGAACCCAAGTGCATCAAGTTTCAGACGGAAAAGTCAGTAATGCCCTTCTATGTGTGGATACAGATATTGCCAGTCACCGAAACAACCAGTAAGATGAAGGTCACAGCCGAGGCAGACCTCAATCCCTTTTTCAAGGCGATGGCGCAGAAACCGCTTCAGGAGGGTGTGGAGCAGATAGCCGAAGGCCTGTCGAAGATTCAATATAATTGAATATCGTAATATTTTTTAATTTCACTAAGTGATGAAACTTTGGGAAAAAAACTTTGAGATAAACAAGGAGATAGAACGGTTCACCGTGGGAAAAGACCGCGAGATGGATATGTATCTTGCCAAATACGACGTGCTTGGCTCCATGGCGCATATCACCATGCTTGAGTCCATCGGACTGCTTGAGAAAGACGAACTTGCCAAGCTGCTTGCAGAACTGAAGAATATCTATGTCATGTGTGAGAACAATGAGTTTTGCATAGAGGATGAGGCAGAGGACGTACATTCGCAGGTGGAGATGATGCTCACACGCCGCCTCGGCGATATTGGCAAGAAGATACACAGCGGACGTTCGAGAAATGACCAGGTGCTCGTCGATCTCAAACTCTTCACTCGCCACCAGCTCATGGATGTCGCTGAGGAGGTGAAGAGCCTTTTCGGACAGCTCATTCAGAAGAGCAACCAATATAAGGATGTGCTCATGCCCGGATATACCCATCTTCAGGTGGCCATGCCCAGCTCATTCGGACTGTGGTTCGGGGCATACGCGGAAAGCCTTGCCGACGACCTGCTCTTTCTTCAGGCGGCATACCGGATGACCAACCGCAACCCACTCGGCTCCGCTGCAGGATATGGGTCGTCATTCCCCCTCAACCGCACGATGACCACCAACCTCTTGGGATTTGACTCCATGGACTATAATGTCGTATATGCACAGATGGGACGTGGAAAGATGGAGCGCAATGTGGCATTCGCCATTGCCACCATAGCAGGCACACTTGCCAAGATGGCATTCGACGCATGTATGTTCAACAGTCAGAACTTCTCCTTTGTCAAACTGCCAAAGGAATGTACCACAGGCTCGTCAATCATGCCTCACAAGAAAAATCCAGACGTCTTCGAACTCATACGCGCCAAGAGCAATAAGTTGCAGAGTCTGCCTCAGCAGGTGATGCTCATCATGAACAATTTGCCCGTAGGATATTTCCGCGACCTGCAAATCATCAAGGAGGTGTTCCTCCCCGCTTTCGACGAATTGAAGGACTGTCTGTCAATGGCTGCATATATCATCAACAAGATGGAGGTCAACGAGAATATCCTTGACAATCCGATGTACGACCTGATGTTCTCCGTTGAGGAGGTCAACAGACTCGCTGCCGAGGGAATGCCTTTCCGCGATGCCTACAAGAAGGTTGGACTGGACATCGAGGCAGGACAGTTCACACCAAACAAGAACATCCACCACACTCATGAGGGGTCTATTGGCAATCTCATGAACGACAGGATAGAGGAACTCTTCAACGCCACCTATTCTGAATTTCATTTCGACAGGATGATAGAGGCGGAGAAACGACTGCTCTCATAAGATGGATTTTTCATCATTCATGATATTCTGACAATGAAAAAGTCGATATTCATTGCATTGTGTATGGCTGTTGTGTCGCTGCTTGGCTCATGTGATGCTGAGGAGCAATACAACAGTCATTATGCTTGCAACTTTGCCTTCTACACACAGCACCATCCGGAGAGTTCGTTGGCAAAAGTCAATGAGACAAACCCAGGGTATTTCGTCATCGTGGAGGTGAAGAAGCGCAATGGTGTCAACACCGTGTATTGTTGTCCCAACCGTGGTGATAACGACTCGCCGCTTTCACTCACTGACGAGGTGGAAAACAATCGTCTCAACTATGACAATATGGGAGCCAACGGCCGACTCATCATCGGATGCACCACACTCAACGGACTAAAGGCCTACGACGGACATTGCCCTGTGTGTCTCGACAGGGGAGGGGGCACAAACTATCCTCTCGCATTCAGCGACAATGGCGAGAACGTGAAATGCTCCAAGTGTAATAATGTCTTCTCGCTCAATGCAGAGGGAGGAGGCACCTCTGGAGTACAGTCACGACTTCTGCAATATCATGTTTTCTTCGCACCGGGATATGATGGCACCACAATGCTACGTGTCACTAACTGAGGTTTGTAATGTTTGAATTAATGTTAATTGTAATTATAGTATAGTTAAATAATAATAAATATCTCATTTGGTTGATGCCAAAACAATAATATTTAGGTGAAAAGTTCGTACCTTTGCAGTCCGATTATGCGGGGGAAGACTTAGAGCCCCCTTGACAGTTGTGTTAATAGCTGTGCCTTTGGCCGGACATGGCGGTTAGTGAATCATCTGTCAGAAAAGAAAAGAATAATGTTTTTTAGTAGTAAAATTTAAAAATTAGAAATGAACACTTTAAGTTACAAGACTATTTCCGTCAACAAGGAGACAGCTAAGAAGGAGTGGGTCGTTATCGACGCAACAGACCAGGTGGTTGGTCGCCTCTGCTCAAAGGTGGCAAAGCTTATCCGCGGAAAGTACAAGCCAACTTTCACTCCGCACGTAGATTGTGGAGACAACGTAATCATTATCAATGCCTCCAAGGTCGTATTCACCGGCAAGAAGGAGACAGATAAGGTTTATACACGTTATACCGGTTATCCAGGCGGTCAGCGTTTTAACACTCCCGCAGAGCTTCGCAAGCGCGAGGGTGGTGTTGAGAAGATTATCCGTCACGCAGTGAAGGGTATGCTCCCAAAGGGTCCTCTCGGACGCAGCCTGCTGAACAACCTCTATGTATATGAGGGAACAGAGCACAAGCACGAGGCTCAGAAGCCAAAGACAATAGATATTAACCAGTATAAATAATAAGGTAGAATGGAAGTAGTAAATGCAATTGGTCGCCGCAAGAGTGCAGTAGCACGCGTTTATGTCAGCGAGGGTACTGGCAAGATTACGATCAATAAAAGAGATATCACAGAATTTTTCCCGTCAGCTATCCTTCAGTATGTAGTGAAGCAGCCTTTGCTCCTGCTCGACGTAGCTGAGAAATATGACATCAAGGCTAATCTCGACGGTGGCGGTTTTACCGGTCAGAGCCAGGCTCTCCGCCTTGCTATCGCACGCGCCTTGGTCAAGGTTAACGCAGAAGACAAGAAGGCTCTCAAGGACAAGGGATTCCTCACACGCGACTCTCGTGCCGTTGAGCGTAAGAAGCCTGGTCAGCCAAAGGCTCGCCGTCGCTTCCAGTTCAGCAAGCGCTAATCATATTTATAGTTTAGTATCTAAACTGGCGCGACTCCTCGGTATAATCGGTAGAGGACTACCCGTCGGTTGGTTCTAACAAAAATAAGAATTAAAAAGAAAGTAAACAACAAATTTAAGCAATTAAGACAATGTCAAGAACAAATTTTGATATGCTGCTGCAGGCTGGCTGCCACTTTGGCCACCTCCGCCGCAAGTGGAATCCAGCAATGGCTCCCTACATTTACACAGAGCGTAACGGTATTCACATCATCGACCTCCACAAGACCGTAGTCAAGATTGACGAGGCTGCAGAGGCTCTTAAGCAGATTGCCAAGGCTGGCAAGAAGATCCTGTTCGTCGCTACTAAAAAACAAACTAAGGACGTAGTGGCCGAGAAGGCTGCAAGCGTAAACATGCCTTACGTTATCGAACGTTGGCCAGGCGGTATGCTCACCAATTTCCCAACTATTCGCAAGGCTGTGAAGAAAATGGCGAACATCGACAAGCTGATGAATGACGGTACATACTCAAACCTCTCAAAGCGCGAGCTCCTTCAGGTGACTCGTCAGCGTGCGAAGCTCGAGAAGAACCTTGGTTCTATCGCCGACCTGACACGTCTGCCTTCAGCTCTCTTCGTCATCGACGTATGCAAGGAGTCTATCGCAGTGAAGGAGGCCCAGCGTCTCGGTATTCCTGTATTCGGTATCGTTGACACTAACTCCAACCCCAATGAGGTTGACTTTGTCATCCCTGCCAACGACGATGCCAAGGACAGCGTGGAGGTAATCCTCAACGCATGCTGCGGTGCTATTGCCGAAGGTCTTGAGGAGCGCAAGGCTGAGAAGGCCGACGAAAAGGCTGCCGAGGCTCAGGCTGATGAGGCTGCCGAGGGCAAGAAGCGCGGTGCACGCAAGGCCCGCAAGGATGAGGCTCAGGCAGAGGAGACTGCTGATGCAGAATAAGCATTGAAGAATTAAAGTATTAAAGTATTAAAGAATTAAAGTTTTTATGGCTTACAAACCAAATATGGAAGACATCAAGAAGCTCCGCACAATGACTGGTGCCGGACTCGCTGATGTCAAGAAGGCTCTCACTGAGGCTGAGGGTGACTTCAACAAGGCTATGGAGGTGATTCGTGAGAAGGGACAGGCTATCGCTGCCAAGCGTTCTGACCGTGAGACATCTAACGGATGTGTGCTCGTTAAGGCTGTTGACGGCTTTGCTGCCATCGTGGCTCTCAAGTGCGAGACTGACTTCGTTGCCAATGGCGCAGACTATATCAAACTCACACAGGATATCCTCGACGCTGCTGTGGCTGCTCAGGCTAAGAGCCTCGACGAGGTTAAGGAACTGACCATCGCTGACGGTACTAAGGTACAGGACGCTGTTGTGGCTCGCTCTGGTATCACCGGTGAGAAGATGGAGCTTGACGGCTATAACTTCATCGTCGGCAACAACGTTGAGGTTTATGACCACATGGGCAAGCACACACTCTGCACCATGGTTCAGACCAACAAGGAGGCTAAGGAGCAGGGTCATGCCATCGCAATGCAGGTGGCTGCCATGAAGCCTGTGGCTCTCAACCAGGAGTCTGTTCCCCAGTCTATCATCGACGAGGAAATCCGCGTAGCTGTAGAGAAGACCAAGCAGGAGCAGGTACAGAAGGCTGTTGAGGCTGCACTGAAGAAGGCTGGCATCAATCCGGCTCACGTTGACTCTGAGGAACACATGGAGTCAAATATGGGTAAGGGATGGATTACTGCTGAGCAGGTAGCTCAGGCCAAGGAGATTATCGCCACTGTATCTGCCGAGAAGGCTGCCAACCTCCCCGAGGCAATGATCCAGAACATTGCAAAGGGTCGTCTGAACAAGTTCTTCAAGGAGTCTTGCCTGCTCAACCAGGAGTTCATTCAGGACAGCAAGCTCTCTGTGGCTGACTATCTGAAGGCTGCTGACAAGGAGCTGACCGTAGTTGATTTCAAGCGCTTTACTCTTGCTGCTGAGTAATTTTATTACTCCTGCACTTTAGTATCGTTTAGGATAATAACTATTTTCTTATTTCGGGGATTGCAGGATCAACGCTTGCAATCCCTTTGCTTTTTTGAAATCGCGTTTTTTATTAATCTACTTTATTAAGTATTTTCCCGGCAGATATGAAGAAACTGATATTAATATTGATTGTAAGTTTGGTCTCTATGATGTCCCAAGCCATGCAATATGATGTGGATGCTCAGGAGTGGTGTAGGAACATACGGATGGGATGGAATCTCGGAAACTCGCTTGAGGCTCAAGGCAGTGAGACTTCTTGGGGTAATCCTGCCACCACCCGCGACATGATCAAGGCAGTCAAGGCTGAAGGATTTAATGCAATAAGAATCCCTGTTAGATGGGGACAACATTGCAATATGCAGACAATGGATATTGATGCAGTATGGGCCAGTAGGGTCAAGGAGGTTGTCGATTGGTGTATCGACGAGGATCTCTATGTCATCATCAACACCCACCATGACACATGGCTTGAACATTATCCCACTAATGCCAAAAAAGCTGAACTCAACAGCAAGCTCAAGGCTCTGTGGACAAATATAGCCAACTTGTTTGCCGACTATGACGGACGACTCGCTTTTGCAGGACTTAATGAAGTGAATGCAGGTGGCGACTGGGGCTTGACGCCCACGCAGGAAAACTATGACGTGACCAACAGTTTTAATCAGACCTTCGTGGATGCAGTGCGTGCCACTGGCGGCAATAATGCCAAGCGCAACTTGATAGTCCAGTCATACAGATGCAACCCGTCAATGGGACTGTCCAGTCTGGTAGTACCCAATGACCCTGCCGAAAAGCGACTTTCCGTGGAGTTTCACTATTATGACCCTTATTCATATTGCAGCGGAGCAAAAGATTGCTATAATTATTGGGGCATTGCATTCGCTGACAAGGGAACTGTCACTCCCGACGGCAACGAGAAGTCTCTTGCCAACTTCTTTCTCACACTTAGGGAAAAATGGTGCGAACAGGGACTGGGTGTCGTCATCGGTGAATACGGATGCTCTAATCATTATACATCGTCTGACAGGACAACTCAGGAGGATAATATGCGGTATTATATGAAATGTGTCGTTTCCGAAGCGCGCAAGAATGGTTTTGCGGCATTCGTGTGGGACAACAATGCTTTTGGAAATGGAAGTGAGAAATTCGGTATATTCAACCGCAAGAACAATATGTCTGTCGATGCACCGTTCTTCCTGAATGGTATCAAGGAGGGCGCAAAGACCCAGTATGTGGCTGACGTTGACTATACTCTCACCGACAAGGACTTTGGTGACGGCGGAAGGATGGTGTGGTCAGGCAGACAAACACTCGAATGGGGACAACCAATAAAGATTGCCGCATCTGAGTTTAAAAACTTTTCAAAACAAGTCACATTGGTATTCTATTATGACCAACTTGCCGATTCCGACTATGAGGATATCCAACCTTGCAACAGCAGTTGGAAATCCATGACCTTCGAGGTTGAGGGCATGAAGTTTTCAGGCGACTTCAATCCCCGGTCTTTCTATGGTACTTCTGGCAAGTCGCACATCACGCCGATGGTGTTTACTGGCTCACAGCTAACATCCTTAAAGTCGGGTGGGGCTATCATTCAGGGACATGGTGTCGCAGTCAACAAAATAGTGGTGATGGAGTCGCCAAATGCCATCAACCTTCCGTCCTTCGACACTCCCGATTCAGCATCTTCGAGGTATAGCCTTGGTGGAGTGAAAGTACATTCTCAGCATCGAGGTGAGGTGTATATCCACAAAGGACGGAAATATGTTGCACATTGAATAATACATAAAAAATCTTAAAATGAAGATATTTGCAGTAGGAATGAACTATATCCAGCACAATAAAGAGCTGGACGGAACGTTATATAAACCAGAGCACCCAGTGATATTCACCAAGTGCGACTCGGCCTTGCTCAAGGACCGCAAGCCATTCTTCATACCCGACTGGAGCCAGCAGGTCGATTATGAGACGGAGGTGGTGGTGAGGATATGCCGCCTTGGGAAAAGCATTCCGGAGAGGTTCGCCCACCGCTATTATGACGCGGTCACTGTGGGCATCGACTTCACAGCCCGCGACATACAGCGACCGATGCGCGACAAAGGACTGCCATGGGACCTGTTCAAGGGATTCGATGGTTCGGCTGCCATCGGTGAATGGGTCGATAAGGAGAAGTTTCTCAATCTGCAGTCCATGAAGTTTCATCTCGACATCAATGGCAGAACGGTACAGTCGGGAGCGACTAATGACATGCTCTTCTCCATCGACAGCATCATAGCCTATATCAGTCAGTTCTTCACACTGAAGACAGGAGACATACTATATACTGGCACACCGGCAGGCATAGGTCCAGTGCATGTCAACGACCATCTTGAGGGCTATCTTGAGGAACGAAAGGTGCTGGATTTTTATTGTAAATAATTATTATTAATGGAAGATAAATACAACTGCAAGCTGATGAGAAAAGCGACGATATTGACATTCCTTGCCTTGTGGTGCTGTATTGACATAACAGCCCAACACTATTTCAACTTGACGGCCGAGGAAGTCAAGATAGACAATCGTATGCCGATATTCAACTATTCCTTTGACTTGGGATTTGACTATCCAGGATATGACTATGATGTGGAAATAGTCTATCCACAGTTTATCGACATATTGCCCGAAGACACTGCCAAGATTTCAGGGCTGTGGCAAGAGCCTATCAATGAATTACCAGTAGTCAACAAGAATCTTTCCGTCTCCAGAAAGCGAGGACAGATGGACATCTGGCTCATGCCTGTGGTCAAACGCGAAGGCAGATACCAAAAAATGGTTTCCTTTGGACTGAACCTCATCTCACGCCATCGTGGTCAACGAGCCGCCATGCGTGCCGGTGAAACAGCTGCCGAAAGGTATGCTGCCAACTCCATATTGCGCGAGGGCAAATGGGCAAAGATCAGCGTGAAGGAAACGGGTGTTCACCAAATAACGTCCGACCTTGTGAAAAAGGCGGGATTCAGCGATATCAACAAGGTGAAGGTCTATGGCTATGGAGGCGCAATGCAGCCGGAGAGACTAACAGGCGCATATCTTATCGACACTGATGACCTTAAGGAGGTGCCTACATGTAATATCGGCGGACGCCGACTGTTTTACGCCCAAGGTACGGTTACGTGGTCATCCAATGGAACGCGCACTCGCAATCCCTATTCAGACTATGGCTATTACTTCCTGACGGAGAGTGAAGGTGAACCCCTTATGGTGGATTCCGCCGAATTCGTCAAGCCAATATACAGTGCGTCTGATTCGGAGAATGATATGATTTCCACCTGGGCATTGTATGAGGTGGATGATTTCGCATGGTTCAGTGGCGGACGCAACCTCTATGACTCCAAGCTCATAGAGAGTACCTCCCCCGCTGAATACAATCTCAATCTCCGCTCCAATGGCAAAGGAACACTCGTCGTGGCCCTGACGGCTGACGCAGCCACTTCTGCAACAATATCGGTCAACGATAGTGTAGTGACAAATTTGTCCATATCCAACCCTGGCTCGTTTGACGCTGCAATGCTCGTCACACGCAATCTGAAGGTCGATCTTCTTGACGGCAACAACAAGGTGACCATCAGCCGTGGGGAGGGCAGTGCCAAGATGCGACTCGACTATATCTCCCTATCGTCAGAGGCTGTTGTACTGCCGCCGGCGCTTTCCTCGTATGCATTCCCAACACCTGAATATGTATATAACATCACCAACCAGAACCACCACGCTGACCCTATCGTCGATATGGTCATTCTCATACCCACCACGCAGAAGTTCAGAAAATATGCAGAACAGCTTGCTGACTTCCACCGCAATCATGATGGCATGACTGTCAACATAGTGCCTGCAGACGAACTTTATAATGAGTTTTCATCCGGCACACCAGATGCCACTGCCTATCGCCGATATATGAAGATGTTGTACGACCGTGCCTCCACTCCCGACGAGGCTCCTAAGTATCTCTTGCTCTTCGGCGACTGCGCATGGGACAACCGCATGCTGCTATCTGACTGGAAACGCTATTCACCCGATGACTTCCTGCTATGCTTTGAAAGCGAGAACTCGCTCAACGACGTGAGCTGCTTTGTCTCGGACGACTTCTTCTGTATGCTCGACGACTGGGAACAGATTCAAGTGTCGGGCAATTATAACAACTGTACGGGAAAGCCTGACGTGGCCGTTGGCCGACTGCCCATCCGAAATGAGTCGGACGCCAAGACTCTTGTGAACAAGATTATCGAATATGTCGAAAACCCAAATCCAGGAACATGGCAGAACACAGTCGTCGTAATGGGTGATGACGGCAACAACAATGCCCACATGCAGGACGCTGACAATGCGGCAAAGGTCATCTCACGTTGTGACCCATCAATTGACGTGCGCAAGATTATGTGGGATGCATATAAGATGGAGAAATCATCCACAGGCAACACCTTCCCCGACGCACGTAATCTGATTCTCGGATATATGAACAGTGGTGCCTTGCTGATGAACTATAGCGGACACGGTAATCCCACCCAACTCTCCCACGAGACGGTTCTTAAGATAGGCGACTTTGAGAAGGCTGAGTCAAAGTCATACTCAGTTTGGATTACTGCTGCATGTGACGTGGTGCCAATGGACGGACTTGAGGACAATATCGGTGAGATTGCCATGCTCAACCCCAATGGAGGAGCAATAGCCTTCTTTGGCACTGCACGCACCGTATATCAGCTTCAAAATAGTTATATGAACCAGATGTTTTGCAGTAATCTGTTCTCAAAAGTTGACGGTAAGCGTGTTTCCATAGGCGAGGCTGTGAGACTGGCCAAGGACTCCCTTGCCAGCACATATACAGCTACATCATCTTCCGACCTCAACTATCGCGACCTCTCTGCTAACAAGTTGCAGTATGTCCTTATCGGCGACCCAGCCTTGATGTTGAAAATACCTGAGACGAAAGCCACTGTGGACAGTGTCAACGGAAAGCCATTGGTAAGCGGTGAGACGGTGAATCTACGAGCTGGCGATGTTGTGAAAATGAGCGGCAGTGTGGCCGACGACACTTTCAACGGCACCTTGACTGCAACGGTGCGAGGAGCATCTGAGCACATCGTGTGTCGTCTGCAAAACACATCAAGCGACGGAGCCGAGGTGGCTTTTGAATATGACGACCGAACAAGTGTCATATATCGCGGCAACAACACTGTGAAGAATGGCAAGTTTGACATCTCCTTTATTGTGCCAAAGGATATAAAATACAGTGACGGTGAGGGACAAGTGATGCTGTTCGCAGACGATGGCGAGGGTCGTCAGTATAATGGAATCTCTGGCGGAATGGTCTTCAACGGCACAGGTGAACTGCCCCTTGACTCCATTGGACCTTCTGTTTTCTGTTATCTCAATTCCACCACATTCGCAGATGGCGACAAGGTCAACACCACTCCTTATTTCATGGCGGAGCTTTATGACGAGAGTGGTATAAACGCCACTGGCACAGGCATCGGTCATGACCTTGTGCTCACCATCGACGATGATCCGCAAATGTCATATACCCTCAACGACTATTTCTCATTTGACTTTGGCAGTTACCAACGGGGAATGGTGGGCTATCAGATGCCCGAACTCACTGAAGGCAAGCACACCTTGCAGTTCCGCTCATGGGATGTGTTCAACAACTCTTCTGTGGCGCGATTGCAGTTTGAGGTGATCAAGGGACTGTCGCCGAAGATTTTCAACATCCGAGCCACGGACAATCCAGTGCGCGGCAAGACAACCTTTGTCGTCCAGCACGACCGTGCCGGCAGCCAGATTGACGTTGTCGTGGATATCATAGACATGTCAGGAAGGGTAGTGGCTTCACGTCATGTCAAGGAGACAACTCCAACAAACACGTCATACGTCACATGGAATGTGGCTACCGACGGCGGCGCACCACTCCACACTGGCATCTATCTCTATCGTGCCAAGGTGATATCAGATGGAGGCACCGTAGTGACAAAAGCACAGAAAATTGTTGTCCTGAGCAATAAATAATGTCGTTCACTCGTTTATTATTAGAGAAAATACATGTAATAATTAGAATACACACATCAAAATAAAAAGAATATATTCGATGAGAGAAATGAGAATAATAGCAACAGCCTTGGTGGCTATGTTCACCGTAGCTGCCTTCGCCGAAGGTGAGGGAGGAGAGAAACTCAGCAACTTTAATCCTGTGGAGCATGCAGTCATCTCACAGACCATAGCGCCGGATGCGCGTTCTGCCGGTATGGGTGACGTAGGTGCAGCCACCGACCCCGATGTCAATTCCCAATACTGGAATCCCGCCAAGTATCCGTTTTGTATCAGCCGTTCAGGCATATCGCTCAACTACACGCCGTGGCTGCGACAGTTGGTAAACGACATTGACCTCGCTTACGTGGCAGGCTACTATCGTATTGGTGACTACAGTGCCATAAGCGGTTCGCTGCGCTATTTCTCCCTCGGTGAGGTATATACATCCGAGGCTGAGAATGCCATGACGGTCAAACCCTATGAGATGTCGCTCGACGTGGCATATTCCATGATGCTCAGTGAGCACTTCTCACTTGCCGCTGCAGTGCGTTGGATTTATTCCGACCTTCGATATAACTATGAAGAAGACTCCAAGCCAGCATCGGCCTTCGCTGTCGATTTGGCGATGTACTATAATAAATACTTTAACCTTGGCAGTCGTGAGTGTCAGTTGGGATTGGGTATGAACATCAGTAATATTGGCAGCAAGATTTCATTTTATGGTGACGACCGCAGCCAGTTCCTCCCAGCCAACCTTCGTCTTGGTGCCTCGCTGCTTATACCTGTGGATGAATACAACCGCTTTGCTATCTCTGCCGATGCCAACAAACTATTGGTGCCCACCGTGCCAGCCCAGTTGGAGGGTGAAAGCAGTGCTGACTATCAGGCTCGCGTAATCGAGGAATACAGTAATGTCAGTTCGATAAGTGGTATCTTCAAGAGTTTTGGCGATGCCCCTGGCGGTTTCAAGGAGGAGTTGCAGGAGATTCAGTGGAGCGTTGGTGCCGAATATGTCTATCATGACCAGTTTTCTATCCGTGGCGGTTATCATCATGAGAGTGCCAACAAGGGCAACCGCAAGTACTTTACCGTCGGTGGTGGTTTCAAGATGAACGTGTTCTCGCTTGACGTGGGTTATGTCATTTCCACTGCACAGAGCAATCCCCTCGACCAGACGCTGCGCTTCTCTCTCACCTTCGATATGGACGGAATAAAGGATCTTTTCAGGCGTTGACACGCCTGAAAAGAATTAAAGAATTAAAGAATTAAAGGGTTAAAGAATTAAAGAAGAGCAATCGCATACGAAACTTTAATATTTTAATTTTTCATTAAAAATGAAAATAAGAGTAGGATTTGGATATGATGTCCACAAGTTGGTGGAAGGTCGTGACTTGTGGATGGGTGGTATAAAGATTGAGCACTCGTTGGGACTCCTTGGTCACAGCGATGCCGACGTGTTGATACATGCCATCTGCGATGCCCTTTTGGGTGCCGCAAATATGCGCGACATAGGTTATCATTTCCCTGATACCTCAGCTGACACCCTTGACATTGACAGTAAGATACTCTTGCGTAAGACTGTTGCACTCATTGCAACCAAGGGCTACACCGTGGGCAACATTGACGCAACTATCTGCGCTGAGCGACCCAAGATGAATCCCCACATCCCAGCCATGAAGACCTGTCTTGCTGAGGTGATGGGATGTGATGAGTACGATATCAGCATCAAGGCCACAACAACTGAAAAATTAGGGTTTACAGGTCGTGAGGAGGGTATCAGCGCCTATGCCACCGTACTCATTGGGAAAGATGCATGACAACCCTTTTAATGGGCTTTTTCGTCAATGATTTGCGCTTTTTCGTCAATGTCCTTGATGATTAGTCCTGCAAGGGTCATGCCGTAGATACCTGTGATATGCACCAATGAGCCGTTGACCTGTGCCTTGCGTATCACTCCAGTATCAGTGCCGTCGTCGAAGGCCTCACCGCGGTTTGACAGCAGTTCCTCGCTAAAGACGCATGTTATCTTGTGGCGAGGGCGTGTCTTTGCCTTTTTGAATTTTTCTCGCAGGGCCTTTGCCAATGGGCATCCCTTGACCTTCCAGAACTCTGCCACTTGTATCTTCGTGGGGTCGAGCTTCAGAGCAGCTCCCATCGAGGAGTATGTCTTCACTCCTGCCTCCGTGGCTTTCATCATAAGCAACATTTTGTCTTTCAGACTGTCTATGGCATCCACCACGTAGTCGTATTCTGCGAGTTGGAACTCCCCCGCCGTCTCCTCGTTATAGACGCTTTTTATTGCCCTTATCTCCGCCCTTGGGTTGATTTCCTTCAGCCGTCTCTTCAGTGCCTCCACCTTCACCTCTCCCACAGTCTCCGTCGTCGCCATGAGTTGGCGGTTGATGTTTGTTGTTCCAACACGGTCAAAATCCACGATTGTCAGATTTTCTATCCCCGATCGTATAAGTGTCTCAGCGCACCAGCTTCCCACGCCGCCAACGCCGAAGATGATCACCTTCACTGTCTCTATCTGTCGCATCACGTCGGCTCCCAAAAGCCGCTCCACCCTGTTGAATATCTCTTTTGTCATAAATGTATATCCTCTCATTTTATTACCATTGTAATACTGCCAGAATATTTCAATGAATTAGATTAAAAACAATTTTCTTTTCTCCGTTTGTGACCTAAACAGAAGGCAATGTTGTGCCCTTGGCTTCTTTCACACTGCAAAGGTACGAGATATTTTTTTCTTTCTCCAAATACTTACCCAGTTATTTTAATTCCTTTTCGAATATTTAACCATTCCCACTATATTTCGTAACTATTCATAAGAGCTACAATACGTCGTTAAGCACCCGAATTCCGCTAAAATTCCCAAAATTGAGTGTCACACCATTATCAAGGCTTTGTCACAACAGTTCCACGTACGTTGTCACAGTCCTTCCACGGCCTTGGAACTGGTGTGACAAAAGGGGTTGCTCTGTCTGTGCCACAACATTTTGCTTATCTCCTTACCTCCTTAAAGACTTAGCTATATAAAAAATGAGGCAAGTCTCTCCGCTGAGAGACCTGCCTCAATCAAGTTTATAGTAAGTACTGTATGATGATTTGAATATCCAAAATGAATCAAGGATGTTGTCGATTATTCATCCATTCCATCAATGGTCATAATCCTTCCCTCGGCGTCGTATTCTATCTCACACACCTTCAGTGAGCGGAGCCATGACTTGCCGCCAGAGGGCACTGAGTCGTGATGGAAGAGATACCACTTGCCCTCATATTCCAGTATTGCATGATGGGTGGTCCAACCTACTACAGGGGTGAGAATCACGCCCTGATATGTGAAAGGACCGTATGGATTGTCGCCTGTGGCATAGCAGAGCAGGTGAGAATCTCCTGTAGAATACGAGAAATAGTACTTGCCGTTGTACTTGTGCATCCATGATGCCTCGAAGAAACGATGTGGGTCGTCAGCTTTCAGAGGTTCTCCGTTATCGTCAACCACGAGGATGGGACGCGGAGCCTCGGCATAGTTCATACCGTCCTTGGTCAGTCGGACGCAGCGGCTGGGCAGTGCGTCTTCCTTGCCTTCGGGCAGATGGGGTGTCTCAAGGTGGATATTGTCCTTATAACGCTGGAGCTGTCCGCCCCACAGACCGCCGAAATAGACATATACCTCGCCATCTGCATCGTCCTTGAATGCGCACATGTCGATGCTGTAGCTTCCGGGGATGGGAGCTGGTTGGGGGATAAACGGTCCTGCTGGGTTGTCGGCAATGGCGGTACCCCAATGGAACACGTCGTTGCGGTCCTTCAATGGGAAGTACATCACATATTTCTTAACCTTTTTGCTGAATCCCATACCCGCAGCCTGTTCTTCTGCATTCGTTGGCACCTCCTGCTCATATTCCTGAACGTCGCAGTCCCAGAGCTGGCGGCCTGCCCATGGAATATCCTCCTGACGCAGAACACAGCCATGGTCGATGACAGTTCCCGTCATGGGGTCGCCGTCGATAGATAGGACATGATAGTCCTTCATGATATACTGGTCACCATTGTCGTTCTCTACATTTGATGCCTCCCAGTCGTGGCTGGGATAGATATATATCTTTCCGTCAAAGATATGTACTGACGGGTCTGCCATATAGTCGGCAGGAAACAAATAACGCTTTACCTTTTTCATATTAATTTATAATTTATAATTTACAATTTATAATTAGGCCCTTGCCTCTATTTCCTTGTTTATTTGGTCGATTTTCTCGTCAGTAAGTTCATACTTAGAGATGATAAACATGGCGAGGAGTAGCAGGGCAGCAGGTATGACACACACGAGCCAGAGAATACCTTCCTCTGCAAGTGGAGTTTGCTCAACAGCCTTTGGGTTGTAAGCCACGTAGGCAAGGATGGCTGGAGCCACAACACTACCGAGAGTCATACCAGCCTTGAAGAAGATACCGGTCAAGGCATTGACGATACCGGCGATGCGTTTGCCACTGGTGTATTCGCCGTAGGAGATGACCTCAGGGACAAGTGCCCACATATATCCTGTGGCCACGATGACACCAGTCGATTTAACGAACTGAGCGATATATACGAGAGTCATGCTTGGCTGTTCCATCTTTGCCACAACATATAGGAATACCATGCCGACGATGGCTATGGAGAGGAAGATGTAGAACATGTTTTTCTTGCCCACAGCCCTCTTGATCATCGGCACGAGAGGCATGAAGATAAACGAAGGAGCAGAACCCAGACCCATGAAGATGGAGAGTTGTTCGGATGTGCCGTGGAGATTGCTGTTCATGAAATATGCACCGGCAGCATTGCCAATCGACATCATGGCGAATGCAGTGATGAAGAAGAAGGCGATGACACGCAGCGGACGGTTGTGGAAGAACTCCATCCACAGGTCGCTGATTTTCACGTTGGCGCTTTCCTCGGCGTTCATCACCACCTTTTCCTTACATTGTGTGAAGCAGAAGAGCAGTAGAGCAAGGCCTACAATGGCATATATGGTCATTGTGATAAACCATGCTCCGGGGTCTTTGGGCAGTCCTTCAGCCTTGTCGTTAGTGAAGTAGGCGATGAGCAGTGGCAGACCCGAACCCACGGCAAGTCCGCCGCAGTTGGCCATGAACATACGTACGGATGTAAGAATGGTGATTTCGTTGGTGTCGCGTGTTAACGATGAGTTGAGCGCACCGTATGGCACGTTGATAAACGTGTAGAGGAGCGTCATGGCTATATATGTCACGTAGGCATATAATAAGGAAGGCGCAAATCCGTTCCAGAAGCAGAGTATAGCAAATCCCGACAATGGTATGCCGACGAATACCAGATAGGCGCGGTATTTGCCGAGCCGCGGATTGTTCTTGTCGATGAGTGCTCCCACGATGGGGTCCCATATGACGTTGGCCACGTTGCCCACAGTGAACATCACCGACACATCAACGGCGTCGAGTCCGTAAATGTCAGTGTAGAAAAACAAGAGGTACATACATGTCGTCTGGAAGATCAAGTTTTGTGCCAGGTCGCCAGAACCGAATCCAATTCTCTGTAGCCATGAGAGCTTGTAAAAACCCTTCTCAGCCGAGGTGGTGTCATTAATGTGTTTCATTTTGTTTCAGATATTGTTTTAATTTTGGGTGCAAAAGTACAAAAAAAGCCGATAAAATACGGTTAAAAATGTAACTTAAACATTTTGATTTGTTTCAAAGACGCTTTTTTTTGCTAAAAAATGATGATTTTAACGGAAAAATGTATATATTTGCACCATGATTCGACTAACTATCACCTTCGTCATGCTAATGGTGACGATAATTGCCAAGGCTGAAATAGGCAAGCTATTCACCTCCGATAAGCTGTCGAGCAGTATGCTCACCACAGTTTGTCAGGATCATTACGGCTATCTGTGGATAGGCTCTGAATACGGGCTTAACAAGTTTGACGGTTATCGCTTTACGAAATATCTTTCAACTAAGGGTGACACCACATCAATACCAGCCAATAGTGTCTCCACCATATATTCCTCCTCAGACGGACGTCTTTGGATTGGACTGAGTCGCGGATTGGTGAGATATGACTATCATTGTGATCGTTTTGTCACATATCGCTTCCCTGATGGTTTGCAGCCTCGAGTGAATGCAGTGGCGGAACGTGGTGGCGACCTTATTATAGGCACTGCCGGTTATGGTTTGTTCACCTTGCGCAAGGGCACCAACCATATCGTTCGCGAACATTCATTTCGCAAGTCCAGCCGCGAGGACTATTGCAGCCGCCTTTTCGTGGATGACAATGGCAGGCTGTGGAGAAGCAGCCACAGGGCTGAGATGACTTGTTATGAACTTGATGCGGGCTATGGAGTGAGAAGGCGGACTGATTATCAGTTGGAATGCGGTCCGGCTGTGGATTTCATCCCCTATAACAAGGGTATGGTGGTGGTGTGTATGTATGGACTGCTCCAGTATGACAGCCACACGTCGCGCCTGAGCCGGATGCCTCTTGACATGTCGCTTCTTGGCAGGGCATCCATAAGGGCAGCCACACAGGACAGCAAGGGCAACCTGCTTCTATGCACATCGGGCAACGGACTGCTGCGCTATTCTCTTGCCACAGGCAAGATGGAGAAGGTAGAGAGCCCTGGCGACGACGGTATCATAGCCACTGCCAATGTCAACGACGTCATTGAGGATTCCAACCATAATATATGGGTAAGCTGTTACAACCGCGGACTGTATATGCTCAGTCAGGGCAGAGACCCATTTGTCAGCTGGAGCTTTGCCAAGCATAATATCAAGACAGGAAGCAGCATATCCTCCCTGACCCAGGACCGTCATGGCAATATATGGTGCAGTGTGCAGAACAATGGTGTATATCTCTTTGACTCAAAAAGCGGTAATGCCGTCAAAGCCTCTGCTCCCGAAGGTACTAACCTCGTATATTTCGACCGACGGGGACGGTTGTGGATGTGTACGGAAAACGTGTTGTATGAGGCCGACGTGACTAAGGGACAATATCATAAGAAGGCTGAATTTGACTGTTGGGGTATCAATGCCATTGAGGACGACGGCGGCGACATGCTCTTCTTCTCCATATTCGGAAAGGGACTGTGTGCATATAACACCCAGACTGGCAGCATTCATGTCTATTCTATGGGAAAACCCATCAAAGGATGCGGGGCGTTAGGCAACGACTGGGTTAAGTCGCTATTTATGGACAGTCGTGGTATTCTATGGATAGGTATGAGCGAGGGACTGTCATGCCTGAATCCAAGAACGGGCAGTTTTCTCACCTATGGATGGCAGTCTCAACTGCTTGACTGTATGGTTAGCGCCTTCGCCGAATTACCAGGCGGCGACATAGCCATAGGCACTAATACAGGTCTTTATCTTTTTGAACGTAAGACCCACAAAGTCTGCGAGATGCCTGGAGCAGCTCAACTTAACGACAAGGATATATGCGCCATTAAGGTCGATAAGAGGGGGGAGATGTGGATAAGCACGTCGGATGGTGTATGGAGATATGACAGGCAGACGGAGAGACTTTCCTACTATATCCGTGGCAACGGACTGACCACTAATGAATATCGTCAGGGAGTGTCGGTGCAAACATCCGACGGGATGATATGCTTCGGTACCAACGACGGTATCACGGCATTCAGTCCAGACGATGTCAGGCGGATAGGCACTCTGATGGAAAACGTTTTCCTCACAAGGATAGTGATAGGCGGACGAACCGCCGACTGTATGGCAGGGGAGTGGGATATTCCCTATGGCGACAATGCCTTCTCCATGGAGTTTTCCCTGCTTGACTATCGCAATGCTGACAATGTCAGCTTCGAATATCGCCTGAACGGGGGAAAATGGGCAGAGGTGTCTGACGGCATCAACACCATCTACTTCAACCGTATGATACCCGGAATATACCGCTTGGAGGTCAGGGCGACGTGTAGCGGAATGTATTCGCAGGTGCAGACATACCGTCTCAACGTGGAAGGACCTTGGTATCTCTCCACCATGGCTTATGTCCTTTATGTCGCCGTCTTGGCGGCAGTGCTCACCCTTGTGTTCATGTATTACCGTCGCCGCAAGCGCGAGGAATTGGAGGAGGCAAAGATGCAGTTTCTCATCAATGCCACCCACGACATCCGTTCCCCGCTGACCATGATCATGGGGCCACTGTCGCGCCTCAAGCAAATGGTCACATCGTCAGAGGCCCTGGAATGTATCACCACCATCGACCGCAATGCGCAGCGCCTGTTGCTTCTGGTCAACCAGATACTCGACGAGCGCAAAATCGATAAGGCAAAGATGAAAATCCATTGTACGGAGACTGATTTAGTGCAGTTTGTCAAGAAACACACCTTATTATATAAGTATCGCGCTGAGCAGCGGTCGATTACGCTTAGGGTCGATGCCAGGGTGGACAAACTTAATGTATGGATAGACAGGATTAACTTCGAGAAAGTGGTGGCCAACCTGCTGTCAAATGCCTTCAAATACACACCAGATGGGGGAGAGATAGTATTGACGATTAGCATGGAGGGAAAGCATGCTGTGATGACTGTCAAGGACAATGGCAACGGACTTGACAATGAGAACATGGACAAGCTCTTTGAGAGATTCTACCAAGGCAACAACGCAAGGCGCATTTCAAGCGTTGGCACAGGTATTGGACTCAACCTCAGCCGTGCCATCGTCACACTGCATGGTGGTATCATCAAGGCTGCCAACCGCTCTGACGGTAGTGCAGGCGCGGTCTTCACCGTGATGCTCCCATTGGGCTGCAAGCATCTTAGCCCCGACCAGATAGAACAAGCCGAAGTTGCGGTTGACCATGACATCACCCACAAGAAATATCCGACGGCACGTCACGGAAGGGTCATGGTGGTGGACGATGACGAGGAAATATCTGATTATATCAAGGACGAACTCTCCGACACCTATCGCGTCGATACCTTCCCTGATGGACGTGAGGCACAAAAGGCTTTGCTCACTGACCATTATGACCTGGTCATCTCCGACGTGGTGATGCCCAATATGGATGGTGTGTCACTGCTCAAGTCCATCAAGACGAATGTCAACACCAATGACATACCCGTCATACTGCTTACGTCGCGCAATGACGTGCAGGACAGGGTGGAAGGACTCAAACGGGGTGCCGACGCATATATCTCAAAACCATTTAATGTTCAGGAACTTCATGCCCAGGTGGACAATCTCATTGATGGTGTAAGAAGGCTGAAGGGACGGTTCTCCGGCAGACAACAGGTGGCCGGTCAGATGGCTGCCCCTGAGGTGGAAGGGAATGACGACGCACTGCTGAAAAGGGTGATGAAGGTGGTCAATGAAAACTATACCGACTCTGACTTCAATGTCGAGGTGCTATGCAAAAAGGTGGGAGTCAGCCGAGCCCAGCTCCATCGCAAGATGAAGGAGCTTATTGGCATCACCACGAGCGAGTTCCTGCGCAACATACGGTTGGAGAAAGCCGTGGAACTGCTCAAGGAGGGCAAAATCAACGTGACTCAGGTGGCATACTCCGTGGGATTCAACAATCAGACCCACTTCTCTACAGTATTCAAGAGCCACTATGGTGTGTCGCCCACGGAATATGTGAATAAGCTAACAGGCGAAAATCTAGAAAAGTAAATCAAATAATATATTCAAGATATGATGTATAAGGTAATTGTTATGGCTATGATGCTCGCTTATGGTCTGGTGACCAAGGCTGAGGATGGCTCGCGACTATGGTTACGGGCAGAAAAGGTGAACAAGGTGAGACGATGCGTGAAGATTGTCGGAAAGACGACACCCACAATCAAAATCGCCGAGGACGAACTGTTGAACTACTGGCGCGGACCACTCGTAAAACTGCGTGTTGACTCTAAGAGCGGACTGAAGGAAGGGGCTTATCACATTCAGTCGTCCGACAAGTGTATAGACATCACCGCATCCACAGACTGCGGTCTGCTATATGCCACATACGAACTGCTGCGGCTTCAGGAGACTGGCAAGGCTGTGACCTCCAAGACCGAGACCCCCGCAATGCCCATACGAATCCTCAATCATTGGGACAATCTTGACCTGACGATAGAGCGCGGATATGCCGGTAAGTCCATCTGGCTATGGGATGAGATAAAGGAAGTCAATACAGCCACCAACCGACGCCATGAATTGGGCGGTCCGTTATACGAGTGTTCGCCATCACTCCATAAGCATATCACCGACTATGCGCGAGCCAACGCCTCCCTCGGCATCAATGGTGCGGTGCTCAATAATGTCAACGCCTCACCCCAGATGCTCTCCACTATATATATAAATAAGGTAAGAGCCATTGCCGACATCCTGCGTCCTTATGGCATCAAGACATATCTCAGTGTCAACTTCGCCTCGCCCATGGTGATTGGCGGACTGGACACTGCCGACCCTCTCAATCCCGAGGTGACAAGATGGTGGAGGGAGAAAGCCAAGGAGATATACAAGCTCATACCCGACTTCGGAGGATTTCTCGTCAAGGCCAACTCAGAGGGACAACCCGGACCAGGCGATTACAACCGTATGCACTCCGATGGCGCCAATATGCTTGCCGAAGCGGTTAAACCCTATGGCGGCATCATTATGTGGCGTTGTTTCGTATATGGCAACAAACACAAGGGCGAGGACAGGGTGAAACAGGCTGTCACGGAGTTTCAACCTGAAGACGGACTCTTTCGCGACAATGTCATCCTTCAGGCCAAGAACGGTCCCCTCGACTTCCAGCCGCGCGAACCGTATGCACCCGTGTTCGATCAAATAGTAAAGACCCCGATGATGGCCGAACTGCAGATTACACAGGAATACCTCGGTCAGAGCATCCATCTGACCTATCTTGCGCCGATGTGGAAGGAATTTTTCTCATACGTCTCGCCAAAGTCGCTCAAGGGTATTGCAGGAGTGGCAAACATCGGCGACGACACCAACTGGTGCGGACACCACTTTTCGCAGGCCAATTGGTATGCCTTTGGCCGACTGGCATGGAATCCTGACCTTTCTTCCGAGGAAATAGCACGCGAATGGCTCCTGCTGACCTTCGCCCCGCAGCCATTGTCAGAGAAAAGACAGGCATTCCTCGAATCCAACTTCATTCCGTCGGCACTCAACATCATGATGCGTAGCCATGAGGCATGCGTCGATTACATGATGCCGCTCGGACTGCATCATATCTTCAAGGGCGACCATCACTATGGTCCAGAGCCCGACGGCAACCAGCCACACTTCCCCGAGGAGTGGAAACCTGTATATTATCATAAGGCCGATTCAGCCGGAATAGGTTTCGACCGCTCGTCGAAGGGCACCAATGCCGTCAGCCAATATCGTGAACCATATTGTCATCTTTATGACGATGTCGAGACATGTCCGGAGGAGTATATCCTATGGTTTCATCATCTCCCCTGGACCCACCGCATGAAAAGCGGAAGGACACTGTGGCAGGAGATGCAGTGGCACTACAACCATGGTGTGGCCGAGGTGGAGGATTTCCTCAAGATATGGCAGTCGGTGAGAATCAACGTGGACAAGCGGAGATGGCAGGAAGTCAACTACCGTCTGCACAAACATCTTGCCAACGCCAAGGAATGGCGTGATGTCTGTCTCGGGTATTTCGGCCATTTTGCCGAAAAATAGCCATTTGTATCATGTATTTTGTTGTATGATACAAAAAATGACGTGTCTGCAACAAATATTAATGCAACATATATTAATTATAACTACCTTTGCAGCGGCAAAGGCCAAGACGGCATTGAATCATTTCAGCCGTAAAACGATATCGAATCATTTCGACCAAAAGATTAACTAAGTATTAATAAAAACCCAAAGAAGATGGAAATCACTAAAAAAGTGTTTTCGACCGTAATTGTAATTATGCTCCTGTGTCTGTCAACATTGACAGCACAGGCGCAGACGACAACCGTAAAAGGATCAAGGTTAAACCCGGAGACATTCTCTCCTTTACCTATCTTGGGATGACTACCAAGGAAGTTAAGGTGGGAAAACAGTCCGTTGTCAACGTGACGCTCAGTGAAGACGACAAGCTCCTTGATGAGGTGGTCGTGGTGGGCTATGGCAAGATGAAGCGTTCGGACCTTACAGGTTCGGTGGTCTCGGTCAACTCCAAGGCCATCGAGAAGTCTGTGCCAACGAGTGTTGACCAGGTATTGCAAGGACGCGCTGCCGGTGTGCAGATTCAGGCCAACACAGGTACTCCTGGCGGTAGCTCCACCATCCGCATCCGTGGTACCAACTCTCTCAACGCCACTTCCCAGCCTATCTTTGTCATCGACGGTGTCATCATCGACTCCTCAGGTTCTGACGACGGCAACTCCAATCCTCTTGCCTCAATCAACCCCAGCGACATCGTGTCGATGGATGTGTTGAAGGATGCTTCAGCCACCGCCATCTACGGTTCGCGGGCTTCAAATGGTGTCATCATGATTACCACCAAGCGCGGACAGTCGGGTGAGGCTTCAATCACATACGATGGATATGTGGGATGGCAGTCCATGCCTGGCAAGCTCGACGTAATGAACCTGCAGCAGTATGCCATCCACTATAAGGACATCAGTGACGCCGGTATCAAACCGGCTTCAAGTACATGGATTCGTGGTGACCTGATGGGTGAGGATACCGACTGGCAGGATGAACTCTATCGCAATGCCCTCATGACAACTTCCGTGTCAACACCTATCTCGAAGCGCAACTATACAAGGGACTGACCTTCAAGACCGAACTCTCAGCAGACTACAACTTCAATAACTACGACTATTATCAGCCCGACTATCAGTTTGGTGTGAAGATCAACGACATACGCACTGGACGCTGGACCAAGACCAACACCAAGTATTGGTCATGGCGCAATATTCTCACCTACAACGAGTCGTTTGGAAAGCATAATGTCAATGTTATGCTTGGACAGGAAATGAGCCACAACCACTGGGAGACCCAGGTGTCAACTATCACTGGCTACCTTTCCAACTCAGCCACCGACATCTCTGCCGGCAACTACGACGACAGCCGCACAACGGGTTATCAGAACGCCAACTCGATATTCTCTTACTTCGGACGTGCGTTCTATAACTACGACGACCGTTATATGCTGACAGCCACCATACGTCGCGACGGTAGTTCGAAGTTTGCCAAGAACAATCGTTGGGGATGGTTCCCGTCGGCCGCTCTCGCATGGCGCATGAGCAATGAGTCGTTCCTCAAGGACGTGAAGTGGCTCGACAATCTGAAGTTGCGCCTCGGATGGGGTGCCACTGGTAACCAAAATGTGGAGGATTGGGCTTACACAGCCATGCTTGCCAACTATACCACTCCTTGGGGTGTGGGTGTGTTGAATGCCAATAATGCCAACCCTGACCTGAAGTGGGAGACGACATACTCCACCAATATAGGTATTGACTTTACGGTGCTTGACGGACGTATCGAATTCATCGCCGACTGGTATTACAAGAAGACCAAGGACCTGCTTCTGAAGCTCGACCTTCCCGCATTCCTCGGCTCTGGCGCTGGTTCTGGATATGGTACAGCCAGCAACCTTTGGGGTAATGTGGGTTCACTGCGCAACACCGGTTTTGAGTTTACACTCAACACGGTCAACATCGACTACAAGGGATTCCAGTGGCGTTCTAACATGGTAATGTCCATCAACCGCAACAAGGTGCTCTCGCTCGACACTGAGACAGGCACACTGCCGCAGACACTGCAGATCGGTTCGGAGACTGCCACAGTCACCAACACCGTTGTAGGCCAGCCCATCGGACAGTTCTGGGGATATAAGGTCATCGGACGCTTTGACACTCCCGAGGACTTCTATTACAAGGATGCCGACGGCAATGTGAAGCAGGTGGCACTTCCCGAAGGCAGCTCTATCGGACAAAACGAGACATGGCTTGGCGACTATATCTTTGCCGACCTCAACGGCGACGGTGTCATCAACAATGACGACCAAACCTTCATCGGCAATCCCGAACCGAAGTTCACATGGGGATTTGGCAACACCTTCTCATATAAGGGCTTCGACCTGACCATACAGTTCAGCGGCTCTTACGGCAACAAGTTGCTCAACTACGGTCGTCGCTCGCTCGAAGTCAGCGGTTCCACAAGCAACCTGCTTACTTCTGTTCTCGACTATGCACGTGTGGAGAAGATTGACCCCAATGGTCCTGACGACTTCCGTAACTATCATGTGGTGAACACCTCATCAACCCAGCCGCGCCTATACACCTCCAGCGGCAAGAACCGCAACGACCGTGTGAGCGATGCCTATATCGAGGACGGCTCTTATATACGTTTGCAGAATATCTCCTTCTCCTACACCTTCCCCAAGGCTTGGATGAAGAAGCTGTACATCCAGAACCTGAAGCTCTACTGCAACCTGCAGAACCTCCACACCTGGACCAAGTATAAGGGCTATGACCCCGAAGTGGGTAGCCTTTGGGGCAACACCCTCATGAACGGTATCGACTATGGTCGCTATCCCTCACCGAGAATTATTGCAACAACCAGAACCGCAATGCCAGCTACTATGAGGCTTCCACCAATTCATATAAGCTCAGCGACACCTACGTGGCTCCAGGTTCGGGTGTTGCCACTGCCAAGAGTCTCACCTTGCCTATGGCCGACACCGACCAGGCCAAGAACCCCTATCTCAAGCCAGATGCCGATGGCAACATCACTACCAAGAGCAATGAGTTTGGGGAGCGTGAGGTTATAGTAGATGAACTTTTTATAAGTCAAAAGTGAAGTGAAAAGTGAAAATAATAAAATTTAGAATTATGAAGAAATACATATATATGCTGATTGCTTTGGTTGCCCCGCTGCTCACGGCTTGTAGCGACGACGATGATGTGCAGTCAGTTCAGATGACCATCAGTAAGGTCTATCTGCAGGATGTGGATGCCAAGGACGAGGTGTATGACCGCGAGGTCGATTTTGCACGCCTCGGACAGCTCATCCGTATCGAAGGCTCTGGATTTATGGGCTTGAAGAAGGTCTATATCAATGGTTATGACACTTATTTCAACAATGCCTTGATGACCGACAATAATGTGTGGGTGTCTCTCGACAAGAAAACCCCAGTTGATAAGGCTGACGAAAGTGTCAGAAACACGATTGTTTTCGTCAAGGACAACACCCAGACCACTTATCAGTTCACCGTGCGTGCTTCCGCACCGTCAATTAAGAGTGTTGACAACACCTTGCCTAAGGCAGGGGAGAAGGTGACGGTATATGGTGAAAACCTTCAGGAGACGACCAAGATTACCTTGCCTGGTGAGATAGAAATCACCGACGGCATCGAGAGCGACGAGGATGGCGAGTGGTATTCGTTCATTATGCCTTCCGGTGTCTCTGCCTCTGGTTCCATCATCTCCGAGGGTGCCAATGGTACAGCCATGACTCCTGCCTACTTCAACGAGTTCCGCGCTTTCATCATCGACTTCGACGGAACTGGCGAGATGGGCAGCTGGAGCGCCACCTTCTCTGCCGACGACCTTGTGGACGACCCGTTGAACTCTGGACGCGGCAAGGTGTGCCAACTCATTCCTGAGAGCTTCCTCGCTAATGGCCCTGTAGCAGATGGCGTGTCAAACATCAAGGGATTCTGGACTGCGGGTAATGGCAACGACAATGACAACTGGAACCGTATGACCTCCGTCATCCCCGCCACAACCCGCGTGGATTCCGTAGCCCTCCAGTTTGATGTGTATGTTCCCGAGGCTTGGGACCTCAGCGGCCAGATGGTCATCACCATCCAGAACAACCTCTCCAACTATGGCTATGGTTCTGCCTGCACCAAGTATAGCAAGGACTATATCAACCAGGCATACGCATGGGTGCCATGGCTCGACCGCGAGACTGGCGACCATAAGGCATTCACCACTGGCGAGCGCTGGCAGACAGTCACCATCCCGTTGTCGGCATTTGGCAACTATACCAACAGCGAGATTGACTGGACATTCCAAAACGTGATTGACGACCGCAACGCAGGAAGCTACCGCATCGGTATTCTCTTCTGCAATGCCGACATCGAGTTCAGCGAGAAGATTACCTATCCTTCTTCGCCTTTCTCGCAGAAGATCTATGTGGATAACTTCCGCATCGTTCCCAACACTGCGATAACAGTATCAGACTTCTGATAGAAAAAATGAAATATTGTAATATTGAAAAATAGAAATATTATGAATACATATAAGATTATGCTACCGGTAGTGGCATCGGTGATGCTCTTCACCGGATGCGACGAACAGATAATGGAGTGGGGCAGGGATGCCGACAAGGCCACTGTCACCGCTGCTGATATACCTCTTGCCGTAAAAGAGGTTATAGCCAACTATGACGACATCAAGGCCTATTCCTCACAGTATATGCCCAACACCATAGTGGGTATCGGTATGGGTGCAGACATGTTTGTCAGCAACACCAATGGCGAAGGCGACCTTGCTGCCGCCAACTTCCAACTGTTCACCCCTGGCAATGCCATGAAGCATGATGCCATTGTGGGTAACAGTGGTAATCTGAATTTTGCCACTGTCGATAATCTCATTGATGGATTGCAGGCTGCCAATATGAAGCTCTACGGTCACAACTTCTTCTGGCACACCCAGCAACAACAGACCTACCTTAAGTCCCTCATCGCTCCTACTCTCGTTGTGGAGAGTGAGGGTGATATAGCTAACGTCCTCCCCGGTGATGCCTCTGACTTCAATGGCGGCACAACAGGCGGTTGGGGCTCTTGGGGTTCCAATAAGGACAATGTTGAGGTAGTGGCAGGTGCAGGACAGGACGGCTCGGCTGCCGTGGTGCTTAAGAACAAGGGCGACGGCAATGCCTGGGAGGCTCAGAACGCCTATACCTTCGACTCTTATCTCGACCCCACCAAGAAGTACATTATCCAGTTCTATGCCAAGTCAACATCCGCTGCCGGTGAGATTCAGTTCCAGTATCAGAATGGTTCTACCTATGGTTCTCAGGGTGGCTATAACTCCTTCCCCGTTGGTACTGATTGGGTGAAGTGTGAGTCGGAGTTCACTCCCGCATACGAAGATGTCAACCGCATCATCCTCAACTTTGGTAAAGTAGGTGCCACATATTATGTTGACAACATCAAGTTCGGTATTGCCAAGAATCAGGGCGAGTCGGAAGCACCTGTACGTCAGACCATCTTCCGTCGTGGTTCTTCGCGTGCCAGCAAGATGTACTATGTGCTTAAGTCTGCCGACGAGAAGCGCGAGGCTCTCGAAGGTGCCATGGAAGCATGGGTAAAGGGTGTTGCCAAGCATCTTGCCGAGAAGAACATCGTGCCCTATGGATATGATGTCATCAACGAGCCTATAAGCGACGGCGGTGGTGTTCGTGGCTATGAAGGTGTCTTCGGAGGCACATGGCAGGATGGCGATGCCACCTACTATGATGCGGCTCCCGAGGAGACTGAGACCGACGGACTCTCGCTCAACTGGGGCAGCGGACATTGGTATTGGGGCTATTATGTGCCCGATTATCCAGTAAAGGCATTCCAACTTGCACGTCAGTATCTGCCTGCTGAGACCAAGCTCTTCGTCAACGACTATAACCTTGAGACAAGTCCCGCCAAGTTGCAGCAGCTCTGCGATTTCGTTAAGAAGATTGACACCGACAACGGTTCGCCCATCGTGGATGGTATCGGCACCCAGATGCATGTCACCCTCTCTTGCAGCGACGACACAGAGAAGAACGCAGCCAACATCGCGGCCCTAAAGGCGAAAGTCGATGCAATGTTCCAGACCATGGCAGCCACAGGCAAACTTGTTCGTGTCACTGAGCTCGATATAGCCCTTGGCACCGGCTCTCCCTCTTCTGCACAGTATCAGGCACAGGCCGACTGCTATCGCATGATAGTTGAGTCGTTCAAAGCCAACGTGCCCGAGCCACAGCAGAGCGGTATCACCATCTATGAAAAGCAGAATGTCTCTTCCACAGTGAAGTAACAGTCAGGTGTTTTAGTTACTGCTATTTAGGGTTTATCAGCAGTGAACACGTTGTTTACGGGACTGTACATTGTGACAGTCCCGTAATTTTTTACGTGTTTTTTTCGAAGATTTTCTTGGTCGTTTCAAAAATAGTTCGTATATTTGCATCGAAAAATCGAAAATGTATGAAAAAGATCCTACTGATATTAACCTTACTTACCATAACGCTTTATAGCCTTGCATATTCCACTTTGGAATATGACAGATACAACGTGTCGTTTCTTAATATGAAGGCCGGCTTGCCGCATAATTTCGTCAATGCCGTGTATGAAGACTCAAAGGGCTTCCTTTGGATTGCCACATACGGAGGGGGCTTGGTGAGATACGACGGATATACATTCGCCACCATTCCTTCCTGCCATTCCAATATGCTGATGCACTCCAATTCGTGCAGGAACATCGTTGAGGACCGCTTCGGCAGGATGTGGATAGCTTTCGACGAGGGTATTGCCGTTATGGACCTCAAGTCATACCGCACCATGGACGGTCGTTCCATGGGTGTGGACATCACGGGGATTTTGGAGCAGACGGGTGTCAATGTCGCCATCGACAACAGGGGGAATATATGGGTTGTGACCGACAAGAATATATATAAGGTGGTTTTTGATGAGTCGGGAAATGTCGTGAATGTATATCATGCCACGTTTGTCTCAAATACTCCCGACGTGGCTGTCGCCGACGTGGATGGCGACGGCACTGTGTGGGCGGCCATAGATGATGGCATATACAAGTTGGATGTCGTAAGGGGAAAATTGTCCAAGACTCCTGTCAGCGTGATGAAACCTCTTTTTGGCAGTCATTATGTCACAGACTTTATGCTTCATTCCGGAGATACATGGGTGACGACGAATCGCGGTGTCTATCGCTATGTCAAGGACAGTAAGCAACTGGTCCACTATGCTTCCGATGGCTCGGAAGGCTGCCTCTCACATAATTATGCCACGTGTATTGCCATCTGTCCTGAGGGTAGGCTTCTGGTGGGCACTCTTGGTGGAGTGAACGTCTTTGACTACAATGACGGCAGGTTCACGCAGATACGTTCAGGATGGAGCGACCGCCGCCTGAGCCTGTCGAGCGATTTCGTGCATGACATTTACACCTCCAAGACCACCGTATGGGTCTCTACTGATAATGGCGGTGTCACCAAGCTGACACTCCGCCAAGGCAATGTCCGCAATTTCGTGCATCGTCCGGGGGATGATTCCTCCCTCTCGTCGGGATGTGTCAACTCGACATACGTCGAGCCGGACGGCACCCTATGGGTGGGAACAGTGGATGGTGGTCTCAACCGCTGTGCCCCGGGGTCATCCGTGTTCACCCACTACACCACTGCCAATTCGCCCTTGCGCCACAACACCGTCTCAACACTTATTTCACATGGCAGGATATTGTGGATCGGCACATGGGGAGGCGGGGTCTATTGGCTCGATATGGACCACCCCGACCAAATGCAGCGATTGGAGGTTGAAGGGAAGTATGACCATATCACGTCGCACATAGGAGCCTTGGCCTACGATGACATCAACAATGGCTTGTGGATAGGCAGCAACGACGGACTCTTCTTCTATGACTTCTCCAAGCATGGCCTTGCCATGCCTTTCAAGGGCTGCGACCTCATAAGGGGGTGTATCGGCTCGCTAATCGACGACAAGAAGCGCCTGTGGATAGGATGTGTCACGGGAATGCGGGTCATCGACCTCAACCGTAGGCAGAAGGGACAGTTCCGATGCGATGAGTACAGGTATAAGCTCGACAATCCCCAGTCGCGCCTTATTGACAAGATCACGTGTTTCTGCCAGTCGGCCGACGGAAGGATATGGGTTGGCTCCAACGGCAATGGACTCTATGAGCTGACAGGTGAGAAGGACGGACGTATGACGTTTCGCGCCTTTACCGTCCAGGACGGATTGGCCAACAATGCCATCAAGGGTATTGCCGAGGACATATACAAGCGCCTTTGGATTCCCACCAACAATGGCCTGTCGGTATTTAATCCCGCCGATGAGGTGTTCTCCAACTATAGCGAGAGCGACGGTATGGTGTCGAGCGAGTTTTTCTATAATGCCGCCGTGGTCAAGGAGGCTGATGTCTATCTCTGTAATGTCAAGGGATTGACTGTCTTTGATGTCAATGCCATCAGTGCCATGGCAGACAATAAGGTCACATTCACTTCATTGCAGGTGGACAACCAGCCGATATATGCCTCTTCAAGGTTTCTTGAAGGCGATGACATATCGTCGGCAAGGAAGATTTGGTTGCGCGAGGGCGACAAGTCCGTGGAGATTGCCTTCTCAACATTGCGCTACGACAAGGACTCCAAGGACACTTATTGCTATCGTCTGCGCGAGTTCGAGAATGAATGGATACAGGCCCGTGCAGGCGAACACTCTGTGAGATATACCAACCTGCCTCCTGGCCACTATACCTTCGAGGTGAAGTGTCTGTCGGCGATGGCTGAAGGCGATGGAGACGTGACGAGTGTGGAAGTCATAGTGTCGCCATATTTCTACAAGACATGGTGGTTCCTGACATTGATGGCCATGCTTGCCGCATATATCGCTTATCGTACGTACAAGCTGCGTGTTGCCAAGTTGAAGCGTGAGGCTGGCGAAAGGATGCTTATGCCCATACGCGACGCGCTGATGACGGCTGAAAACCCCATGGAGCTGCAGACCAGGATAAAGACCATCCTCGACAACCAGCGTAACTTCAAGCGCAGCTATGAGAAGAGCGTCGAGATTGACCAGGCCAAGGAACTTGAGGTACACCATGAGTTTATGGACGAGGTGTTCAAGGCCATCGAGGAGGGATATATGGACTCCGGATTCGACATCGAGCAACTTGCGGAGAGTCTTCACATCAGCCGAAGCACCCTGACCAAGCGCATGAAGGAAGAGACAGGCCAGACCGTCAGCCAGATATTGCGTGAGTATAGGCTCAACGTCGCACGCGAGATTCTCATCACCAATACCGGCAATCGCAACATCACGGAGATTGCCTATCGTGTGGGATTCAACGATCCGAAGTACTTCACACGCTGCTTTACCAAGAAATACGGTATAAGTCCCACAGCCTATGCTGAAACAGGTATATCTACTTCCGAAAGTTGAGAAGATAAGGGGAAAATTGACTAAAATCAATGGATTTTCAGTTTTGTCCACCTAAAATGCTTGTTTGTCCACCGCACATTAGCCAATCTTTACTACTTTTGCCACCGAAATTCGAACAATACAAATGTATCCGAACAGAACTTTATAGGCAAACAACTCAAATTTATACAAACCTAAATGTTATCAAGATGAAGAAACAAGTATTCTCATTGATGCTTTGCCTGGGTGCCGTCGGCAGTGCTTCTCTCGCTCCGACTCCTGTTATGGCCTCAGTGCAGCAGCAGACCGTAAAGGTCAAAGGTCAGATTCTTGACGAAAACGGTGAGCCACTCATTGGCGCCACTGTTAAGGTAAAGGATTCGCAGACCGGTACTATCACTGACTTTGATGGTAAGTTCTCCATCGATGTCAAGTCAAATGCCACTCTAGTGGTGAGCTACCTCGGTTATAAGTCCCGCGAAATCGCTGTGCGTGGGCGTGCCGTAATCGAACCCGTGAAAATGGAATCCGACAGTAATGTGCTCGACCAGGTGGTCGTGGTGGGTTATGGTGTTCAGAAGAAAGCCGACCTCACCGGTTCCGTCTCTATCGTTAATGCGGATGAGTTGAAGAAAGTGTCCAACTCCAACATCTCCACTATGCTTGAAGGTAAGGTTGCAGGTGTGCAGATCACATCCGACGGTCAGCCTGGTGCCGACCCGTCTGTGCGCATCCGTGGTATCGGCTCGTTCGGCAGCACCGCACCTCTTTATGTTATCGACGGTGTGCCAATGGGTACCACCATCCGTGACTTCTCACCCAACGACATCGAGACCATTCAGGTGTTGAAGGATGCCGCCGCTGGTGCCATCTACGGTTCTCGTGCCGCTAATGGTGTGATCATCATCACAACCAAGAATGGTAAGAAGGACCAGCCTCTGAAGGTCAACTACTCTGGCTACTTCGGTGTTGACCAGATTTCCGATGGCGTGTATGACGTGATGGACGCCGACCAGTACAGCAACTACATCGGTCAGGCTTGCGCCAACTCCGGCACCACGCTCCCAGGAGGCTATCATCTTGATGAGACCACTGGAAAATATAAGTTTATGGACGACACCAACACCGACTGGTTTGACGAGGTCTTCAAGACAGGTATCCGCCAGAACCACAACGTGAACTTCAGCGGTGGTAGTGCCAACAGCACATATAATGTTGGTCTCGATTACTTCCAACAGAAGGGTACACTGGAGGGTGCAGGTCCTAACTACACTCGCTACACTGCTCGTATCAACAACACCATGGACACCAAGTTCGTGAAGTTCCGCACCAGCGTCGTGTATTCTCACTCCGACCAGGACAACATGGGTCTGTCAAACGCCTCTGAGTATGTCCAGGGTCTTTATGGCGACGTGACCAACGTGCTCCGAGGCACATTGCTCATGCAGCCCACAATCAAGGCTTACGACGAATCGACATGGGTGCTCGACGACAAGGTCGGTCTGGCAGGAAATTATCCTTACGACGCTTACGGATATGGTGTTTACTATGACACTATTCATGGCGACATCTCAGCCTCCAACCCATTGCTCGTCAACAACCTCTTGCAGCGCAACACTCGTGTTGACCGTTTCGTGGGCACTGCCTCCGCTGATGTTGACCTTCTCAATATGGTGGGCATCAAGAGCAAGAACCACACTCTCCACTATAATATCAATCTCTCTTACAGCAAGACACACTGTAAGGACTTCACATGGATTGCTGCTTGGGCACAGAGCAACCGTGTTTATCTCGACAAGTCAAACGAGAAGCTCACCAAGGGTTCACGCGACTATACCGACGCCTTGATTGAGAACACCCTAACATACGACGGCACCATCGGCAAGCACCATATCAACCTCGTCGTTGGTCAGACCTACGAGGAGGAATATACCGACGAACTCACCGGTTGGGGTGTAAATTTCTCTGAGCCTTATTTCTTGCAGTTGCAGAATGCCGCAAGCACATACTCCTCTTCTTATGAGTATAAGCATGCCATCTCCTCATATATCGGCCGTCTTAACTACAACTATGACGACAAGTACCTGCTCTCAGCCGTTGTACGTCGTGATGGCAGCTCACGCCTCTCCAAGAACATCCGTTGGGGCACATTCCCTTCAGTGTCTGTCGGATGGCGCTTCGACCGTGAGAAGTTCTTCCCAATCAGCCGCGACGTGGTCAACATGTTCAAGATTCGTGGTAGCTATGGTGTGCTCGGTAATGAGAACATCGGTGAGTATATGTATCAGGCTACGATGAACCGCAACAACATGACATATAGCTTCGGCAACAATGCAGTCACTGGTTCGGCCATCTCCACATTCGTTGACAACAACCTTGCATGGGAGAAGAAGAAGACCACCAACGTGGGTATTGATCTCGCCATGTTCCACAACCGCTTCGAGTTCACCGCCGAATGGTATAAGAACAAGTCTGAGGACCTACTCTATGCCGTTCCAGTTCCTGCACAGGCTGGTGTCAGCAACACCACCGTCACCATGAACGCCGCCTCGATGGAGAACAGCGGTTTCGAGTTCTCAGCTACCTACCGCAACAACGACCACGCACTGAAGTATCAGGTCAGCGCAAACCTCAGCACCCTGAAGAACAAAGTCACATCGCTTGGCTTCGGCACGGAGTCTTATATCACCGGTGCCTACAAGACTGAGGTGGGACAGGAGATCGGTAAGTTCTACGGATGGGTATATGAGGGTATCGCACGCACACAGGCTGACCTCGATAACCGTGTGAACGACAAGGGCGAACCTGTTTCTCAGCCAGGAGCCAATGTTGGTGACTGCCTCTATAAGGATATCAACAACGACGGTGTCATCGACGCCAACGACCAGACTGTACTCGGCAGCGGTCTGCCTAAGATCAACTTCGGTCTCAGCGCACGCCTTGAGTACAAGAACTTCGACCTCAACATCTCAACCTACGGTGCGCTCAACTATCATGTCACCGACGATATCTACAACAGCCTTAACTCATGCTATGGCTGGGGCAACAAGGATGTAGCCATGGGCGATGCCAACCGCTGGTCGGAGGACGGCACCACGTATCTCTCAAGCGTTCCGCGCACATACGCCGCCAACAACGCCACATTGGCTTGGAACGACCTCTTCAGCGAGCGCAAGATACAGAACGCCGCCTACTGGAAGATTGCCAACGTGGAGCTTGGCTACAATATCCCCGACAAGATTTTCGGCGGTGTGGTAAATGGAGTGCGTGTGTATGTATCTGCACAGAACCTCTACACCTTCACAGGTTACAAGGGATACAATGTTGACTATGCAGGCGGTACATTCACTCCTGGCTATAACTTCTGCTCTTTCCCAAGCGCACGCAGCTTCATGGCAGGTCTGCACTTCACATTCTAATCGTTCACATTATATAATATAATTAGGAATAGTAATATGAAACTATATAAATATTCATTTGCCCTCTTGCTGGGCGCCAGCATGATGACATCGTGCGGTGACAAGCTGGACCTGACCAACCCCAACCAGCAGACCTCAAGCACCTTCGGCAATACTGCCGACGACCTTGAGGAGAGCGTTATCGCCGCCTACAACCATATTCGTATGGAGGGCACATACGCACGTGTGGGTTATAATATTGACGTATGCCGAGGCGACGAGGTGTGGAACTCATCACAGGTGTGGTATCTGCCATTCGATGACCTCAACGAGCCTATCACCGACGAGATTGGTCAGTGGTCATGGCGTGACTGGTATTACACTATCAACGTCACCAACTTCATCCTCTCACGCACAGGCGACGACAACAATGCGCTCACCGAGAAGATGAAGCGCATCAAGGGACAGGCTCTCTTCATCCGTGGCTTGGCATACTACAACCTTGTCAACTACTATCAGAACCCCGTGCTCATCACCAACTATGAGGACTACTCTTCCCTCGACGGACTCTATGGCACCAACAGCACATACGACGAAGTGTTAGATCAAATAGAAAAGGACTTTTCTGAGGCAATGACCCTCCTGCCTTCGCGCGACGCAGGTGGCGAGTGGGCCAAGGGCCGCGCCACTTGCGGTGCCGCCGCAGGATATTACGCACGCACACTGATGCAGCGTCATAAGTACAGCGACGCTCTCGTAGTGCTCAAGGACATCATCAATAAGAAGTATGGCACATACAAGCTCATGGCCAACTATGGCGACAACTTCCGTGAAGGCCCTGCTTACGAGAACAACGACGAGAGCCTCTTCGAGGTGCAGTATCTTGACTATGGCTCACAGGGTGTTGACGACGAGTGGACTCCCGTGAATACATCCCCGAATGCCACACAGGGTCATGCCATCGAGTCAAACTTCTGCCCCGGCAACTACGGCGGTTGGGCAGACCTTTCCGCCTCGCCTTGGCTCTACAACCTCTTCAAGGAGGAGCGCACCACCAGCGGAAAGCTCGACCCGCGTCTCTACTGGACCATCGGCACATGGGAGGCTGACTGGGAAGGCTTCGAGAATGGCAATGTATGCTATACTCAGGAGATGTCAGCCACAGAGCCTGTTGTCACAAACAATATCAATGGTGGTCTGCCCATCGCCAAATGGACTAACATGCGTACCAATGTTGTCAGCACTGTTGTAACAGGTCTTCACTGCGGTATCAACCTCCGACTGATGCGCTATTCCGACGTGCTGCTCCGCGCTGCTGAGTGCGAAAACGAGGTCAACGGACCCACACAGCAGGCCATCGACTGGATCAACCAGGTGCGCAACCGCGCCGAACTGCCAAGCCTGAACCTCTCCGACTTCGACACTGCCGACAAGCTCTTCGAGCAGATTGCCAATGTGGAGCGTCCCAAGGAATTCGGTTGCGAGTATGGACGTGGCAACGACCTCATCCGTTGGGGATTCTTCTATTCCGCCGACCGTCTCGCTCAGATCAAGGAGCACGGCACATTCCGCAAGACTCTCACCGACCCGAAGTCGCCTGTCGCCTATTCAGAGGCCGAGACCGACGATATGGTCAAGTGCTCTTACGACAACTGGCTCCCAGGACATGAGTTCCTCCCCATCTATCAGGGCACTCTCAATGCCAACCCCAACCTCAAGGGCAACTCAGCCAACGACGGCACTGACAACTCCACCGACTTCTTCTCGCGCGGATGGAAGGTGCGCCCTGTAGTTAATTTAAAATAACTCGTAAACAATAAAATAGATTATTATGAAATATCTGAATAAAATATCATCAGTGATATGCTCGGCAGCCCTAGCGCTGCTCGTGCTCACGGGATGCGAGGGTGCTGACCTATACGGTGTTATTGCACCCGACTGGATTTCCGAGAAGGTGGATTCAATAGCTAATGCTAATCAAGGACAAGGACCGACATTGTCTCCCTTGACACTTGGTGCCACTGACAATAGCGATGCTTTTTGGGCATCTCATCTAGATGCCGATATTATGGTGCCCAGCAAAAAAATTTATACCATAGGATTCACCAACTATTCCTCTGGAGCAAACAACTGGAATAACTTCTATGTTGTGCTTCGCAGCGCTGACAAAGCTACTGAATATGCTGTACTACGTGCCGACGACTACGGTTGGGGTGATGGATATTCATCATGTACTCATAGCAATACTGGTTCGGCTGATTGGGGAGCTTGGCTTGCTGCCATGAATGGCGCTCACGTGACTGTGTCAGTATCAAACTATGGCGACAATACGGCTGATGTGATTGCCACTATGGAGGCAACTGATGGAAATACCTATGTCCAGAGCTACATTGGCATTCCTGTAGAGTCATCTAATCTGTATCTCGACTTCACTACTGATGGCAACCATTATGTCTTCGACAAGGCTGAGATTGATGTTGAAGAGGCTGTTGACCAGCAACCTGTCTCTATGGAGTTGGTTAATGTTCCTGACGAGGCTGAAAAAGGTTCATCTTTGGAAGACTTCGTAGCAGGCATCAAGGCTAATGTGACATACGACGGTGGTGCTGTCAGGGAAGTGTCTGCAAGCAATCTCTCGTTCATTACAGTTCCTGACGACTTGAATTCTTTAGGTGAGAAATACCTTGTCGCTACTCTCAACAAGACATTGTTCGGCAAGGCAGCAAGCAACACTGTCTATGCTTCTGCCAAGTTCAATGTGGTATCGAGCATCAAGGAATTGACAATCACCAAGGCTCCGGATCATACTACGTATTACTTCTACAACTCCGACGCCACCGACGGCATTGAAGACCGAATGTTGGCTTTCGACCCAACTGGACTGGAGGTCGTAGCCACTTATTCCGACGGCACTTCCATCGTTATCGACCATTCCAAGCTCAACTTCTCCAACGTTCCCGCTGCTCCAGGCACTCACAAGGTAACCATCTCTTCTGCCAACGGCAAGACTGTGGAGACTGAGGTCAAGGTGGCTGTGTCAAAGAGCACCAAGGTCACTCCATCCACAACCATTGTGGGTGCTGAGGACAACTCCACTGGCTGGTGGGGCGCTCATGCAGAAGATATCAATGTTCCCGCAGGTGAGACACGTGAGATTAACTTTACCAACTATACAAATGGTGGTGGCAACTGGAATAACTGGGTTGCTATACTGCGTAGAGCTGACTTAAGTGAGTTTGCTGTGGTT
The DNA here is from genome assembly GCA_034101015.1 of Prevotella sp. GTDB lineage: Bacteria > Bacteroidota > Bacteroidia > Bacteroidales > Bacteroidaceae > Prevotella. Next base: position 49,481 of record JAXEKN010000028.1, read on the forward strand.
CGTGCCGACAACTATGGATGGTGTGGCGCTGTAAATTCGGCTGCGGGATTGGGTGAGCTTGGTTGGATGCTCTCCGGCGGTCAGGAAGACTGGGCCACATGGCTTGCCGCAATGAATGGTGCTAAGTGTACTCTCTATGTCACCAACTGTAACAACGGCAGGGCTGACATACAGTGCATCATGCACGGTACGGACGGAATCGACTACATTCAGTATTATCTGAATATTGCTGTTGATCCTAATGACTTGTTCGTTTCGTTCACCGTTGACAGCTGTCACCTCGTATTTGAATAATCGGATTATATCGTAGAACCTAACTGTTTTGAGAGACTCAAGGCTCGCGGCATTCCAGCCGCGAGCCTCCCTCTCAATTCCAAGCGAATTGTTTAACATATAAATATTGATAGTAATTATGAGAAACTTTCTAATGGCTCTTGTCATGCTTTGCTCCGCTGCAGCAAATGCCGCTGACCTGAAATGGGCACTAATCACACAGGACGGACAGTCCGTATTCATGAACCAGGTGGGATATATCCTCTATACTGACGGAAGCTCGACGATGAGCATTGTCAAGACCGACAACAGCACTATTGAGGATGTAACCAAGGTTAGTTTTGCCAAACTGGATGCCTCGGGCATTGCCAGTGCAGTCAGCGACAAGGGGGTGTCTCTGCTCTCGCGCGTCGTTGACGCCACACTCTGCATCACGGGGTGCAAGTCAGGCCAGGCTGTCACGGTTGTTTCAACCGGCGGCGAGGTGAAAGTGAAGACCGTCACCTCAGGCGACCGCACCGACGTTGACGTTTCTCGTCTTTCATCGGGTGTCTATATGCTGAACGTGGGTAAGACCACAGTGAAATTCATCAAGAAATAACAATTTAACACTGAATCCATTATGAACAAAATAATACTCTCTTTGATATTGTCGTGCACCGTCGGACTTGCCTCCGTCAATGCACAGGAATTGGTCATCAAGAAAAAGGATGGCTCCGCCCAGACCGTCGGTGGTAAGTTGTATTTTAAGCAAAACGGCGATGCCGACCAGTGGTCTGCCACCACGGATGCCAATGGCGAGTATTCTTCCGCCCTCGACATCTCAAAGCTCCAGGGAGCGGCTGTCCTCGACGGACTCGACCTCGACCTCGTGAAATACAAGTCGCCCACCTATGTGGATTATTACATCAATGCCGCAAGCTCATGGGCCGATCGTGCCAAGTGGAATCTCGCCAATATACACGACCCATCGGTGATGCTCGCCGAGGACGGATATTATTATATGTACTGCACCGACGCAGGATATGGCAACCCCCAGAATGAGGACGTCAATGGCAACAAGCACGGACACTTCCAGTGTCGCCGCTCCAAGGACCTCGTCAACTGGGAGTATATGGGTGCCACGATGTATGGACTGCCTTCATGGGTGCAGCCCAAGCTCAACGAGATACGCAAGGCCATGGGACTCGCCAACAGTACCACCAACTTCAGCGATGACCTCCAGTTTGGCTATTGGGCACCATGCGCACGCAAGGTCAGGGACGGACTCTACCGTATGTATTATTGTATCGTGTGCCCTGGCTATATCGACCCCAACAAGACCTCATGGGGTGAGCGCGCCTTCATCGGACTGATGGAGACTTCCGACCCCTCCGACCTCTCGAAATGGGAGGACAAGGGATATGTCATCACCAATTATTCCGACAAGTCGCTCTCTTCCATCTACGTGTCGCCGACAGCTTGGGAGAGCTGCTATTATAAGTACAATGCCATCGACCCCTCGTATATCATCACTCCTGAGGGCGAGCACTGGCTCATCTATGGCTCATGGCACAGTGGATTTGCCGCCGTCGAAATCAATCCTGAGACGGGCAAGACCAAGGCAGAGCAAGGCAATCCTTGGGGTGCGGAGAACGAGGCTGCCTATGGCAAGCGTGTCTATACACGCAGCAAGTCCAGCCGTTGGCAAGGGTCGGAGGCTCCCGAGGTCATATATCACGACGGATATTACTATATGTTCATGGCCTACGACGCCCTTGACGTGCCATACAACACCCGCGTGGTGCGCTCGGAGAATATCGACGGACCGTATAAGAGCATGAATGGCGTCAATGTCACAGACAATGGCGGCAATGCCTTCCCCATCGTCACTCATCCTTATAAGCTCGGTGGCAATCATGGATGGGTGGGTATCAGCCACTGCGCCGTCTTCGACGATGGACAAGGCAACTGGTATTACGCATCGCAGCAGCGTTTCCCCGCCAACTACAACGGCAATGCCTACAGCAATGCGGTGATGCTCGGCGGAGTGCGTGCCATCCGATGGACCGACACAGGCTGGCCCATCGTTATGCCCGAACGCTATGGTGCCGTGCCACAGGCTCCCATCACCGAGGAGGAGCTCATCGGCAAGTGGGAACACATCAGCATACAGTATAAGGCAAGCACCATACAGCAGTCTGTGTCAATGACACTTGGTGCCGACCATACCGTCACCGAGGGATGGAACCAGGGCTATGAGTGGACATTCGACCCCACTGACAACACCCTCACCATCAACAACACCAAACTCTATCTCGCACGCGAGGTTGACTGGGAGGCCACTCCACGCAAGACTACCATCGTATATGCAGGTTATGGTAAGTATAATACCTCCAACAATCAGCGTACATATTGGGGCAAGAGGGTAGGACCGCTCGACGATGATTCTGAAGGCGAAGGGGGAGATGATGAGCAAGTGCAGATAGTGGGAGCGCAGGACTTCTCGTCGGGCTTCTGGTCAGCATTCTCCGACTATTATACCATTCCCGCTGGACAGTCGGTTAAGCTGAAGTTCGTCAACCACTCTTCCAAGGGCAACAACTGGAACAACTGGGTCATTGCCCTGACAAATGATGTGAATCGTCAGGCCACTGGCTATCTCGAATACTTCGTGCTTCGTGCCGACAACTATGCATGGTGGCCCACTGGCAACACCATTGACAATGCCAATGCAGGATTCACGCTCACCAGCAATTACAATTGGGACACTTTCAAGGACGATATGGACGGAGCAACTGTCGAGATGACCATATCGCGCGATGGCTCGACCATCAACGTCGATGCCGTCATGACCACCACGTCCAACAAGGTGTTGACTGAGTCGTTCTCCATGCCCAACTGTGGCGACGGTTCCCAGACAGTCAGGGCTTTCCTTGTCTGCGACGGCTCATGGTATGAGATTTATCCGTACTAATTACTATCTATAAACAGCGAAGAGGGGTGCCTGCGCAGCGATTGCGCGGACGCCCCTCAACTTTTTTCACGATTCCAGCCACCGTTCCCCGCTCATGTTTTCAATGCTGAAACCACCGTTTCCCGAAGTTTTGCTGCGTGGCCTTGTCATGCTTCGCTCTTCCTTCGCTCTTCCTTCGCTCCAGATTCGGTGGACCTTCGCTCTTCAGCCTTATAGGGAGAAGTGAATCACCGAAAGAACACCGAACCCAGAGCGAACTTCACTTTTCACTTGGAAATCGTCTCGTTTTCCTGTTCTCCTATTACCTCCAAAGCCCATCGGTCCGTCATGTCCTCATGATGAAAACCGAGCTTTTTCCTTGTTTTCCGAAAATCCCCCTGTTTTGACGTAAAAGGTGGACTTATCTATCCAAAACCTGTTTGTTATTTGTAATAATAAGACAATCCCAAAACGAGACGATTTCCAGGTGAAAAGTGAACTTTTGTGGCCATCTATTATCTGATGACCACCTTCCTGCCATTCTTGAGATAGAGTCCCTTGTTGGCAGATCTTACCTTGCGACCCGTGAGGTCGAAGATGACGTCGGCATCAGACTTGCCGCCAGTTCCTTTGTCAGTGACGGAGCTGCACTCTATGCCTGTGTCACCATCGTTAGGTAATAATAATGTGCTGAAAAAAATCTATAGTTTTGTCAGTTTAACGTTTTTTTGCGGGTCACAGGGTTAGCAGTGTCTCAGGGACAGGGCCTGACTCTTCACTTTTCACTTCACTTTCGGAATGATTTCGCGGGTGCTGTGGGTCACAGAGGGGGCACAGGCGGGTCATAGGGATACCTGTCCCTGTGACCCGCCTGTAACCTTTAGAAGAGGGCTTTCTCTGCCCAATAGATGATGATGCCGGCGAGATAACCTATAAAGGCTATCCACGTGATCTTCTTCATATACCATCCGAAGGAAATCTTCTCAAGACCCATGACGACCACTCCTGCGGCACTGCCGATGATAAGCATCGAACCGCCTACACCGGCACAATAGGCAAGCAACTGCCAGAAAATGCCATCCACGGCCATCGCTCCCTCGGCTGCCACGGGGTACATGCCCATACATCCCGCAACAAGAGGCACATTGTCAACAATGCTCGACAGAACTCCGATGATGCCTGTGACGAGGTAGTGATTGCCATTGAACGTGGTGTTGAGAGTGTCGCCGAGAAGGGTGAGGGCACCGATGGTCTCAAGGCATGCCACTGCCATGAGGATGCCGAGGAAGAAGAGTATGGTGCCCATGTCGATGCGCGAGAGCATATTGGTGACGCGCTTCTGCATTCCACCGTGCTCCTCGGGAAGGGCGAGGTTGGCATAAAAGACCTCTGTCACAGTCCATAGCACACCCAAGACGAGCAGGATGCCTACAAACGGGGGGAGATGGGTGATGGTCTTGAAGATTGGCACGAAAATCAGTCCGCCCACTCCAAGGAAGAACACCACCTTGCGCTGCGACTCGGTGAGATGGTCGTGAACACGCTCATTCTCGCTATAGTCGTTTACGGACAGTTTGCCGTCGAGATGGCGCGAGAGGATATAGGCGGGTATGAGCATCGAAACAAGCGATGGGACGAATATCTCGATGATGACACCTGCGGCAGTGACGAGTCCCTTGTTCCAAAGCATGATGGTTGTGACATCGCCGATGGGTGAGAAAGCACCGCCGGAGTTGGCTGAGATGACCACCAAGGCGGCATAGATGAGACGGTCCTTGCGGTCCTCGACGAGCTTGCGAAGTATCATAATCATCACGATGCTTGTGGTGAGGTTGTCGAGGACAGCCGAGAGGATAAAGGTCATGAAAGCGATGCGCCAGAGGAGCTTGCGCTTGGTGCGTGTCTTGAGTATGTCGCGGACGAAGTTGAAACCGCCGTTTTGGTCCACCAGTTCCACAATGGTCATGGCCCCCATAAGGAAGAAGAGGGTGGTGGAGGTGCTGCCGAGATGGTGCTCTATGACGCTGCCCACGGCGAGAGCTTTGGCATCACCAACTGCCCCGGCGATGTATTCGCCAGGGTCGATCATAAACAACGTCCAGCATAGGACGAACATCAACAGGGCTATTGCGGCCTTGTTGATTTTTGTAACGCTCTCAATGGCTATGAGCAGATAGCCGATGCAGAAGACCGCTACAATGATTATACTGAGTGTAGTCATTTTTGTTTTTTAGAGTTATGTTTTTTAGAATTCTATAATCAGAGCCTGACGTGACTTGAGACTGATCTTCTTGTCGAGCTTCACAGTGCGGCCTGTGATGACATCTTTGGCAGCTGTGGCGTTGCCAATTACCTCGGCATAGCGGTCGAGCTGCATGTCAGCCTGCTTGCGGTTGCCGTTGAGGATAGTGAGCACGGTCTTGCCGTTGTATTGGCGTGCGATGACATAGATACCGTTGAATGGGATGAACTGTGTCTGCTTGCCCTTGATTATGACATCATTGCCCTGACGCCAGTGGAGCAGGCGGCTGAGCCAGTCGAACATGGCGTTCTCAGCCTGTGTGCGTCCCTCGCGGGTGAAGCAGTTCTTCGTGTCGCCGGGGAATCCTCCGGGGAAGTCCTTGCGCACGTTGCCATCAGTGACATGCTTTGTGCCATTCATGAGCACCTCGGTGCCGTAGTAGAGCTGCGGAGTGCGGTTGATGGTGAGCAACAGGGCGAGAGCCTGCTTGAGTGCCACGGTGTCCTTGCCCTCGCCGAGGAATCGGTCGGTGTCGTGGTTCTCAAGGAATGCCATCACGTTGCTCGGGTTGGCATACAGGTAGTCATACACCAGACTGTTGTATATGCGGTTGAATCCGTTCCACCATGCGTCGGTCTCCTCGTTCTTTGCCTGGTTGATGCGGTCGTAGAAGGCGAAGTCCATCACTGTAGGCAGATAACTGTTCTTGTTGGTGAGGCGCGAGTCTTTCTGCCATGCGGCGGTATATGCAGGTTCGGTCACCCATGTCTCGCCCACGGTGTTGAAGTTGGGGTATTCCTCCGAGATAACCTTCATCCACTGTGACATGGCATCGCGATCGGCGTATGGATAGGTGTCCATACGGATGCCATCGATACCGACGGTCTCTATCCACCATATACTGTTCTGAATGAGATACTTGATGACATGGGGATTACGCTGGTTGAGGTCGGGCATGGTGGGCACAAACCATCCATCTACTGTCTCGTGCATGTCAATCTTCGAGGCGTATGGGTCGAGCACGGGAGTGAGCTTGTATGAGGTCTGCAAATATTTGTCGTTCACCTTGGCAGCTCCGTCCATGGTCTGCTTTTCCACTGCGTTTGCCTGATTCTCTGGCAACAGCCATTCGGGAGTGTTGAGCCAGTCCTTGGAGGGCATGTCGAGTGTCCATGGATGCTCATATCCGCTATGGTTGAATATCATGTCCATCACGATTTTCAGTCCCTTGGCATGAGCCTCGTCGCATAGGCGGCGATATTCCTCGTTGCTGCCGAAGCGCGGGTCAACACGATAGTAGTTGGTGGTGGCATAGCCGTGGTATGTGCTCTGAGTGCCGTGGTCGGGCGAGTCGTTTTCCAATACTGGAGTAAACCACAAGGCGGTGACTCCCAACTCCTTGAAGTAGTCGAGATGCTGGCGTATGCCTTCGAGGTCGCCACCATGACGCAATGAGGGTTGGGTGCGCTCGTTCTTGTATGGGCGCATACCTTTCACCTGGTCGTTGTCGGTGCGACCGGATGCAAAGCGGTCGGGCATGAGCATATAGAGCACGTCGGCATTACTGAATCCGATGCGCTCGCAGCCTTTCTTCTCGCGAGCCTTCAACTGATATGCTACCTTCTTCTTCTGCTTGCCCTGTTGGAAGAGCAAGGTCATTGTTCCGGGCTGCGCGTCCTTCACGTTCATATACACGAGGAGATAGTTGGGTGAGTCGAGACGCACGAGTGAGTCTATTCTCACACCGGGATAGTCGGTTGTGACATCAGCAGTCCTGATGTCCTTGCCATAGACCATGAGCTGGAGGCTTGCGTCCTTCAGTCCCACATACCAGTCGGTGGGTTCTATCTTGTCTATCTTCACAGCTGCGTTCATTGTCAATGTTGTGCCTAATAACAAGGCGGTTAATATCTTTTTCATAGTTTTTTCTAGTATTCCAAGTTTTCTTGTTTTTATCTAAAAAGTATCAGAGCCTCTTGCGGAGCAACCTCTACCTCTGAGCCTCTATACTCCGAGATTCCGGCGAGATTGATAATTCCTCCCTCGCAAACGGATGTCCATGTGCCGTCGGGGATGCTCACAGTCTTGGCAGTCTTGTTGGAGTTGAGGATAACCACGATGTCGCGCCAAAAATCGCCGTTGGCATTGTCTTTCAGGCGGAAGGCGACAACATTCTCGGGAGTCTTGATGAATTCGAGGTTTTTGCGCACCATCTCTGCATCTGTCATGCGGAAGGCAGGGTGATTGCGACGAAGCTCGGTGAGACCTCTGTAGTAGTCGAACACCTGCGGATATTTCTCAAGATTCTCCCATGGCAACTGGTTGATGTCGTCGGGAGATTTGAAGCTGTTGTGCACGCCCTTCTTGTCGCGAAGCATTTCCTCGCCGGCAAGGATGAATGGGACACCCTGTGATGTGAAGACGGCTGTCTGTGCCAAGAGGTCGAGACGTATGAGTTCGTCCTCAGTGATACCGGGGATGCTTGCCTTGAGGCGGTCAACCAAGCACATGTCGTCGTGGCAGCTCACGTAGGCAATCATCTGTGCCGGTGAGTTGGTCCATTGAGCCTTACTGTAGTTCACCTTGGTGATGTCAATCTGCGGATGGTCGATACAGCCTGTGATACCAAACTTGATGCTCTCCTCATTGCCGGGGATGGCACCGAGGAATGCCGACTTGTGGTCGTCGCTGAACGGACCGCGGATGGCATCGCGCATGTCGTCGCAGAAAGCACCTATGCGGTCGAGCTGACGGGTGTTGGCTTTCATGGCGAGTTTCTCATTGGGATAGGCACATGCTCCTGCACTCCATCCCTCACCATACATATATATAGACGGGTCAACCTTGTCGAGAGCCTTGCGTATGAGGTTCATAGTCTCGATGTCGTGAATGCCCATGAGGTCGAATCGGAATCCGTCGATATGGTATTCCTTGGCCCAATAGAGCACCGACTCAATCATGAACTGGCGCATGAGTGGTTTCTCACTTGCCGTCTCGTTGCCGCATCCAGAGCCGTCGGATATCTTTCCGTCGGCAGTTTTGCGGTAGTAGTAGCCTGGGTAGGTGAGGTTGAAGTTGCTGTTGTCAACGTCGAAGGTGTGATTATACACCACGTCGAGGATGACGCGTATGCCTACCTTGTGGAGTGCTTGCACCATCTGCTTGAACTCCTTCACACGGGCTATTGGGCAAGCGGTATTGGTGGAATACGATCCTTCGGGCACGTTGTAGTTAAGAGGGTCATATCCCCAGTTGTACTGCGGTACATCGGGTTTCGACTCATCCACGGAGGCATAGTCATAGGACGGCAGAATGTGGATGGCATTCACTCCGAGGTTCTTCAGATGATACACTGCCTTTGGCTCTGTCAATGCCAGAAACTTTCCCTTGTGCTCCAGGCCGGAGGCGGGGGAGACTGAAAAATCGCGGTGATGCATCTCGTAGATGACGAGGTCGGTGGGCTGCTTGGTCAGCGGACGCTGGTCGCAACACCAACCATCCGGATTAGTGTCTGCCATGTCTATGATGGCGCCACGTCGGCCGTTGACTCCTACAGCCTTGGCGAATACGCCAGGAGTCTCGTTCATTTTCTGCTTCTTGGTTTCTACTTGGAATGTGTAGAACATTCCCTTAAGGTCACCCTTGATGTCGGCAGTCCAGAGGTCGTTGCCCGTGCGTTTCATTTTCACAGTCTTAACCACTTCGCCTCCTACACCTTCTTTATATATATGTATCTTCACGCTCTTTGCCTTCGACGGGGCGTTGAGCTTGAACGACGATGCATCCTTAGTGTAGGTCAGTTCATTGAATGTTTGCTGGGCGCTAATTACTCCCCCCGCTAACATCAAAGAGACTACAGTCGTTGTTATTTTTTTGTTTATTCTCATATAATATAATTTTTTTGGGGGAGTTAATTAATCGCTTTGAGTGATATGGCGAATCCTCCACCGCGAGCTTCCTTTATCTTCAGGGTCTGGCCCTGCTTAACGATTTTCTTGGTTATTGTATAGGCTTTGGGGTTCTTCTCATAGTCAGCGTCCTTGGCATCCTCATAGAAGGTGGCCTCATACTTGCGACCCTTGTCGAGGAAATCGAGCTTAACAATGGCAGTGCGGGCAGTCTCATTACATTTACCACCGATAAACCAGTTGTCGCTCTTCTTGTCCTTGCGAGCCACGGTGATGTAGCGTGCTGGCTCTGCCTCAAGATAACGTGAGTCGCTCCAGTCGCAAGGTACGTCGCGGATAAACTGGAAGGCATCGCTATACTTGGCATAGTTCTCGGGCAGGTCGGCTGCCATCTGAAGCGGTGAGTACATCGTCAGATAAAGAGCCAACTGACCCACGAGGGTGGTGTGGATATAGTTGGGATTGTCACTCCATGTGCTGAGCTGTGTCTCAAGAATACCCGGTGTGTAGTCCATCGGACCGCCCTGCAGACGGGTGAACGGCAGAATAACAGTGTGCGAAGGAGCAGAACCGCCGAAAGCCTCATACTCAGTACCGCGTGCACTCTCGTTGCCAACGAGGTTAGGGTAGGTGCGGCAGAGTCCGGTGGGACGAGTTGCCTCATGTCCGTTCACCATGATATGATGCTTGGCAGCCTCCTTGATGACATACATATAATGGTTGTTCATCGACTGCGAGTAGTGGAAGTCGCCACGTGGTATGATGTCGCCCACATATCCGGTCTTCACGGCGTCGTAGCCATACTTGTTCATCAGTTGGAACGCCTCCTTGATATGACGCTCATAGTTTTGCGTGCTTGACGAGGTTTCGTGGTGCATCATCAGCTTGACACCCTTTGAGTGTGCATAGTCGTTGAGATACTTGATGTCGAAGTCGGGGTAGGGAGTGACGAAGTCGAAGACATCGCGCTTCCACATGTTGGCCCAGTCCTCCCAGCCGATGTTCCATCCCTCGACGAGCACTTGGTCAAGTCCGTTGGCGGCGGCGAAGTCGATGTATTCCTTGACGTGGGCAGTGTTGGCGCCATGTCGGCCGTTGGGCTTCAGCTTGGTGTAGTCGGTTTCGCCGAGTTTCACTGAGGGCAGTCCGGAGGTATATTCCCATGTGCTCTTGCCGACAATCATCTCCCACCATACACCGCAATATTTCGTTGGGTGAATCCATGATGTATCTTCAATCTTGCAAGGCTCGTTGAGGTTGAGCGTGAGGGATGTGGAGAGCATGTCGCGCGCGTCGTCGCTGACTTTCACCGTGCGCCATGGAGTGTGGCAAGGAGTCTGCATGCAGCCTTTCAGGCCAGTGGCGTCGGGTGTGAGCCATGACTCGAAGACGAAGTTCTTGTCGTCGAGGTTGAGGTGCATGGTGGCATAGTCCTCGCATGCTGCCTCATGGATGTTGATATACAGACCGTCGGCTGTCTTCATCTGAAGGGCTGTCTGCACTCCAGTCTCAGAGAACACCGACACTGATGAGTTGTCCCAGTTGACAGCCTTCTTGAAGCGGGCACGTATTTCGGAGAGTTTGGTCTCCTGTGTCTCTTGCTCCTGGGTGTCGTAGTCGCCGGGAAGCCACCATGCGGTGTGGTCGCCAGCCATTGCAAACTGGGTGTGCTCTTCCTTAATAAGGAAATAGTTGAGCGATTTCTGCTGCGGGAACTCATATCTCAGTCCAAATCCCTCGTTATATACTCGGAATCGGATGATGATATTACGGTCAGCAGACGGTTGGTTGAGGTTAACCTCCAGTTCGTTGTAATTATTTCGAATCTGGGACCATTCACCCCATACGGGAGTCCATGTTTCGTCGAAGGAGGATGTCTTGGTGTTAGTCACCTTGAATCCGTCCATAAGGTCGGTCTCGTTCTTGCCCTTAGAGGCATGCTTGTCCTTGGCAAGTTCGAGTCCCAATCTACTGGGTTTAACCACAGCCTTGTTTTTATAAGTCATTTCGTAGGTGGGGATGCCACCATCAGCGAGAGAGAACTTTACAGTTACGTTTCCGTCAGGCGAGCTGACGCTCTGTGCCATTGCCATCAGCGGCAACAGCAAAGCAGAAAGAATTGTGATAAT
>JAXEKN010000041.1:0-129457 GCA_034101015.1 Prevotella sp.
CCTTAATCTTACGACCAAGAACGATGTAAGCCATTGGAGAAGCAATGAAGATAGAAGACAAAGTACCGAATACAACACCCAAAATCATAGCGAATGCGAAGCTGCGGATACTGTCACCACCGAGGATGAAGATACAGAGCAGCACGATGAACGTTGTCACAGAGGTGTTGATGGTACGCGCCAATGTCTGGTTGAGCGAGTCATTGAACACCTGCTGGCGGTCGCGCTTCTTAAACAGCTGGAAGTTCTCACGGATACGGTCGAATACCACCACCTTGTCGTTGATAGAGTAACCGATAACGGTCAAGATGGCACCGATGAATGTCTGGTCGATCTCAAGCGACATGGGCACGATGCCCCAAAGGGCAGAGTAGATACCTATCACGATGAGAGTATCGAGAGCCAGGGCGATGGTAGAACCAACAGAGTAAGCCACGTTGTGGAAACGAATCAGGATGTAGAGGAAAATGGCAACCAAAGCGAAGATCACGCTGACGATGGCACCGTATGTGATGTCCTTAGCCACTGAAGGACCTACCTTTGTACTACTGATGATAGAGCCACCCTCGCGCACATCGGGGTTCTTGAACTGGTTGACATCCTTCTGAGTGACAAGGTTGGCCTTCGACATAGCCTTGAAGAGGATGTTCTCGCACTCGTCGTCAACAGTCGGGTCGTTGGACTCGATCTTATAGTTGGTTGACACACGGATGGTCTGTCCGTCTGTACCCAATGCGATAGCGCTCACGTTGGCTTCGCCGAATGCACCGGCAAGAGCCTCGCGAACCTGCTCAGGCTCTACGGCCTTCTCTAACTTAACCACATAGTTGCGACCACCGGTGAAGTCGATGCTCTTGCTCAATCCACGTACGGCGAGGCAGAGGATGAGAGCCACGGCAGCCACTCCCCAGATAGTGAAAGTCTTCTTGTATGCACCCATGAAGTTGAACTTGGTGTTCTGCATCAGGTTCTTTGAGAACGATGTAGAGAATGTCAGGTTGAGCCACTTGTCCTTCTTCATCTGGTGCTCATAAACGAGACGAGTGAGGAATACAGCGGTGAAGAACGAGCAGAAGATACCGATGATGAGCGTGGTGGCAAAACCACGGATAGGACCAGTACCAAATGCATAGAGGATGACACCAGTGATGACTGAAGTCAAGTTGGAGTCGAAGATAGCGGAGAATGCGTTGGCATAACCCTTCTTCATAGCCTCCTTGACATTGAGTCCGGCACGAAGCTCTTCCTTAGTACGCTCATAGATAAGCACGTTGGCATCCACAGCCATACCAAGCGAGAGGACGATACCGGCGATACCCGGCATGGTCAGCGCAGCCTGGAAGGAGGTAAGAATACCGAGAGTGAAGAAGAGGTTGAAGAGCAGGGCGATGTTGGCCATCATACCCGGAATAATGTTGTAGAGGCAGAGCATATAGACCATCAGCAGCACGAATGCCACGATGAATGAGATGACACCCTGCTGGATAGACTGTGCACCGAGAGAAGGACCGACAACCTCTTCCTGCACGATACGTGTAGGAGCAGGCATTTTACCAGAGTTGAGAGTATTGGCAAGGTCCTTGGTGTCCTCTATGGAGAAGTTACCGGTGATCTGTGAGTTACCGCCGGCAATCTCGCCGTTCACACGGGGTGCGCTATATACAGCATCGTCGAGTACGATAGCCACGGCACGACCGATATTCTGCTTGGTGAGCTGTGCCCAGCGGCGTGCGCCGTCGCTATTCATCTGCATGCTCACACAAGGATGGCCATACTGGTCGAACTCGTCCTTGGCATTGGTGATCACATCTCCCTCAAGCGGAGCACGTCCGGAAGGTTCAGTAACCTTCAGGGCATGGAGCTCGAATATCTCGGCCTTCTTGTCAAAGTCGGCAGCCTTGGCACTCCAAAGCAGCTTCACGTCGGAGGGCAATATCTGCTTTGCCACGTCAGAATAGATGACCTTGTTGACATCAGCAGTGTCGCGAGCTGCGGCATATCCCACAACGCTCAGGCTCTGGCCCTGTGAGGGCTGGAACACAGAGAAGAGAGGATTCTGCTCCTTGAGCTTCTTCAACTGGGCCTCCTTGTTGGCGTCGGCCTTGGCATCCTTCTTTGCGCCGATAGCTGCGGCGAGTGACTTCTCCTCCTTGGCAGGAGCGGCAGCCTCAACCTTGGCAGAGTCAGCTACGGTAGAATCTGCGGCAGCCTCAGCCTTCAAAGCCTCTGCACCGAGAGCGTATTTCTGGTTGAGCTGTGCGAGAAGAGGCACAATCTCCTGACTATTATAAGTCTCCCAAAACTCAAGGTTGGCACTTCCCTGAAGCAACTTGCGCACACGCTCCGGCTCACGAATACCAGGCATCTCGACCATGATACGTCCGCTCTGTCCTTCCAATTTCTGGATGTTAGGCTGAACGACACCAAACTTGTCGATACGATTACGCACCACGAGGAAGGAGTTGTCAACAGCCGACTGAACCTCGGCGCGGACAGCGCTCTCCACCTCTGCATCAGAGCTCTGAGTGCTCACCTTGCCCTTCATCTGCTGTGTGGCAAAAACCTCAGCGAGACGATGTCCGGGAGCATTCTTTTTGTAACACTGGATAAAGAGGCTGACGAAGTCCTTCTGACTTGTTTCCTCTTCCTTCTTGGCTTCCTCCATAGACTTGGTGAAAGCCGCATCAGTCTTGTGGTCAGCGAGCACGGCGATAACGTCGGGCACAGATACCTCAAGAATCACGTTCATACCGCCCTTAAGGTCAAGACCCAGGCCGATTTGCATCTCACGGCACTCCTTCAGAGAGTAAGCGCCAAAATACACTTTCTCGTTCATGATGGAGTCGAGATATTCCTGTCCTGCCTCCTCACCCATTTCGGCAGCCTTGTTTTCATAGTGGCGTGTCACGAATGAGAAGCTGAGATAGAATATACACACCAGCATGAGCATAAGTGCGATAAACTTTACAATTCCTTTGTTTTGCATTTGTTTATATTGATTTTTTTATTATTATATTCAACATCAATGCCTATTTAAAGCGTGCAAATATAGTGATTTTTTTACAATTATGAAAATTTATTTCGACTTTTTATTATTTTTAACCCCATTTTTATGGTTTATAGCCGAATTTGAGCCAACAAATGATAGGATTATGGTCGGAAGCGACGATTTTTCCATCAACGTGACAATTGTATGGAATGAAGTGGTCGGAGCACATCATATTGTCAATCCTGACGTAGAATCCTTTCTGATTATATGACAAACCGAGTCCTCTTCCTGTCTCGACATAACAGTCGGTGAGTCCTTTTGCCATGACGCGCCGTGTGTATGAGATGGGGTTGTCATTGAAGTCGCCGCATACGATGACAGGATATTTCTCCTTCAACTTCTCCACGTATGCATGGACTGCATCAACCTGGGGAGCGCGCCGACGTCCGGCATCGGCGAGTTTGGCGGCAAGATATTTTGTCCCCACCTTGGCTGAGTCACCTTCGACGTCGCCCTTGATGATACCCTTGAACTTGCTTTTGTCGTTTGCCGTTAGACAATTGCTCTCGAAATGGTTGTTGACCACCGCCACCTTCTTGCCGTTGATGTCGAGATAGAACACACAACTGGCATTACCCTTCGACTCGTAGGGTATGGACTCTTTTCCCAATACGGGGTATTTAGAATATATGCTGAGTCCATTGTGTTCAGAGCCTTTGCCAAATGTCATGCTGTCATGATACTTGAACAGGCTATCGAACTCCTGCTTTACCAATGCTTTTGAATGTCCCACGTCCTCCTGCATGCATAGTATGTCGGGAGCTTGCTTTTTTAGATATGCCACGATGTCTGACGCGGCATTGGCGTCGCGGTCTGCACTACCAAGCCGTCCGTTGAAGCCGTGCACATTATACGACATGACCTTTATGGCTCCCAATGGTGTCTCATGCGACATATTAATAGGTATATACGTGCGCACGGGTGCGTAAGCCATAAGAAACCCCATAAAAGGGATGATTGCCATCCTCTTGGCGAAGATAAGCCAAAAGACAAGAAATCCGAGATTGATGAGCATCATCACGGGAAATGCCAGTCCCACAATGGCGAGCAAGGGATGCGTGGCAGGATTGACATAGTCGGAAAACCCCACAAGCAACATCACGATGACCGTAGCGACATTGGCGCCGGCAATCATTTTGAGTGTAAACGTCTTCAACTGCGAAATCATCTTTCCTGACTGCTATCAAACAAGGTCTTCTTTTCATCAGCAGTGAGACTGTCATAGCCGCTACGTCTTATCTTGTCGAGAATACGATCCACTTCCTGCTGTTTTTTCTTTTTCATCTCATTATATTCCCAGTCGCTCTGGCGCCCTCCGCCCTGATGAACGTGCATATCTGCATAGTTGCCGTGGGTATTGCCCTTGCGGCGGTCGAAATTACGCTTGAGATTCTTGAAAAACTCCTCCCCACGGTTTCTGCCGTATTGTCCTCCACCATTAGGATGCTTGTTCCAATAGCGTATCATGAGGAAACCAAACAGCATACCGCCGAGGTGTGCCATGTGGGCTACATTGTCGCCTGGGGTGCCGATGGCGGAGAACAGCTCTATCGCCACATAAATCATCACAAACCACTTTGCCTTGATAGGTATAGGCAACGGGAAAATGAAGATGCGCTCATTGGGGAATATCATTCCGAATGCAAGCAATATGGAATATACGGCGCCAGACGCACCTATCGTTGTCCACATGTTAAGTTCGTCGGAGAGCTGACGTCCTACCTCAAACATCTGCGCCACGCCAATAGTCGGGTCCTGGGCGGAAATCATAAAATAGAACGATACGAACTGTGCCAATTCCTGCATCAGTCCCGCACCGACACCACAGGAAATGTAATAAAACAAGAATTTTTTCGGTCCCCACACATTCTCTATCACCACACCAAACATCCATAGGGCAAACATATTAAACAATATATGTGTGAAGCCCGCATGGAGAAACATGTATGTGAAGAGTTGCCATATCTGGAAATCACTGGCCATAAAGAAGTGGAGACCAAACATTGAGTTGAGATCCACACCTCCTGTCTTCATCAACATCGTGGCAAGGAATGCGACGACATTAATGATCAACAGATTTTTTGTCACTATGGGTATGTTACGCATAATTCTATCCTTTTATTAATTTGAAAATCTACAAATACTATTTATTTCGGGCGCAAAATTACAAAAAAAAACCGCAAAAACATCATTAATTAGGCATATAACATAAAAAAAACAATAAAAAGTAGATTTTTTTTCGATTTTTGTTGTTTTTCTAAATTCTTTACCCTATATTTGCAGTGAAAAAGATCGTATTATCTATTATAATCAACAATAAATTAAGTAAAATTATGAACAAGACAGAATTAATTGACAAAATCGCAGCTGGTTCAGGTCTGACAAAAACTCAGGCAAAGGCAGCTCTCGATGCAACTGTAGGTGCACTGAAGGAAGCTCTCGTTGCAGGTGACAAGGTAGCCCTCGTTGGTTTCGGTACATTCAGCGTTGGTGAGCGTCCTGCTCGCGAAGGCATCAATCCTCTCACCAAGGAGAAGATTCAGATTGCAGCCAAGAAGGTAGCCAAGTTTAAAGCCGGCGCAGAACTTGCCGATGCACTGAACTAATATTTGTAAATAAAAAAGAGAGTGGAAATACTTTGCGGCATTTCCACTCTTTTTTTGTAATCACTTATTAATATCAATTATATCCTATTGACTCCATCTGTTATGGCTGCTTTCCGATGTAAGCGAGAATACCTCCATCCACATACAGGATATGTCCATTGACAAAGTCGGAAGCATCCGATGCGAGGAACACTGCCGGACCCATCAAGTCTTCCGGTGTGCCCCAACGTGCGGCAGGAGTCTTTGAGATGATAAACTTGTCGAAAGGATGACGCTCGCCATCAGGCTGTATCTCCCTGAGGGGGGCAGTCTGTGGTGTGGCGATGTATCCTGGACCTATACCATTGCACTGTATGTTGTGCTCACCAAACTCCGAACAGATGTTCCTTGTCAGCATCTTCAGACCACCCTTCGCAGCGGCATAAGCCGACACTGTCTCACGTCCGAGTTCGCTCATCATTGAGCATATATTAATGATCTTGCCATGTCCCTTCTTAATCATTCCAGGAATAACAGCCTTTGACATGATGAATGGGGCATTAAGGTCTATGTCGATAACCTGTCGGAAATCCTCCACTGACATTTCAGTCATAGGAATGCGCTTGATGATACCTGCGTTGTTGACGAGAATATCAATAGTGCCAAGTTCTCTCTCTATATCAGCCACCATTGTCTTTACCTGCTCTTCGTCAGTGACATCACAGATATATCCTTTGGCATCAATGGCCTTAGCCTTATAGTCAGCGAGAGCCTGGTCGAGGTGATGTTGTCCGCGACAGTTGAACGCTATCTTTGCACCTGCCATGGCATAAGCCTCTGCTATGGCAAAACCGATACCGTATGCACCGCCAGTGACGAGGGCAACTTTGCCCTCCAATGAAAATCTATTGCTAAATGTATCCATTTTTACAATTTAGAATTTACATTTTCTAATTCTGATTTACTTCAAGTCTGTGATGAGCGAGAAGTCCTGGTCACCGTAGTCGAGGTTCTCTCCACCCATACCCCATATAAAGGTATAGTTGTGGGTTGCTGCAGCTGAGTGAATGCTCCATTCAGGAGAGAGCACAGCCTGATCACCCTTCATCCAGATATGGCGAGTCTCATTGACTTCACCCATGAAGTGGCATACAGCCTGGTCTTCGGGCACCTCAAAGTAGAAGTAAGCCTCCATACGACGGCTATGTACGTGAGCTGGCATAGTATTCCACACACTACCAGTGGCAAGCTCAGTCATACCCATCTGCAACTGACATGTGGGCAGCACCTGATTGACAATCATCTTATTGATATTACGCTCATTGCTCATTTCCAACGAACCCATGTGAGCCACCACTGCATCCTGCTTAGTGATTTTCTTGCATGGATATTCCTTGTGGGCAGTGCAACTGTTGAAATAGAACTTGGCTGGTTTGGCACTGTCCTTGCTCTCGAAGATGACATCGCGATCGCCACGTCCGATATAGAGAGCCTCCTTAAAGTCGAGTTCAAAAGTCTCGTCACCTACCTTAACCACGCCTGCGCCCTCGCCTACGTTGAATATGCCTATCTCACGTCGTGTGGTGAAGAAATCAGCCTTCAAAGGATCTATAGCCTCCAGTTTGAGAGATTCGTTTACCGGCATTGCACCTCCGACAACCATACGGTCATACATAGAGTAAACCATGTTTACCTCGTCGGCTGAAAATACTTTTTCAATGAGAAAGTCACGTCGGATTCTTGTCGTGTCATAGTGCTTTGCGTCCTCAGGATGAGCCGCATAGCGTACTTCATAGTTTGTTTTCATAATCGTGTAATTTGTTTTAAAATAGTTGAAATAAGTTGTTGGACCAACGGGACTCGAACCCATAATGACAGAACCAAAACCTGTAGTGTTACCATTACACCATGGTCCAAAGCATCAAATTTCGGTGCAAAGGTAATGCTATTTTTTGGCATTACCAAATTTTTGCACCGAAATTTAGTTTTTTTAAGTCTTTCCTCTTATATATTTAGCATACGGTGATGAGGAAATAATTCTTTTTACCCTTCTGGGCGAGTAGATATTTACCGTCGATAAGGTCATCTTCAGTGATGACACGGTCGAAGGCAGAGAGCTTTTCCTTGTTGAGCGACACACCGCCACCCTGGACAAGCTTTCTCATCTCTCCCTTGCTGGCAAAGACGGGAGCTGCCTGCGTGAACAGTTCCACGGCCGGCTGACCCAACTGGTCGCGCGATACTGTGAACTGCGGCACGCCGTCGAAAATGTCGAGGAATGTCTGCTCATCAAGTTTGAGAAGGCTCTCCTTGGTCGATTTGCCAAAGAGTATGCCGCTGGCCTCAATGGCTGCGTCCAAAGCCTCCTTGGAGTGAACGAGGATAGTGGTCTCCTCGGCAAGTCTCTTCTGGAGTATTCTCTGTCCTGGGTCTTGCTTATGCTGCTCCACGAGAGCATCAATAGTATCTTTGTCGAGAGACGTGAATATCTTGATATATCGCTCTGCGTCCTCGTCGCTGACATTAAGCCAGAACTGATAGAACTTATATGGTGTGGTGCGCTTCGGGTCGAGCCATATATTACCGGTCTCGGTCTTACCGAATTTCTTACCGTCAGCCTTGGTGATGAGCGGACAAGTCAGTGCGTAAGTCTCCACCTCATTACCAAGGGTGCGGCGGATAAGCTCTGTTCCGGTGGTCATGTTGCCCCACTGGTCATTGCCTCCAAGCTGCAGTTTGCAGTTCTTGTTCTGATATAGATAGAGAAAATCATATCCTTGGAGCAGCTGATATGTGAACTCAGTAAATGACAGACCGTCGCGTGCAGTGCCATTAAGTCTCTGCTGTACACTTTCCTTTGCCATCATATAGTTGACAGTGATATGCTTACCTACTTCGCGTGCGAAGTCAAGGAATGTGAAGTTCTTCATCCAGTCGTAGTTATTGACCATCTCTGCCTTGTTGGGGGCATCGGTGTCGAAATCGAGGAACTTGGCCACCTGTGCCTTGATGCACTCCTGATTGTGATAGAGTGTCTTGTCGTCAAGGAGGTTGCGCTCCTGGCTTTTTCCTGATGGGTCGCCTATCATTCCCGTGGCTCCGCCTACGAGTATGATTGGCTTGTGTCCACAATGCTGGAGATGCCTGAGCATCATGATTCCGCAGAGGTGTCCGATATGCAATGAGTCGGCTGTGGGGTCAGTACCCAAGTATGCGGTGACCATCTCCTTCTGGAGCAGTTCTTCTGTTCCAGGCATAATCTGCGCGAGCATACCGCGCCATTTCAGTTCTTCAACAAAGTTTTTCATTGAACCATATTTTTTATTTAATTTAAGTTTCGCATTTGCTCAACAATACATACTACGGCACTGGGTCGTATCCGCTTCCGCCCCATGGGTTACACCTGAGTATTCTCCAGATGGCGAGTGCGAGTCCCTTAACAGGTCCGTGCTTAATGAGTGCCTGCCGCGCATATTCGGAGCATGTGGGAGTAAACCGGCAGCATGGTGGGGTGAATGGTGTGATAAACCGTCGGTAGAAGAGTATTGGCAGACAGAGCAGCCATGTGGCTGCCTTAGATATCCATCGTAATGCGTTCATTGAGTCTTTGCATTAGATTAGTCACACTCTTCTCCACCCTCTCCGTAGGCATCAGCTCATCGGCAAGCCAAATGAACGCCATACTCAGAGTCTTGCCAGAAAGTCTTTCAGTGGCAGGCAGCAACAGACGCTTGTTGAGCCTGTATGCCTCGCGCACTTGCCTCTTGACCCTATTTCGCTTGACAGCCCTTTTAAAATGGCGTTTGGAAACGCTCACCATCATCATCAACCCTGTATGGTCGGCATTGTCGGCATCCTCGGTCATATACACTAATCTCAGGGGATATGAAGCCATCGAGCGGCTTCGTCCTCCGCCAAAGAGCGTCTCAATCTGCTTGCGGCTCTTGATACGCTCTGTCCTGCCCAGTGTATTGTCCGTTATTTCCATTATCTAATGATTCTTCTTTATCTCTCTGCAGCCACGTATCATATAATATTAATGTACGCGCGAACAAAGACTAATCCTCATCGTTGACAATGAGATAGTGCTGCAGAGCCCCCGTCATAGAGGGATACTTTTCTGTAGGAGCCTCCAGGTCAAGTCGCAATCCGGCTTCTTTGGCAGCCTTGGCAGTGGCAGGTCCGAAGGTGGCAATGCGTACGTTCTTGTGGGTGACGGGAAAGTCGGGGAAGTTCTTCATCAATGAGTCTATTCCCGACGGACTGAAGAAAACAAGCATGTCGTAGTCAAAGTTTTCCACCTCCTCCGGGGTGAAGTCATTGCTTACGGTGCGATACATCACACATTCCGTATGCTTGAGCTTCTTAGAGTCGAGCAGTTCCTTGACGTCGTCATTATGCACGTCGCTCAGCGGCACGAGATAGTGCTCCGTCTTATGTTTTGCCATTGAGGGTAACATATCGACAATTTTGCCTGTATTGCCGAAAAAGACCTTACGCTTGCGATACTGCACATACTTCTGAATGTATAGCGCGATGGTCTCCGTCACGCAGAAATACTTCAGGTCCTCAGGTATATTGTATCTGAGTTCCTTGGCAAGCAAGAAGAAATTGTCTATAGCATGCCTCGACGTAAAGACGATGGCAGTATAGTCAGACAGGCTGACCTTTTGCTGTCTGAATTCCTTGGACGAAAGTCCCTCTACCTTGATAAACGGGCGGAACACAAACTCCACCTCCAACTTTTCTGCAATGTCAAAATACGGTGATTTCTCACTCGTGGGCTTTGGTTGTGAAACCAGAATCTTCTTGATCATTGGTGTCCTAAAAATTTATTTTCAAATAATTACTAACCAGTACGACTGACCCCCACAATGAGAGCAGCGGCACCATTTCAAGGGCACAAAAGTACAAAATATTTTGCAAAAAATAGCCTTTTCGCCTAAAAAATATGAAATACGACTTTAAAAATGTCAGTATTTTAATCAAAAAGAGTACAAAACCGACACTTATCAGGGCATTTTTCACCTCCAAGTCAAAGTAAGACAATAGTAGGATGATAGGGAAGAGCAACATGCCCTCCGACGTGGTAAGGAAGAGTGACGACTTTATCCATTGTAAGTTTTTCTTACCAGTGAAGAATATCGTGTTGACTATCAAATAGAGTAATCCCTTGGTTAGGAAATAACCGAGACTCATGGCAAAGAAGATAGCCGTGAGATGATATTGCGAGGCTACGACGAACGTGTCGCTCACCATACGTGTGGCATAATAATAGAACAATATCGAATACAAAAGACTTGTCAGCAGCAACATAAAGAGTTGGAAGTGCAACTCCTGTGAGGTCTCGCTCATCATAGTGCCATAGTTTTTCGGCACGTAGATGATGCTCTTCAGCTGCTTAACTATGAAGTTGCGCGAGCCTGATGCCGATATGGTGACAGCGATGAAGCACATCACCAAGAGCAGAGACATCGTGCTGTCGCCTCTCACGGTATAAGGCACTGTCTCTCCTGCCACTCCATAACGTCCAACACTTCTCTCGGGATGAAACAGGCTGTCAGCAGCAAAAAAAGACTCCTTGTAGTATGTGGGCAACGGTGTGATCTCCAATGCACTCTTTCCCTTGCCATAGCCAGGGAGATGGAGAGTGTCAGGCCTGTCGCTGTATCTCACCTCCTTGGGTTGGAACGCAGCCTGAATGGCAGAGTCCTGCTGTGCGGGGGTGGCGTTCTTGGGCAACAGTCTCAGAACCTGATATGGATGACGGGGTTTGAAGCTCTTTGGCTGTTCCGTCACCATCTCAGTCCCTATCACTTGTCCATTTCCCGCTACTACCGTAGAGTCTGATATAATCATATTCCGAATGCCTTCTGGATCATTTCCACTGCGTCCAACTTCTCCCAAGTGAAGAGTTCCACATCAATGGTCTTTGTCTCATGATATAGACTGGTGAAAGTCTTCCTTACGGTTTGCGGCTGGCGACCCATGTGTCCGTAGGCAGCCGTCTCGCTATACATAGGCTGGCGGAGCTTCAACTGTCTCTCAATGGCCTTGGGCCTGAGGTCGAAGAGTTCCTCAATCTTCTTGGCTATCTCGCCGTCGCTCATGTTCACACGACTGCGTCCGTAGGTATTGACATAAATGTTCATCGGCTTGGCCACACCGATGGCATAGCTCACCTGAACCAACATCTCGTCGGCCACACCCGCAGCCACCATATTCTTGGCGATATGGCGAGCAGCATAGGCAGCGGAGCGATCAACCTTGCTGGAATCCTTGCCACTAAACGCTCCTCCACCATGAGCACCCTTACCTCCATAGGTATCTACAATAATCTTGCGTCCAGTCAGGCCAGTATCACCGTGAGGACCACCGATGACAAACTTGCCCGTGGGGTTGACATAATATTTAATGTCGTCGCCAAAGAGGGCGAGCACCTTCTCGGAATGTATCTTCTCCTTCACCCTTGGCATGAGTATGTTGATAACGTCATCCTTAATCTTGGCGAGCATCTTGTCGTCCTCGTCAAACTCATCATGCTGAGTGGAAACCACGATAGTGTCGATACGCTCAGGGATGCCGGCATCGCTGTATTGCACTGTCACCTGACTCTTCGAGTCGGGACGAAGATAGGTCATCAGTCTGCCTTCCTTGCGTATCTCGGCGAGGGTCACCATGATAAGGTGAGCAAGGTCAAGAGATACAGGCATGTAATTGTCTGTCTCATTGGTGGCATATCCAAACATCATGCCTTGATCACCTGCCCCCTGCTCGTCCTCATTGCCATTGTCCACACCACGGTTGATGTCACCGCTCTGTTCGTGGATGGCACTGAGTATGCCGCATGAGTTGCCGTCAAACTGATATTCGGCCTTTGTATAGCCGATGCGCTTGATCGTATTGCGGGCGATGGTCTGCAGGTCAATATACGCACTGGAGCGCACTTCGCCCATAATCACTACCTGGCCTGTGGTCACGAATGATTCGCAAGCCACACGAGCCTTTTCGTCGTAGGCCAAAAACTGGTCGAGGATAGCGTCCGATATCTGGTCCGCCACCTTGTCGGGATGTCCTTCGGAGACTGACTCCGATGAGAAGAGGTATGACATAGTCTTTATTAATTTATTGAAATGTTAATATTATCACTCATTATTGTCGCTTTGTGCTATGAGCGTGCAAAATTACACATTATTCACGACTTAACCAAACAAATCACGTCTTTTTATCGGATTTCGCCTTTTATTTATAATAAATTACACTAAAATGCTTGCATAATCAAATAAAAAAGAGTAACTTTGCCCGAAAATTCATACAACCTAATAAATCTTTAAAATAAATGAAGAAAAAACTACTCACCGCCGCTGTCATTGCGGCCACATCACTCACCACTGAAGCTCAGGTGGTAATCAACGAACTAATGCAGTCGAATATCGACTGTACCATGGACGACATTAACGAGTTTCCGGACTCATGGGTAGAAATCTACAACAGTGGCTCTGAAAGTGTCAACCTCAAAGACTATCGCCTTGGCGACTCCGACCAAGCGGACAAGGCATGGACACTACCCAACCGCACCCTCGCCCCTGGTGCATTTGCACTCATCTTCTGCGACAAGGAAGGCAACGGCATGCACACCGACTTCCGACTCGAATCAGGCAAGGGCGGCGAGGTATATCTCTTCCGCTCCAACGACATCATCGACAAGGTGACAGGAATGAAGAAACAGCCCGCACCCAATATTGCATACGGACGTAAAAACGATGCAGGAGAGGAATGGGGATACCAACTCACCCCCACACCAGGCAAGACAAACTGCGGCACACTCGCCACCAAGGTTCTCTCCGCCCCTGTCTTTGCAGTCAGCGGTGGTGTATGGCGCGAGGGAAAGACCATTGACTTCTCAATGTCACTGCCCGACGATGCCCCCGAAGGCACCGTCATACGATATACATCCGACGGCAGCGAACCCACCGCCACCAGTACACGCTATTCCTCGCCATTCAAGATTTCCGCTTCCAAAGTCATACGGGCAAAACTATTCTGCGAAGGCTACCTCTCGCCACGCTCATCCGTACAGAGCTATCTATTCATGCCGCGCGACATCACCCTCGCCGTGGTCTCCATAGTGACCGACCGTAGATATCTGTACGACAATACCATAGGAATATATGTTGAGGGCAACAAAGCCGACGGAATTGAAAACTACAACCATGACTGGCGACGCCCCATCAACCTTGAGGTATTTGCCAATCCCGACGAGAAAGCAGTCATCAACCAACTCTGCGAGACGCGCATCATGGGAGGAGCCACACGTGGCAATCCCAAAAAGTCGCTCGCCCTGTATGCCAACAAGCGATTCGGCGAGAAGAGATTCAGATATGAGTTCTTCCCAGAGGACAAACCAGGTGTCACGGACTTCAAGTCCATAGCTCTGAGAAATGCCGGCAACGACTTCGACTATCTATTCCAGCGTGATGCCATCATACAGCGCAACATGGCACACCACGCCGATCTCGACTGGCAAGCATACCGGCCAGCCATCGTCTTCATCAACGGCAAGTATGACGGTATGCTCAACTTCCGCGAAAGAAGCAATGAGGACAATATCTACACCAACTACGATGGACTTGAAGACCTCGACATGTTTGAAAACTGGGCTGAACTTAAGGAAGGCACATGGGACAACTACAATGCCTTCAAGGCATTCTACAATGAACACGGACATACCATGGCTGAATATGAGAAATGGATGGACTGCTATGAATTTATAAACCTCATGGCAATGAACCTTTACTACTGCAACCTTGACTTCCCAGGCAATAACATCGTGATGTGGCGACCACGCACCGACGACGGCAGATGGCGCTGGATAGCCAAGGACACAGACTTCGGGCTCGGACTGTACGGACGCAACGTCAACTACAACACCCTCGAATGGCTGCATAACCCCAACTACGACAGCGGCAATGCCTGGGCTAACCAATATGAGCACACCCGACTCTTCCGCCGATTGGAGGAGGATGCCGACTTCAAGCGCGAGTTTATCGACCGATGCGCCATCTATATGGGTGACTTCATGAACGAAAGAGGCACACGCGCCGTGTGGGACCCAATGTACGAACAAATAAAATATGAATACCCATACCACCGCGAACTGGTCAACAAATGGTGGCCAAACTACAATGACGAACTGAAAAACGCACGAAACTGGATTGCCCAGCGCACAGATATCTTCTACGACCAACTGAGCAAATACTACTCTCTTGGCTCACCCATTGCCCTGACCATAGCCAATTCGCTCACAGACGAAGAGCGTCAGTCATTCGTTATCGAGGTCAACGGTGTAAAGCTCAGCGAGGCTCTCTTCGACGGAAAGTTCTTTGCAGGAAGGGCGCTGCACCTCAAGGGCGGTTCCACAATCGAAGGCAAGACCGTGGTGGCATGGACAGTGCGGACAGTCAACTCCAATAACTCTGTCACGGAGAAGACCATAGAGGGCAATGTCTATGACTTCGACATGCCCAACTGCAAGTCGCTCGACATCACTCCTGTCCTCGGCACAGACACAGCCATCGACACCATCACCATCGACGACGACTCAAAAGACGCACCCACATACAACCTCGGTGGCATACGCACCACCATCCACAACAAGGGCATCAAGGTGAGCCGAGGAAAGAAAACAATATAGGGCTCGCTTTTGGTTCGCTCATCCTTCGGTGATTCACTTCTCCCTAAAAGGTAAAAGAGCGAAGGTTCATCGAATTTGGAGCGAAGGAAGAGCAAAGGAAGAGCGAAGGAAGTTCACTTTTCACCTGGAAATCGTGATGAAAACAATGTGACCATCCTCATTGGATGGTCACATTTTCTACTATGGTGTTTTCAATCATATTCTTGTCGAAAGCCTTCTTGGCATCCTTGACATTGATGTTGCGGAATGTAAAGTCGCGTAGGCGATACTTATCACTTGTCCCAACGTCGAAAAAGTTCTTGCACTCCATCTTGATATTCGTCATCACGATGTCATTACACTGACTCAAAGGCATGTCGGCGCGATCTTCCGGTTGGAAAAACTGCGTCCAAGGACGAACAACAAGGAAACTGCCTGTAGTGCCTGTGATATTATCCACTTTGACATACTCATAATGCTGTGGGGTGTCAGGACGCATCTTCAGCCACAACACACGATTTGCATTATCGACCTCGATATTACGCAGCACGATATTGCGGTCATAGACACTCTCACTGCCCAATGTAAGACAGCCGTGGACGACGCCGTACTTGCAGTTTTGAATCAGAATATTGAAGTTAGGACCGTTCTCAGGAGCCTTGTCAGCCCACGTGCCCTTGCCACCCTTGATAGCCACTGCATCATCATTGACCGACATATAGCATCCGTCGATCAGGACGTCATGACACACGTCGATGTCGATAGCGTCGCTGCTCGGTGCCTTCACACCCTTTGTCGGCGAATAAATATAGCAGTCGAGATAGCGGACATGGTCGGAGCGATAAAGATGATTGGTCCAGAAGGGACTGTTGACGAGTTTGACATCCTGAACAGTGACATTATGACAATCGGATATATATACGAGTCGTGGACGCTGCTCATCCTTGTTGGTGCACTGTGGATTCCATTTGCGACGAATCCAGAACTCCTCCCAATAATGATAGCCATTGCCATCAATGGTGCCTTTACCGCCGATGTTGAATCCGTCAAGACCGTAGGCGTTGACAAGTGCGGCAAAGTACTTACATGTCTGTCCCTCGATGCGTGTCTCCAAGATAGGGAAGTCGGCGATATACTCACTGCCCTTCAGTTTGCCGCCTTCCTCGATAAACAGATGGGTACCTTGACGGAAAAAGAGGGCACCACTCATGAAGGTGCCGCGAGGAATGACGATGACTCCGCCACCGTCATTGGAGGCACGGTCGATGACAGCCTGGAGGGCGGCAGTCTGTACCAAAGTACTGTCGCTTTTCACACCATAGTCGGTCACCACATATCGCTTGCCCAATGTGGCGAAATCAACCTTGGTTGTATTATGGAACCATGGGGACATACTGGTGCCGTCGGGCCACTTCTCATCCTTGGAGAAGAGACGGTAGTACTCCACTGCACCAAGGATAAAGCAACCTGTGCCGTAGTCCTCGAAATCGGGCACGGAGGTGAATGTCACGGGCTGGCCTGCTGAGGGGTCTTTGCCTGTGCCCTGATTATATCCTATGAATCCATTGTCGTGAACACACGAAGCCATGGCAGCCCATGCCTTGTCCATAGATTTTTGATAAGTCTTCTGAGGAAGGATGCCTTGACGCACGCCCCAAGCCATGCCATATAGGAAGAGGGCCGTGCCGGTCATCTCCGGTCCGCCGTATGTGACAGGAGAGACGAGGCTGACATTCCAGAATCCGTCCTTGCGTTGGCATTTCAGTAGCGCACGGCTCATCTTGATGAAGTCCGACTTGAGATACTGGTAATAAGGGTCGTTGGCAGGCAGTGTCTCCATCACTCTGACGAGAGCGGCATAGACCCATCCGTTGCCTCGGCTCCAATAGCAGTTCTTACCGTCCTTTTCCTTGTATGGCGGCACATAGTCCTTGTCTCTCCACCACAGGCCCTCCTTCTTATTGAAGAGTCCTCCTGCGAGTGTGTCGCGGCTCCACTTGTATGAGTTCATCGCATAGTCGAGATATCTGCGCTCACCAGTCAGCTTGGCATATTTGGCATATACAGGCATTGCCATCTGGATGGCATCGATCCATGTCCAATAACTGTATTTGCCCGTGGCCATCTGATGGTCGAGGTTTTCCTTCACCTTTGACATGTCTTTCTTCATCCCACTCTGCACATGTCTGTCGATATATGTCTGCTGACAGCATTGATTGTCGGCATCAGTATCGTGTACACTGCCTCGCGCCGTCCATTTATGATAGTCAGCCCATCGGTCGGTATAGTCGATATACCTCTGCTGCGGGTCGATGTCATAGAGGGCCATCAATCCTTCATAATAAACAGCGCGGGTCCACAGGTTGCTCGTACGGATCTTCTTGACGAAGGTGTCAAGCGTAGGGTCGCTGTACTTTTGCATGAAATAATCATTGGTGCGGTGCACCACGTCGATTATCTCCTTCTGCTTCTCAGTGTTATTCTGCGCTCCCACCGTTGTGGGCAATATGGCGGCACACAATGCCATCACGCAGGCAATCCATTTTTTCTTCATCTATTTACCTTTGTTTTAATTGATTTTCTCATTTCTAATCAGCTTGACCTGTCCGTTGAGTCCGCTCTCCACGGGCTTCCACTTCTCGTATGTGGTGCGCTTGTAGTTGAGGTCAACGACATTTATCTCCTTCATCTTGCGCCACTTCACTCCCTTGCGGTCGAGGTCGGCAATACGGTTGGCGGGCAGATTGGTCACTTCTATGCGTATGGTATTCTTCCCCTTCTTCAGGGCGTTCTTGCAGTCGAGGATGAAGGGCACCGCCCATGCACAACCGACATACACATTATTAATATATACACGTGCGCTCTCCCTCACGTCACCAAGATTGATAGCCCAATGGCACTTGGCCTCGGCGGCAGACAACTTAACGACAGTCTCGTACACGCCAGTTCCCATGGTGACTGCGGCACTGTCGCCCAGTGTCTCCCATGTCTGCAGGCGATCCAGTTTGTATGTACAGGCAACCTTCGGATGTTCCTCGGTGAAGCAGAGCGTCCACTTGTTGGCGGTAAGGTCAATGGCATCACCATTGTTTGCATAAACATCCTCCTTCATTTCCTCAGGATAAATATCCTCGTTGTCTGAGCACAAGAGGATACGACTCTCTCCACTTCTGAGACGCACTTGCAAACCGTCGGCACCAAGAGTGGCGCGTGTGTATTCGCCAGTCATTGGATTATACCATAGGCCATACTTCTCTCCTGTAGTGATATGAATGGACTCATTGATATCATTGGCACTGAGATTGGAAATGAAATAATGATGACCATATTCATTGGCACGACGTATCATCTTTAATCCATAGACACTCTTCATCGTCTCGGGAGCTGCTGCCCTCTCCATGGCGGCCTTGTCATGGCCATAAATTATTGTGCATCCCTGTCGCTCAAGTGACTTTATATGATTGGTGACCTCATCGGACATCACACTTCCCTCCGGGATAATAATGGCCTTATAGGGAGTGCCGGCAGCAGTGACAGGACGTCCGTCACGACAAACGGTTGTCATGAGCAGATTATCGCTGATATAATCACAGTCAAAACCCGCTTTGTCAATGTCGAGGATAGCTTGTATAAATTCCGGACTCTTCTTGTCCATCGAATGGATGTCAAACATCATGAGCCTGTTTTTGGTGTCCTTGCGCCATAGGTCTCTCAATGGGAGATATACCAAAAAGTCATTATCTGGCTGTCCCCACTGGAGATAGGTCTGACATCGGGTGATATAAGCCATCAACTCAGGTGCATCCCTCCATATACTATTGTTGGGACTCATATCCACAGAGGCATAAAAGCGCCACCCCGGCCATGGGTCGTCCTTGGGCGAATATGCTGTTCCATGGAAAAAGACATGATTGACTCCTGCACAGAACATCAGGTCGAGGTCGGGTTTCATTTGGCTTAGTGATGTGCGGAAATGCTCAGTGAGCCATGTGAATGTCTCGCTCGACGTGTATCGCTTGCCTGTGACATGGGCTGCCGATGGTGCGTACTTGAGCATACTCAGGTCGCTGAAGTTGGGACGTGTATATCCCTCGTCCTTACGAAGTCCCTTTATTCCGAAGTCGGTTAGTCCAAAGCCTTCTATTTCAGGGATATCAACAGCGGAATAGCAGTCAATGAGATTGGCAGGCGAACCATGGGCCTGATTGCGCGTGATGGCCCCATGACGATGAGCCCATTCCGTCCACTGTCGGGTGAAGTTTTCAAGCAACATCTCGGCAAGTGTCTCGCGATAGTCGCTCACCACCTGTGGCTCACCATCTACAAACTCTTCAAGTCGGTCTTCGAGCTTATATCCCCTGCGGCGTGCAAACTCCTCAAACAGGGTTGGTGTCCAGTCGGCACCATATACCTCATAACTGTCGTTGAAGAAGGTATGGGGAAATGGAGTGCCTGTCTCGGTGAATGCCTTCTCGATGTGTTGCAGGTAATGTGCGACAGCGGTGGAGTCGAAATGATTGACCACAAATCCCTCACCACCTGGTGCCGCACGCTTGACTTTCTGACGTGTACGGCTTTCATATAGTGCTATCACCCTCTGCATACCACCATCCTTGGGATAACTACGCAGGAGCTTCAAGGTAGAATATTTTCTCTCTTTCTCCGGCAATTCAAACTCAATCTTCTCAGGCTTGACAATCGATGCGACAAGAGTGTCGATGACGATGGCCTTGCAAGCCGCCTCCTCAATGGGCACCCACGGACCGCCAAAGGGCCATCCGGTGCCTGTGGCCATACCTGTCTCTATGTCAAGTTTCTCATTCACAGCCTCCACATGGCGGAGCATCTCCATCCACTTAGGCGACAGATAACTGATTTCATTGGCATCATTGCCTTGAATGCCGTATATTGGGGTTATCTCCACCGCACCGACACCAGCCTTGGCATATTCACCAAGACACCAACTCAGATTGTCCTTATCGACAGCCGAACCGAGCCACCACCAGCGCACACCAGGTTTTGCCTCGCGCGTGGGTTGTGGTAATGTCACACAAGTTGCTCCCATACTACTTAATGCCATGAGAGAAATTGTAATAAATCGTTTCATCTTCATCTTGTTATTATCTGTTCAATGATTATTGCCGAATAATTCATTTCGTTATTTTGGGTGCAAAATTACGAATAATTGGCTATAAATGCGCAATATTTTCTTAAATAATTACCAAAGAGTGAAAACTATTGTTAAGGAAAAGACCGATTATCAAAAGTCAATGTATTTATATCAAAAGAGCAGGTTTAGGAAGTGGCATAATTAGTATCTTTGCAATGCAAAATGAAAATCAATAATAATACATAATACTAAGATATGAAAAGTGTACTTGAAGGTCGGCCTGCCTTAAGAAGAGAGGTCGAGAAGATAGCAGAGGTGGCCGGATATCTCTGGCAAAACGGTTGGGCTGAGCGCAACGGCGGCAACATCACGGTAAACGTCACCGAAATGATTGACGATGAGGTTCGTGCGATGCCTGCCATCAGCGATGCGATACAGATCGGCACCACTCTCCCCGCACTGAAGGGACAGTATTTTTATTGCAAAGGCACTGGTAAGCGTATGCGTGACTTAGCGCGTTGGCCAATGGACAATGGCTCTATCATCAGAATCCTTGATGACTGCGCCAGCTATGTCATCATAGCAGACAATCCTGTGGCTCCAACATCCGAACTGCCAAGCCACCTGAGCGTCCACGCCAGGATGATTGAGAAAGGTATGAAATACAATGCCACAGTACATACCCACCCCATCGAACTCATCTCCATGAGCCATTGCAAGAAGTTTATGGGAAAGGACGTGCTCAGCAACCTTCTGTGGAGCATGATTCCCGAGACGAAGGCATTCTGCCCGTTAGGTCTGGGTATTGTCCCTTACACCCTGCCAGGAAGTCTCGCACTCGCAGAGGGCACACTAAAGGAACTGGAGGACTACGACGTGGTGATGTGGGAGAAGCATGGTGTATTTGCCAAAGGTCTTGACGTGATGGATGCTTTTGACCAGATTGACGTGCTCTCAAAGAGTGCCAAGATATATATCAACGCCAAGTGCATGGGTTTTGAGCCTGACGGAATGAGCCAGGATGAAATGGCCGAGATGACCAAGGCATTTAATCTGCCAAGATAATTTTTTGATCTATATAATATAAACAAATTCACTTAAAAACAATGAGCGGCTGGTATCGTGAGATTACCAGCCGCTATTAAAATGTCTAACTTTATGACTAAAAAATCATATACTAATCCAAGTGGAACAGCTCCTGCAGGGGAATGCTTACAGGTGAGTTGTCGGGATTGACCTCCATGATGTCAGCCATCATGTCCCACCATTTCTGGGTGATGGGATCGACATTGCTCGTATCCTGGCTGTTGGTATCCTTGTCGCATTTCTGCACGGCAAATAGCAGGTTGGTGTCCTTGTCCCAAAAGATGCTGTAGTCGCTAACACCCTGGTCCTTGATCATCTTAACCAATTCGGGCCAAATGGCGGCATGGCGCTTGGCATACTCCTCCTCACATCCCTTCTTCAGATACATCTTAAATGCAAATCTCTTCATAATTCGTAATTCTTTATTCTTAATTCATAATTCTAAATTTAAAGAAGTTGCGGCAGGAAACTGGATATTATCAGAATGACTATTCCCACAACAAGCACTGCTATGGTCTTGCCGCTACAGCCTTTCCACTCCTTGAGGATTATTCCCCAAAGGTTGGAGAAGACTACATTCAAGGCCATTAATATACAGAAAGAGAGTGTGGTGAGTGTGGGTGACTCGGTCAGGAATCCCTTGCCCAACGACAAGCCAAAGAATTGGCTATACCACAATGCTCCAGCCAAGAGACAGAAGAGCGCATTATTGGCCCATACATCAGCCTTGCGATAGTCACCCCAGGTATTGTTCTTGCTGTTTTGATAGAAGCAATACACTGCATTGGTGAGAAAGCCGCCTACGGTGACAAGCATTGTGGCAGGAAGAGTCTTGTACATATCGGGGGTGAGGTCGCCGAAGTTGATGTCTGCACCAAATGCAAGTCCGACATTGAAGCAACCACTCATAAATCCTGCAAGAAGGGCAATGACGATGCCTTTGGGGAAGTTGAAGTCCTTGACGGCTTCCTTCTTCTGCTCTTCGGAGAGAGAGGATGCCTTCATGCTGCCAGCCAAACCAATAAAAGCGATACCGACGAGTGTGACAACCACACCGATGATAACCGACATAGTCAGCGAAGCAAGGGCATTAAGCTCGGGGAAAAACAGATTGAGCAAAACCGGCCCCATGATGGTGCCAAGACCGGCGCATGTGCCAAGGGCTATGCTTTGGCCAAGTGCAACACCGAGATAGCGCATGGACAATCCGAATGTCAGTCCGCCCACACCCCACAGCACGCCGAATAGCATGGTCATAAGTACATTAAAAGTATTGCCGGAATTTAAGAGTTCACACATAGAGTGACCTTCAGGTACGGCAAGCCATGCGCCGAGAAGAGGCAATAATAGCCATGCGAAGACACCCTGCACAATCCAATAGCTCTCCCAGCTCCAGTCCTTAATCCTGTTGATAGGCACATAGCAACTGCTCTGGCAGAAAGCTCCAATGGCTATTATTAACAAACCTAACGTAATTTCCATTGTGTATATATTACCCTCTCTTGCTCAACACTTCAGCCTCATACTTCTCAATATCAGCGATGTAGGACTCACCCACTGGGATATTGTTCTTGAGGTTGAAATAGTCATATACAGCACCGAAAGGCATGGTCTTCTCTTCCTCAAGCAGGGCGAGACGCTGGAAGAGCTTGCCTTCGTCCTCATACTTGCGGAGCTGGTCCAAAGGCTCAAGGAATGCCTGCAGAAGCGACTTCTGGGCAGCACGCACACCGATGATATACGCTCCGATACGATTGATAGATGCATCGAAATAGTCGAGACCGATATGTGCACGGTCGAGTGCATCAGCACGTACGAGTTCAGAGAAGAGGTTGCGAGTGTTGTCGTCGAAGAGTGTGACATGATCGGAGTCCCAATGCATCGGACGTGACACGTGGAGCATCAGTTCAGGAACGAACAGGAGCAATGAGGACACTGCGTCTGACACATTCTCAGTCTGCTCATAGTGACCTGTGTCGAGAGTGTACATCACATTGTTCTTGGAGCAATAACCTGCATAGAAGTCATGCGAACCGACGGTATAGGCCTCGAGACCGATACCGAAGAGCTTTGCCTCAAGGCATGGCTTCATATCTGTCAACTGCTCGGCAAGGATTTCGTCAAGACTCTCCTTAAGTATCTGGCGATAGCGAAGTTTCTCCACTGTAAGGTCCTTGGAACCGTCGTGTACCCAGATGTTCATGATACAAGGGTCGCCTTGGAACTTACCCATAGCGTCAGCAATGCAGCGGCAACGCTTGGTGTGCTCAATCCAGAAGTCGCGGATAGACTTGTCGGGATTGGACAGCGTGAGATAACCACTCTTGGGATGAGAGAAAGAGGTAGAGTTGAAGTCGAGGCACATATTGCGCTCCTTGGCCCACTGCATCCATCCCTGGAAATGCTCCACGCCAACCTCATCGCGATCGACAAACTTGTCACCAAACTCGCCATAGGTCTCGTGGAGGTTGAGACGCAGTGTACCCGCGAGAAGGGATGTCACCTTGTCAATGTCCTGACGAAGCTCATCGATATTGCGGGCCTTGCCTGGATAATTACCTGTGGTCTGAATACCGCCAGATGCAGCCTCATTGCGCTCAAAGCCGACCACATCGTCAGCCTGCCAGCAATGCAGGGAGATAGGAGTCTTCTCCAACAGTTCGATAGCCTTGTCTGTGTCAACACCAAGAGCGGCATAGCGCTCCTTGGCAATCTCGTAATTCTTCTTAATCAATTCTTCTTTCATAATTCTATATTTTTTAATTCTTAATTTTTAATTCTTAATCACTCCCAAGAACGTCTCGTAGGCCTTGTCCCACATCTCCTTGTCCTTGGGTTCAAACACCCTCTGATCTACAGAGTTGGCTACGAAGGAACGCATCTCCCAGATATCCTTAACCTCACCTGCAGCCTTGGCCTGAAGCATGATATTGCCAATGGCCGTTGCCTCCTGAGGTCCAGCCTTGACAGTGACACCGCAACTGTTGGCGGTCATTTGGTTGAGATGGTCATTGAGCGAACCACCACCTATTATATATAATGTGTCGAGGTCGAAATCGGCAAACTCCTTAAGCCAGGTGAAGACCTGACGATAGCGTAGGGCAAGACTATCAAAGACACAGCGGATTATCTCGGCATAGCCTTGTGGCACATACTGACCCGTTGCACGGCAATAATCCTGTATTGCCTCTATCATTGAAGAAGGATTTGCAAAGGCTGCATCGTCAGGATTGATAAGACACTTAAATGGTTCTTGCGCCATTGCCTCACGCTGCAGTTCGGTATGCGACTCGGGGGCATCAGTAAACTCCTTGCGGCAACGCTCGTAAATCCACATTCCGCAGATGTTCTTAAGGAAACGTGTTGTACCGTCTATACCACCCTCATTGGTGAAGTTGAGTTCAGCACTGCGTTCATTGATGATGGCATTGCAGGTCTCGATACCCATAAGGCTCCATGTACCAGAACTGAGATATGCAAATCGCTCATTGGCAGCAGGAACGGCAGCCACAGCACTCGCCGTGTCATGTCCGGCCACTGCCACGACAGGCACCGCACCAAGTCCGGTGAGTTTCTGAACCTCTTCGGTGAGAGGCCCTATGACAGTACCAGGCATTGTCATGTCACCAAATTTTTCACGAGCAATGCCAAGACTGGCGATAAGGTCGGTGTCAAGATCCTTGGTCACGGGATTGAGCATCTGGGAGGTAGATGCCACGGTATATTCGCAGATAGCTTTTCCTGTGAGCATATAGCTGAGGGCATCGGGTATGAAGAGTATCTTCTCGGCATTGGCAAGAGCCGAATTGTCAGCCTTGCGCATAGCGTAAAGCTGGAAAAGCGAGTTGAAGTTCATAAACTGTATGCCTGTCTTGGCATATACCGTCTTTTTGTCAACAGCCTCCTCGAAATATCTCTCCATCATACCCACCGTGTGCGGGTCACGATAAGCGAGAGGATTGCGGAGCACGCCACCGTCATCGCCTATGCACAGGAAGTCGCATCCCCATGTATCGATACCTATGGACGTAATCTCTATACCACGGATAGCGGCTTTCTTCAGTCCGCCGATAATCTCGGAATAGAGGGCATAAATGTCCCAATATACATGCCCTCCAGTCTCAATAAGGTTGTTGCCAAAGCGGGTGAGTTCCTCCTGCTCTATCTTTCCTTCGGAAATCGAACCAATGATAGTACGGCCACTGGTGGCCCCGAGGTCAACCGCAAAAAAATACTTTTTCTTGTTCATTGTTTTATTATTGAGGTCTTTACTTACTGTATTGTTTTCGAGTGCAAAGTTAAACTGAAAAATTGATATAAAACAATAGATTTTGACTTTATAGCATAGATTTTTGGCTCATCTATCTACACTTCTCCCTAAAGTCAGACGGTTTCAAACCAGTCTTTGCCTTGAATTTCGACGAGAAATAGTCGGGTGAACCGAAATTGAGCCTATAGGCTATCTCCTTGATGCTCTCGTCGGTGGTGGTGAGCAGTTCCTTGGCTAACTGAAGGCGAAGATTGTGCTGGTACAATGCAGGCGGTATGCCAGTCTGTTCACGGAAGAGTTTTCTGAAACTGGAATAACTGATGCCGAGTGTCTGGGCTATTTCCTGTATGGTGACGTTCTTTTCGAGCGACTCCCTGATCATCACCTTAGCCTTGCCGATAATATCCACTTGCTGCGAGTTTTTGTTGAGTTCTATGTTTCTCTCAAGTGAATACATTATACCTATTAAATAATTAACCATTCCCGCCAATGTCTGTTGATAATACGGTTCCTCACTGTCGGCTATGGTTAGAGCCTTCTCAAATATGGAAATAATCTCATTACTAAAACCGACATGATAGACAGGTTTCTCAGGCGAAAGGAATCCCGCCTTGACTCGGTCATCAATATTCTTTCCCTTGAAGCCTATCCAATAGGAAGTCCATCCACGGTCGGAAAGTGGTCTGTAAGTATGCCACTCTCCGGGGAAAAGAAGGAAGATATCACCAGCCTTGATATGAATTTCCTTCTGATGGGCTGATTCAAAGATGCCGTCGCCCTCCGGCTGATAGAGAAGTTGGTATTCATCGAGTACCCTACCTTTATTGACATTAAAGAAATAGCCATAGGCATGTCCTTTGGTGGGATATGACTCCCATGGTTCGATTTTCTCATATCCTACAGTGCTAATGGTTAATCCCCATTCTGCATCACGTTCGGACGCAAGTAGATATTTGCTTGTTTGCATGTTATACAGTATCAATTATTACACTAATTAGATTTTTGGCACAAAATTACGAGTTAAAATTCATAGTAAACGTGGATTTTTGATAATAGAACCCTATTTTTTGATATTGCATTTGTTTATTATCTCTTTGGTTGTCTTTAACTAAAATAAGTGTGAAATAAACACAAAAAATTGACCTAAATTAAGGTTTATTTGGGTAAATTCTCAAATTATAGAGTTTAATAGTCAAAAATTAAAGTCCTACCCAAATACTTTTAGATACTTTTGCAGCGAAATTCGAAAACAAACAGTTTCAAGGGGATTAAAAACCTATAAATAATATATATGAATAGACAAGACAAGTTAATTTCGAAGTCTGTTTTGCCATTGGCATTAGCATGTGCTGCCATGACTTTCACGCCTTCCATTGGTGTGCAAAAAGTCAAGGCTGAAGTGCATGACGTGCAACAGGCAAAGGCTATCAAGGGTAATGTTGTGGATGAAAACAACGAACCCGTCATCGGTGCTACCGTCCTTTTAGTTGGAGGCGGCACTACACAAGGAACTGTTACCGACTTCGACGGTAACTTTAGTATTAATGTAAAACCTGGCCAAAAGCTAAAGATTACCTACATTGGCTACGACGAGGCAATCGTCGCAGCAAAACAAGGCATGAAGGTCCAACTGAAAGTGTCTGCCGGAGTGGAGCTTCAGGGCATTGAGGTTGTTGCATACGGTGTGCAGAAGAAGGTGACGGTCACGGGTGCCATCTCCAGTGTAAAAAGCGAAGACTTGGTTCGCACATCTGTAGGTTCTGTCAATAACGTGCTCGGAGGTCAGCTCTCTGGTGTTACCACAGTGCAGTATTCAGGTGAGCCTGGTTCTGACGCCGCAGAGATTTTTGTTCGTGGTAAGGCCACATGGGGTGACTCAGCTCCTCTTATTCAGGTGGATGGTGTAGAGCGCACCATGGCTGATATCGACCCCAACGAAATCGAGAGTGTTACAGTATTGAAGGATGCCTCCGCCACTGCCGTATTCGGTGTTCGCGGTGCCAACGGTGTTGTACTTATCACAACCAAGCGCGGTTCTGAAGGCAAGGCAAAGATTAGCGTATCTACATCTTGGACAGCACTTTCTCCGACAAAGATGGTTGAGCAGGCAAGTTCATACGAATATGCCAATTTCTACAACCAAATGTCATATAACGACTATCTGCAGAGAGCCAATGTGGCAGTAGCAAACGGCACATACGGTAGCATGGACGCATATATGGCTGAGAATGAGTTCGCTCCCAGCTTCTCTCAGGCAATCATACAGAAGTTTAAGGACGGCTCTGACCCTATCCGATTCCCTAATACACGTTGGGCTGACTATATTATGAAGGACGTAACGCTCCAGCAGCAGCACAACCTCAATATCTCGGGTGGTACAGACCGCGTGAAATACTTTATTTCGGCAGGTTACTACTCACAGGACGGATTGTTCAAGGAGTTCGACCGTGGATATAATTACGGTTATCAATACCAGCGTTTCAACTACCGTGGCAACCTCGACTTGAAAGCCACCAAGACCACCACTCTTTCGTTTAATGTGGCCGGTAATGTGAGCGATGCCGACAAGCCTTATACAGGACAAGGTTCGGGCGGTATGATTAAGAACATCTACTATGCCACACCGTTCTCAAGCCCCGGTATCGTTGACGGCAAGATGGTGTATTGCACCACCGACTATACCGACGGCCTCAACCTCCCGTTCCTCGGTGGCTCGGGTATGGCATACTATGGTAATGGATTCATGCAGACCAACGTCAACAAGCTGCAGATGGACCTCGTGCTCGACCAGAAGCTCGACTTCATCACCAAGGGACTGTCGTTCAAGGTGAAGGGTTCTTACAACTCGGCTTATACAGTCAACAAGCAGGGCAACTGCGGTGTCGCAACATACAACCCACTCGTACAGTATGATGAGACAGGCAACGTGATATACAATGCCGACGGCACACCTTATATAGTATATCGTCAGAACGGCAACGACACTGACCCATCTTACAGCTACTCACAGGGCAAGGCCCGTGACTGGTATCTCGAGGGCAGCTTCAGCTATTCACGCACTTTTGACAAGCACTCCGTCAGTGCTCTCTTGCTCTACAACCAGTCAAAGCAGTATTACTACTCAGGATCTTCTTATCCTGATGTGCCACGTTCATACGTAGGTTTGGTTGGTCGTGTGACTTACGATTACGCCAACAAGTACTTGGCAGAGTTTAATGTCGGCTACAATGGTTCGGAGAACTTCGCTCCAGGTCGTCGCTTCGGTACATTCCCCGCCGGTTCTATCGGTTGGATTGTCAGTGAGGAAAAATTCTGGAAGCCAATCTCCAAGGTGGTCAGTTTCTTCAAGCTGCGTGCATCATGGGGTCTCGTAGGTAACGACAAGACGGTTGAGGCCATCCGATTCATGTATCTTGCCGACCCGTTCGTTACAGGTTCTTATGGACTCATTACTAACTGTCTGTCAAATGCATCAGATACATACGGATATCTCTTCGGTAATGCACAGTCAGGTACCGTTTCCGGTACATCTGGTATTGCTGGAGCCTACGAATCCGTCAAGAACAACCCCGAAATTGGTTGGGAAAAGGCTTTCAAGCAGGACTACGGATTCGACATCAACTTCCTCGATGACAAGATAAGGGCAACCTTCGACTATTATCGTGAGCATCGTACTGACATTCTCTTGCGCGATGCCACTGTTCCATCATCACTCGGATTTACCATGCCTTACACCAATGCAGGTGAGACAAAGTCATGGGGATGGGAAGTTTCTCTCGGCTACAACGACAAGTTAGGCAAGGACTTTAGAGTATGGGGTAAGCTCAATCTCTCATACAACCAGAACGAGATTATCGAGATGAAGGAGACTCCTCAGAAGAACGAGTATATGTTCGCCCGTGGTCATCGTATCGGTGCACGCTCAATGTATCAGTTCTGGAAGTACTATGAGGGAGAACAGACCAAGGCAGAATACGAACAAGCCTTCGGCACTCCGTTCCCCGAGCAGCTCGTTGCCAACCTGCAGCCTGGTGACTGTGTTTATGTTGACCTTGACAAGGACGGCAAGATTGACGAGAACGACATGACCCGTGACAATGGATTTACCGACGATCCTGAGTATATGATTGGTATGAATCTCGGTTTTACATGGAAGCGACTGACCTTCAACGCACAGTTGACTGGCGCATGGAACGTGACACGCTATATCACCGACGTGTTCCGTCAGCCGTTCTTCTGTTCATCCAACACCACACAGGGTGGACTCCTTTCTTACCATGTAAATAATACATGGACTCCTGAAGTGTATGAGTCGCAGGATGCACTCTATCCCCGTGCCACATGGTCGAACGCAGTGCAGAACTATGCTGGTTCCGACCTTTGGGAGAAGGATGCCAAGTATCTGCGTCTGAAGACCATCTCATTGTCATACGACTTCATCAATCCTGCTTTCAAGAAGATCGGTATGACCAAGTTTGAGGTTACTCTCTCTGGCTACAACCTCCTCACCTTTACTCCGTATAAGTGGGGCGACCCTGAGACAAGAGCGTCCAATTCGCCGTCATACCCATTGCAGCGCACTTACACTCTGAGTTTGAACGTGGGCTTCTAAGCATAAATAATGTATAATATTAAGTTAAGAAAAAATGAAACACAATATATTATTACGTAGTGCAGTGGCAATGATTGCGGCGAGTGCAACCTTCATGGCTTGTACTGACAATATTGCCGTGGGTGATGCTGCCCTCGACAAGGCAACAAGCTCCACTGCCACTATCGACACTGTATTCAACAATGCAGAATATACTCGTCAGTTTCTTGTAGGCATCTACTCCAAGCAGTACTACGGACTGCCCTACGCCAACGGTGGTGCCAATATGCCCCACTCAGGCAACCCCTACACAGGAAAGATGGACGGACTGACCGACTGCTGGCACCTGTTCTGGAATGGTGCAGCCGTATATGGACAATACTACACAGGTGCAATGACTGCCACAACAAGCCGCTCCGACGGACTTGACGGACCGCTCTACTCCTACGACAAGGAGTTTCAGTGGTACATGATTCGTGCCGGACATATCTTCCTTA
This sequence comes from Prevotella sp., assembly GCA_034101015.1. Taxonomy (GTDB): domain Bacteria; phylum Bacteroidota; class Bacteroidia; order Bacteroidales; family Bacteroidaceae; genus Prevotella. The sequence goes on from JAXEKN010000041.1 coordinate 30,862, forward strand.
AAAATGTTGACCGTGCTCCCGAAAAGGACATGGACCAGGAAGAGAAAAACCGACTCAAGTCCGAGGCACGCTGCCTTATGGTGGATGCCTTCTTCAACACATTCCAGCATTACGGCGGTATTCCAATCATGGACCATGCTCTCGAGACAGCCGAGGCTGCCGGACAGTTTCCCCGCAACAGCGTGGAGGAATGTGTTGACTGGATGGTATGCCAGCTCGACAGTGCGATCAATGAGACAGCTTTCCCATGGATTACTGCCAACCCCGCAACCATGAACGGACGTTGGACAAAGGCAGGAGCCATGGCTCTGAAATGCAAAATCCTACAGTTTGCTGCTTCTCCATTACTCAATCCTAAGGATGGACAGCCTTATTACTCCGGAGCCTCCGAAGAAGTCAAGCCTTACATCATGTACACCGACGTATCGAAGTATCAGGAGCGTTGGGATGCCTTTGCCAAGGCTTGCGACGAATTCTATAACGCACTACAGAACAATGGCGAATACAAGATGGTAGAGGCTGTCTTCCCTGCGAATGTAAAGACTCCTACAGACAAACTGCCTTTCTATCGCCTTGCTTATCGTCAGGGATATTTCCTGAATGCATCTACCGAGATACTTCATTCAGTGCGCGTATATGGCAACGACCCTATGTCAACCGCACGTTATGGATGGCACGAGTGGTATTCTAAGGATGTGCCCCGCAACTCCTATTGTCCTACTCATGAATATGTGTCAAAGTTCTCCTGGTCTGACGGCGAACCATTCAACTGGGAAAAAGCAGCCAAAAAGACCTATAAGGACAACGCTACTGAGCCAGAGTTGACTGAGGAGGTGCAAACCGACGGTTCAACGAAATACACCGTAAGCAACTTCGTGACCAACAAACTCACTGGTGCCATTACTCGTAATGCCAAGTCGCTCCACACGATGTTCGTCAGCGGTGATGTGCCCGGTGGCGGTCGTCAGATTAAAACTTCTCTTACTCGTGACCCTCGTCTCTATGAGGAGTGCATCGTCAACGGACAGAATATGAACCTCGACTGGACAACAGCTAATATGACTGGTTATCCTTGGGAGTTGTGGTATAATGGTAACGATGGTGGTACGGGAGTATTGACCCAGCAGAACACTATGTTCGGTTCGGGCTATGGATTCAACAAATACTACCTCGGAACAGGAGTTTATAACAACGACCAGAGTGCCGACTCTTACCGCTTCCCAACACAGTGGGTTGCGCTCTCGCTGCCTGAGTTCTATCTGCAGTATGCCGAGGCTCTCGTGATGCGCTCTAATCCTGATGTGGCAAAAGCTGTACAGATGGTTGACATCGTACGTTCACGCGTGGGTCTTCCCACAATGGCTAAGGTGTGGACAAACTCCACAAATCGTGCTGCAATAGGATATACTGCCACTACAGCCGCAGGTGCTGCCACTACAACAGTTACACTCGACAATGGTGAGACTTCAACGGAATTCATGGAGGAATTGCTCGACGAGCGCGTTCGTGAGCTTGGACTCACCAACGCAAGATGGTTTGACATGATTCGCCTGAAGCGCACCGACTGGATGACCAAGCAGCTCCATGGACTGATGCAGTACCGCATGATACAGAAGGGTACTGTATTTGAGAGCCGCAACGTGGCATGGGTAGGTTCCGACCGTGAGAACGATGCATCTTCTACCCAGCCCCTCTTCTTCCTCAACTCCATAAAGACCATCACCGGCAACAGCCGTTATCTTTGGAACAAAGACCCGAAGAGCAATGAGGTGAAGAAGTGGTTGCTTGAACCTATTCCACAGGCTGAGATTAACAAGAAATACGGTCTCGTTCAGAACCCTGGATGGGAGTAATAACATAAAATGAACTTGTAATATGAAAACAAAGAATATCATTATGCTGACCTTGCTCGCAGGCTCCTGCCTGCCTGCAATGGCACAGTCGGACATAGTAGATACCGTGGCTTACAAGGACCAGACTGTTGACATCGGTGCCAACCGCTTGTTCACACGTGAGCAGTCAACGGCTTCCGTAGGTGTCATTTCAACCAAGGATGTCAATAAGCGTGGCGCACGCAATATCGGCAATAATATCTTAGGACAGGGTGCGGGACTCATCGGGCTCGATGGTAGCGGCATTTACAGTGCGCAAAACCCCACATTCTATATCAGGGGCATACAGTCACTCAACGGCAACACACCGCTTATTCTTGTGGATGGCGTGGAACGTGCCATTGAGAATGTAGTCGCAGAGGATGTTGAAAGTATACAAATCCTAAAGGACGCTGCAGCTACAGCACTCTACGGATACAAGGGAGCCAACGGCGTGGTACTTATCACCACTAAGCATGGACAGTACAACACCAAGTCGTTCACATTCACCTACGACCACGTATTCTCGTTCCTGACCAACAAGCCAAAGATGGCAGACGCAGCCACTTATGCCTCAGCCGTCAACGAGGCATACCGTAACCAGGGAAGCACGGGCAATGTGGCTTATAGCGACGCTGTAATCAATGCCTACAAGAACGGCACCAATCCACTCTATTATCCGAATGTGAACTGGGCTGACGAGACATTCCGCAACATGTCCAACAACGACCGTTTCAACATGGAGTTCAAGGGAGGAACAAAGAATTTCCGCTACTACACAAACGTGCAGTTGCTTACAAACAAGGGATTCATCAAGAACTTCCAAAACGACGGTTACTCCACTCAGGACAAATATACACGCGGAACACTTCGCTCGAACATGGACATTGACCTTGGTCCAAAGACAAAGTTGCACACTCATCTCTATGGCTTGCTCACAGAGCAGTCACAGCCAGGTTCACAGGCTAATCTTTGGTCTATGATTTATCAGGTACCTGCCAACGCCTTCCCTGTGAAAGTATCTGAGACAGTTTGGGGTGGCAACACCGTTTATGGCACAAACAACCCGGTGGCACAGAGTCAAGCTGCCGCTTACTACAAGAACCACCAGCGTGCACTCTATGCAGACTTACAGTTGGAGCAGGATCTTTCAGCCATTACTCCTGGCTTGAGCGCACAGGGACAAATCGGTTATGACACATGGTCAAACATATATGAGGATCACTCCAAAACCTATCGCTACAGCTATTACGAGGTATCAAACACTGGTGATGTTATGGCCGACGGCACAGCTGCCATGTCATCCGTGCTTGGTTCTGACTCCAACATGGGAACTGGTGCCAACAACAACTCCTGGATTCGTCGTTGCATCTTCAACGCCTCCATCAACTACGACCAAACATTTGCCGAGAAGCACAACGTATATGGACAGTTGAAGTACGACTATGAGTTTAACGACCAGACAGGTACAAATACTACAGTCTATCGTCATAATATCTCATTGTTCGCACATTATGGCTACGCAAACAAGTATATTCTTGACCTTGCCCTTGTAGAGTCAGGTTCAAGCAGATTGGCTCCTGGTAGCAAGTGGGCATTCTCACCGAATGTCAGTGCGGCATGGAACATCTCCAACGAGGCATTCATGAAGGACGTGAAGTGGGTGGATTTCCTCAAGCTCCGCGCTTCTTGGGGCAACCAGTCGCTCGACGTGCTCCCAGGCAGCAACGTGTGGACATACTACGACCAGTTTTATCTCATGAACGGCACATCTTATCCATTTGATGCCACATATACGGGTACACAGTGGGGCAACACTTATCTCTCCACAGCAAAGACCCAATCGTTAGGACACGAAAGAACCAACAAGTTCAATGTCGGTATCGATGCTACTCTCTTCGGCGGTCTTAACCTGTCAGTGGACTACTACTATCAGCATCGTTATGACATCTGGTGCTCCACAGCAGGAAGCTATACAAGCATCTTCGGTCTTACCGCTCCTTACGAAAATGTGGGTGTTGTTGACTCAAAGGGATTTGAATTCTCAGCTGATTACAGCAAGGCTATCAACAAAGACCTTGTCATCAACCTTGGTGCATCGCTCACACTCAACAAGAGCGTTGTAAAGGAACAGGCAGAGGCTCCCCAACTCTTTGATAACACCTCATCCACAGGTGAACGTTATGGACAAGCCTTCGGATATGTCGCCAACGGATTCTTCCAGAAGAGCGACGACCTCAATGGTGATGGTATCATCTCCACAGCAGAAATGAAGCAGCTGGGCTATCCAGTACAGTCTTTCACAACTGTTTATCCAGGTGATGTGAAGTATGTTGACCTCACTGATGATAATATCATCGACTCAAACGACCGCAAGGCCATCGGCTATAGCACCACCGCTCCTGACCTCTACTACAACTTCCACCTTGGAGCGGAATATAAGGGCATAGGACTCGACGCCATGTTCCAGGGCGTGGGCAAGTGGACAGGATTCATGACAACCAACGGACTCTATCGTTCGGCAGTGGCTACAAACACTTTGTCTCAGTATCTCTACGACAACTCATGGTCAGCAGAGCGCGGCAACACAGAGAATCCTCTTTTCCCACGACTCTCCACAACGAGCAACGCCAATAATGACCTCAACAGCACTTTGAACATGTTCGACCGCAGCTATCTCAAGCTCCGCTACGTGGAATTATACTACCACTTGCCAAAGGCATTGCTTGACAAGCTGAGTGTAATAAACAAAGTTAAGCTCTATGTGCGTGGCACTGACCTCTTCACCATTGACAACCTTGATGAGGCTGACGCTGCTTCATACGGTGTGGCACAGCCGTTGACAAGAAGTCTCCAAATCGGTGCTGCAGTAACATTCTAAACCATTAAAATGATTACGATTATGAAATTGAAAAAGAATTTTTTAGGCTTTGCAATGGCTGCTGTGGCATTGTCCTCATGCAATATGGACTACAATGAATACACAGCCTACGACAAGGAGTATATAGAGCGTTCATTCGCATACGTGGGTGGACTCATGACCACGATATACAACGATATAGACACCGACTGGGGTAACCTCTCGGGGGCAATGCTTTCATCTGCTACCGACGAGTCGGAGTATAGTCATGACGGAAACTCTATCGAGGACTTCTACAACGGCAACTGGAGTGCAGCCAATCCACATCAGACGATTTGGACATCGGCATACGAGGGCATCACCTACTGTAACGAGGTGATTGACAACTGGTCAGACCTCAACTTTGACCAATTCAAGCTCAACCTCGACTATGAGAAGCAGATGTATCTCTACAAGAACTATACGTATGAGGCACGTTGGGCTCGTGCTTACTTCTATTTCACTCTGCTGAGACAGTATGGCGGTGTGCCATTCAAAATCCACAATACCACAGGTACAGAGGAGACTGCCCTTCCCCGAACAAGTGCAGACGAGATTTTCGCCTTCATCGCAAGCGAGTGCGACAGCATCAAGGACAAGATTATAGAGGACTACTCTGCCGACAAGGAACACATCCTTGCCAAGGCTGAGACTGGACGCGCAAATAAGTATGCCGTTCTCGCACTAAAAGCACAGGCTGCCCTCTATCACGCTTCTCCACTCTTCACTCAGGGCAAGAGTGCAGACGAGAAGAAGGAATTGTGGGCTCAGGCCGTGGCTGCCCACAAGGAACTTATCGACGCTGCCGAGGCTAAGGGTATGGGCTTGGCATCCGAAATAGAAAAACTTTGGGACACAGAGTATTATTCAAATGCCGAAAGTACCAAGGAGATTATCTTCGCACGTAGAACTGCTTCAGCCAACACCTTTGAGGGCTACAATTTCCCAGTTGGTTATTCATCCGGTCAGGGCGGCAACTGCCCAACACAAGACCTTGTTGATGCTTTCGAATGCACCGACGGCAAGAGCATAACAGAGAGCGATCTCTACGATGCAGCAAATCCATACGCAAACCGCGACCCACGTCTTGCCAAGACAGTCGTGACAAATGGCGAGGCATGGCCCAATGACCTTGAGGCATACAACAGCGAGCACCCCGTACTCGAAACATACATCGGCGGTTATCACTCACGCACAGGTAACGCTGCCGGTAAGTCATACGCTACCACCACAAGCTACTACCTGAAGAAGTTCTGCAACCCCAACCAGATTCTTCGCGCTCGTTCAGGATATGCCGTAACCACATCACCCCATGGATGGCTCACCTTCCGTATGGGCGGTATGTATCTCAATTATGCCGAGGCACTCTACCAGTACTTCAAGGCTGAAGGCAACGGTAATGCTGCTGACGCAAGCGGTAGTGTGACATACAAGGATTCTGAGGGCAAACAGCAGACTATCTCTGTTCCCGCATCTCAGACTGCAGCCAAGATGGCAAGCAAGACTCGCACACGTTCTGGTATGCCTGCGTTTGCAACAGGAATGAACAACGACGAGTTCTGGGCTAAGTACAAGAACGAGCGTCGCGTTGAACTCGCCTTCGAGGGACACCGCTTCTATGACATCCGTCGTTGGATGGAGGATGGCGACAAGTTTATGAAGATTCACCGCATGGAAATCACCAAGAACGAAGACGGTACATTCTCTTATAATAAGGTGGCAGTTACTCGTGGTGACGGTCAGTGGCAGAGCAAGTGGAACCTCTTCCCCTTCTCGCAGACTGAAATCATGAAGTCGGGCAATGCCATCACCCAGAATGAGGGATGGTAATAAACAATAGATTCGAAAACCAGTCAATGGCAGTGTCGCGCAAGCACACTGTCAAAGACTGGAAACGAAATAATTAATTATTCATTTAATATTAACTAAAACAAATGTAACGATGAAAAAGTTTACTTTAATTTCATTGCTTATGATCATCGCATGTACGATGGCTAAAGCACAGTTGATGGACAAGTTCTTCTTCTCCATTCCAACTGACAAGATGGCTGACGGCTGGGTTATCCAGGATGCCGGCAACTTCGAGGGAACTCCCGGCAAGGACTACCTCCAAGCCTACAACAAAAAGAACGGTGGACGTATGCTCAACTATTTCTGGAACGAGGATGCGTGGACAAAGATGGATGTGAACAATCTGCCAAACAACGAATACAAGTTCACAATGAACTTGAACGTGTCAAATATGGCTGCTCGTGCTGATATGGAGTTCGTGCTTCTGCCTGTTGGTGCTTGTACTGCATCTGATAGCCGTGTTTCCACTCACAACTATCGTTGGTGGAACAGTGCTGATGGCGAGGACTATTTCTTCCGTTGGAGAGTAGGCGTAGCTCCTGCTGCTGCAAATGGCGATTTCACTATCTACATCAACGAGAATCCTACTGCAAGAAACGACTGGGCTCAGACAACAGAAGAGACTCTCGTGCTCTCAAGCCAGAAGACCTACAAGTTTGCTTGTGTGATTAACGTAGTCAACAAGACCGCCACTTACACCATTGCTGACGAGGCTGACCAAGTACTCGCAACAGGTGTTCACAATTATGTTTGCGAAGAAAACCGCGCAGGTATCTTTGTTTTCTCTATGAACGGAACATCAGTTCACAAACTCTCCAACATTGGTCTTTCAACTGCGGTAGAAGGTCCATTCGCAGGTACTCCTTCTGTTGACCCATTGGCAGTTATCGGTACACAGCGTGCATATTATGTAAACTTTGCAGAAGGCGAAGTGCTCCACTGGGTACAGCTCGGTGACGCTTACGATTACGTAAACGGCGAGTCTTACGCTAACGGCGAGGAATACACAGCTGAATACTGGACAGCTAATGACACTCGCGACTTCGAGGGTAATGAACAGGATTACTTTGGAAGCAAGATTATCTATTGTACAGAGTCTGGTAACCTCAGAGTATGGACAACACTTGCAGATGATGAATCAAACATTTCTGATGAGTCTGTAACTCCTGTTGAATGCGTTGAAGTTGTTATGCCTACTCCTGTAGCTACAATTACAAACGTGGAAGAAGGTTATGGAAAGGAATACACTCTCACAGTTGACAATTCAACTACCCTGCTTAAGCCAGAGGTATCTATACACTATGTCTTAAAGAACGCTTCAGGTTCTGTTATCGATGAAGGTACAGACCTTTCCGGTAAAAAAGTAACATTTACAGAGCCTGGTACTCTCGAACTTTACTCTTTGGATGCCAAGCACCCTAATCCTTGGTATTCTCCATCAGAAGTTGTTACTATCCAGAACAACGTAGAGTATGTAGAGCAGAGCTTCACTAATTATGCTTGGACAAAGGAAGAGTGTGATGCAACTAAGGCTGGCTACACAGTAACTGAGATTATTGACAATGCCAACAAATCTCACTGGGATCGTATCTACTCAGACCAAAAGTATGGTTACGACGAGGTTGGCAATGCTTCTGTATGGGCTGACGGTACTGAATATGTATGGGTGAAGGAAGGCTTTGGCTTCTATCCAGGAACTGCTATAGGTACTGACGATGCCAAGTGGAATGTACAGGTTCCTGATGACATCTACACTGGTTTCTTGCCATTGGTTCCTGCTGAAGCTGATAACTATGCAGCTGGTGCATGGGCAATATTCCCATTGCAGGGTATCGTATATTACTCTACCAATATCGCTAACCTCAGCGTAGGCATTTCTCCTGAGTATGTTTCTGACGATGCAGAAAAACCAAACTTCTTCATCATTCACAAACGTGGTGGCTACGATCGTCCTGACAAGGGTGACTGCAACGCCACAACAGTATGTGTAGCCGGTGAGAACTACAGCCTCTATCGTTACGACACCGCCATCTGCGACGTTCGTATCATGACTTACAAGGGCTTCAACCCAGGTTCTGGCATCTCTTCTGTAAATGACAGCAAGGCTGCTGCTCCTGCAGTTAGAAAGATGGTTACCGAGAACGGTATCGTTATCGTGAAGGGTGACAAGACCTTCTCTGTATCTGGTGCTCAGATGAAGTAACTCATTCATTAGATACTCATTTATTCCGACCGGGACTGCGCTCCATTAAGCGACAGCCCTGGTCGTTTTTTTGCGACCTTAGATTATTTACTTGTAGCTTATAAATCCGACATATATCAAAAAGCAATGGTTAAAATCATATAATTATGTATTTCATTGGATTTTTCTTATTAAATTTGCACCCAAAAAAGTAAGAAGAACCTAAATAATACTGATATGAACAAGAAAGTTATTGCACTTGCCATTGCCGCGTTGACTTCATTCAGTGGAGTCATGGCACAGAGAGTCACGGACAGACTCGACCGCGGACTCGTGGCCGTAAAGACTACGGGAGGAGTGTATTGCTCGTGGCGTATTCAGGCCGACGAGTACTACGACGTGAAATATAACCTCTATCGCGACGGAACAAAAGTCAATTCCGAACCGCTCAACGTATCAAACTTTACTGACACTTCTGGCTCGCAAAGTTCTACATACACTGTCAAGGCTGTGGTGAACGGTGTGGAACAAGAGGCGTCAAAGGCTGCAACGGTATTCGCAAACAACTACAAGTCGATAACCATCAAGCATGACGCATCGCTGAAATCAACTTATATCCCGAATGATGCTTGTTGCGCTGATGTTGACGGCGACGGCGAGGTGGAAATCCTACTGAAGTTCGACAACAAGGAGGAGGGCGAACAGCTCTATCCAAAGAACGGACCTACCATCAACGGTGTGGCAACAAAGGAATATGCCATGCTTGCATGTCTGAAGCAGGACGGTAAGGTGTTGTGGTGGGTAAATTGCGGCCCAAACATGGGAGACTTCCAGAACAACGAGCAGAACATCGTGGGATATGATTGGGACATGGACGGAAAGGCTGAGGTGGTAATGCGCCTCGAAGAGGGTTCCACCGTACACATGGCTGACGGAACAACATACACCATCGGTGCCGACGGCAAGAACGGTACATCTTGGACAAACTACCGCATCCCTAAAGGCTCCGGCTCAGTGGAATGGTTTACATACTACGGCAACGAGTTCCTTTTCTACTGCGAAGGAGCGACAGGCAAGCCATACCAGTGCATAGAATATCCCCTGAAGAGACTTGAGGCTGGAGAGACAGACCTCAAGGCTGCGTGGGGCGACGGCTACGGACACCGCTCAAACAAGCACTTCTTCGGTGCGCCGTATCTCGACGGCAAGCATCCGAGCATGTTTATCGGACGAGGTATCTATACACGTCATAAGTTCATAGCTTACGACGTTGAACCGGCAACACACGCCCTCAACGTGAGATGGAAGTGGACTAACAACAAGCCCGGCTCACCATGGTATGGTCAGGGATATCACAACTACTCCATTGCCGACGTGGATTGGGACGGCAAAGACGAGATAGTATGGGGTTCAATGGTCATCGACGATAACGGCAAGGGACTCTCGACCACTGGTCTCGGACATGGCGACGCTCATCACGTGGGCGACCTCAACCCATACGTTCACGGTCAGGAGGTGTTCGCCTGCAACGAGGACAATCCCGCAAACAACTACCGCGATGCCACTACGAGCAAGATATACTATCGTATGACAGATACCAATGATGCCGGACGTGCCCTTGCGGGTAATTTCTATAACACCATCCCAGGTTCCATCGGCAATGGTGCTCACGACACGCCTATATCCACCGTCACCAATGACCATGTGACGGTAAACACAGCTGGATTGGGAATGAACTTCCGAATCTATTGGGACGGCGACCTTCAGGAGGAATGTTTCGACAACATCACAGTATCTAAGCCAGGTGTAGGAACTCTTGCCACTTTTTCTGGTGCATATTCCAACAACGGCACTAAGGCTACCCCATGCTATCAAGGCGACATCTTCGGCGACTGGCGCGAAGAGGTAATCGAGCGCACATCAGACAATAATATCAGAATATACACAACAACCACCCCCACGGAATGGCGCAACTACTCGCTATGGTATGACCATCAGTATCGCAACGCCATGGTATGGCAGTCCTGCGGATACAACCAGCCGCCTCACGCTTCATACTTCCTTGGCGAACTGGAAGGCATCACCATCGCCCCTCCCCCACTCACAACTACGGGACGCGAAATTATCTCTACATCCATTGATGCTTCGCTCAATGGCAAGCACGCACTGCTCGATGTTGACGGTGACGCCACAATATCTGTATCAGATGGTGCTTCACCCGCAATCTTCACCGACAACGCTCCCTCATGGGTACAGGGTACAGCCGCAAGCGAATGTACCACCAAGGACACTGAGATAAAATACACATATTATACACATACGCTCACGGGAGGAGCATTCACCGGAGCTACGAGACTTGTGAAGCAGGGCGACGGAACACTCGTTCTGCCTAACGTCACCGAGACATATACCGGCAGCACCGACGTATGGGCAGGAACACTGCAGTTTGACGGCATTATGGAGAGTAGCCACGTATGGCTCAACCGCTTTTCCGTCCTCAGCTCCGACGGCGGAAACTTCAAGGGCGGAATCAAAGCAGACTACGGTTCAGAGATTCATCCCGGAGGAAAGGCCAAAACAGGTACTCTCTCCACCTCCTCACTTGCCTTAGGATTCGGTGCAAGGATAATCTTCGATGTCAACGGCAACGAGACTGACAAGTTTGTCGCCTCAAGCATAATTATTGAAAAGAAGGAATGGAACAACGGTCCGCAATACAATGCTCCTGTATTCGAGTTTACATCCAAGCCTGCTGCTGGCACATACATCATCGCCGAAGTTGGTGAAATAGAAGGAAATCTCGCTGACGTTTATGTAGAGGGTCTTTCTGGCAAAAAGTATGAACTTGCCTATGCTGACGGAAAAGTCACCCTCACCATTCTCGAAGGCAGAGAAAGTGAAAGCATAGTATGGACAGGAGAAAACGGCAATACATGGGACTTGATGAACACGGAGAACTTCACTTCATCTGACAAGACATTCGTCACAGGTGATGACGTGACATTCGACGACACTGCCATATCAAACATCGTGAAACTCACGGATGATGTCACTCCCGGGAGCGTAGTATTCAAGAACAGTTCAAAGACCATATCGCTTACAGGTGACGGAGCTATCGAAGGCGACGGTACACTGTCAATGGAAGGCACAGGACAAGTGAGAATTGCCAATATCAACAGATACACAGGAGGAACGACTGTCAGCAACGGAACACTTATCCCTGCCAGTCTCGCCAACAACGATGGTTCACAATATGGTGCTCTTGGAGATGCCAACAACTCCATTATCATTAAGGACAACGGAACACTAAAGACAGAAAAGAGCATGACAGCCTCCCACCCAATAATCATAGGTGAAAACGGCGGAATACTAAACGTCACCGGCACATTGACACTCAATGGGGGCATCATCAAGTCAAATACAGGCACTTCAAGAAACTTGTACAAGGCGGGCACAGGCACGCTGCAACTCAACTGCACAGCCGACTACGACTCACTCTTCATTAATGCCGGGACAGTCTATGACTTTCAGGATGCCCATTTCACAGGAAAGACCATTGTGCTAAATGGAAGCAAGGTGACACTACAGGCTAACAACAGTATATACAGCAACAATTCAGACAACGTAAATATCGTCGTTCCCAAGGGAAAGAGCGGTACATGGTATCCTGACGGACGATGTGACTACACTGGCAAGCTCACTGGCGAGGGCACCATCAACATCTACGCCACATGGGTGCGCTGTCAGTTCAAGGGCGACTGGAGCAAGTTTGCTGGTACTATCAACGCCAAGCGCGGTCCAAAGAACGCTTACGAACCAGTGTTCGACTTCAACAACACTTATGGTATTCCACTCGCCACACTCAACGTTGATGCCGCATTTACTGAGTCAACACCATTTAATACCAGCGGAAAGAGTTTCGCTATCGGTGCGCTCACAGGATCGGGATATATCAGCAACAGTGGATATTACGGTTCGGGAACTAATACACTGACCATCGGCGGCAACAACACCAACTTCACCTTCTCCGGCTCCATCAACGGTAGCTACGTGGTGAAAAACGGAACGGGTGTATGGACTATATCCAACGAGGATGTCCTTGCCAACGCCAAGTCATTGAAGATCATTGATGGTGCTGTGAAACTGAACAAGGCCACAGCCACATCATCAATGACTGCTCCTACCATTGCATACATACAGGACAATGGTGAACTTAGAGGTACTGGATATTGCTATGGCATCAACCTTCTCGATGGCGGTGCGTTGCGTCCGGGAGCTAATGTCCCCACATCACAAACCAAGAACACTGGTATCATTGAGGTTGAGAGAAACATTAAAGCTGCTGCTGGTTCACACATATATGTCAACAAGACTAAGACCGACTCCATATCCGTTAATGCCATCACAGGTGCGGAATCACAGGCATGGGCATTCCTCAAGGTGGGTGGGGATGTCACTGTTGACGGTACGATACATGTCACATACGCCACGACATGGAAACCAGCAGAAGGTGACTATGTGCGTGTGTTCGACTGTGCTGGCACTATCAGCGGCACACCCACGTTCGACCTTCAGGAACTGCCAGAGGGATTGACATGGGACACATCAACACTGCTCACTCAGGGTATCATAACGGTAAGCAACTCGACAGGAATTAGAGGCATAGAAGCCGGCACAGAGTTCAATGCCGATGTATATACCATTTCCGGCGTGAAAGTGCTTAATGGAATAAGTACAACTATCTCTTCTTTGAGAAATGATCTAAAGAGCCATGGACTTGGCTCAGGCACATACATCATTCGCTCAGGAAAGGACAGCATCAAGATTTCATTCTGACCCACACTTTTCGCAGCCGATAATAAAAGTGAGACACAAAGGCACAGAGTATTTTTATATCTTTGTACCTTTGTGTCTTTACTTTTACATTTAATTAAGAAATAATTTGGTCGTTAGAATAATTATCATTACCTTTGCATTAAAAAAATAAAGTATGATGAAAAAGGAATTAATTCGCATTATTGTATTGTGCTTCGCTTTGATGCCATTATCAGTCTTAAAAGTTGTTGCTCAGGGCAATGAAACCCATGATGAAGCGGAGCTCAGGGAGGACTCCGTAGTTAGTGTAATTGCATTTTTCAACAAGAACGACACGCTGACATATAGATACGATTTCCAAGAAACGAGAGCGGTTGAAAAAGATACTGTCTTACTTCAGTCCCTTTCACGTAATATATCAATCGTAGTTACCGATTCAACCGAAAATGGTTACACTCTTGAAATGACTGCTGAGAACATTGATGATGGTGAGGTCAGCAAAAGAGCTGTTTCAGAGATAGAATTCTTTAAAAGCATAAAGGGAGAAAAAGTTATTGTGCAACTCGACGAGTTTGGTGCACTGAAAGGTATCTCCAATAGGAAAGTCCTGTGCGATAAGGCCAAGGCCGCATTGAATAATACGGGTAATAAAAACTTAGACAAGGAAACAGCTAAAAATCTTAAGAAGATGATTGACCAGACTCTCAACAGCGAAGAAGGCATAATGGGAATGTTCCCTGAGCTTGACTTGCTTTTCGGAAGTCACGGCATACAGGTTCAGATTGGGGAAAACAACATTATTGACTCAATATCGAGCGAAATTCCCGTAACCTACAAGTATATTGCTGACAACGACTATAATGAAGACGGCAGTTATGCTGGTTTTTTCACTATGGTGCTTATGGAAACTGTTATTCCTAAAGAGAAGTTTTCCGGGCAGTTAGCAAAAGGATTGTCATCTATGGGTTTTGGCAAGGAGAAAAAATTGGCAGGCACTTTAGGCGAGTTCTTTGACAAGGAATTGAAGGATGATGTGAATATAAGGGGATATGAATCAAGGGAATATTACCCTATAGGCTGGCCTAAGAAGACCGTAACTATGAAGGAGTCAGATATGGGAAACATCATGCATGTAAAAGCACGTCGCATTACATGTACAAGCTATTCCTTGTATAATTATTAGATGGTTGCCCGCGGGCAATTATTTTTGGTTATTCAATGCGGATGCCTCTGGGAGCGCAGGCGTCTCGCCTGCGGCCTGCGTAGAGAGTAATAAAAACATCGCAGAGTGGAGATATCTGCTTTTTCATCTGGCCGCGGGCGAGATGCCCACGCTCCCAGAGGCTGCGTTCAGTTATTTGCTTCAGAATCTTGAATAACTTATCTTAACCTTTCCCCACTACCCCGAGGTTAGTCTGTAGCTGCGGCACGCTGCTAGCTCCAATGAGCACCGAAGTGACACCACGGGTGTCGAGAATCCACTTCAGAGCTTTCTCGGCGAGGGTCATGCCTGCTGCCTGCGAGTCGGTATTCCATTGACGCAGTTGTGCGAGGAGGGTTTCGGTAAGTGCTGACTTCTTAAGGAAAAGTTCCTTTGACATTCGGCTGTCGGCGGGAATGCCGTCGAGATAGCGGTTGGTGAGGAGCCCCTGAGCAAGTGGCGAGAAGGAAATGAAACCTACCCCGCTCTTATCGCATAGCTCTATGATTCCCTGATCCAGAGGCTCGCGGTCGAGCATGTTTAGGCGACCTTGATATATCAGCAGGGGTGTATCACGTGCAGCAAGATAGTCGATGGCAAAACGTGTAGCTTCGAGCGGCCAACGAGAGATGCCAAGATAGAGGGCCTTTCCGCGCTTCACTATATCGACCATAGCCTGAAGCGTTTCCTCAAGCGGTGTGTCTGGGTCATAGCGGTGACTGTAGAAAAGGTCAACATAGTCAAGGTTCATACGCTTCAAACTCTGGTCGAGGCTCGCCATGAGATACTTGCGCGAACCCCAGTTGCCATACGGACCGGGCCACATGTCATATCCGGCCTTGGTGCTGATGAACAACTCGTCGCGGTAAGGCCGGAAATCGTCCTTCATCAACTTGCCAAAGGTTTCCTCAGCACTGCCATAAGGTGGACCATAGTTGTTGGCAAGGTCAAAGTGTGTCACACCATGGTCGAAAGCATATCGAGTGATGTCACGACTGCGTTGCAACGGGTCAACGGCTCCGAAGTTATGCCAAAAACCAAGACTAACCTCGGGAAGCATCACACCGCTGCGTCCGCAACGTCTATACTGCATACCATTGTCATATCGGCTACTGTCTGCCTTATAAATATCTTCTATCATAATACATATATTTTTAAATCCGACGCAAATATAATAAAAAAAGTCACTATAAACAAATGAAATGCCAAAAAACAAGGAAAAATATCAATAATTTATGTGCCATGTGAATTATTTTCGCTAATTTTGCACCGAAATCATTAGAAACCTAATAATGACTATGTACAAACAGATTATCGTTGGCTTAACAATGTTGTTGACAGCATCGTCTCTGTTGGCACAAAAATCAGGTAAGCTCGTGTGGTATGATGGCAAGAAGGCCGTCACATACGAGGTGAAAACAGATGTGGCTCCAGTGGTGAAGGTGGCTCTTGACATGTTTTCTGACGATATGGCAGCAGTCACTGGCAGAAAGGCCATACCTGCAAAAAAGGGCATTTTGAGGATTATAGAACTTGACAAGGCTGACAATATAACCAAAAACGAACTGGCACGCAAAAACATACCCTTCAGGAAAATTCTGTCCTCGTGCGACGGCTTCCACATATCGGTGATTGAAAATAATGTATATATTGTGGGAAAAAACGGAAGGGGCACTGCTTATGGCATCCTCGAAATGTCGAGAATGGCGGGAGTGAACCCATGGATATGGTGGGGCGACATTGAGCCGGAACACATGACCCAACTGACCATCGACAGTAATACCTCCATAACACAAAGTGCTTCTGTGGAATACAGAGGAATTTTCATCAATGATGAGGACTGGAGCATACGTCCTTGGAGCGAGAATGAAGAGAATGGAAAAACAGTCGAAAAAGGACTTATCAACAGGAATATATATAAAAAAGTGTTTCAACTAATGATGCGACTGCGTGCCAATGCCATTTGGCCAGCAATGCACGAGGGTACGGTGTCGTTCTTCAAGACTCCTGGTGCGAAGGATGTGGCCGACAGTTGCGGCATAGCCGTTGGCACGTCCCACTGCGAACCATTGTTGAGAAGCAACACGGGTGAATGGAACGTGAAGGAGCGCGGGGCATTCAACTACTTTACCAACCGCGAAAACGTGCAACGATATTGGACGGAGCGTCTTGACGAGGTGAAAAACTCCGCCGGCGGCAACCTCTTCACCATCGGTATGCGTGGCATCCACGACGGGTCGATGGAAGGGGCTAAAACCATGGAACAGAAATTCCACGGACTGCAACGCGTAATCAACGACCAGCAAGAACTGATTGCCAAGCATATCGGCGACCCAACGAAACAGACGCAGATATTCATCCCCTACAAGGAGGTATTGCAGATATACGAGAGAGGACTGAAGGTTCCGGAATATGTCACGCTGATGTGGTGCGACGACAACTACGGATATATCACGCGACTTTCCAACGAGGAGGAACAGAGACGCAGCGGCGGGGCGGGAATATACTATCATCTCAGCTATTGGGGACGACCTCATGACTATCTCTGGCTGACAACCACCCAACCAGGACTGATCTACAACCAGATGCGCACGGCATACGACCATAATGCGCGAAAACTGTGGATAGCTAATGTACACGACCCAAAGGTGGCAGGATATGACCTCGAACTCTTTCTCGATATGGCCTGGGACATCAACAGCGTGGATGAATCAACCATCGAGGAGCATTACGGACGATGGCTATGCCGACAATTTGGCAACGAGGCAGGCAAACGTCTGTTTCCTGCCATGTGGGAGTTTTACAGGCTGTGCGGTCAGCGCCGCCCAGAGTTTATGGGATGGACACAGGTGGAACTCGACAAGAAGAAATATCACCGCGGACTAAGTCCTGTTCAGAACACGGAGTTTTCATTGCAAGAACTCGGCGACTATCTACAACGTTATGCCTCTATTGTCAATGTCGTAAAGAAGGTGGAAGACATCATTCCCGCAAGATTGAAGGATGCTTATTTCGCCGCTATTGAATACCCTGTTCTCGCAGCAGATGCCAATGCCCGCAAACTGTTACTCGCACAAAAGGCAAGACAGACGGGAGATGCAGATGCCGCACAACAAAGCAAAATGGCATACGACGATATAAAGTCGCTGACAATGCGATATAACAATGACATTTCCAACGGGAAATGGCAAAACCTTATGTCGATGAACCCACGCAACCTGCCCGTTTTCGGTATGCCGGACACTGCATACAAGAACGACTCTTCCATTATAAACCAGAGCGAGAATATCTCGCACGACACATCCGAATACATCTCGCGCAATGCCAACGAATATACCTCAGCATCCGCGGGCTGCAAGTCAATACAGATGTTAGGACATAGCATGAATGCCGTTAGCATACCCAAGGGCGGCACTCTCGACTACACTTTCGACACATCGTCTGACGGAGATGCCGTGATGCGGATAGCCCTTATCCCTACACAACCCAATGACAACGGCGACATTCGTTTCTCCGCAAGCATCGACGGTGGTGAGGAACACGTCTTCTCACTCAAAGAGCCATTCCGCTCGGAGCGATGGAAACAGAACGTGCTCAGGGGCCAGGCTCTGAGGGAGATAGCACTCAACGGACTGATATCCGGAAGGCATACTCTCAGAATCAAGGCTCTCGACAATCATGTCATTGTAGATCAATGGAATGTGGATTTTGACAAAAAACGGAAATATTATTTATTACATTAATCTTATTATGAAAAAGACATTGACAACAGTATTTCTTGCCATGGCGATTGGCATGACGTGGGGACAAAAGGCAGCATCTGTCCCCACCATACATGAACGGCTTGACCGCGGTGTAGTGGCACTGCCGGCGCAGGACAAAGGAATATTCGTGAGTTGGCGACTGCTTGGCGACGATGCCAAGGACGTCACATTCGACGTGATGCGCAATGGCAAGACCATAGCCAAGGACCTCACCGTCACAAACTTCATCGACACAAAGGGAACAACCAAGTGCAAATACAACATCATAGCCCGGCAAAGAGGTAAAGAGGTATCAACCCAAGAGATAACACCATGGGGAGACCTCTTCTATCGCATGCCCATCGACCGTCCTGACGGCGGCAACACTCCCGACGGCAAGCCATATACCTACACGCCCAACGACTGCTCGGTGGGCGATGTTGACGGAGACGGGGAATATGAGCTGATACTGAAATGGGACCCGTCGAATGCCCACGATAACTCCCACGACGGATACACAGGCGATGTCATACTCGACTGCTATAAGTGGAGCGGCAAGCGACTGTGGCGGGTGAATCTCGGACGAAACATACGTGCTGGTGCCCACTACACTCAATTCCTCGTGTATGACTTCGATGGCGACGGTAAGGCTGAGATGATCTGCAAGACAGGACCCGGTTCTACCGACAGCAAGGGACAGTATGTCACCAACGCAGCCACAGATGCCACGATAAGAGCCATCGACAACAATGCCGACTATCGCAACCGACTGGGACGAATACTCGAGGGCGAGGAACTGCTGACGGTATTCTCAGGAATGACCGGCGAGGCCATTCACACCGTGTGGTATAATCCCAACCGCGCCTATGGTGTAGGCGGCAAGGCGGAATATGCGGGATGGGGTGACACCAAATGCGTGGGCAACCGCGGCGAGAGATACCTCGCCTGCGTGGCTCATCTCGACGGCATCAACAGAAACGCCAGTGCCGTGATGTGCCGGGGATATTACACTCGCTCATATCTCTGGGCGGTGGATTTCGACGGCAAGACTCTCTCCACCAAATGGCTTCACGCTTCTGTCAGTCCTGAGGAATGGAATCTCCACAATGCCGACGGACAAATAGTGAAATCGGGCAAGGGACTGAAGGCCACAGCCTTCGGACAAGGAGCACACGGCATTGCCGTGGCTGACGTTGACGGTGACGGATGCGACGAGATAACCTTCGGTTCGGCAGCCATTAACAACGACGGCACCCTACTCTACTCCACCGGTCTTGGACATGGCGATGCATTCCATCTTTCCGACCTCGACCCTGACCGCCCCGGACTTGAGTTTTATATGGTACATGAGGCACGTCCCTACGGAGCCGACCTTCGCGATGCCCGCACGGGGAAGCTGATATTCCACGAAGAAGGGAATGAGGACACGGGCCGTGGCATGTGTGCTGACATAGATGCCGACCACCGCGGTTGCGAGATGTGGCATATATGTAACAAGGAAGTGAAGGACATTCACGGAGATGTCATTGCCAGGGCAATGCCGCCGATGAACTTCCGAATCTATTGGGACGGCGACTTACAGGAAGAGCAGCTCGGCAACCTAAGACGCCGCCCGCTCTTTCCACCATGTCTGATGAAGTGGAACGGCAAGGAGGCAGTCCCACTGCCTCTAAGCAACGGAAAGATGCTTTACGAGATGGGCAATTCCAACTCGTGCAACTGGACAAAGGCCACACCCAACCTACAGGCTGACATTATGGGCGACTGGCGCGAGGAACTCATCTTCTGGGATGCCAAGGATGCCTCGCATCTGAACATCTTCACCACCAACAATCCCACTGCCTACCGCGTACCTACACTGATGCACGACCATACATACAGAATGTCGGTGGCATGGCAAAACGTCAGCTACAACCAGCCTCCGCATCTCGGTTATTATCTGCCTGATTACGTTGAAAAAAATAAATAAATACATAACTATATGAGAAAAAAAATACTGATGGGAGCCATGATGACGCTCTCGACAACTATGGCTTTTGCCCAAGTGGCAAAACCAATGGAGGATGTCAACAAGGTGGTCGATAACACCCTTGACAGCCTCAACAAGGCAAAAACCGCACGAATACCTGCGGGCACGAGCCGCAAGGGAAACAATCCCGTGCTCTTCCTCATCGGCAACTCCACCATGCGCAACGGTACGCTCGGCAATGGAAACAACGGACAGTGGGGATGGGGCTACTATGCACAGGAGTTCTTCGACGAAAACAAAATCACTGTTGAAAACCAGGCTCTCGGAGGTATGAGCAGCCGCACCTTCTACACGCGCCTCTGGCCCGATGTTCGCAAGGGCATACAGAAGGGCGACTGGGTCATCATCTCCATCGGACATAACGATAATGGCCCGTATGACAGCGGACGCGCACGCGCCAGCATACCTGGCATAGGCAAGGACACGCTCAACGTCACCATCAAGGAGACAGGTGTGAAGGAGACAGTCTATACTTACGGCGAGTATCTGAGAAAATATATCAACGACTGCCGTGCCGTGGGAGCCAATCCCATACTGATGTCGCTCACTCCGCGCGATGCATACGATGACAACGGCAAGATTGTGCGTGTCAACAAAACCTTCGGCCTATGGGCAAAGCAGGTGGCGGAACAGGAGAACGTGCCATTTGTAGATCTCAACGAGATTTCGGCTTCCAAACTCGATGCCTACGGACCATGGAAAGAGAAATATCATTTCTACACCGACCATATCCACACAAGCCGTTTTGGGGCGATGATGAACGCAAGGTCGGCTGCCGAGGGTATTGCCGAGAGCAAAGACCCGAAGTTAGCTCCGCTGCAGGCCATGATGCATAATGTGGCTCTGCCCACGGAGGATGTCAAGCGCGAAAAGGGCAAGCCCGTGGTGTTCATCACGGGTGACAGTACGGTGAAAAACGAGGACAAGGACGAAAACGGCATGTGGGGCTGGGGCTCACAGGCTTACACTGTGTTCGACCAGAACAAGATTACCTGCGTCAACTGTGCCAAGGCAGGACGCAGCACTCGCACATATCTCAACGAGGGACGATGGGACAAGGTATATAACAGTCTTCAGCCAGGCGACTACGTGCTGATTCAGTTCGGACACAATGACATTGGTCCTATCGACAATCAGAAGCAGCGCGGAACAATAGCCTGCGCCAAGGACACAAGTCATGTATATAAGCTCGCCGACAGCGGAAAATACGAGGTGGTGTATTCCTTCGGATGGTATCTGAAGAAGTTCATTCAGGACGTGCGCGAGAAGGGTGCCACTCCTATCCTCGTGTCGCTCACCCCGCGCAATGAATGGCCCAGCGGCAAGATTGAGCGCCGCAATAACTCCTACGGCAAATGGTATCGCGAGGTGGTTAAGGAGACTGGAGTGGAATTGGTGGACGTACATAATATCTCCGCCGACTTCCTTGACAGAATCGGAAGGGAAGAGGCAAAGGCATATTACAACCACGACCACACCCACACCTCTCTCACCGGTGCGAAGATGAATGCCAAGAGTGTGGCTAAGGGACTGATGCGCAACGGTTCGCCCCTCGCCAAGTATCTTATTGCCCAAACCACCATCGTGGAAGACTTGAGCAAGAGAGACCATAAGAACAACGACCCGTTCTACTATACAGCCGAACTACCCGACGGCAACTACAAGGTGACTGTTGTCTTCGGCTCCAAGAAAAAGGCAGGCAAGACTGTCGTAAGGGCTGAAAGCCGACGTCTCATGGTGGATGAGGTAACAACAAAAAAGGGTGAGTTCAAGACGGTTGAATTTACTGTCAACAAGCGCACTCCGTTTATCTCCGATTTGAAATACGTGAAGATAAAGGACCGTGAGAAGGACTATCCCACTTGGGACGATGTCCTTACATTGGAGTTTACTGGTGCTGCTCCTGCAGTCAAGGAGTTGAGAATAGAGCGCGACACCACTGCTACACAGATTTTCCTCTGTGGCAACTCCACCGTCACCGACCAGCCCGGCGAACCATACGCCAGTTGGGGACAGATGGCTCCAGTATGGTTTGGCTCTGACGTGGTGATTGCAAACCACGCCGAAAGTGGACTGGCTACAAGTTCGTTTATTGCCCAGGGCCGTCTCGACCAGGTGATTGAACAGATGAAGAAGGGCGACTACGTGCTCTGCGAGTTCGGACATAACGACCAAAAGGAGCGCAGTGCGGGCAGCGGAGCATGGTACAACTTCTCGCAGAACCTCAAGGTATTCATCGACCGCGTGAGGGCTAAGGGCGGAAACATCATCTTCGTCACTCCCACCCAGCGCCGTGCCTTCGACGAGGCTACGCATACAAAGATACAGGAAACCCACGGCGACTATCCCGACGCCATGCGTGCAGTGGCATGCCGCGAGAATGTGCCAGTCATTGAACTGCACGACATGACCCGCACCTTCTTTGAGACTCTTGGTTATGAGGGCAGCAAGTCGGCCCTCGTGCATTACCCTGCCAACACTTTTCCCAATCAGCCGAAGGCTCTCGCCGACAACACTCACTTCAATCCCTACGGTGCATACGAGGTGGCCAAGATGGTTATCATGGGAATGAAGCAACTCAACCTCCCCATCGTAAACTCGCTGCGCCCCGACTGGAAGGACTACGACCCTGCCCAGCCCGATGACGTGAAAACCTTCAAGTGGTATCAGGCACAAAGCGTCGATACTACCAAGCCGGCGGGAAACTGATATTTATTTAAGAAGAATAAACAATGAAAAAGATAATGCTATTGGCGGCAATGGCAATGCTAATGAGCGATGCGAATGCCGCAGTGAGAGACACGATAAACCTGAATGCCGGATGGCAGTTCCACCTCGGTGAACTCCCAGGCATCGGGGCAGTGAAAAATGCAAAGTGCGAGAAGGTCAACCTGCCTCACGACTTCCTCATCGGACAGCCGTGGGTGGAGCCTGATGCCTCGGAGCGTCCCGACAACAGCGACGCAGGCAGCAACGTACGCAGCCGACTCAGTCCGCGTGGGTTCAAGGAGATGAACGTAGGATGGTATAGGTATATGCTTATTCCCAAGACTGAATGGAAAGGCAAGAGAGTGGTGCTCGACTTCCAGGGCATCATGCTCGTGGGCGACGTGTGGCTCAACGGTAAGCATATCGGCAAGACCGACTACGGCTATCTTGGTTTTGACTCTGAAATCACCAGCCTGCTCAAATTCGGCGAGGAGAACGAGATTATCGTAAAGTCAAATACCCAACAGCCAAATAATTCCCGTTGGTACACAGGCGGCGGACTCTATCGGGACGTCAACCTCATCGTCACCGACAAGAAACTCTACTTCCCCCGCCATCCGCTCTTCATCCGCACCGAAAACAACAGCAAGGTGAAGATTCAGGCCGAGATTGCATGCTTCAACAAGGTGGATAAGATTCCTGCCGAGGTGAAGATCTATGATGCCAACGGACAGGTGGTTGCCCAGCAAAAGCAGGACATCGCCTTCAACGCCAAATGGCGCACACGCGAGTATGAACTCCAGTCATTGGAGATTAAGAACGCTAATCTCTGGTCGTGCGAGTCACCTTATCTATATACTGCCGAGGTGACACTCTTCGACGAGAACGGCAATACCGTTGACCAAATCCGCGAGCAGTTTGGCGTGCGCACCATCGAGTTCTCGCCCGCCTTTGGCTTCAAGCTCAACGGCAAGAAGGTGCTGCTCAAGGGATATGCCAACCACCACACCCTCGGTGCCCTTGGTGCCGCTGCCTATCCCCGTGCCATCGAGAAGCGCATACAGTTAATGAAGTCTTTCGGCTACAATCATATCCGCACATCCCACAATCCCTACAGCGAGGATTTTATGCGCCTATGCGACCGCTATGGCATCCTCGTTGTGGATGAGCTGTACGACAAGTGGCTCACGCAGTATGCCGGAGGCCGCGTGGAATGGGAGGCTCTGTGGCAGCGCGACGTGCCCGAATGGGTGAAGCGCGACCGCAACCATCCCTCTGTAGTGATGTGGAGTCTCGGCAATGAACTTCAGCAATACGCCAACCTCCCATTCAACGACTGGGGAGTGACGGCATACAATCTGCAAAAGGAACTCCTTCACAGATATGACAACACCCGCCTGACTACCGTCGCCATGCACCCACGCTATCGCGACATCGACACCGACTCCATCCCCGCTCCGTTGGCGATAGCCACCGAGGTCAACTCATACAACTACCGCTATATGTACTTCCCCGGCGACTCGCGACGTTATCCCGAGAAGATGTTCTACCAGAGCGAGGCAAGCACTGCCGCCATGGGTCCCAACTTCTTCGAGATGGACCTCGGCAAGGTGGTCGGACTCGCCTACTGGGGAGCCATCGACTATCTCGGCGAGAGTATGGGATGGCCCATCAAGGGATGGAACCAGGGCGTATTTGACATTTCCCTCCAACCCAAACCCGACGCATACTTCCTCAAGAGCATGTTCTCAGATGAGCCCACAGTCCACCTCGCCGTGATTGAGAAGGGAAAGAAGGGCGAGCAGATGTGGAACGGAGTGAACGTTGCCATCGGCAGCTATTCAGAGAACTGGAACAGGCAGCAAGGCGAGAAACTCTCGCTCTACACCTACACCAACGCCGAAGAGGTGGAGCTGAAGCTCAACGGCAAGAGCCTTGGCGTGAAGCGAAACAGCACCAACCCCAAGGAGCGCAACCGCATCAAGTGGGACAACATCGAGTATAAGTCGGGCACCCTTACTGCCATTGCCCGCAACGGCGGCAAGGAGGTGGCACGCCACAACTTGGTGACAACAGGCGAAGCCGTAGCCCTCAAACTGATACCCGACGCACAGACATGGCATGCCGACGGCAAGGACCTGCTGCACGTCAGGGTGATTGCCGTAGATAAGAAGGGCAGACGCGTGTTCTCCGCCGGCGAGAATCTCCGCTTCTCCGTCAAGGGCGATGCCGAGATTGTGGCTGTGGACAATGGCAACATCTCTTCCGACGAACTTGCGGTTGGCTCTGAGCGCAGTCTCTTCATGGGCAGTGCCCTCGTCATCCTCCGTGCCGGAGCGTCAGCCTCAAACATCACCTTAGAAGTGGCAAGCGACAAATACAAGACTCAGAGATTAAAACTCAACACATTGTAGTTTCGTAAATTTTAGTTAGTTGGTTCAGGACCGACGTAATTCATATCCACAGGATTACGCCGGTCCATTTTATTCTTCCTTTCATATCTGTTGCGTAAGATGTCGTTGACATTGGCATTGTATCTCTGTGCCTCTGTGTTCAATTTTGAAATGGGAACTACGGCATTGGCAGCAGTCCTTCCCATTTCACATCCCAATCCTTCGGGAATCCGGGGTTAGGCGAGTCGCATCCGTCCCATCCGGCACACATCATTGCCACGGCAGTGAGCAAACCGCCGTTGCCGGGCATATAGAGGCGCAGGCGCTGGTCCTGATAGTTATGTCCGCTGACGAGGTAGGTGTTGGTGCGCTTGGGCATGAGCAGGGCATCCACAGCCATATCCGCCTCGCCAAGTCGGGCGCAGGTCATTGCCGTCATGGGATAGTCCCATCCCCAGGTCTTGTCCCAGTTCCAGTTGTCCCATATCCACCTGAGTGTCTTTGCCATCACCGCCTTGTCCAACAGTCTGTTGTCGGGCATCATTCCCAATGCACCGAGCAGTGCGGGATGGTCGCTTGTCATACGAATGTCAGAATATGTGTTGACGGCACTCTCAGCGGCGAGATACAGACTGTCCTTATTGAACGCCAATGGCGACAGTTTGTCCATCACCTTTTGCGTGTCTTCCATAGGTGCGAGTCCGCGTCTCGTTCTCCACTTCTGCGACATGTCGAGTGCGGTGAGCCAATATGAGAGTTCGAAGGGAGGGTTAATAGTGGAGTCTGCCTTAAGGGTCTCCTGTGCCGGTATGCATCCACGCAGTATATAACGGTCGCGAGGGGCATCATATTCAGCGAAATCAGTCATAAAGAGGGTTGTCTCATCCACAAGCTTGCCATATTTCTCCAATACCTTTGCGCGCTCAACATCGGATTTTGCGGCACGATATAGAAGTTCGGCCATATAGGTGAGATGGGGCTGCTGCCAAATCAGGAATGAGCCTACGTTTGACGGGGCTTCCTCAGCCGAGGGGTCGGTCATCTTCATCCATCTCACTCCCTTGAATCCCTGGCGCTCAGCTATTACGCGTGCCTTCTCCTCAGCCGAGGCATACCAGGAGAGTTGGCGGTCGAGTAGTTCGGGCTTGTTCCACAGTCCATAATGAACGAGGTGCCACCATGTCATTTCGAGGTGGAACTTCCCGAACCATGAGTTATATGTGAGTCCCGTTTCCTGCGGCGGGATATTGCCAGCCTCCTGCGCTCCCATAAGATACTGGCTGAGGATGATGCGGCGTTCGAGTTCGGCAGCCTTTTTGTCCTTCACATTGCCAAGGTCGATGAATCCGCCTTCGTTCCAATATGCACTCCAGCGATTGGCAGAGGCCTTGGCGCATGAGGCGAAGTCGGGATTGGCGGGGGATTTCGCATTTTCTACGGATTTACCGGATAAAGCGGATATATTGTAATCCTCTTGGAATAACGCCGAGAATGAGAGGCTCTTGCCTTTTGCCTTGAGGACAATCCTGTGCTGTGCCGTTTGCTTGATATCTGCATTGCCTTTCCAAGTCACATATATATAATATGTAGTGTCATCGAGCTTACGCGTGATTTCGGCAGAGTTCTTACCTGCCTTTAGCGTGGTCTTGTGGAGATTATCAGCGGCATCCCACTTGCAGGCATCGTCACAATGTCCTCCTGAGGGATAGGCAAAACAGAACGCCACTCTGACATTGCCGTCAAACTTCTTGTCGGATGCCTTGCCTTCCAAGGAGATATTCGACGCAATACAATCCTCGTCGGGCGCACACACCGTCTCAACGTGATACCTCATCCCTGCATATTCGAACTTGCTGTCAATCTTTCCCGTCCAAAGGTCAAGGTTCTGATTAATATCCTTA
Source organism: Prevotella sp. (assembly GCA_034101015.1). GTDB lineage: Bacteria > Bacteroidota > Bacteroidia > Bacteroidales > Bacteroidaceae > Prevotella. Next base: position 58,456 of record JAXEKN010000041.1, read on the forward strand.
ATCTTAGATGCGTTGGCGATGTCGAGACCTATTGTCCCGAGATGCAGACGGTGGGGATTTGCCCTGAGGTAATCCACAGACTTGCGAGTCCTTTCGGGCTGCTTAATCTGAAGTGAGTAGTATTCGGGATGTCCACGGTGGAAATCATGGTTGGCCAAGGCATCCTTTGCCTGGAATCCCTCGGTATTGGGAAACGAGTGCCATCCCCATTCGCTCATAGTCCCGAGAGGCACGCCTTTGGAATAATCGCGGGGGAACGTCTGCAATCCCGTGGCATCCACGGTAAAGGCAAACCTTCCGTTTCCAACTGTCAGCGAAGACAGTGAATCCAACGTGGTGACATGCGGGTTATGGCGTGTCACCACCTTGTGTCTGTCAATCTTTTCGGCAGCAACAGCACTGCCAACGACAGCCATACCCAACATAACCAACGCAATGATTTTTCTGATTTGTTTTTTCATTTCTTAGTCTATATTAATTATTTTGCGACAAAATTACTACTTTTTCATCACAATCTCAAGCGTTTCACTGATTTTAACGTAATATACCCTCATTACCTATATCGGACTTTGCAAACGTCTGTGATAATTGTCAAATCTGCTATGTAATTTGGCATTTGTTTTGCCATGTGAATAATAATGAGTAATTTTGTGGCAAATAACTAAAAAGAATTTATGATGAAGAAAATATTGATATTACTGGCAGCAATACTTCTGCCTGCCTCACTGTCGGCAAACGGCAACCGCGAAAAGTATATAACCCATAATGTGTCGGCTCCATTCGACATGCAGCCAATAAAGGAGTACGTGTTTCCCGAAAAACAGTTCCCGATAACAAAATACGGTGCAAAACCAGGAGGGGAATTTGTAAATACCAAGGCTATCGCAAAAGCCATTAAGGCATGCAACAAGTCGGGCGGCGGAGTAGTGGTAGTGCCTAAGGGAGAATGGTTTACAGGCCCTATCCACTTTATGAGCAATGTCAACCTTCGGCTTGAGGAAGGGGCAACGTTGGTGTTCTCGGACAATCACCTGGATTATCTGCCCGCCGTGCAGACTTCGTGGGAGGGACTGGAGTGTTTCAACTACTCGCCACTGATTTATGCCTTCGGATGTGACAACATCGCCATCACGGGCAAGGGAAAGCTTCAGCCCAAGATAAAAGGCTGGACCCCGTGGTTCAAGAGACCAAAGGAACATCTTGAGGCATCGAAACAACTGTATGAGTGGGGTTCTCATGACACCCCCGTGGAGGAAAGACAGATGGCAGTGGGTAACAACAACATGCGTCCGCATCTCATCCACTTCAACCGCTGCCACAACATTCTCCTGGACGGTTTCCATATCAACGGTTCACCGTTCTGGACCATCCATCTGTTCCTTTGCGACGGAGGCATTGCGCGCAACCTGAATGTATATGCCCATAACCACAACAACGACGGCATCGACCTCGAAATGACGAGCAACGTGCTGATTGAGGACTGCGAGTTTGACCAGGGCGACGATGCCATCGTCATCAAGTCGGGACGCAACAGGGACGCATGGCGCATAGGCAAACCCACTGAAAATGTGGTGGTAAGAAACTGCACGGTTGTCAAGGGGCATTGTCTCTTGGGCATTGGCAGCGAGATGAGCGGCGGTGTGCGCAACATACTGATGGAAAACTGCGTAGCTACCGATAGCGTGTTCAGGATGATGTATATGAAGACCAACCACCGCCGCGGCGGTTTCATCGACCACATCTATATGAGAAACTGCAAGGGCACGTGTGCCGGACGCATGTTTGAGATTGACACCGACGTGCTGTATCAGTGGAAGGATCTCGTACCGACCTATGAGACCCGTATCACGTCAATCCACGACATCTATATGGAGGATTGCGAGATAGACCGCACCGACGCCATCTATGAGGTGAAGGGCGATGCCCGCAATCCTATCCACGACATCTTCCTGAAGAACCTGAAGATTGGCACTGTACATAAGTTCATCAGCAAGAGCAGCAATGCCTTCAACGTAGTGTCCGACAACGTGTCGTATTCATACAACGGGCAAAATCACCTCACGACATCCTCAAAACGCATGAGATAAGTGTCATATTGGGTCTCATACGGATGGAAGGGGGCTGGCACCGTCTTCGGGGCGGCAAAGAGAGTGCTGAGCAGTTGCGGGGTCTTTGTCTTGTCTATGCGATAGAGATAGAAGTCGCCGCCCACTGTTCCCACTTTATTTGCAATAACAGGGAATGCGGTGCGGGCAAACTTCGGTCCTTCGCCCGACACTGCCGCATTGTATGTGAGTACGATACCACGGTCGGTCTGTTCGAAGCTCACGTTGCCATTGTTGCATACGAGCAGCAGTCCGTCTCCGTTCCCGTCGGTCAGCATGGCAGCGTCAACACCCCTGCGGTTGCCCTCGAAATAGAGGTCGCCCTGCTGCATTGCCCAAAAGCCGTAGCGTCCGGCACGATAACGTCCCGGATAGGTGGGCATCATGCCTTGTCCTATCCATTGCACACGGTCTATCTTCTTGTCGAGAAGGAAGGCTATGCCCAATTCCGAGAGGAAGGTGTCGGTGGTGTCGGGAATCAGGGCGAAGGTATAGTGTGTGGCATTGCCTTCTTGCTCCGTCTTGATGTCCGTCTTGATTGTTCCTGCCGATGTTCCGTCGGCTGACAGTGTGAGCAGGTATTTTTCAAGTCGCTTGTCGCCCACCTTGAGTTTCTCTGCCAGTGTGGCTTTTCTTCCGGCTCTTACCATTACCCCTCCTTGTACCAATGACATAGGATTGTCTGTCGTTTCATCCAATCCGTCGAGCAGTCGTCTTGTGATGTCGGCAGGATTGATGCGTATGGCCTGGCGGTTGAACGTGTTGCCGTGGGCGTCACTTATTTCAATGTTCAGGATGCAGATCTTGTCGGTGTTGGGCGATGTGGGCAGAGAGAGTGAATAGGTCGTTGTGGCATGTGGCTTGCAATCAGGCGAGAATGCTCCACTGCAGACGGTATCCCTGTCCTCGGTAAGTGTCCAGCAGAAGGAGGCATTGTCCTTGAGGTTCAGGAAGTCGAATCTGTTGCGTATGTGCAACGGTATTTCCCGTTGTCCGTCAGTGATGTTTAATATACTGTCCGTCACTGCGGCGCGTGCGTAGTTGTGCTGCAGTTCGTAGTAGTTGGGCAATGGCGTGCGGTCGGCATAGAGCAGTCCGTCGGTTCCCTTGTTGCCGTACATCTCGAATCCTCCGGTCTTTGAGGTATATACCTTCTCCTCATAACCAAACATGTCTGTCCTTGGCTCGCAGGTGAAGGGCATTCCTTGGTCCACCCATTCCCATACGCTTCCACCGGCGATACATGGTGTGCGCTCAATGATTTCCCATTGGCGGTCGTGGTCCTCAAGCGAGATGCCGAGGGTGTGGCAATATTCAGTGAAGATGACGGGGCGGTCGGCACGCTGGTAGAAGTCTGCCAACTGGCTTGTCGTGGGATAGTGTGGAGTGTAGATGTCAGCCACCTTGGGGAAATCGTAGTTGAACTTGCGGAAGTAGCTGCCTATTTGTGGATAACAGATGGGACGTTGAGGGTCAAGCGCAGCCTTTACATAGTCGCCCAAGCGCAGGCAGATGTCGGTCAGCGGATTCTCGTTGCCCAAGCTCCATATCAGCACCGAGGCGTGGTTCTTGTCGCGGCGTATGGTGGCTTGCGCACGCTGCTGCAGCACTGGATAGAACTCGTCCTTCGACAGGTTCTTGTCGCCATAGCCGAAAGGCACCTCGTCGATGACGTAGAAGCCGAGTGAGTCGGCAAGCTCATAGAAGCGCGGTTCACGTGGATAGTGCGATGTGCGGATGTAGTTAATTGATGCCTCTTTCATCAGACGCATGTCCTTAAGAGTCAGTTCGTCGCTAATTACCTTCGCTGTCTTGGGGTCGGTGCTGTGGCAAGTCACTCCGCGCAGTTTGATTGACTGTCCGTTCAACTTCAGGATTTTTCCGTCGATGGTCAGTTCCCTGAACCCGAACTTATGCTCGAATGTCTGCAAGGTCTTTCCCTTGCGGCTGAGTGTGGTGCGCAAGGTATATAAATAAGGTGTCTCGGCAGTCCAGAGATTAGGCTTCTCCACCTTGTCCGTTCCCACCTTCTTTCCCTTGGCATCGAGGATGACATGGCTTACTGTGGTGCTCTTGTCGCCGTTGGCAACTTTCGTGTTAACACTCACTTCTCCGCTGTTCTTTGTCGTGATGGTAAGGTCAGAGAGATGTGTCTTGGGAATGGCGAAGAGGGTCACATCGCGAAAAATACCGCATGGCGCCCAGTCGTCGCTGTAGTCGAAGTCGCTGCCCGGGAAGTGTGTTATCACTCGCATGGCGAGCTGTTGTGCAGACTGTTTCCTATCTATGCAGTCGGTTATGTCGAACATGGCGGTGTTGTATGCCGAGCGCCATTCTCCTGCCTTCTTGCCGTTTATCCAGAGGTCGTAGCCATAGAGAACGCCATCGAGGCGCATCACAATGTTCATTCCTCGCCACTGGTCGGGAACGGTGAACGTGGTGCGGTAGTAGCCGGTGAGTGCAGCAGGACTGTCATATTTCGGCTTGCAGAAACCGTTAGGTTCCCAGCAACCCGGGACAGGAATCTTCCCCCAAGTACCGTCTTCCGTTGGTACAGCGGCATCTTCGCTGATACCTTTCACTACCTTTAGGCTCCATTCGCCGTTCAGGCTCTTCATCATCTTTCTGTCCGTTACAGGCAGAATGCCCTGAAAGCAGTCTCGCACCTGCGCATTGGCGCTTATGGCGACAATGATTGTCAATAAGGATAAAATAATTCTTTTCATATTTTCTTAATTCTTAATTCTTTCCGCCGGGAAATCATAGAACTTGCGACTTGTGTCAAATATGCCACTCCATAATTTCTTGCTGACAATGTCGTCAGACAAACGAACATTTCTGCCTCCTTCCTTGGATGAATAGACAGTCCCTTGCCCCATGTACCTACCAGCAGATTGGTGGGCATTTTCTGCCCTGTCGCGAAAGGACATAGTTTCACCTCTCCATTGTTTGCCATTGCAGGTGATATGCCCCAAATAAATATGGCAATCAATGAATAAGTCAACGACTTTATTATGTTACTCAAAATCTTAGCCAAACTTCTTCTTATTAATTTTCGCCAAAAGTACAAAAAAAAAATGAGATTTGGCAAATAATTTAATTATATTTTTCACCAAACCTCACTTTTTCACTACTTTTGGCTAATTATCGCTACATACCTATTTATATTATCAGTTTCATCACCTTGAGCCTGAAAGACAAATAACAGGGGCAATTGGACAAATAATATAGTAAACATTACCAAAAACACTGTAATTTTGCAGATAAATAAATACTAATGACAATGAAAAGATTATTTTTTATCACGCTATTATTAACCTTTGTGTCAATGACCAATGCACAGAGTGTGCCAATACTTAATATCATCGGTGACTCTTATGTCAAGAATCACAAAAGACCAGTTGAGGAGGCATGGCACTATAAAATGGCGCAGAAATTGGGTATCACCTACAACAACTACGGGCGCAATGGCGGATGTGTGGCATTCGACCGAACGCACGACGGCAAATACAATTTCGGTCCGGCAATGTACACCAAGACGGGACAGATGGACCCTGCTGCCGATTATGTAATCATCATCGGAGGACACAATGATGCGTTCAAGGTGAAAGACAACAAGGACTCGCTCATTATGTTCAGAGACTCACTGACACTGCTGATTACCAACATCAAGACACAGTGTCCCCATGCAAAAATTGGTTACGTCACTCCATGGTATTGTGATTATCCCGGATTCAAGCAGGTGTGCAAGACAATTCTGAAGGTTTGCAAACAGCATGGCGTTCCTGTACTGAACAATTATCGCAAGGGTTCAATAATTAAGGTGCGCGACGAAGAGTTCCGCAAGAAGTATTTCCAAGGACCCAAAGACACTGCCCATTTGAATAACGCAGGGCACGACCTCTTTTTGCCCGTAGGCATGGAATGGTTTTTGAAGAATATTATAAACAATGATGAAATATGCAAACCTGCGCATTATTGACATTTTTTAGGATAATAAACTTGCGCATTCCAGATTTATTGAGAAACTTTGCACTGATATATCACACTGATATGAGTAAGCCATTTTATATCTCCGCTCCATCGGATTTCAGGTGAACAATGAACTATTCGCCAATCATTCATGGTATTTTCGCAATGCGCTTGTGAGAGCCAATTACAAAAATGCAGTCAAAGGGATAGATTACACTCCTGTTTATTTGGAACGTTTCTTCCGCAATCTGTTGTTGGGAGAGCGGTGGGACTTGCGCAACAGATATCTTCACATAAAAGTACCCGAACAAGCCCCCGAACAAGTACAGGACAAGTTGAGGACTTGTTCCATACGGACAATGTGAATATAAAGAATTTGATAAATGCTACGTGCGCATGCTCTACCCCGACTCACCTCGGCATCCACGCCAAAAGTACCTGTTAACACCAAAGGGCATTGGACTGCTTGATTATCTGAATAGTATATGTAAAGAATGAAAAAACTTGATTACGACTATTGTCATGCCGCTCCCGTGCTGGAATGGATGAGCCAGAAATGGGCATTGGTGGCAATGATGAGGATAGAGGAAGCGTGCGGATATGAAACGGACAAATAAGGCACTAACCAAAAGGTAAGTATTATCTATGTTTTCCGCATCCGCCTATAATCCTGGCTGCCTCGTCCTTCTCGCTCTGGAACGTGAGTTTGTCGTATATCAGATAGGCACGATGAGGGTCGATAATACGTGGAGCCATCAGTCTGAGGGCGGCAAGTTTCTTGTCGCCAAAGGAGAATATGCTCATAATCGACGCACACTGCTCGCAGGAATAAAACGCACCAAGACTCGCCACCTCTATGAGGTCCATCTTGGGGGCATCGAAACTGGTGTTCTTCACCTTATTATATAATATGGTGAACTTCTCGTCGCTGAGACAGAACATTCTTTGTTCCCTTGGCTCATGCTTATGTCTAAAATCCTGAGCCTTAGAGTCAATTGCTCCCATTGCCATCAAAGAGAGCAGCATAATGACAATCAGTTTACTTCTCATATTAATTACTATTTTGTTATTTTTGTGCAAAGGTAATGGGTTTCTGTTAATCATACAAGGGTTTTTCCCTATAATACAATAGGAAAATCCATACTATAACATGATCTTATAATTATTCATAAATAATGATTCTGTAAACCACTGATAATCAACAATAGTTTCTTTGAGGTTACTTACTTCCCCAGATGTGCCTTCTTGCAGAAATCGGGAAAAAAACGTAACTTTGCACCGTCAAATCAACAATAGAAGTAATATTATGAACAAGGCAGAATTAGTGAAATCGGCTGAGGGCTACAGAGTGGCCACAGTGGGAAACCTCGATTCTTTCGAGGGCAAGGCATTCATGAAGGACATATTGGGAACTACATCCATCGAGTTGTCATTCGGCACACTCGCTCCAGGAGCCAGTGTTCCTTTCTTCCATCACCACAAGCAGAATGAGGAGGTGTATGTAGTGCTGAGTGGTGAGGGCGCGTTTATCCTCAACGGCAAGGAGGAACCAGTGGCATCGGGCAGCATCGTAAGAGTGGCTCCCGAAGTAAGCCGCAATACAAAGTGTACGGGCGATGTGCCATTGGTATATATTTGTATTCAGGGTAAGGCCGGCTCATTGGAGCAATATACTATGACCGACGGAGTAGTAGAACAGTGAGTAGGAGGTGCGGTGTCCCACCGCACCATTCATATGGAGCATATGCAGTGAGACACTGCATATCCTATGAAAAACATGGCGGGAAAGGCAATAAAACCACTGCCTTTCCCGTTTATATCTATATGGAAAAAGACAAAAACATTTATATCGGAGATACATTATTCCCCGATTGCCCAGTGCGCAACATTCTTGCGAGAGTGGGCGACAAGTGGTCGCTGCTCATAATGCATGAGTTGCTCATCCATCCTGCACCCATGCGCTTCTCCGAACTGCGCAAGGCAATCCCCGACATATCCCAAAAGGTATTAACAACAACACTGAGAAACCTCGAGACCGACGGTTTCCTTGTGCGCACAGTCTATGCCGAGGTTCCTCCCCGCACCGACTATGCACTCACTCCCCGTGCACACTCCTTCATGGATGCATGTCGCCCAATGATAAAATGGTCGATTGACAATTTTGCGGCAATAATGAAGGACAGGAACAGTTAACGCCTTATCTTTATATGCGTAGCTCTTGCCCATAGTTCCTCCAATGGGCCTCTGCGGAAACGGCTTGTCCAGAAACGGCAGAAGTAGTAGAGGCAGATGCAGAACAAGATGCCGAGAACAAAACTCATCCTATGATGGCTGACTGTATAGAGGCCAAGCCCCCAGTTGTAGAAGATGAATCCGCCAATGATGCTCTGCAGGAGATAGTCGGTAAGACTCATCTTGCCTATGCACTCAAGGCGCGAGATGGCTTTACGGGCACGTGTGGTGTAATATAGCAATGTGATGCCACCTACATAGAATGTCATCATAGCGAAGTTGCGCCAAGCAGTGAGCTGAATTTCAAGACTCGTACCAATACAAACTGGCAACTCGTCAATAGATATGGTGAGAAGCAGCACCTGGGTTACAGCGAACACCAACAGGGAAACCACCATCGCCTTCTTCCAAAAACCAAGATTGCTATCCTCATTAATGAAGAGACGCTTGCGTCCCAACAGCATACCTACGACAAAGAGCATAAGAGTCTGAGTGAGACGACCATGCTCAATCGCCCAACCGAAGTTAATGGGCAGTCCGGTAGTCAAACCTGCCTTTGCCACATCGAGGAAACCGCCATTGGCACATGCCTCATAGCACACTCCCCACAAATGTCCATAACCAAGATCCATAGGCATTGCATCCGGGTTGAGCAGTCCCTTGACGATGTAATATATCTCGATGGGTTGCACGAACAATAAGGCAGCCACCACAACCAACACCTTATCGGGAGCCTTAACCAAGGGTATTAGAAATAGTCCGAGAACTGCGTATGTGCAGAGTATGTCACCATTGAAGAACACCAAGTCGAGCATTCCCCATCCGAAAAGCAACAGCATACGCCATGCAAAGCGCAAGCGGAAGTCCTCACCACGTTTCTCTGCATTATGGTGCTGGATATAGCAACTCAGTCCAAACAACAGGGCAAAGATGGCATACATCTTGCTCGCCCCGATATAGAATACTGTGTCCCATAGTCCCTGGTCAAAAGCAGTCAGCTCCGGGAAGGAATAGAAATTGAGGTGTTCGAGGAAGTGAATGATAATGATGCCTACCACGGCAAATCCGCGAAGGCTGTCAACAACGTTAATGCGCTGTGGCTTGATATTTTGTTTCATTACTTATTGATTTTTTATGTTTTTCAAATTTCTCGGCAAAGATACTCAATAATATCCATACCACCAAATATAATAAACAAAATTCCACAATATTAAATATTATTATGGCAAATAATGGTCAGTCATTCTCTAAAGAGGACTGACGATAGTTTTTTGGCGACAGTCCGGTATGCTTCTTGAAGAAGGTGCCGAAGGCTGAAGCATTGGGGAAACTGAGTTCGTCTGATATTTCCTGTATTGTCTTGCTCGTGCTCGTCATAAGGAAGATGGCCCTGCGAATAATAGCCTTGAAGAGAAGGTCCTGAACGGTATAGCCGCATATGCCCTTCACCATTGACGAGAGATATTTAGGAGACAGACACAAGCGGTCGGCATAAAAGGACACACTTCGCTCTTTTTGGTAGTGGTCGCTGATGAGTGAGATAAGCTGCACAAAGATGTCTATCTTATGTCCCGATGCTTCTCTTCCCTGCACCACCTTGCGGTTGAAGATAGAACACAGTCGATAGGTGAGACTCAACAAGAGCAACTTGCGCTCATGGGCGTCAAACATAGTGGTTTCAGCGGTTGAGGAACAAGGCAACAACTGGACATAGTCGGCAATGGCATACTCTTCGCCCGTGGAAAGAATGCTGAATGGAGATGGATTGAGCGTGGAATAGAGGCGCATGAGCATCACTGTATTGCCAAGGATGTCTCGTATAGGACCTATGCGATAAAACAAAAGGAGATACTCCAAGTCGGAAGAAGCGGACGTGATTTCAAGACTGACATTTTCAGTGAGAAAAAGAGTATCGTCGGAATGAACCTCGGCAGCCTCACCATTGACGGTGAAACGGAAAGAGCCGCGACGACACAAGATGATGCCTATGTAATCGACAAGATATGAAGACATAAGACATGAGGGAAAGACCGTGAGTGGTCCTTCACTGCTGCATATATCCAGACGATGTCCAAGAGCATCATCGAGAGTTGCCAATCTGGTCGTTTCCTGCTCCATAACGTGTGTAATATACGAAAAACGCTGCGAAGATACAACATTTTTCGCAATTACCACACTATTTTTCTCATTTTTTTGCATTTTCTTGTTAATTAATAAACACAGAGACACAAAGACACAGGTTTTTTGGGGTCATTTTCTATGTATTTACCTACTTAAAAAAATACTCTCTGTGTCTTCGTGCCTCTATGTTCTATAATATCATCTAAAACGAAACTTCACTTCCCGCGGTATGCGCTCCCAATCCTGCAACTTGCGCTTGGGCCATGGCACAAAGAGTATTATTCCCGCACAGATGATACAGCCGTAGAATGTCCATCCCGCCATCTCCTTGATGGTGGATATAGTGGCCTGGACTGTCACCTTGCCTTTCAACTGCAAGGCTGCCATCTGCTGCGCCTCGGCATCGGACTTGCCCTGCATCTTCATGCCGCGCACGGTCATGTCGTAGGTCTTTGCCGTCTCCTCGTCCATGCGGTCGTAGTTCTGGGCATAGCGAGTGACATAGTACTGCTGGCGATGCTGCAAGATATTGCTATACAAGGCACTGCCTATACCAGGACCGATAATCATACGCACGGTGAGCATGATGCACACCCATGTTGACATCAGCTTGTAAGGCATGCGCTGGTTGGCATACACTGCGGTACATGCGTAGAGCAGCATCATTCCAGCGGCACGGATGATGATGGGCCACTTCATTCGCTCCATCATTCCCGCCGTCTGCACCTCGAAATACATATACACGGCAGAGAGTCCGATGAAGATGAATCCCCAAAAGAAGAGCCACTTGAAGTGTATCTTCTTGGAACTGCAAAAGATTGCCATCACAAGTCCGACGAAATATCCCACAAGCACCCAGTTGCCCACCTCGGCTGTCTGGAGGTTGTCCATCTTCATGCCCACACTCATGAACACATTGACAAACATTGCACTGGAATTAAAAATCATCAGTCCAAGGAAAAGGAGAATACCACCCTGGATGCTACGCGACTTCAATGCCGTGATGAGGAAATAAGCCGAACGGCGGGTCCTTTCGAGATACAGGAACAAGAGGATTGACACAATACATATCATCGTGGCCAACTGAATCCTCTGGTCGTCATACCAGTCGAGCACCTTGCCATACACCATTATATATATAAAGGAGAGACAAGCGATGGAAAAGACGGTAAAATCGCCGAACTTGGAGAAGTTGATTGGGAAACGGTTGTTGGGAAACGGATTATACGGCATGGTGAACCATACAATGATTATCGCCATGCCAAGCACGGCAATCATGGCATAATAGACATACTGCCACTCGTAGTTGTAGGCAAACCATGCGGTCATCCACGTGCCTATTTGTCCAAGCACCATAAAGAAGTAGTAGATGATGGGCATCGAAGCTGTTTTTTCGTAGTCGAGCTTGTCCCATCCCTCCTCAGTGGTCGGTTCATTGCCTGGAGTGAGATTGTGTGTGGCCTCGATGTGGAATCCGTAGGTGATGAGCGTGAAGAGGTTGCACATCAGAAGGGCCTGGCGCACAAATCCCATAAGGAGCGAACACAAGGCGAGGACATACACACTGTCGGTGCGGGCACATACGAAGCTCAGCACTATCAGTATGCCGAATCCCCACATCAGCATGATCTTCTCGCGGCGTATGCACACGAGGTCGTAGAAGAATGGCGAGAAGGCCGCCATTCCCACCGATGTGGCGAATCCCACAAAAGAGATATGTTCGGAAATGATACCCAAGCCACCAACCATCTCACTGCTGTTGGCGGAATAGACACCGCCAACGGTCATTATAGGTATGAACAGGAATATCAGGAAGATGATTCCCAATGGCTTGGGTACCCAATCGTAGAACGGAAAATTCTTATTCACAACAGAACTTTTTTACATTTAATGTTTTGATTAAGAATTCACTTCACTTCCGCCTTCACGATTACCATCATGCCGGCAGCAAGGCGGTCGTTGTCCTCCTTGCTGAGGTTGGTGAAGTCAATGCGCACTGGCACACGCTGCTGTATCTTCACGAAGTTGCCTGCTGAGTTGTCGGTGGGAGTGAGGGAATACTTCGAGCCTGTAGCTCCGGAAATGGCAGTCACCTTGCCGGTGAACTCCTTGTCGCTGATGGCGTCAACAGTCATCCGTACGTTCTGACCCACGTAGAGGTTCTCCACCTGAGTCTCCTTATAATTGGCTATCACCCATTTCTGAGTCTCCGGGATGATATATGTGATGGTCTGTCCGGCATTCACCATCTGTCCCTCTTCAAGGGAGCGGCGTCCCAACTTTCCGTCACAAGGAGCCACGACAACACAATATGACAGGTTGAGCTTTGCCATCTCAAGAGCGGCGGTGGCGCGCTCTATGGCGGCAACAGTATTACCCTTGCGTGTCTGCACCTCATTCACACCCGATAGGGCTGCCTTCTTCTGTTTGAGGGTGGCGTCGAGCTTTTTCTTTGTTGCCTTGTATTCCGTTTCATACTGTTCGAGCTGTATGGGCGTGGCAGCGTCGCGGGCCACGAGGTTGCGATAACGCTCCACATCCTTTGCTAACTTCTGCAGACGAATCTCTATCTCGGATATTGAGGCATCATATACGGAAGCCGTTGTCTCAGTGGTATTCAGTGTGGCATCGATTACATTTGCCCCGGCCTTGGCGTCTTTGAGTGCTGCCTCAGCCTCCATCACACGGATACGGTATTCACGGTCGTCGAGGATGAGCAGAGTGTCACCCTTCTTGACGCTTTGGTGCTCCTGGAAACATATCTTTTTAATATATCCCGAGGCACGGAGGTTGACGGGTGAGAGATACTGCTCCACCTGTGCGTCATTGCTTGACTCGTTTGACCTGTAGTCGATAAACATACACACCACTTCAAACACGCCCCAAGCGATTAGTGCCAGTCCAATGAGACTGACTATCATTTGGCGCACCTTTTGCTTCTTCAGTTGTTCGGCTGTCTTCTCGTGGTTTTCAGACGCCTTTGTTTCCGGGCTCTCAACGGCCTTATTCTCTTTATTTTCCATAATTATTATATATCTATATCAAAACGAACTTTAATTCTTTAATTTTTTAATTCTTTAATTTCCCAAAAGGGAATTAAGACGTCCCGTGAGTTTTAGCACGGAGAGATTCGACACCTCATAATTATAATGTGCCGTCAGATAATTGTTTTGTGCCTCCGACATGCTCATCTCATCCTGAAGAACCTCCACCATTGATGTCACGCCTTCACGATAGCGGTCCATGGTCACCTTATATATATCCTCCGCCAGCCGATAGTTGTCGCGCTGTTTGCGATAGTTGCGCTCATTGTTCATCTGGTCGTTGATGGCATTGGAGTATTGTGTCTGTAGGTTTCTGAGAGTGTTCTCGTAGGCAATGCGAGCATTGTCAGCATCAATCTTAGCCTTGCGTATCTTCGAGCGTTTCTCAAATCCGTCGAATACAGGCACACGTACGGAAATACCTATTCCGTTGGAGTCATACCAGTGATTGCTTTCACCTGAGTGCCACCAGTTGCTCAGCTTGTCGGTATATGCCGAGAAGGCGATATTGCCGGTCAGAGCGACGGTCGGCAGATAAGCGTCCTTGGCGAGCTTCACCTGCTGCATCGTCAGTCTCTCCTTGGCCTGCATGAGTTGGAGTTCATAGAGATTAGTGTTCAGCCCCGATTGTGCTGCCATGTCTATATCATCCACACGCTTTACCTCCACGAGTATTTCCTCGTCGGCAGGATAGTCCATGGCATATTTGAGCATATTGTATTGTTCTCTGAGCATTGCCTTGGCATTGGCGAGAGCCACGTCTGTGCTTTCGAGTCTCACGTTGATGCGCTTGATATCGACTGAGAGAGCCATCTGGTTGTCATAGAATGCCTGTGTAAACGACTTGAGCTCTTCAAACCGTTTGAGATTATCGCTTATGATAGTGATCTGTTCGGTGGTGTTCTGGATGAGATAGTACAATTTGGCTATCTGCATGATAATGTCCTCACGCGCCTTCTCGTATGAGAGTTGGTTGAGATTGTCAAGAGTCTTTGCAATCTCCACGGCTGTAAGGGCAGTCTGACTGTAGAGTGGCATCTGCAACTGCAGGCTTGCCGAAGAGTTGTACTGCAGTGTCTTTGTGACATTGTACTTTTTGCCGTAAGCAGTGCCGTCGGTGACTGACACCGGAGGAGTGAAGTTGTCATTAAATCCTGCGGCGAAGTTAATCTGCGGGAGCAGTCTCGCGCGGTTTTCCGAGATGTTGTGCTTTCCCTTCTGCACCTCATTTCTGCTCGACTTGAGCTGAAGGTTGTTCTCAATGCCTATCCTGAGACATTCCTTAAGAGGCAGCACCTTTTGTGCATTGGCTGCTGATATTGTCAATAGCAGCGAAATTGTGAACAGTAATTTCTTCATAAAAATAGTGACATCTAAAATTCGGCTGCAAAGGTACAACAATTATTTTAGATGTCACTATTCAGTTATAAATTGAATATGTTCAAAAAGTCGTTTTTTTATAGCAATGCCGCTATTGCTGCATCAACATCCTTGATTTGTGAGGCTCTATTGACCAACGTATTGCTCTTGTCGATGAGGAAGAAGTCGGGCACTGTCTGCACATTATAGAGAGTGAGATAACGGGAGTCAGCCCCGTCGGCGTCCCTCACGCTGATCCATGGCAGCTGTGCCGTCTGTGTCTTCCAGAAGTGCTCGTCAGCATCCAACGCTACCTGAAATACCTCCAGTCCTTGTGCGTGATACTTATTATATAGTTCGCGAAGCATGAGTATGCGCTTAGGCGAATCCTGCATGCCAAAGACATGAAAGTCAAGCAGCACCACCTTGCCCTTTAACTGGGTGAGCTGGCGCATCTGTCCCTTGTTGTCCTGCAACTTAATGTCGATGATGCCCGATGTGCTGACTTTGCTTGCGTCAATGGAAGCCTCCTTTTCAGCGGCGACGATACGCTCGTTCTTCATTCCCTCAATAGCGATGTTGTGGAGATTCTCGCCTCGCAATGCCCCGGGATAGAAAGAGTCCCAACTGGTGGCCACGGCGGCAAACGCCTTTATGTCCTCGCCATTGGTCTTGGGGTCGAAGATAAGATAGCGGCCTATGGCCTGGAAGAGAGCGAAATAAGAAGAGGCGGCCTTGGGCTCCTTGAAGATATAGTCGCGCTTTACCTCAGTCTTGTAGTCATTGATTATCTTCGTGATGGAGTCGGCAACAACCTCCGAACTGAGTGAGGTGTTGTTCTGTATGGCGATGGCACGGTTTTGCAAGTCAATCTGCTTGAGTGCAAGAGTGCGTATCTTGGAACATTCCTCAGAACCACTCACCTCATAGTTGCTTGCCATATCGGGCATCTTGGCCTTGACATTCACCGTCTCAGTGGAGTCAATGGAGATATTGATTATCTGCCCGGCTATACGCAGCCTGTAGAACTCAGGTGCTTCGGGCTGCTTGTCACTGAAGTCAAAACTGCCGTCGGCGTCAAGACGTACAGAGTCGATGAGCACCGGTCCGTCGAGACCGACATTCTCGAAATAAAGCAGAGAGTCCTTGGCATTCTCTACATTACCAGTCACATGAAATTTCTTCTCGCCACACGCTGTGAAGGCGACTGCAGCCATAACCAAAGTGGCTGCGGATAACAATTTTCTCATATCTTAATAATTTATAATTTACAATTTATAATTTATAATATGAAAGAGGGAAATTCATATTTCGGGTGCAAAGTTAGTGCAAGTTGGGCAAAATACAAAATAAAAATCATAAAAAAATGAAAATATTAGCAGATATTTCGCATTTTCCTCGTTCATTTATATATTTATGAGTAACTTTGCACGATTTTTGATGTAAACAAACAATAAATTAGATGAACGTAATTACGAAAACAGTATCGTTGCCTGATGGAAGAACCATCAGCATCGAGACCGGGAAAGTGGCAAAACAGTGCGACGGTTCGTGCATGCTCCGCATGGGCAACACCGTTCTTTTGGCCACCGTTTGTGCCGCAAAGGATGCAGTTCCCGGAACAGACTTTATGCCTCTGCAGGTTGACTACAGAGAGCAGTATGCAGCAGCAGGTCGCTTCCCCGGCGGCTTCACAAAGCGCGAGGGCAAGGCCAGCGACAACGAGATACTCACATCTCGCCTTGTTGACCGTGTGCTCCGTCCGCTATTTCCCTCCAACTATCACGCTGAGGTGTATGTAAATGTAATGCTTTTCTCTGCCGATGGTGTTGACCAGCCCGACGCACTTGCCGGATTTGCCGCCTCTACAGCATTGGCATGCTCTGACATTCCCTTTGAGTGTCCGATTTCAGAAGTTCGCGTTGCCCGTGTCAACGGCGAGTATGTCATCAACCCTACATTCGACCAGATGAAGGATGCCGACATGGATATCATGGTTGGTGCATCTGCCGATAATATCATGATGGTGGAAGGCGAGATGAAGGAAGTGAGCGAGCAAGATATGATCGGTGCCCTCAAGGCAGCCATGGACGCCATCAAGCCCATGTGCGAGATGCAGGTGGAACTCTCCAAGGAGCTTGGCAAAGACATCAAGCGCGAGTATGACCATGAGGTCAACGACGAGGAGCTCCGCGAGCAGATGAACAAGGAACTCTACCAGAAGGCCTACGACGTGACCAAGCAGGCTCTTGAGAAGCAGGCTCGTCAGGAGGCTTTTGACAATATCCTCACTGAATTCAAGGAAGCCTACAACACTGCCCATGCCGACCTCACCGAGGACGAGCTTGAGGAGAAGACAGCAATGATGGACCGCTACTATCACGACGTGATGCGCGATGCCATGCGCCGCTGCATCCTCGACGAGGGCATACGTCTTGACGGACGCAAGACCGACGAGATCCGTCCTATCTGGTGTGAGGTTAGCCCACTGCCCATGCCCCACGGAAGCTCTATCTTCACACGTGGTGAGACTCAGTCGCTGACCACATGTACTCTCGGCACCAAGCTCGACGAGAAGATGGTTGACGACGTGCTCGACAAGAGCTATATGCGCTTCCTCCTCCACTACAACTTCCCGCCGTTCTGTACGGGTGAGGCAAAGGCACAGCGTGGTGTTGGTCGCCGCGAGATTGGCCACGGCCACTTGGCTTGGCGCGGTCTGAAGGGCCAGATTCCTGAGGACTTCCCCTACACAGTGCGTCTCGTAAGCCAGATTCTGGAGTCCAACGGCTCTTCTTCAATGGCTACGGTATGTGCCGGCACTCTTGCCCTGATGGACGCAGGTGTACCTATGAAGAAGCCCGTGAGCGGCATTGCCATGGGACTCATCAAGAACCCCGGTGAGGAGAAGTATGCCGTGTTGAGCGACATCCTCGGCGATGAGGACCACTTGGGCGACATGGACTTCAAGACCACCGGTACACGCGACGGTCTGACAGCCACACAGATGGACATCAAGTGCGACGGTCTGTCGTTCGAGATTCTCGAGAAGGCCCTTATGCAGGCCAAGGCTGGTCGTGAGCATATCCTCAACTGCATCACCGACACTATCGCAGAGCCACGTGCCGAGATGAAGCCACAGGTACCACGCATCGTACAGATTGAGATACCCAAGGAGTTCATCGGTGCTGTCATCGGTCCTGGTGGTAAGATCATACAGCAGATGCAGGAGGACACCGGCGCCACAATCACCATCGACGAGATTGACGGTGTGGGCAAGGTGCAGGTAAGCGCCCCCAACAAGGATAGTATCGACGCTGCCCTTGGCAAGATCAAGGCCATCGTGGCAATCCCCGAGGTGGGTGAGATCTATGAGGGTACCGTACGCTCCATCATGCCTTACGGCTGCTTCGTTGAGATTCTCCCCGGCAAGGACGGTCTGCTCCATATCTCTGAGATTGACTGGAAGCGCCTGGAGACTGTTGAGGAAGCCGGCATCAAGGAAGGCGACAAGATAAAGGTGAAACTGCTTGAAATCGACCCGAAGACTGGTAAGTACAAGCTGTCTCATCGTGTGCTGATTGAGAAGCCCGCCGACTATCAGGAGCGTCCTGAGCGTCGTCCGCGCGGCGAGCGTCCTGAGCGCGGTGAGCGTCGTCCTCGTCCTGAGCGTGGCGAGCGTCGTCCACGTCCTGAGCGTGGTGAGCGCCGTCCTCGTCCCGACCATGAGGAGACACACGAGCCCCATGAGCCGAAGGACTTCAACGACTCACTCGACAAGATGGATTTTTGATTCAGTTGACGAGTTGACAAGTTGACGAGTTAATTCATAAAAATATATCCCGCAACAATCATAACGATCGTTGCGGGATTATTTTTGTTGTCTATGGATACTACAATTATTATAGTGTAGCCACTACCTCATGCTTTCCGGGAGTATATGGTATCACATCGCCCTCGACAGGTGAGCCATCCACCACGAGCGACACAGCGGCGGTCTGCTTGCCTTCGGGATTCTTCACGGTGATGACATATTCCGCATCGCGGAACTTTCTCGTGACGGTATATTCACGCTGACAAGAAGGCAGACACGGACGCACGGCAAGGCCGTCATAGTCGGGCTGAATGCCAAGGATATACTGGCTAACGGTGAGCCACATCCATGCGGCAGTACCCGTGAGCCATGAGTTCTTGCCCTCACCTGGCTTATAGGCATCCTTGCCCGCCACCATCTGGCAGTTTACGTATGGCTCCACCTTATGTAGGGTCTGACGATTCTCCTCTACGTATGACGGGAGTATCTTGGTATAGTGCTCCCATGCCTCATTGCCACGTCCTGCTACAGTCATGCCTATGATGACCCACGGATTATTGTGACAGAATATACCTGCATTCTCCTTGTATCCCTCGGGATATGATGATATCTCACCCATCTCGACATGATATACGGTATAGGCAGGATTGTTCAATACGATACCATGCTCACAGTCCATCATCTTCTCAACGGAGTCGATGGACTTGTCAACCATACCCTCTTCAAGGCCTATGCCAGCCATCGTACACCAGCCCTGGCTCTCGATGAAGATTTTTCCCTCCTCATTCTCAGCCGAACCGATTTTGTTGCCGTAATAGTCGTATGCACGAAGATACCATTCTCCGTCCCATCCATGCTTCTTCACGGCCTCAACCATGGCATTTACGGCCTTCTCCATATCATCGGCCTCCTGTGAAAAGTCGGTGATGCCGTATGCCTTGGCGTCAGCTCCCGACCCGGCGAGTTTGCGGCATAGCTTCACATATTCCTTGCCGGTGACCACAAAGAGTCCAGCAATCATCAGCGACTCTGCCTTGGAGCCCTCGCTGTTGTTCTCCGTAGTCTGGAAACTCTCGTTGGGGTCCCATGAGAAGCAGTTGAGGTTGAGACAGTCGTTCCAGTCGGCACGTCCGATAAGGGGCAGTGCATGCGGACCGAGATTATTCGTGACGTGGGCCATCGAGATCTTCAGATGCTCAAAGAGGGTCTTCTCGCTTCCCGGCTGATTGTCGAAAGGCACGGGTTCGGTGAGGATGGAGAAGTCGCCCGTCTCCTTGAGATAAGCCACGGTGCCGAAGATGAGCCAGCAGGGGTCGTCATTGAATCCGCCGCCGATGTCATTGTTGCCTCGCTTGGTGAGAGGTTGGTACTGATGATAGCATCCTCCGTCGGGAAACTGAGTTGACGCGATGTCAATGATACGCTGGCGTGCACGCGAAGGTATGAGATGCACGAATCCCACAAGGTCCTGGTTGGAGTCGCGGAATCCCATGCCGCGTCCCACCCCACTCTCGAAGAACGATGCCGAGCGTGAGAAGTTGAACGTCACCATACACTGATACTGATTCCATATGTTCACCATACGGTCGAGCTTGTCATTGCCGCTCTTCACGCTATATATGTTGAGCAGGCGGTTCCAGTAATCCTGTAGTTCGGCAAATGCCGCATCGGCCTTGGCAGTGGTGTCAAAGCGTGATATAAGGTCGTGGGCCTTGGTCTTGTTGATAACCTTCTTGGCCTCAAACTTCTCCTCCTGTGCATTTTCAACATAGCCGAGGAGGAAGACGAAGTCCTTCTGCTCACCTGGAGCTATAGTGACTTCGATATATTGTGATGCTATCGGGCTCCATCCATGGGCATGGCTATTGCGCGGACGTCCCTCAACCACGGCGTCGGGTGCGGACTTCTCGCTATAGAGTCCGACGAATGTCTCGCGGTCGGTGTCATATCCCTGTATGTCGGCATTCACGGTATAGAAGGCATAATGATTGCGGCGCTCGCGGTATTCCGTCTTATGATAGATGGTTGAGCCCTCAATCTCCACCTCACCCGTAGAGAAGTTGCGCTGGAAGTTTTCCATATCCGTGGCAGCATTCCACAGACACCACTCTGTGAAAGAGAAGAGCTTGACGGTCTTCGTCTCCGATGTGGTGTTTCTTAGCGTCAGCTTCTGCACCTCTGCCCATGTCTTCAGTGGCACGAAGAAGAGGACTGATGCCTCGACACCGTTCTTTGCACCGGTGATGCGTGTGTAGCCCATACCATGACGACACTCATAGAAGTCGAGCGGTGTGCGGCATGGCTTCCATCCCGGACTCCATATAGTGTCGCCGTCCTTGATATAGAAATATCGCCCGTCATTGTCCATCGGCACATTGTTATACCTGTAACGTGTGATGCGTCTGAACTTGGCATCCTTATAGAAACTATAACCTCCAGCTGTGTTGGAGATGAGAGAGAAGAAATCCTCATTGCCGAGATAATTGATCCAAGGCCATGGTGTCTTGGGGTCAGTGATGACGTATTCACGATTGGCATCATCAAAGTGTCCGTACTTCTTTTCCATTGTATAAATTTTAATTTAAATATATGTATAGTTTTTGACTGCAAAAATATAATTTTTCCATCAAAAAAGCGCAAGAAAGATGTTAAATTGTCGGAATTACAAAATTATTTGGCAGAAAAATATTAATTTTGCAACTTGATATAACATAATATGTACATAATAGAAATAATCTGGAAATAGAAATACTGATATGGAAGGAATAGCAATAGGACTGACCGTGCCGTTCTTGGGCACGGTAATCGGAGCGGCATTCGTTTTCTTCATGCGCCACGAGATGAACGGGCGACTGCAGAAGTCGCTGTTGGGATTTGCATCTGGCGTGATGGTCGCAGCGGCTTTCTGGTCGTTGCTTCTGCCAAGTCTCGACTTCACAGCCGATGCCGAGGGGATGGCGAGAGTGATGCCATCGGCAGTGGGATTTCTCATGGGTATGGGCTTCCTGCTTGCCATAGACCATTTCACACCCCACCTGCATATCGGTGACGACCATCCAGAGGGCATGCGCTCCCACCTGTCGCGCACCACAATGCTTTCATTGGCTGTCACCATCCACAACCTTCCCGAGGGTATGGCCGTAGGCGTGGTGCTTGCGGGATTTCTTGCCGGCGACATGGGCATATCCGCCACCGCCGTCATCACCATGGCTGTGGGTATATGCATACAGAACATCCCGGAGGGTGCCATTGTATCCATGCCCCTTAAGGCTGAGGGCAACACCAAGAAGAAGGCATTCACAATAGGTGCGCTCAGCGGTATAGTGGAGCCCATTGGCGCATTGCTCGTCATCACCCTCACCCAATGGTTCACCCCCATACTGCCTTATATGCTTGCCTTTGCGGCGGGTTCTATGCTATATGTGGTGATTGAGGAGCTCATACCCGAGGCAAGCAGCGGTGAACACAGCAACCTGAGCACCATCGGTTTTGCCGTGGGCTTTGTGCTGATGATGATTCTCGATGTCGTCTTGGGAAATTGACTGGTCGGGAAAGTTGACATTTGTCCTTAACTTCTTTAACTTCCCCAAAAATAAATGAGAAAGATAACAGCAACCACGCCTTTGAGGTTTTTACTTAACCTTATTATAATATATATAGCCTACGGAATATGCCGACTGGCATTTGTGGCGGAAAACTGGGGGATGTTCTCCGCCGACTGGCAATGGGCAAATGTGCCGGAGATGCTCCACGGCGCGTGGATGTTCGACACGTCTGCCATACTGTACACCAATATCTTGTATGCCGCGATGATGCTCTTCCCTCTCCATTACAAGGAGCATCGCTATTGGCAGACTGCGGCGAAATGGGTATATATCATAGTCAACGGGGCATGCATTGCAGCCAATCTTGCCGACTGCGTGTATTTCAAGTACACCATGCGACGCACCACTAACACCGTATTCTCGGAGTTCAGCAATGAGGGAAACATCGGCAGCGTCATCGGCGTGGAGTTCTTGCGCCATTGGTATCTCGTATTGCTCTTTATTATAATAATGTGGGGAATGTGGAAGGCATATCGTCAGGGGACTGCCCACAGACTACAATACATGAGATATTACATAGTCCACACCATCTGCTTTGCCCTGTTTGTCCCGCTCTGCATTTGTGGAATGCGAGGCGGGGCCACTACGGCTGTTCGTCCCATCACCATCAGTAATGCCAACCAATATGTGACACATCCACAGGAGGCAGGCATCGTGCTCAACACTCCATTCTCACTCATCCGCACCATAGGCAAGAAAGTCTTTGAGATTCCCGACTATATGTCGGCGGAAGAGATGAATGCCATCTATTCGCCAATAATCATCACAGCCCAATCACAGCCCAATGACTCCACGTCAAGGAAAAACGTGGTGATAATGATTGTGGAGAGCTTCGGACGCGAATACATAGGAGCATACAACAAATGGCTCGACGGGGGAAGATACAAGGGCTACACCCCATTTGTGGATTCACTGATGCAGCATAGCCTGACCTTCAGCTACTCATATTGCAACGGTAGGAAGAGCATCGACGGCATGCCCTCCATCCTGTCGTCCATCCCGATGTTTGTCGAACCTTTCTTTCTCACTCCCGCATCAATGAATGATGTCAGCGGAATAGCCGGAGAACTGAAGGACAAGGGCTATTACTCCGCCTTCTTTCATGGAGCGGAGAATGGGTCGATGGGCTTTCAGGCCTTCGCCCGCAAGACGGGGTTCATCGACTATTTCGGCCGCACGGAATATAATGCCGACAAGCGGTTTGACGGCGACAAGGACTACGACGGCATGTGGGCTATATGGGACGAACCGTTCCTCCAGTTCTTTGCCATGAAGATGTCAGAGTTCAGGCAGCCATTCGTGTCGGCGGTGTTCACGGCCTCATCACATCATCCATACAAGATACCGGAGAAATACAAGGACACCTACAAGGAAGAGGGTATAGTAATCCACAAATGCATCAGATACACGGACAATGCCCTACGCCTGTTCTTCGAGAAGGCTAAGACACAGCCATGGTACAAGAACACACTGTTCGTCATCACGAGCGACCATACCAACCTGAGCGACCATGCATATTATCAGACCGACCTCGGCGGATTCTGCTCGCCGGTCATCTTCTTCGACCCGTCGGGCGACCTGAAGCCCGGAATGCGCAATGCCATTGCACAGCAGATTGACATCATGCCCACCGTGTTGTCCTACTTAGGCTACGACCATCCGTATGTGGCATTCGGATGCGACCTGCTGACCACCAAGGACGAGGACACATGGGCCATTAACTATCTCAACGGCATATACCAGTATGTCAAGGGCGACTGGCTCCTGCAGTTCGACGGACATAAGTCCAAAGCTCTCTATCGCTTCCGCACCGACCTGCTGCTCAAGGACAATCTCCTCACAAAAGAGCCAAATGTGGCAAAAGAAATGGAGCGTCAGGTGAAGGCCATCATCCAATCATACATGACGCGAATGGTGAATAATCAGTTGACAAATTAACGAAACCATCGCGCAGCAAACCCTGTGCTAATCTTGCCGCCCTTTCATGGCTGAGAATACACTAAAAGCTGCCGAGATAGTCATATAATCTTTGTAGATAAGCCTTCGCCTTCTTGGCCCTTTCACCGACTGACTTGTCTGATGATGATGCCACAACATTCTTCTGGGTGTTGTCGAAGATAGTATATCCAGTGGAATCCACCAGTCCCATGGCATCGGGGAAAGTGAAGAAGGCGAAATGCGGGGCGTCGGCATCCATAAGGTCCTTTGAATAGACATATTCGTCATGCGGCAGACCAAGCATGGCAAGCAACGTGGCGGGGATATCTATCTGTCCGCCAATTGTCCCCACCTCCTGATGGTCTTCAATCATCCCGCCAAGCATCACGAGCGGCAGCTCCCACCGCCACATCTTATAGTTGTCCATCACCTCTGGCCAACAACCGAGATGGTCGGGCACTATCACCACCAGCGTGTTCTCCCATGCCGGCAGTTTCTTCAGTCCCTCGACAAACCGGCCAAGATGATGGTCGGCGTATGAGAAGGCATTCAGTTCAGGCTGTTTCATCTTGTGATAGTCTGGCACGTCGAATGGTTCATGGCTGCTGCCCGTCATCATCACCTTCAGAAACCGCTTGTTTACGTCCGACGACTTGATGTCGGCAAGCAAGCGGTCATACACCGGTCCGTCGGCCACGCCCCACTTTCCCGTCTGCAACCGTTTGTCGAAGTCAAACTGGTGAGTGACGTGTTGGAAACCCGTCCCCATCAGATACGACTTCATATTGCTGTAGTTGGCGTCGCCGCCATAGTAGAAGTGCGTGTCATATCCATGCTTGGCGAGCGAACCGGCTATTGACGGAAGCGACGTGCTTATCCTCGGCATGTCCATCACGCTCATCGTGGGTTGTGCTGGCAGTCCGCTGAGCACCGCCACCATAGCCCTGTCCGTGCGGAATGAGTTGGCATAGACATTGGTGAAATAGAGTCCCTCGCGTGTGAGCCGGTCAAGATTGGGTGTGACTCCCTTGACGTGGCCCTTCTCCGCCATAATGTATTTCGAGAAGCCCTCAAGGCATACGAGCACCACGTTATAGTCCTTTCTTTCCGCATTCTGTCTGAGCGATGTATCAGTCATCTGCCGCAACAGACCGTCAGCCTCCTTGGCGTCGAGATAACGATAGCGTGTGGCTATATCCTCCTGATGTGTGGCTGACTCGATAAATGAGAAGATAGGGTTGACGGCGGCATGGTTGAGCCGTATGTCAGATGAGAAATACACGCTTCCGGTATGGTTCGTGCCGGTATCCACCCCGCCCCTTATGGGTATGATGAGCAGGGCGGAGAGAAGCAACAAGACTATGGACCTGACCATCCTTGGCATTAGCCGCCGCTTGGTCGCCTTGGTCGTTATCTTGCCCCCTGTCCATACAGCCACATAGGCCATCGGCAAGAACATCACCACTGCCAAAGCCAAAATCACCAACGGCACGTAGATCATCTGCCACGTGGTCATGCTTGCCATGGCGTCAGCCGGGGATGTCTTGATATACAGCAGCGGCGTACTGTCGAGCGGAAATCTCCAATAGCCATAAAGTACGAGGTTGCTGACGTATGCCAATGATGATGCAAATGCCACTATGCCATAGGATATGTTCCACACCCACTGCCATCCTCTGCCTTTCCACCACACGCCTATAGTCAGGAGCAGTCCGGCCAGCATTGTCAGATAGCCGGCAATGCTGATGTCGAGCCGCAGTCCATGCCACAACACCTCCATCCAGTCGGCAATACTGTAGTCCGGCAGATAAATCATGCAAAACGGCAATTGTGCCACCACTCCCACCGCCGTCCAATACAGCAACACGAAGAAAAATGAAATGATATATCTCATATTGATTTTGTCATACGAAAATTAGAACAAATAATTATCACGGCTTTTGGATTCAGTTTCCATTGCATGAGGTTTAACGAGATTCAGCCGCTCTCCATTCATAACCTTTTCATATTTCTGAAGATAACGCTCGCACATTACTTTAGAATTGAACATATCTCCAGCATACTCATGACACACTATAGGACTAAAAATATGTGCTCCTGATAAATACGATATCATTTCCTCCTTATTTGAAGTAAGAAATCCGACATCGTCATGGACAAGTTCTGGAAGAGAGCCATAAGGAGTGCCGAATACAGGAGCTCCACAATATAAACTTTCAGTTATTGCCAGTCCAAAAGGTTCATCCCATCTGACAGGGAAAACCAAACCTTTGCTGTGTTGTAGATAATTTATTTTCTCATTACCCCCGACCATTCCTTTAAAAATAACTTTTGGACTCAAAGTAAACCTGAAACCCATTTTGAAGTTAAGTCTTCTGCCACCCAACACCATCAATCTTTGATTATCCAAAGCAGTAATGACATCGATTGCCCCCTGAACATTCTTCACTCTCCATGCTGCATTACCTAAAAAATGAAAATAATCACGAGATTCTGAGATATTCAGTTTACCATAATCATCCCAGTCCAAACCATTATAGACATAACTGTCCGACCCGTTTCTTAGGGCATGATTTTTAGATACAAAAACTGCATTCATATCAATATCCTTCAGATAATTGCCATGATATGTCACAATATATGGCTTTTTACCTGAATAATTCATGGGGGTATCATTGAAATGTATTACATCGATACCTTCTGGTATTTGGGCTTCTATGCTTTTGTCCACATCCAAACTAACGCAGTTCGCAAAATCACAAGACGAACCTTTTTTGCAAAGGAAGGTCACCTTATGACGCTTTTTCACAAGTTCACGACCCAAATACCAAACAACACGTTCAGTTCCCCCGTATTTGATTGCCGGAAGCATCGCATTTACGACTAATAATATATGCATAAACAATGACTTAAAATTTGGATTTATGTTTTTTCTGATGCAAAGTTACACAAAATATATGTAATTACAATCATTTTCTATAAAAATAATCATTATATAATAAAAAAGAACAAATAATTTTGATTATTCGATAAAATATCGTACCTTTGCATCATTATTATATTATTAACATCAGAATCTGTATGAACACACAAAATCACACCCCCCGATTAAACATATTATATTTCACGTCTGGAAATTCACTTGTCATGCACTCACAAATTCATTTCTCCATCCTCACAGTAGCATCACAATTGGATCCTGAAGATTGCATTGTTGTAATGACAGACATTCCTGAATTATACAAATTTGACAATCTGCCATGCAAACTTGAAGTTATACAAATTGATAAGGCTATGATGCAGGAATGGCGTACATTTATCCATAACGACAAGCAATATGACTTTTTCTGGCGAATAAAGATTAAAGCTATCCAAAGTATGGGTGATATGCATCCTGATAGTCATCTTATGTACTTGGACGGCGACACATGCCTTGCAGGCAACATTACTAATATCAGAGAAATACTTGACCAAGGAATCCCATTAATGCACCGCAATGAGGGACCTTTGTCAAAAATGCATCTACATTCGCTTCGGATGTGGAATCAAATTAAAGGCAAAGAGTATGCAGGAATAACCATCAATGACAATCTTCATGAATGGAATGCTGGTGTAGTTGCCATTCCTGCGGGGAAGGCAAAACAACTTGCCACACAGGCGCTTGCCATCTGTGACAAAATGATATCAGAGGGTGTAGAACCTAAATTTGTTGAACAATATTCCCTTGCCATTACCCTATATAGCTTCAATCACAACATGAAAGAGGCAAAGCCTTGGATTATTCATTATTGGCACAACAAGTATTTCTGGAGCAAATTCATTGCACGTTTCTTTTGTGCTTCATATTCCTCAAAAAGAGAATTAAGTACCGAAATCAATGAAATCTGCAAAATGCCTTTTTTTCATATTGACAAATGGTTAAGATTTAAGCGAGTAATACGAAAACACATACTTGGCAAGAGATAAGCAGCAAAGTCACTCCCCAAATGAGAACTACATCCGCAGGAACTCCTCAATATTCTGTGGAGTGACCACCTTATACTCAGCATCAGGATAAGCATTGGCGAAGGAGTCCGGACATTTCGTGGCCGACTTATTGGGATTCCATTTAATCTCAATAGCCTTCAGACGCCCATCCTCTTCTTCTATATAGTCGATTTCCTGTTGTTGTTTTGTTCGCCAGAAATACGACTGGGCAAACGAGCCTTGATATGCCAATAGCTTCATCCTCTCGGCAATGACATAGTTTTCCCATAATGCACCGGCATCCTGACGGTTTTCCACCTGAGCCATATTGCCAATAACGGCATTCCTGATACCCAAGTCCCAAAAGAAGACCTTACGCGATGTTTTCAGTTCATTGCGCAGATTACGTGAAAAACTGGGCATAAAGAATATTATGTATGACTTCACAAGTATGTCGATGTATTTCTCGACAGTCTTGGAATCAAGCCCTACCAGTCGGCCAATCTCATTATACGACACCTGACTACCGATCTGAAGCGCAAGTGCCTTTAGCAGTCGGACGAGTTTGTCGGGCTTACCTATGCCCTCCAATGACAATATGTCCTTATACAGATAACTGTCAGACAATTCCTTAAGAATGATTTTCTCATTCCCGGGATTGGAGACCACCTCCGGATAATAGCCATACACCATTCTGTGGGGCAACATCCTCAATTCACTAAGGAGATTGCTCTCTTCAACCATTTCACTAAAGGTAAGGGGAAACATTGTGAACTCTCTCTTTCTACCAGCAAGCGACTCGTTTATCTTATTTGACAACTCAAAACTGCTGCTACCTGTGGCAATGACCTGTACACCGCTTATCTGGTCGGTGATTAGTTTCATGCGAAGACCGATATTCGGTATGCGCTGGGCTTCGTCAATAACAACTATATCATTCCCGCCAACGATGGCCTTCAGGCGGGTAGATGTGATGTTGTCAAACAATTCCAGGACATCGGGGTCGTCGCCGTTCATCCACAACACATTTTCGCGCTCTCCCAACATCATCCGCAGGAGAGTGGATTTGCCAACTTGCCGGGCACCCATTATGGTTACGGCTTTATTGCCCCCTAATAAGGACAATACCTTGTCTGTTAATGTTCGTTTTATCATACAAATCCTATTATTGATGAATTGACGGTGCAAAAATAATGAATATTTTCGAGATAAACAAGCAAATAGTTAAAAAAATGGTAAAAAGACACGACTTTTCCGAAAAAGTCATGACTTTTGGGGAATTGCTTCCGAAAAAGTCATGACTTTTGGGGAATTGCTTCCGAGAAAGTCATACCATCGTTTTCCTTAGTTTCCACCTGTTCCACCTATTCCACCAATTCCGCAAGCATGGTGGTGGAACATTGAAGCAACAACAAAAGATGTGCCGAAAATTTGACAATTGCATGTCATTCGTCACATATTCCGGCATTCTGTCCCATTTCTTTGGAGGATAATCATTTTATCATTACCTTTGCACAAAAAAATAACGCACAGGTATGAAAGAATTATTAGCCACGGTAGCCGCCTTGTTTTGCAGTGCAATGATGACGGCACAGAATGTAAGTCAGTTCAAGGTGATTGACGATTCATTGTTTCAGAATGATGATGTTTATGTGAAAGGAAACAAGTATCAGCGTGATGCCATGCTGTTTGTCGATATGCTCGCCGATACTCATCCTTATTATGTCAAGAAAGAGCGGAGGGATTTGCTTTTCTCCGACCACGACCAACTGCTGAAGGCTTGCGCGGAATGCACGAGTGATTCCGCTTTTGTGGAATTATTGGGCGGAGCACTCGGCGAGTTACGCGACAAGCACACCGATGTCATCGCAAGCGGACAGTATGAGGCCAAGATGAAGGCATCAAAGGATAAGGAACAAAGTGTGGCTATTGACAACAACTCGACGTCTGTTATGGCATACAAGGGCGATCTGTTTCATTATACTCTCATTCCCAAAAAGTCAGTTTGCTACCTTCAGTTTAACAAGTGTATGGACGCACGCACCATGCGCAATGAATCGTTGCCACGTTGGGACAAGACACTCGACGAAATGTTTGCGAAGATGAAGGAGGGCAATGTGAAGACACTTGTGGTGGATGCCCAATACAACAACGGCGGCAGCAGTATGCTGTGTGACGAGTTGCTGATACGACTTTGTCCATTAGACCAACTCAAAAACTATTCATCATATATGCGCTTCTCGCGCCTGATGGCTGCTTATAACCCGCGCGTGGGAGTGGCTAAGAAATCATGGGAGGAGCACGGACACATTGACGAACTGTATCAGATGCCCGCAGGCAAGAAGAAACCGGGATTCGTCCAACCGGAAGTGTTCGCCGGCAAGGTTATATTCATCCAAGGAGAGAAGACATTCAGCAGTGCCGGAATCCTCATGACCCTTGCCCGCGACAATAACATCGGTGTCATCGTTGGTACGGAATCCACTTATTCCCCTTCGCACTACGGTGAGGTGTTGCCGTTCAGATTGCCTAATACCGGTGTGTTGGGTTCTGTCAGCTGCAAGTATTTCGCGCGTCCCGACGCACAGCATGTTGACGACAAGACACTCATGCCGGATGTGAAGATCGACCTTGGTGACAAGGACAAGGCATGGGAGCAAATCCTGCTTTTGAGCCAGCAATAACAATCGGGCATGATTATTTTACACACAAGTCGGCCAATCATTATTGGCTAATTAGCTAACAATAATTTGCTAACTGGCAGACTATCTTTTGCCAGTTAGCAAAAGTTCATTTGCAAGCAAGCAGCATGATTGTATAATGACCATTTTAACATCAAAAGGATGCCCTATCCTTTCAACACAACGATACCCTATCCTTACATCACAACGATACCCTATCCTTTCATCACAACAACAACTGTTCACATACCGCAAGGAAACCTTATACAGTATTCCACTATTCTCTTGAATATCCTCATAATCTTTATGATTATAGATGTGAAACCAAGCGCAAGATTATAAACAAATCCATACTCCCCAACATCTTTTATGCTAAAATATCCCCGAATCTCATAATCTTTCGACCTATACGGTTGAAAGGTTCGCCCTGAAAGGGCAACGAGCGTATAGCCCAGGGCAACGCCCTGGGCTATACGCTTTTGGGCTTTCAGCCCGAACACCCTACCGTACAGGTCGAAATCTATGTATTCCTGCACGAATAATCTACTTTCCGCAAGGGTTGGTGGAAATGGTGGAACAGGTGGAATTGGTGGAAACTCAATCCACCTTATCCAATTTCAATAAGTCGTAGCCCTTTATCTGGGCGATGACAAGATGAAGTTCTGTGCCGCCTATCATTTGGCGCACCACCTTGCCCTGGGCATAACCACGTATCTGCTCCTCGGCTTCATTCCATTGCTTTTCCGCATCTGCATCCGTGGCGGTCATCGGGAGATATTTCAGTTCGATGATGTAGGAATGACGGATGTCGGGATAACGCTTAAGGTCGGGCATAAGGAAAAAGTCACAATATCCGTGGTTTAGCTCAACCTCGGGACATGTGAGGTAATAAGGATTGAGCGTCAACAAGGCATTCATGAAGCCCTGAAGATTACGCTCGCCCTCGATAAGGCTGCGAACGGAGGTCGTGTCGTGATACTGCTGGCAGATGTACTCCATCATTGGTCGCCAATTACCGTCAAGGGCAGCGTCATCGAAACTGTCGGTAAGTTTTGACAAGTCAATTGGGTGTATCTTGTTATATTCCACAAGCATATAGTTAAAGTATTGCTCGCGAACATTGTTATTTGGTATGCCAAGTATGCATTGGGCTCCACGCATTCCCTTGATAGTCACCATACCATAATAGAACAGAAGGCTCTTGAACATATTAGGGTCTGTGAGCTGGTTGGCAGGGAAAGAACGTTTCACCCGACCATAGGTAAATCCATTTTGGGCAATCTCCAAAAGCACGCCCTTACGGTCGCCCTCTATCTTGTCGAGACGCACAATGCGGTCAAGTTTTGCATAATCGGCCTTGGCATTAGGGTCGATTTTGTCTGCAGGTTCCCTTCCGTTCATGAGGAAACTCTTAAGATAATAAAGCACCATGTCGGTGTTGAACACATGGTGGTCATTGACATCAGCATATTCAGAAAAACAATAGCCATCATACCACGGGCGCATAGCCTCAAGGGTCTCTTCCTCATCCAAGGAGAAAGCCCCCGCCTCGTTATAATAACGTATTATCTGACGAACTTCCTCGTCGCTGAATCCCAACATCTCATTGAATTGTTCCTCCAAAGTAAGTGCCGAGGCAATGTTATATCCGCTTGTGACATCATCCATAGTCACAGGACTGACTCCCATCATAAGAATCCGGTCGAAACTGCCCTTGAACTTCTTGAAAAGGTCTCGATAGAAGCCCTCGGCATGAGTCATTGCATGATATACTGCCTCACCATGCTGATTCAAGACATTGTTCGTGAAGTTGTCATACTCGTCAACAATAAGATAGGACTTGATGTCGTACTCTGAAAATGCCTCATGTACATAGTTTACCCGATCACTTGTAGATTTCAGTGCCTCAAATTTTCTAACGTAATCTTCTGGGTAGTATTTAGCATATTTAGCAACAAAGTTCCCATACTTCAAGTCGAGATATCCATTTACATTCTCTTCAATAGTATCCTTGTTTCCCCCAGGCTTCGAGAAATCAAGTCTCAATACTTGGTATTCATTACGCTCCGGAGTAGGATTGCTTCCCACGTATGTATCTCCAAACAAAAGGTCAAATTTGTCCTTGGCCTCAATATCATAATACGACTCCATCATCGACAGGAAAAGACTCTTGCCGAAGCGACGCGGACGGATGAGGAAAAGGAAGTTCCCCGCCCTCTCCATACGTTCGAGATACATGGTCTTGTCAACCATATACTTACCCTCTCGCTTAACCTGCGCATAATCCGAAATGCCATAAGGCAACAGCTTGTATTGACCCATAATCTTACCTTCTCTTTTTGATGAACATCATATTTCGAGTGCAAAGATACACAATAATTTCGGGAAGTTCGACAAAATAAACATTATATAACATAAAAAATGATTATTTCCTTTGGATATTACGGAAATAAAAGTAACTTTGCGGCAGAATAAAGTATCACTAACAACAACAGAATGAAAAACGGCAACAACCATGTGACATATTATGTGCGCGCTTTCTTTAAAAGGGAGGCCCCACGGTTTGTCCTGTCCATCAAGGAGAAAATGCTTATGAGAGCATACGAGAAGATGGACAAGAAATATATCCAAGACAGGGTGGACTATTATAATCAGTTGAGTGGCATCATTGACTTGCCTTCCGACTGCAGACAACTGAAGGAACACACCTACTCCAACCGCAAAGGCAATTCAGTATATTTCTTCGACACATACGAATATACGAGATTCTTCCCAAAGTCATTCCGTTGGAACGACGTGCCGGGAGATGTCAACTGGCTTTGCGACATTCCCTCCGTTGTGAAGACACGTCCGATAATGCCAGAGGACGGACGATACCCCAATTCAGTGATACTCAATCTTGACAAGGTGCGCCATTTCTTCTTTGTCAATGACCCCATACCATTTGAACAGAAGAAGAAGGAGGTGCTCTTCCGTGGTGATGTGTATGGCAAGCCTAAGCGAATAGACTTTCTAAAGATGTTCATGGACAAACCGGGATTTGACGTTGGCGACACAAGCTACAAGGTTGATCCTGCCTTGGAGAAAAACAAGATGACAAAGGCCGAACACCTTCACTATCGCTATATCATGGCTCTTGAGGGCAATGACGTTGCCACCAACCTCAAGTGGGTGATGTCGAGCAATTGCATTGCAGTGATGCCACGGCCTACTTGCGAGAGCTGGTTTATGGAAGGGCGCCTGATACCCAATTATCATTATATCGAGATAAAGCCCGACTTCTCCGACATAGCCGAGCGCATTGCATACTACAACGAGCATGAGGACGAGGCCAAAGCCATCATAGCGCATGCTCACGAATGGGTGCAGCAGTTTTGGGACCCCAAGCGTGAGGATGTCATCTCATATCTCGTGATGAAGAAGTATTTCGAGCATACTTCGTTCGGTGGAAAGAGACAGTTGGAGATAGGGTCTTAAATACAGCTTCTGGCGGAGTTCGTATGGTATATTCCGCCAAATCGATTCTTTTTTGTATCTTTGCGGCGAAATTGAGACAGAAAACTTATGGATACATTAATCATGACATCCTGCTCCAAAGAATTGAAAGACTAAGAGCTTTGCTAAATGATGACAACAAAAGCATTCATTTGACATTTATCACATCAAAGGGAGTCAAGGCTAATATGTATAGTGGTATAGTACAATACGAAATAACCCTAAATGACTTGATGAAGTCATAATTACGCCATCCCCTTGCGCTTCTTGATTTCCTCAATGTCGCCCAAGTCCACGCGACCAGTGGCGGCATCATAGCGGATGTCGTATTCCTCGTGGGTGCGTTTCCAGCGGTTGTGGGTCCACAGGTAGAAGGGCGGCTGGCGATGCAATGACTTCTCAAGCATGCGGAAGTACATACGTGTCAACTCAAACTCGGGCAATTGGGCAGGATGTTCAGACATAAGTTCGTAGCGGGCGACATAGTGACCGCGGCTCTCGCGACGCACGTCAAGATAATAAACCACAGTATCAAACTTGCGGGCTATACGCTCGGCACCGGTAAATACAGGTGTGTCATGATGCAGGAAATCGAGCCACAGGTGGATATTGTTCCACAGTGGCACCTGGTCGGCTATGAACCCTACTATCCATTGCTTTTTCTGCTTGCGACACTCCACAATCTTGCGCAATGTCTCTGCCATGGGTATCGACACGGCTCCCATACGTCCGCGGAGTTTCAGGAACACTCTGTCCATGGCCTCGTTCTCCAGCTTATGATATATCTGTCCGAACATCACCTTATCATGATAGCCGTCAAAATGGACGGGGATTGACGAGATCCACTCCCAATTGCAGTAATGACCAAGGAAGAGAGAGACGTTGCGACCTTCGTCGAAACTGCGCTTCACCATATCGACATTCTCAAATCTCATCCTACGCATCAGATTGTCCTTGCTGATTGACAGCAGTTTCACGCTCTCCACGGCATAGTCGCAAAACCATGCGTAGAAATCCCGCTCTATCTTCAGACGCTCACGCTCATCCTTCTCAGGGAAACAATCGGCAAGATGCTTCCTGACAAGTTTCTTGCGATAGCCCACAACATAATAGACCAAGACATAGAGGCAGTCACTGATGCGATACAACAGCCATAACGGCAAGAGAGATATGGAATACCATATACT
Source organism: Prevotella sp. (assembly GCA_034101015.1). GTDB lineage: Bacteria > Bacteroidota > Bacteroidia > Bacteroidales > Bacteroidaceae > Prevotella. The sequence continues at coordinate 93,975 of JAXEKN010000041.1, forward strand.
ATATATAATAAGGTATGCTGCTTCCTTCATATACATGCGGGACTTATTTAATCAATGAGGTCATGGGATGACGCACACCCTTGTAGCCCTTGAGGAAGGCCTTGGCAGAACCGAACTTAAGGAACATGTCGAGGCGCACGGGGATATGGTTGTCATCATCGGTGATATAGAATCGGATAATCTCCTTGTTATGTCCGTCCTCGCGCTCAATAAACGAGAAGACAAGACAACGAAACTTCTTCTTGGTGCCCTCAATCTCAAACTCGTCCTTGCCTTGGTATTTCAACCATGAATTGGAAAGGTTCTTAGCATCGCTCACAGGCATAGGTATGTTGTCCCCCACCTTATAATTGGACGCGTCGAAATTGCGCGCCCTGAGGAAGATGCTCATCATGTCATAGACACAGTCCTTGTAGGCCGATGTCTTCCACTTATGCTCGCCCGTATGCTCTATGCGGTGCTGCTTGAGCTGGCAGTTGCCGTTGGGATATGAATACCATATCTCATCCACATAATACCGGTCGCCCTCCCTGGCGCCCTTGCGGAAATACAACGGGGAAAGCTCACGGTCGGTATATGAGAGAAGGGTGTCGCGGAGCATGAAGAGCTTGTCATACTTCGCGGCACTGCGGGTGACGAGACTGGCCCTGTAGGCTTCCTTGCCCTTGTATTTGGACTTTGTGGTGCTCATTGTGGCAGAACCGACATTGACCCATACAAACTTCCAGTTGAAATAGAGGTCGTAACTCAGGAACTCCCCTGAGCCGAACGCCTTGTTTTCTATGCCACACTGTGCCTTCATTCCCTGTGGTATGAACAGGGACAAGAGCATCGCCAATATAATTTGTCTTGCCTTCATATTCTCTGCCTTTAAATTAATAGTCATTGAGTTAATTTATCGCCATTAAATCCCCTTATATGGTATTCCGAGTTTCTCTGCCCTGTCCTTGTTGCGGTTTTTGAGTTTTTTCTCTTTCTCGGGCTTCTGCTTGGTTATTTCAAGGGGTTTCTGCCTTTCGAGAGGTGTCTGCAGGAGATTCCATTCTGTGGTAATATCCCAATCCGCCTTGATCTCCACCACCTTAGGAAGATAATACATCTCCTCGGGCTGTTCATGGCGATAGAAGTCACCTGTGTCCCAAATGCCGTTGCCATTGCGGTCGATGAATGCACGCAGATAGAATTTTCCTTCAGTGAGCCAGAAGAACTCCGCAGAATTGTCGTCCAATGTGCGTGTCTCCTTGACCACGGCATCCTGGTTGTTGATAAGCTGCACTATGGCTGTGGTCGAATCGGGCAAGCCAGACAGTTTTACCACGAGCGAGCCAAACTCCTCTTCCGTCTTGCACTTCATCGAGGCTTTAACCTTGTCGCACACTAAACCATATATGCTTTCAAAAGCGGCGGAATCCACCTCTATATGATATTCCTCGCCGGGGTTCCACTCGCCAATGAGCTTGTAGGTGAGTATGGAGTGTGGCATTGGCTGCCAGTCAAAGGGCCGGTCTTCCCACAGGGTGTCCACCTTGGCCTTGAGATGTATCATCGACGTGTCGCATCTGGCAAGCGGCTCTGGAGAGGTGAAATAGACATTGCTCTCAGGATTGGGCGATGATGGGGTCTGAATCTTTATGTCGAGAGGGCGGGGCGTCCATATCGAGTCATAGGGCTCACCTCTTTTCTTTTTCTTCTCCTGTTGCTTCTGCCACTTCTCAAGTTCCTTGAGTCTCATCTTCTCACGTTTCTCAAATGACATCTTGGGTATCATGTCCAATGTGTCGGTCTGACTGACAAGATTGCCGAGTGTATCGGTAATCATATACTGCATCTCGATGGTAAGGGAATCACGATTGACGAACATCGTGTCACGGAGCCAATAAGTGAGTGTGTCCTTCTTCTCATTGGCGTCGATGACAAAGGCATTGTCGGCGTCGAAGTTGAGTCCGCGGATATTCGGCAGGCTGTCAGCCCCATAACTGAAGAAGAACTGCATCCTGTCGGGTTCCTGTCTCTGTGCCTTGATGAGATAGCGGTCGGTCAGCGGCAAAGTGAATGCCCTCAACACCACATCATCAGGATAGAAGTGCGTGTATGGTCGGCGTATGATGGAGTCTATACGGAGGGAGTCGCGCCAGATGGTGTCCTGACGGACATCCGGACCGCATGAGGGCTCGATGATTCGGTCGGAGAATGCTATCATCTCTCCTTTCTGGGTATATCGATAGTCCCCGTCGATGTCCTGAAGTGCATAGCAGCGATATTTTCCCTTTGCCACGCCCCTGATGATGAATCGCCCGCGGCTGTCGGTACGCGACACCCTGAGCAGCGGTTTCGTGGTGAACACGGAGTCATCCAACTCGTCATACAGTCCCACAAGTATTCCCTTGACGGGTTCGAGATTGGAGGCATCGAGAATGGTGCCTGCCACTTCCATCGTATCGACCTGTGCCCCAGTCGAGAAGGTAAAGGTGTAATTGCCCAAGGGGTTGCCCTCGTTATTGTCAGTGATGGCGTCGGAGAAGTCGATGGTGTAGGTGGTGTTCTTTTTCAGCGAGTCCTTCAGTTCCACCACTATCTTCTTGCCCGCACCGCGTATTTCCGGCATTTCGAGCTGTGGTGGCGATACGACCACCTTATTTGTGGCGTCCTCCACCTTGATAAATTCATCAAATTCGATTATCACCTTCTTGTCCTTCACTCCCGTACCATTGTCAGCAGGCGACGTGGCGACAATCTTTGGAGGGTCGTCGTCATACCATCCCCCGTCGGGCTGTCCCATTCTGGCACATCCTGTCATTAGCAATATTATTGTCACGTTGACGAGTTGGCGAGTTGCCAAATTGACAAGTTGACGGGTTGACAAGTTTATAGTCTTCATTATAAACATAAGATTAGTTCACTATTTTTCTTCATTCAGCAAGAGCAGCGAATCGATATATTCGCGCGAATTGCTCAGTCTTGGCACTTTGTTCTGTCCACCAAGTTTTCCACGTTGTTTCATCCATTTCTCAAACAGCCCCTCCTGCGCATTGATGATTTCAAGATGTTGGAGAGTGATGTTCTTATAGCGTTTTGCCTCGTAGTCACTGTTGATTTGTTGTAGATGGGAGTCGAGTAAGTCTGCAAAATGGTTAAGGTCATCGGGCTGGCGGCTGAACTCTACAAGCCATTGGTGGCGACATTTGGCATTGCCGTCCATATATACAGGGGCGGCGGTATATTCCGACACTTGTGCACCTGTCTGTCCACAGGCGTATGCAAGACCCTTTTCAGCGTTATCCACAATGAGTTCCTCGCCGAATGCGTTGATAAAATGCTTGGTACGTCCGGTGATGACAAACTTGTATGGATTAGTGGACGTAAACTTTACCGTATCTCCAATGATGTATCTCCACAGTCCACTTGATGTGGTAATCACCATAGCATAGTTCTTGCCGGTCTCTACAGCCCATAGCGGCACGACTGTCGGCTTTTCCCTTCCGAACTCGTCCATGGGAATAAACTCATAGAACACTCCATAGTCGAGCATCAGGAGCATTGACGGGTCGGACGGGTCGGACTGTAGTCCAAAGAATCCCTCACTGGCATTGTATGTCTCCATATAGTGCATATTGGGAGATGTGATGAGCTGTTCATATTGCTTGCGGTAGGGAGTGAAAGCCACACCTCCATGAAAGAACATCTCCAAGTTGGGCCACACCTCCTCAAGATGCTGCTTGCCTGTCAGTTCCATCACCCTTGTGAGTACTGAGAGCATCCATGAAGGCACGCCGCTTATGTTAGTGACATTCTTGTTTATGGTCTCCCTGGCTATTCGGTCGCGTTTCACCTCGAAGTCGGAGATTAAGGCGGTCTGTTTCTTCGGCACTCTCACCAAATTGGCAAGCGGGTTGATGTTCTCGATGAGAATGGCACTAAGATCGCCCACCAAGGAGTCTTCCACATTATAGTTGGGCGAGTGGCTGCCGCCAAGTATGAGTGCACGTCCGTCAAAGATGCGGCTTTTAGGATTATTGCGCAGGTATAGTGCCACGGCATCCTTTCCGCCCTGGTAGTGAGTGTCCTGAAGTGCCTGATGGCTGACGGGTATGAACTTGCTCTTGTCGTTGGTGGTGCCTGACGACTTGGCATACCATTTCACCCTTCCAGGCCATAAGATGTCTCTTTCTCCATGACGCATACGGTCTATGTCGCCCTTTAGTTCCTCGTATGTATTAAGTGGGGTATGAGCCGCAAAGTCATCATATCCCTTTGTGGAGGCAAACAGGTGATTGCGGCCATATTCAGTGTCCTTTGCAGCATCGATGAGTGTCGTAAGCACCTGTCTTTGCATTATCTCTCCTTCATCAACATGTCTTTCGAGTTCCTTTTGTCTCGAAGTGAAGGCCTTTGCTATTATCTGTGTAATACTCATTTTCTTGTTGTATTTGATTCAAAAGTGTTCCTTTGAAAGTGCAAAAGTAATCAATTCTTTTGTAATAGCCGCATGTTTTACATTTTTTAGCTTATATTACACTAAAAAGTAACTAATATATACAGGGACACAAAGGAAAAGAGAAAGACTCTTCCTTTGTGTCCCTGTGCATGATATAAGAACCATGAGAACTATTGGTATGCAGCGGACTCGGCTGCCGCAATAATGTCCTCACGCGACATTTCCTTGGGGTTGGCGGTGATGTCCGACAAATCAAATTCATCAGTCCTGTCCATCTTCACTACCTTGGCGGATTTATTCTCTTTGTTATGCGGCTTTTCGTCCTCTGAGCCATTCCGGGAATCATTATCTATTGGCCCAAGGTCGTCAGACCTCTTTATGATGAAGTCGTCCTTCACCTCAGTGTCAGGCACATTGGTCACTGGCTCTTCCTCCATCTTGGTGCGATTGGCCTTGGCAGCAAAGACTGCGTCGATAAACTGCGGTTCGCGCTTCAGTCGCTGCAGGGTCTCCTTGGATGCCACTTGCTGGCTTTCCTTTTTAGAGTAACCTTTGCCCTCTCCACCTTCCACGCCTTCTATTATGGCCTTGTAGATGAAGATAGGACTACCGCCATTTTCCTTTGTCTGGCTAACCAACTTGAAGTCGAGTCTCACCTTGTTCTTCTGACTCCATTCAATAAGCTTGCTCTTGAAGTTGACCTCTTTGTATGCCACCTTGTCTATGTTGATCAGTTGGGATAGGATGCGCTTCTGCATAAATCGCATACAGGCATCATATCCGCGGTCAAGATAGATGGCACCTACAAGGGCTTCAAAGGCATTACCGCCCACATAACTGTTGTGGGAGTTGTTATGGCCTGAAGATAGGATTAGTTTGTTGATACCCATCTCCTGTGCTAGTTTATTGAGTGTGTCACGCTGAACCAGCTTTGAGCGTGTATTGGTGAGAAATCCCTCGCGCTTGCCTTCGAAATGGCGATAGACGATATCGCCCACCACGGCATCCAGGACAGCATCACCAAGAAACTCCAGTCTTTCGTTGTTCACTGGCCTACCCTTTGCGTTCCTTCTGGCTATACTCTTGTGCATCAGCGCAAGCTTATAGAGCTCTATTTTGCGGGGATAGAATCCAAGGATGGTATAAAGAGAAGAATAAAGCTCCTTCTCCTTGCGGAAAGGGAGCTTTATTCTGTCAATGATATTATTATTCAGCATACTTCTTGAATACTACACATGCATTGTGTCCGCCAAAACCGAAGGTGTTGCTAATTGCAGCACGCACCTCACGCTTCTGAGCCTCATTGAATGTGAAGTTGAGGTTGTAGTCGAGCTCCTCGTCATTATCACCCTCTACATGATTGATTGTCGGGGGAACAATGTCGTTCTTGACTGCAAGTACAGTGGCCATTGCCTCCACAGCACCGGCTGCACCGAGAAGGTGGCCAGTCATCGACTTTGTCGAGCTGATATTGAGCTTGTATGCAGCATCGCCAAATACCTCCTTGATGGCCTTAGCCTCGGAGATGTCACCAACATGGGTGGATGTGCCGTGAACGTTGATGTAGTCAATGTCCTCCGGTTTCAGACCTGCATCCTCAAGAGCGTTCTTCATCACAAGACAAGCACCGAGTCCCTCGGGATGAGAAGCGGTGATATGATATGCATCGGCACTCATGCCCTCGCCAACCATCTCTGCATATATCTTGGCACCACGGGCCTTGGCATGCTCCAATTCTTCAAGAATAAGGCAACCGGCGCCCTCGCCCATTATAAATCCGTCGCGTGATGCGCTGAACGGACGCGATGCGTGCTCAGGGTCATCATTGCGGGTGCTCAGAGCATGCATGGCATTAAATCCGCCTACACCGCAGGCACAGATGGCCGCTTCTGCTCCACCAGCCACGATAGCATCAGCCTTGCCAAGACGAATCACGTTGAATGCGTCGGCAAGAGCATTGGTTGATGATGCACAAGCTGAGGTGGTGGTATAGTTGGGTCCATGGAAACCATACTTGATGGAGATCTGACCTGAAGCGATGTCTGCAATCATCTTAGGAATGAAGAATGGATTGAACTTAGGTCCATCGGCCTCATGCACACCGTAATACTTCACCTCGTCCTCGAAGGTCTTGATACCGCCGATGCCGACTCCAAAGATTACGCCCACACGAGTCTTGTCGATACCCTCGCCCTCAAGCTGACTGTCGTTCACAGCCTGTGTGGCTGCTACAAGAGCCAACTGGGTATAGCGGTCCATCTTGCGTGCTTCCTTACGGTCGATATATTCATTAATATTCAGACCCTTCACCTCACAGGCAAACTGGGTCTTGAAGTTTGAAGCGTCAAACAATGTAATAGGCGCTGCTCCACTCTTACCTGCAACAAGGTTAGCCCATGTCTCCTCAGGAGTGTTGCCCACTGGAGTTACAGCTCCAAGGCCTGTTACAACTACTCTTTTCAGTTCCATTAAAAAAATGTAAGATTAATAAAATACAAAAGAATTTGGAATCCGGAGACAATTCTCCCAATTCCAAATTCAGCCTTTAAATCATAATTATTTGGCGTTCTCCTCGATATAGCTGATGGCATCACCAACAGTACCGATCTTCTCTGCCTTGTCATCGGGAATAGAGATACCAAACTCCTTCTCAAACTCCATGATGAGCTCAACAGTGTCCAGTGAGTCTGCACCGAGGTCGTTAGTGAAACTTGCTTCGGGCTTTACTTCAGCCTCGTCAACACCCAGCTTATCAACGATGATAGCCTTTACTTTTGATTCAATTTCTGACATAATTTCTAATATTTATTAATGTTAATAATGTATTCTTTATTTTCGTCTTATTTGCTATGCCTTGCGGTTTTGCGGGTGCAAAGTAACAAATTTTATTTCACATCTGCAAATTTTTTGTGCAAAAAATGAAATTTTCTGCACATTTTGCATGTAATTGTGCACTTTTTGAACACTCTTTTTGCACATTTCTTAATTTTTGTGCACACAGTTTGCGCACACACTATGAAAATAATTCCCTCCGTAAAGGATAGTTTCCCCTCTGCTCCTCGAAGCCTTCCGGACAGGCTCTCAGTCGAGCGGTATCAACCAACGGGTCATACAGTTCAAGGGGGGCGCCGGTATAGATGAAATCCGACGGCAAAGAGGGTGGTATGATTTTACCGGGATTTGACATCCCGAAATATTGACACATGGCTTCAATAACCATATTGTCGGCTGTGACCTTACCGTCAGCACTATATCCTGCAATATGTGGGGTGGCGATAAATGCCCTACGAAGCAACTCACGGTTGATGTCTGGTTCTCCCTCCCATGTGTCAATGACAGAATGTTCCACCAAACCGTCGTCCATTGCTTGGAGCAATGCCTTTTCATCTATCACACCTCCTCGACTGGTATTGACCATACACTTCAAAGGACGGTTGCGCCTTTTGCGCATGACATCAAACAACCTACGGTCTGCAAGATGCCATGTAGGATGGATGCCGACGCGGGTTAACGGGACATGAAACGTGACCACATCCGCCTTGGCTACCAACTCCTCTAAAGAGACGTAAGTAGGATCAGCGACAAACGGGTCGCATACCATCACCTCTATTCCCATTTGCTCCATACGTCGCCTTACGGCACTTCCGACATGACCACACCCCACAATACCCATTACCACACCAGCGCGGTCAACACCGAGCCTCAACATGGCGGTCTCCATATATTGTGCCACAGAGTTGGCATTACACCCAGGACAATTGACCCAACAAATACCATTATTGTCCATCCATTCGGTATCAAGATGATCAATGCCAATGGTGGCTGTCGCGACAAACTGCACCTTGGAGCCTTTCAACAGACGAGAGTCGCAACGAGTGCGTGTACGCACGATGAGAGCATCGGCATCTCTCACGTCGGATGCCGATATTTCAGACCCTCTGATATACTCCACATCGGGGGTCAACAGGGCAAGCGTTTCCCTAATATAGGGTATCTTATCATCTACAATTATCTTCATTTCGGGCGCAAAAGTACACAAAAGTATTTAAAAAAAGCCTATTTATAGGAAAAAAAATGCAAAATAGTTGGTTATTTCAAAAAGTTTATATAGATTTGCACTAAAATTAAAAATACTTTTATGAAAATGTCATTTACAGAACACGCCAATTTGATATTCGGACAGGCTATCAGAGACTATCATCTCACTGATAATGTAGATACTCCGATGAACAACCCCTATAACAGGGGCACCATTGACTATAACCTCTATCTGAAGTGCTGGATTGACACTGTCCAATGGCACTTGGAGGACATAATCCGCGACCCACACATCGACCCGACTGAGGCACTGCAACTAAAGCGACGCATAGACAGAAGCAATCAGGACCGCACGGATCTCGTGGAGGAAATCGACTCTTACTTCAGAAAGGTTTATTCAGAGGTGACTCCTCTTCCTGAGGCACGTCTTAACACAGAAAGTCCGGCCTGGGCTGTCGATAGGCTTTCAATACTGGCCTTGAAGATATGGCACATGAAAGAGCAGGTGGACCGTGAGGATGCAGACCCCGAACATCGTCAGAAATGCCAGGGAAAGCTCGACATCCTGCTGGAACAACAGAAGGATCTGTCTCTCGCCATTGACCAACTCCTTGAGGACATACAGGAGGGACGGAAGTACATGAAGATATATAGACAAATGAAGATGTACAACGACCCCGCCACCAACCCTGTCCTATACAAAAAATAATTGATGAAGAAAGAACATATTCTCATAATACGTTTTTCGGCCATGGGCGACGTGGCAATGTTGGTGCCCTTGGTCTATTCTCTCGCCGTACAATATCCCAACATAAGGATAACGGTGTTGAGCAGACCCTTTGCACGCACATTCTTCGAAGACATTGCACCTAATGTCTGTTTTATGGCGGCCGACATTAAGACGGAATACAGGGGAATAAAAGGACTCAATGCACTATATCGCAGACTCACGGCCAAGAAGTTTACTGCCATCGCTGACTGCCATGGAGTACTGCGCTCAAGATACCTTCGGATGAGATTTTCCCTCGGCAGATACAAGGTGGCGCATATCGACAAGCACCGCGCAGGCAAGAGGGCTTTAACCTCTAACATATCAAAGCGCCTTGTTCAACAGCCGACATCATTCAAGAATTATGCCGATGTGCTCGCACAATTGGGTTATCCGGTTTCATTGTCTTTCAATTCTATATTTCCACCTGAAGGCGGCAATATCAACTTGCTGCCGGCGGCTATCGGTCCGCGCAACAGTTGGGAGCAATGGATAGGCATCGCCCCGTTTGCCGCTCACGAAGGGAAGATTTATCCTCCGCGACTCATGTCGCAGGTCATCGACCAGCTCATAGATAGCCATCCCCGTTGCCGCATCTTCCTTTTCGGCCGTGGCAAGGATGAGGATCGCACGTTTCCTGAATGGTGCGAGGCAAAACCGCAATGCGTGTTTGTCGCACGGCATCTTGAGACCATGCATCAGGAACTTATCCTAATGTCACATCTACATGTTATGGTGTCGATGGATTCCGCCAACATGCACTTGGCCTCATTATGCGCCACTCCTGTGGTGAGCGTATGGGGCGCCACTCATCCTTATGCGGGATTTATGGGATGGGGGCAAAGCACGGACAACATTGTACAACTCGACCTGCCATGCCGTCCATGCAGCGTATATGGCAACAAGCCTTGCAGACGCGGAGACTTCGCATGTATGCGCAACATTGCCCCAGAGGCGATAGTGGAAAAGGTTAATGGTATAATCGATAAGTTGACACATAATTAATAATTAAAAAATTAAATTGTAAGATTATGAAAAAGTACATTTGTGACACATGTGGCTGGGTATATGACCCAGAAGTAGGCGACCCCGAAGGCGGTATCGCCCCTGGAACAGCATTTGAAGACATTCCTGAAGATTGGGTATGCCCACTCTGCGGAGTTGGCAAGGAAGACTTCTCAGTTGTAGAGGAGTAAAACAAGCTAAATTAATAAAAACAGAGGTACAAAGCATTTCACAATCTTTGCACCTCTGTTTTCGTTTTTTATATCTTTGCCATTAACCATCTAAATAGCTCCCAACTGATTGAGAAATACCAAGGCAATCAGGACTGGGCAGACGAAACGCACAATAAACAGATATATAGGGAAAAGCCTGCGATACAAACTGCCACAATTGGTGAACTCAGCATAGACCACCGTCCTACGCGCGTACCATCCTATATATATAGAAGTTAGCAATGCACCCAATGGCATCATATATTGTGCTGTGAGACAATCGAAGAAGTCCATCATAGACATACCAAAAAGAGAAATGTCGTATGCACCACACGACAGTGATGACACAACACCTATGGCAGAGGCGAGTAATGTCACTACCCATGCGGACTGACGGCGTGGGCGATTGAGCTCTTCATGAAAATATGCCGTACCTATCTCGTGCATCGAAATAGTGGATGTCAGTGCCGCCACCGCCAAAAGAGCATAAAACAATATAGATATGACATATCCCACGGCAGGCATTGAGGAAAATGCCTGCTGGAATACATTTGGCAGGGTGATGAAGACCAAAGATGGCCCTGAGTCGGGACTGACCCCCACGGAGAATGCGGCGGGAAATATCATGAGTCCCGCAAGGATAGCTATGACTGTGTCTATGACGGATATCTGAAAGGCTGACTTCAACAGGTTGGTTTGACGACCAAAATAGGAGGCATAAGTACATAGACATGCCGTGCCAAGACTAAGAGAGAAGAAGGACTGTCCCAAGGCAGCGAGCAGCACATGGGAGTTGAGTTTGGAGAAGTCGGGATTGAAAAGGAATCTCACCCCAGACATTGCACCAGGCAGCATACATGACGCAACCACAAGTATGACAAGAAGCACAAAGAGAGTTGGCATCAACAGTTTGGATATGCGCTCTATACCTCTCTTCACCCCTCGGACAATAACCAAATGGGTGATTAACACGAATGCCAATGCCCAAAGGATGGGGCGCACCGGACTCGAAGAAAAATCCACAAAATACCTTGACACATAATCTGCATCGCCCATTATCTCACCTGCCACGGAGGCATAAAGATACTGCAAGCACCATCCCGCCACCACCGAATAAAAACCAAGAATGATGGTGGAACATATTATGCCAATAAGTCCTACTGCTTTCCAAGGCTTGCCTCTTGACATCTTGTCATAGGCACGAGCAGCGTTGGATGCAGAATGACGGCCTATGATAAACTCATTGACCATACCAGGCAGCCCCAAAATGAAAATGAACAGTATATACACCAGTATAAAGGCTGCGCCACCATTCTCGCCAGTCATATATGGAAAGCGCCACACATTACCCAAACCCACCGCCGAACCAGCAGTGGCAAGGATTATACCAAGCCGAGAACCGAAACTTCCTCTTTTTTCAATTGCCATAGCTTTACCTTTATATTATTATAGACATGTCATACCCATCCCAACTGATGCAAGAAGATAATCAATATGCAAGCAGGACAGACATACTTGATAGAGAAAAGAAACAGGTGAAAACACGACCCACGAAGTGTGCCCCAGTTGGTGAATTCATCGCGCACTAACTTATGGGGAAGAAACCATCCCACAAACAGACATGTGAGGAATCCACATACCGGCAAAAAGACCTGGCCTGTGACGAAGTCGAAGATATCAAAAAGTGCACGTCCGAAAAACGACAGACTTTCCCTATCGCCCAACGATAACGAACAGAACGCTCCAAGCACACAACAAGACACTGTGACCATACAGGCGGCTCGCCGACGACTCACATGCAGCTCCTCTTCAAGAAATGCAGTGCTCACCTCATGCAGGGAAATAAGCGACGTAAGGGCTGCCAAGGACAACAGAGCATAGAATGCCAAAGAGATAACATACCCCACAAATGGCATTCCCCCAAATGCCTGGGTAAACACATTAGGCAGTGTAATAAAGATCAGTGACGGTCCGGAGTCGGGACTGACACCAACGGAAAATGCCGCAGGGAAAATCATCAGTCCGGCTAGTATCGCCACTATGGAATCTATACCGGCTATCTGAACTGCCGAACGTGTAAGGTCAGTCTGCCTACTGAAATAGGAGGCATACGTACAAAGGCAACCCATACCTATACTCATCGAATAAAACGCCTGGCCAAGCGCACCAAGTATCACGTCTGGTGTAACCTTGGAAAAATCAGGCTTCAGAAGAAATTCCACACCTGCCATCGCTCCTGGCAACATACACGACGACACAACTATCACCAAAAGGAGTATAAACAATGTGGGCATAAGCAACTTGGATGCCTTCTCAATACCATCGCGCACACCATGGCTTATGACAAAATGGGTAAACCCCAATATCGCTGCCGTCCATATTATGGGTTTCACGGGATGGGACGAAAATTCGGCAAAGTATTGCTTGAAATAGTCAGGATCTCCATTGAGATGCCCCATACATGATGCATACATATACTGAAGGCACCATCCTGACACCACGGCATAATAACTCGTGATGAGAAATCCCGTGATGACACTCATATAACCAATCACTGCCCATGGCTTGCCTCCAGACAACTTACGATAGGCACGCGCGGTGTTTGACTGTGCATGACGACCAATGATAAACTCAGACACCATACATGGCAGTCCTAACAACACCACGCACAACGCATAAAACAAGATGAAGGCTGCCCCACCATTCTCGCCTGCCATATAAGGAAACCTCCATACATTACCCAATCCAACCGCCGAACCGGCTGTGGCAAGGATAACACCTAACTTACTTCCAAAATTGGCTCTTTTCTGTTCTGACATTTTGCTTTCTCTCTCTATTATTTAATGTTTTTTTCTAATTTGCTTGCAAAATTACAATTATTTTCTTAATTTTGCACACAAATTGCGAGATAATATAAGAAAAATATATCAAATAATTATAATTCAGAACAAAATGGCAACAAAAATGAGCGATATCGGGACATTTATAATTCAAAAGGTGAAGTATTATCCCGTGACATTGTTATTTGTGATTATCACATGGTATCTGTCATTTTTTACCCCACCAAAGACAGAACTCGATGAGGTGGCTTTCATAGACAAATGGGTACATGTGGCTATGTACGGCGGCACATTCGGCACCCTCTGGATTGAATATCTGCGTCATCATGGCGGTGTTCTCAGCAAACGCACATTATCTGGAATAGCCGATGGCACACGCATGAGAGTGTTCGTATGGGCTTGGCTAATGCCTATCATCATGAGCGGATGTATCGAACTGCTACAGGAATACTGCACAGGCGGAAGACGCTCCGGCGACTGGATTGACCTTGCTGCCAATGCCATGGGTGTGACACTTGCAGCCATATTCGGCCTTATCCTATCAAGTTGGAATTGTAATAACGCTTGTCGCCAGTAACCTCACGACCAAGAAAAGGCGGACGCATGAATGGCTCGTCCTCGGATGACAACTCCACCTCGGCAATGACCAGGCCCTCGTTGGCGCCATAAAACTCGTCAACCTCAAAAACATGTCCGTCAGCCATTGGCACAAGATAACGTGTCTTGTCAATCACCCCGGGCAGACAAAGCCGAAAGAGATTGTCGGCCTCATCGAGTGTTATCTCCTTTTCAAACTCATAGCGCGAGAGACCGTTGGGCGAGGGTCCCTTAATGGTAAGGAACCCTCGCTCATCACGTATTCTCACGCGAACAGTCCTTCCGCTCTCACGACAGATATAGCCCTGGCGTATGCGGCTGCTCGACGTTGCCGTGTGGCGATAACTGTCATCGGCAACGAGAAACTTACGTTCAATCTCTAACGGCATGGCATTACATGAAAGATGAGACACTACATCATGATATATACAGAATATATCACAAAGAGGACAGCCAGTGCGACAAGCACACCGAATATCCAATTGACCACCTTTTTGCCTTCTTGTTCCTGCTTTGCCTGGTATGCGGCTCGGCGGGCATTCATCTTTTTCTTGCTCATAGTTATTTATTTTTTATAGTTATTGTTTATTTACGTAATTAATCATTCCTCGTCATTCACGGGAAACTCCATAAGATAGGCCTTGATAAAACCGTCAATTTTGCCATCCATCACTCCATCCACATCCGTAGTCTGGAAATTAGTGCGATGATCCTTCACACGACGGTCATCAAATACATAACTGCGTATCTGGCTACCCCATTCTATCTTCTTCTTGCCGGCCTCAATCTTAGCCTGTGCCTCCAAGCGTTTTTTCATCGCGCGGTCATACAACTGTGACTTCAAAAGGCGCATGGCATTGTTGCGGTTTTCAAGCTGCTTACGGCTCTCTGTGTTTTCAATGAGGATTTCCTCCTCCTCACCCGTGTCAGGATCGACATACTGATATCTCAGGCGCACACCCGTCTCCACCTTGTTGACATTCTGTCCACCGGCACCGCCTGAGCGGAAGAGGTCCCAGCTAACCTTCGACGGATCAACATACACCTCTATAGTGTCATCCACCAAAGGCGACACAAACACAGAAGCAAAACTCGTCATGCGCTTACCCTGTGCATTGAATGGCGACACTCTCACCAAGCGGTGCACCCCATTCTCACTTTTGAGATAGCCATAGGCGTATTCCCCACCCTCAATCTCCATCGTGACCGACTTTATACCTGCCTCATCACCATCCTGAAGGTTGGAGATGGTCACCTTATGACCATGAGCCTCAGCCCAACGCTGATACATACGCATGAGCATAGATGCCCAATCCTGGCTTTCCGTACCACCTGCCCCGGAGTTGATTTTCATCACACAATCCATCGGGTCTTCTTTCTGACGGAGCATGTTGCGCAGCTCAAGGTCCTCAATGGCTGTAATGGCACGCGCATAGTTGTCATCGACTTCCTGTTCCGTGACCATTTCCTCCTTATAGAAGTCAAATGCCAACTGAAGCTCGTCGGCAAGAGTCTTCACCTCAGCATATCCGTCAAGCCATTTCTTTATTGCCTTAACTTTTTTCATCTGTTCCTCTGCTCTCTTTGGGTCTTCCCAAAAATCAGGAGCTTGGGTGCGGAGGTCTTCCTCCTCAAATTCTATCTTCTTTCGGTCGATATCAAGATAACGATGGAGTGCATCCGTACGCTCCATGATATCTTTCAGTTGTTCTGCCGTTATCATCTTACTGTTTTATCGTATAATAAATAATCCTAATTCTCCAAATACATCTTGTCAATCTCAGTCTTGTAGTTGTCATTGATTACCCTACGTTTGAGCTTAAGAGTATTGGTCAACTCACCATTCTCCATTGAAAAATGATGAGGTAAGAGTGTGATGCGCTTCACCTGTTCATAGTGGGCGAGTTGTTGTTGGAGCGTGTTTATGCGCTCCATCATCATCTCTTGGATGCGGCTGTTTTCACAAAGATCCTCGCGCGACTCAAAGGGGATGTTGTTGGCTCGGGCATATTCCTCAAGCAAACGGTATTCGGGAATGATGAGTGCCGATACGAACTTACGTTCATCAGCAATGACAGCTATTTGGTCAATATACTTGTCAACGACCAATCGCGACTCTATCATCTGCGGGGCTATATACTTGCCATTGGACGTCTTGAAGAGATCCTTAATGCGCTCAGTCAAGAAGAGTTCGCCGTCCTTCATGTATCCGGCATCGCCTGTATGGAAAAATCCATCGGGCGTGAATGACTCAGCATTGATATCCGGACGGTTGTAATAACCTTTGGTAATGGACTTGCCTCTCAGCAAGACCTCGCCCTCCTCACTTATCTTCACCTCCACGACATCCAACGGCCTTCCCACGGAGCCGATGGTATAAGGCTGGCCGCACCTGTCACATGTCACAGTGGCAAGACTCTCAGTAAGTCCGTATCCAGCCACCATATCTATACCTATGGAATGGACAAATTCTTCAATATGAGGGGCGATGGCCGCACCTGCCGTGGGGAATATGTTAGGTTCTATGAGTCCAAGCTCCTTACGAACCATTGAGAAAATGGTACGGTTGATGGCCTCATACTCCAAATGGAGCATGAGTGGCGGACGCTTGCCACGACTCAAATATTCAATATTGTGCTTGCGGCCCACGGCAAGCGCATTATGGAAAATCTTGCGCTGAATGACACCTGCCGACTCAATCTTTTCCATCACACCATTATACACCTTCTCCCAAAATCTCGGCACGGAGGACATACATGTAGGATGGGTCTCACGCATTGTCTGCTGCACTTCCAATGGATAGGTGTTGACAATCAACCTTGCTCCCACTGACATACTCAGCAATGCCCATCCCTTTTCAAAAATATGGGCAAAGGGTAGGAAATTGAGCACCCTGTCATTCTCACCCACTCTCACCGCATCTTGGTTGGCTTTCAAGGCTGCCATATATTGACCATGTGACAGCATCACGCCCTTGCTCTCGCCCGTAGTGCCTGATGTATAGAGAATATTGGCGAGGTCATCCTCATTTGCCTCCGCCCATAATTTCTCCACCTCGGTCTGACGTGGCAAGGTGTTGCCCAACTTCAAAAAGTCATCAAAGTAAAGGGCATGAGGATCGTGGTTTGATATACGCACGGTCTTATCAAAGATAATAAGGCGTTCAAGTGTTGGACAAAGGGCAAATATCCGATGTGCCTTGTCATATTGTTCCTGTTCGCCCACAAAGAGAAATCTCACCCTGGAATCATTCACCATAAACTGAATCTGCTGTTCGCTGCATGTCGCGTAAAACGGGATGGTCGTCGCACGTATGCCCCATGCCCCAAAGTCACAAAACAAATACTGTGCACTATTCTGCGAGAAGATACCAATATTCTCCTGAACCTTAACACCAAGGTTAAGCAATGCATTGGACACCACCTTCACTGTCCTGGAGATTTCATTCCAGGTATATGACTTCCACTCAGAACCACCAAATTCCTTGTAGATTATCTCTTCACGATTGCCATATTGCTTGGCCTGTTCGTGAACCAAAACCGATAGATGACTATTTATTTTCATCGTGTATGCGTTAAATTTTAATGCAAAAATACTATTTTTCAGCCAAACTCGCAAACATTTTGCAAGAATATTTTGATTTATGGGCAAAATTAACTATCTTTGCTGCCATATTTAACTCAAATCACGCATTTATTGACGATGGACTACAATAATTACACTATAAAGGCAACCTCCTTGCTCAAGAAGCTCATTGCCACCCCCTCTGTAAGCAGGGATGAGGGGAAAGCTGCCGATATCATACAGCAACAGCTCCTTTCGATGGGCTATACCCCTCAACGTGAGGCCAACAATGTATGGGCACTCGACCGACATTTTTCGGCTGACAAACCGACCATACTGCTCAATGCACATATAGATACGGTCAAACCGGCTGCGTCATGGACTCGCGACCCATTCTGTCCAGATATTGCCCATGACCGCCTCTATGGCTTGGGCAGCAATGACTGTGGCGGCGGCCTTGTGGCACTCCTTCAGGCCTTTGACATTCTCAATAATATTGAGCGCACTTACAATCTCGTTTATCTTGCCTCAGCGGAGGAGGAAGTATCTGGACGTGACGGCATTGAACGGGCACTGCCGCTACTTCCAAAGATTGACGTGGCCATCGTGGGGGAACCCACGGGCATGCAACCCGCCATTGCCGAAAAGGGATTGATGGTGGTCGATTGCACAGCCCACGGCAAGTCAGGACATGCCGCCCGAAATGAAGGCATCAATGCGCTCTATATTGCCATGGACGACATCGAATGGATCCGCGACCACCAGTTTCGCAAGTCAAGCCCACTTCTTGGTCCAACAAAGATGACTGTCACCATGATCAATAGCGGAACCCAGCATAATGTCATCCCAGACACATGCCAGTTCACCATTGACATACGCACCAATGAATACTATCGCAATGAATTGGTGTTTGCCCATCTTCAGAAGCATCTCAAAAGCGAGTGCAGGGCAAGGTCTTTCCGTCTTGGCTCATCGAGTATATCCATTGACCACCCCATCATAAAAAGGTGTATAGATATGGGGATGAAGCCTTTCGGCTCACCAACACTCTCCGACCAAGCCCTAATGAGATTTCCTTCCCTTAAGCTCGGCCCGGGCGAATCTGCACGCTCTCATTCAGCCAATGAGTATATATGCATCTCTGAAATTTCACATGCAATAATCACTTACGTCACACTACTGACGAACATTCAACTATGACTTTTTCCATATTTACTGCAAATGCTAAAAATTGTACTCATCATGCTCTCGGGTGTCATTCTCGGCTATCTCCTTCGCCGACACAACCTAAAACCCGTAAGCCGACTCATCACGCTCATGATATGGGCACTGCTCTTTCTTCTTGGTCTTGAGGTAGGACACAACGAGCGCATCATACGCGGCATAGCCACCCTCGGCATTGAGGCTTTATGGCTCACTATTGCCGGACTTGGCGGCAGTCTCATCCTGACGTGCGCCCTTTGGAGATGGTCAAACAAAGGAAGGAGGAATAAATGAAAGGGAGTTTGGTTATCATCGGCTTTTTCATCCTTGGCATCCTGACCGGAGTCATTGACGTCATTCCTGCAGAGATGACAGAAGGAGAAGTGTCATGGTATGCACTTGCAACACTGATGTTTCTTGTGGGCATAACCATAGGCAGCGACACTGACATCATAAATAAGTTTCGCTCTCTTGACCGCCGTCTGATGATTCTCCCCCTTTGTACCATCATCGGCACTCTTGCCGGCTGTGGAGCAGCCTCCTGGCTTCTTCCTGACCGCCCCGTCAGCCACTGCCTCGCAGTTGGTGCAGGCATGGGATATTACTCCCTTTCCAGCATCTTCATCACTCAGTATATCGGTCCTGAATTAGGCACTGTAGCACTCATTGCCAATATCCTTCGCGAGGTAGTCACACTACTTCTTGCCCCTCTTCTTATGCGTCTGTTCGGACCTCTTGCCCCCATCACATCCGGTGGTGCCACCACTATGGACACCACACTGCCTGTCATCACGCGCATCTCAGGTGAGCGATACGTTATCATTAGTATATGGCATGGTTTCCTGACAGACTTTTCCGTACCATTTCTTGTCACCTTTTTCTGCTCGATATAACCTCCGTCCACAAATACTTTATACATATATGGAACGGGCCAACAAGATGTACATCCTGCTGGCCCTTCGTTGTCCTGAAAACAAAATACCCAAAAAAAACTACTATTAACTAACCTTTATGAATCTCAATGTATTATTTAAACTTTTGAAGTCTATTATCATTTCGACTGCAAAATTACTGATTTATTTTGTAACATAGGCGTAATTTTTGATAAAAAAGGTGCACTAACCATTATTTTTGCGATAAATTAGCAGTCTTGAAGATTTTTTTTGTAACTTTGCAGCCGAAATTCAATTGATACTAATTAGAAAACGATTAAAAAAGATATGAAAAAGATTATTCTAACAGGAGACCGCCCAACGGGCAAGCTCCACCTTGGACACTACATCGGCTCGCTCAAGCGACGTGTAGAACTGCAGAACAAAGGTGACTTTGAAAAAATGTTTGTCTTCATGGCTGACGTGCAGGCACTCACTGACAACGCCGACAATCCGGAAAAGATTAGACAGAACATCATTGAAGTGGCCCTCGATTATCTTGCTGCCGGCCTTGACCCCGACAAGTGTACACTGTTCATACAAAGCCAGATTCCCGAACTTGCCGAACTCACCACTTATCTGATGAATCTCATCACGGTGAGCCGCGTACAGCGCAACCCCACCGTAAAGACAGAAATCAAGATGCGCAACTTCGAAGCCAACATACCTCTCGGATTCTTCTGCTACCCCGTGAGTCAGGCTGCCGACATCACACTTTTCAAGGCTACCACTGTACCTGCCGGTGAGGACCAGGAACCAATGCTCGAAGTGACACGCGAACTCGTGCGCCGCTTCAACCAGACCTACGCCCCAGTGCTCGTGGAACCGGAAATCATGCTGCCCGAAAATGCCACAGCACGCCGACTCCCCGGCACTGACGGCAAAGAGAAAATGAGCAAGAGTCTTGGCAACTGCATCTACCTCTCAGACTCAGAGAAGGAAGTATGGAAAAAGGTCAAGAAGATGTCCAACGGCGCACCGAGAATGAGTATGGACGAACCGGGCAACCTTGAAGGCAATGCCGTCTTTACCTATCTCGAAGCATTTAGTAGTGATGACGACTTCGCCAACTACTGGCCGGAATACAAAAACCTCACCGAGCTCAAGGAACACTATGTCAGAGGTGGCATAGGCGACGGTACATGCAAGAAGTTCCTCAACACCATCCTCAACAACATGCTCGAACCCATGCGCCAACGTCGTCACGAACTCGAACAGGACATTCCCGAAATCTACAATATCCTGCGCAAGGGTACTGAAAAGGCACGCGAGACAGCCGCACAAACCATGGCGGAGGTAAGAGAGGCCATGCGCATCAACTACTTTGAAGACGATGAGCTCATTAAGAGCCAAATAGAAAGATTCAAAACCAATGTGTAATATCATAACGAGAATATAATTAAGCTAATACCGCAGGCCATTTTTGACTTGCGGTATTTCATTCTAAACCAAGTCTGCCTAAGCAAAAAATGCCGCAATACGAATATTTCACTATAATATATACCAAATTATTATTGATATATCTTAAAAAACATAAAATATTTATATATAAATAAGGTGTATGCAAGTTTTTTGCTTACTTTTGCACCCAAATTTTAAAACGTTATTGGACTATGCAGAAAAATCTTGTGATTGTCGAGTCTCCAGCTAAGGCGAAGACAATCGAAAAATTCTTAGGCGACGATTATAAGGTGATGTCGAGCTATGGACATATCCGCGACCTAAAGAAAAAGGAACTAAGTGTTGACATTGACACACTCGAACCAGACTATGAGATTCCAGAGGAAAAGGAAAAAGTAGTCAAGGAACTTAAGCAAAACGCCAAGAAGGCCGACAAGGTTTGGCTCGCATCCGATGAGGACCGCGAGGGAGAGTCTATATCCTGGCATCTTTGCGAAGTACTCGGACTTGACGAGGCAAAAACAAGCCGTATCGTCTTTCATGAGATTACCAAACCCGCCATTCTCGAAGCCATCAAGCATCCACGTCATATAGACATGAACTTGGTAAATGCCCAGCAGGCACGGCGTGTGCTCGACCGCATCGTGGGTTTCAAGCTCTCTCCCGTGCTTTGGCGCAAGGTCAAGCCTGCACTCTCTGCCGGCCGTGTGCAAAGCGTGGCCGTACGACTGATAGTGGAACGTGAGCGTGAGATTCAAAACTTCAAGAGTGAATCATACTATAAAGTCAACGCCATCTTCGGTGTGGAAATTGAGAATGGTGCCATGTCGGAAGTAAAAGCCGAACTGCCTGTGAGATTCAAGACACAAGAGGAGGTAAAGGATTTCCTCGAAAGATGCAGCACGGCGGAATTTAAGGTAGATTCCGTGAGCAAGAAACCACTAAGGCGCTCCCCCGCCCCTCCATTCACCACATCAACACTACAGCAGGAAGCGGCTCGCAAATTAGGCTTTACCGTGTCACAGACGATGACCATCGCCCAACATCTGTATGAAAATGGTAAGATAACCTATATGCGTACCGACTCCGTGAATCTCTCAGAACTGTGTGTCAACGGATGTAAGGAAGAGATAAACAAGCTTTGGGGCGACACATACAGCAAGCCAAGACAATATCACACTCAGTCAAAGGGCGCCCAGGAAGCTCATGAGGCCATACGTCCCACCGACATGTCAGACCAAGTCATCGACGGACGCTCGCAAGAGAAACGACTGTACGAACTGATTTGGAAACGCACCATCGCCAGCCAGATGGCTGACGCTGAGATCGAGAAGACTACAGCCAACATCTCCGGGTCGGGTCTCAACGAACAATTTGTCGCAAATGGCGAAGTGGTGAAGTTCGACGGGTTTATTAAGGTCTATCACGAGTCAACGGATGACGAGGAGCGCATTGACGGCGAAACATCACGCATGCTTCCACCGATGCGCAAAGGCCAGGACATGCAGCGCAGGGAGGTCACTGCCACACAGAGATTCACCCAAAGTCCCATGCGCTATACAGAGGCAAGTCTTGTACACAAGATGGAAGAACTCGGCATTGGACGTCCTTCCACATATGCACCTACCATAAGCACCATCCAGCAACGCGAATACGTACACAAGGGCGACCGCAAGGGCGAGGACAGGAACTATATCGCATTCACACTGAAAGGACGTCAAATAACAGAGAAGACACGCTCTGAGATTGTGGGCAGCGACAAGGGCAAGCTGATGCCTACGGACATTGGCATCGTGGTCAACGACTTCTTGCTGAAATATTTCCCAAATATCATGGACTATAACTTCACTGCCAAGGTGGAGCAAAAATTTGACGAGATAGCCGGGGGCGAGGAGAAATGGACAGACATGATGCGCGAGTTTTACGATGACTTTGAGCCTGTGGTCGAGAAAACTATGAATATACGTTCGGAGCACAAGGCTGGCGAGCGACAGTTGGGCATTGACCCAAAGAGCGGCAAACCGGTGTTTGTCAAGATAGGACGATTCGGCCCCGTGGTTCAGATCGGTACTGCTGAAGACAAGGAGAAGCCACGCTTCGCACAGCTTCCTACTGACATAAGTATGGAGAGCTGCACGCTTGACGAAGTGATGGAACTGTTCAAGCTCCCACGCGACCTTGGCAAATTTGAGGGCAAAACCGTCACCGTGGGCACTGGACGCTTCGGGCCATATATCATGCACGACAAAAAATATGTGTCAATACCTTCCAGCATGGATCCGCTGACCATCAATATCGCCGACGCAGAGCTGCTCATCAATACCAAGAGGCGCCAGGAGCAACAACGACATATCAAGACCTTCGAGGAAGACCCGAAGATGGAAATCATGAACGGCAAGTACGGTCCATACATACAATATGATGGAACCAACTACCGTATGCCTAAGAACCTGCACGACAGGGTGGCAGAGCTGACTTACGAGGAATGCCGACAGATCGTTGAAACAACACCTGTCAAGAAAAAATAACAAAATGAAGCGAATAATCCTTATAGGCTATATGGGGGCTGGCAAGACCACGGTGGGAAAACAGCTCGCCAAGGCCCTCAACCTGCAATTCTACGACCTCGACTGGTATATAGAGAGCCGGATGCACAAGACCGTGGCTCAAATTTTTGCCGAAAGGGGCGAAGATGGGTTTAGGCAAATAGAACGCAACATGCTTCATGAAGTGGCGGAGTTTGAAGATGTCGTGGTCAGCTGCGGAGGCGGCACTCCTTGTTTTTTCGACAACATGGACTATCTCAACCAGCAGGCGGATGTCATCTACCTGAAGGCCACGCCGGAAGTACTATACAAGCATCTCCTGATGGGTAAAGTTGAACGCCCGCTCATCAAGAACAAGACTCCCGAAGAACTCATCGTCTTCATCAGGGAACAACTCGAAAAACGTGAAAAGTATTATCTAAAGGCCAAGCATGTGCTCGACGTAAGCCTCTTGGACAATTATGAAAAAATAAAAATTTCAGTAAACAATATTAGAGATCTCATCGGACAATAATGAAAAAGTGGACTATAGAAGACTCGAAAGAGCTCTACAACATTAACGGTTGGGGCACCTCCTATTTTGGCATCAATGATGAAGGTGACGTCTATGTCACACCTTGCAAGGACCAGACCCAGATTGACATTCGAGAAGTGATGGACGAACTCGCCCTGCGAGATGTCACGACACCTGTGCTACTGCGATTTCCGGATATTCTCGACAATCGTATCGAAAAGACCAGCAGCTGCTTCAAAAAGGCGGCGGAGGAATATGGATACAAGGCGGAGAATTTCATTATCTATCCCATCAAGACCAATCAGATGCAACCAGTCGTGGAGGAAATCATCAGCCACGGACGTAAGTTCAACCTCGGCCTGGAGGCCGGGTCAAAACCAGAACTGCATGCCGTCATAGCAGTACAATGCCAAAGCGACTCTCTCATCATCTGCAATGGATATAAGGACCAGAGCTACATCGAACTGGCTCTTCTCGCACAAAAAATGGGCAAGCGGATTTTCATCGTCGTGGAAAAGCCCAACGAACTGGAACTCATTGCTCGTGAGGCCAAGAAGCTCAATGTAAAGCCTAATCTTGGCATACGTATCAAACTCGCATGCTCGGGCAGCGGCAAATGGGAAGAAAGCGGTGGAGATGCCAGCAAGTTCGGACTGACCAGCAGTGAGCTCCTTGAAGCTCTCGAACTGCTCGACAAGAAAGGCATGCGCGACTGTCTGAGACTGATTCACTTCCACATCGGCAGCCAAATCACAAAAATCAGAAGAATACAGGCTGCGCTAAGGGAGGCATCCATGTTTTATGTGCAGCTCCACAAGATGTGTTATAATGTTGATTTCGTCGATTGCGGCGGCGGACTCGGAGTGGATTATGACGGCACACGCTCGCCATCAAGCGAGAGTTCTGTCAACTATTCCATTCAGGAGTATGTCAACGACTGTATATACACCTTCGTCGAAGCTGCGGACAAGCATGACCTGCCACACCCCAACCTTATCACCGAAAGCGGACGTTCTCTCACCGCCCACCACTCCGTGCTCGTCATCGACGTGCTCGAGACTGCGTCACTGCCCGAAATGGCAGAGGAATATGAACCGGAAAAGGAATGCCACCAACTCGTGCGCGACCTTTACGATATATGGGACAACCTCAATCCACGCACCATGCTCGAAGACTGGCACGACGCTCAACAGATTCGCGAAGAATGTCTTGACCTCTTCACACATGGCATGGTCGATCTAAAGACAAGGGCGGAGATAGAGAGCATGTATTGGAGCGTATGCCGCGAAATCAACATCCTCGCCAAGCATCTCAAGCACACGCCAGAGGAACTGATGAATCTCGATAAACTGCTTGCCGACAAGTATTTCTGCAACTTCTCCCTCTTCCAGTCCCTACCCGACTCATGGGCCATCGACCAGCTCTTCCCCATCATGCCCATTCAGCGCCTCAACGAAAGGCCAACACGCAGTGCCACCTTGCAGGACATCACATGCGACAGCGACGGTAAGATAGCCAACTTTGTCACCAATCGCAACAACTCACATATCCTGCCTGTCCATTCGCTGCGCAAGTCGGAGCCATATTATCTGGGCGTGTTTCTCGTGGGAGCATACCAGGAGATTCTCGGCGATATGCACAACCTCTTTGGAGACACCACGGCCGTACATGTCAGTGTCAAGGACAACCATTACCACATCGACCAGGTGATTGATGGCGAAACTGTGGCTGAAGTGCTTGACTATGTGCAGTACGACCCAAAGAAACTGGTCAGACAACTTGAGATTTGGGTGACAAAGAGCGTGAAGGCTGGAAAGATCACCCTGGAGGAAGGCAAGGAGTTCCTGTCCAACTACCGTTCAGGACTCTATGGCTACACATATCTTGAATAGTTGACAAGTTGACGAGTTATTTGTACATATTTAATAGTTATGATTATGAATGAAGATTTCCTCCCGTCAGGGAGGTCAGGAGAGGGCAAGACCCTTAATATAATAAAGGTGGGAGGAGCTGTTGTTGAGGATGAACAACAGCTTGCCCAGCTACTCAGCGACTTTTCTGCCATCACAGGTCCAAAGGTGCTTGTGCATGGCGGAGGACGCAGGGCGACCAAGGTTGCCGAGTCATTAGGCATAGAGACCAAGATGGTCAATGGACGTCGCATCACGGATGCTGACATGCTTGAAGTCGTAACCATGGTTTATGGCGGACTTGTCAACAAGAATGTGGTGGCAAGACTGCAGTCTGTCGGTGTGAATGCCCTGGGACTCACAGGTGCTGACGTGGATGTCATACGCTCTCACAAGCGACCTTTGAAGAATGGCATTGACTATGGGTTTGTGGGTGACGTGGACAAGACTGACGGGAAGATGCTTGCCACACTCATTGAAGCAGGAATCACACCCGTGATGGCTCCACTCACACATGACGGCCAGGGCACTATCCTCAATACCAATGCCGACACCATAGCAGGTGAGACAGCCAAGGCACTCGCCCCGTATTACGACGTGACCCTCACCTTCTGTTTTGAGAAGAAAGGCGTTCTCAGCAACCCAGACGACGACGACAGTGTCATACCCACCATCACACGCGACGACTTCAATCGCTACGTTGCCGACGGCACTATCGCCGGGGGGATGATTCCCAAAATAGAGAATGCACTTGACGCCATAGAAGCTGGTGTGAAGAAGGTGGTTATCACCAAGGCTAATGCCCTCGGCACATCATCCGGCACCATCATCACACGATAAGGCCACATCACGGCAAAACCAGAAGCACAGCCCGTTAAACTTTTTTAACCTGTCAGTCTGTAACATTCCTCATCCATATACGTCATCTAAATAGAGAGACATGAATAATATCAGTTTTCAAAACGATATCCTGCCACTGAAGAACAAACTCTATCGGCTGGCACTCCGCATCACTCTCAACAATGCGGATGCAGAAGATGTCGTACAGGAAACAATGATTAGGGTGTGGAACAGAAGGGACAAATGGCAAGAGATTGAATCCATAGAGGCCTTCTGCCTCACTATCTGCCGCAACATCTCGCTCGACAGGGTCAGAAGGCATGACAACCATAGCGAGACACTCGATGAGCAAGAACATCAAACGGCGGACATGTCATACACGGCCAACCCTGAGCGACAGGCCCAGGAGCACGACAGAATGAGACTTGTCAGGCAACTGATAGACCAACTGCCCGAAAAGCAGAGAAGCGTCATACAGCTGCGCGACTTTGAGGGAAAGAGCTACAAGGAGATTGCACAGGTGATGCAGATGACCGAGGAATTGGTTAAGGTCACTCTCTTCAGGGCTCGGCAGACTATTAAAAAGAAATTCTTAGAAACAGAATATTATGGACTATAAGTATATAGAGCAACTACTCGAACGCTATTGGGACTGCGAGACCTCTATCGAGGAGGAATCCATCCTCCGCACCTTCTTCAGCCAGAAGGATGTGCCTGCGCGCCTGCTCAAATACCGCAGTTTGTTTGAATGCCAAAAGCTCGATGCCGACAATAACGTCTTGGGCGATGACTTCGACGAAAAGGTTCTGGCTGCCATAGGCGTCAATGAGCCTACAAACGACACACAGCCTCAGCAGGTGGTAGTGAAGGCGAGGATGATTCCACTGCGCAACTATCTTAAACCGCTATTCAAGGCTGCAGCCATCGTGGCCATGGTGCTCACGATAGGTGATGCCGCTCAATGGTCAATGGGTGGCGAGAGCAAGATACAATCTAAAGGACAGGGAGTCGAGATGATTGCGGCTGACACCACCCAACAGGTGGACAACGGCATTGCCATAGCAGTCAAGGATTCGGTGAAGCCAATCACTTCTGACGTCAAATTCGATTACCCTGCCTCTGAGCCAACCACTATAAGATGAAAATTTCTATGCTTTCTCTATACAATTAAATCATGTTATTAAGACAAAAGGAAACTGGGAAGTTTCTGTTCTCTCAAATTTTTCATAACATACTAACGTTGCAAAGGGGGTCGCCAATCGGCGACCCCCGCTTTTTTGTTATATCACGCTGTCTTCTTCAACTGTAGCAATGACGGTACAAGGATACACAGTGAGAACAACAGGCTAAGATAGAGCGAGGTCTGGTTGCCCTGAAATATATCTATCAGTTTCATGTCGGGGTCGGGAAAACGAATGGCCATGAGATAGGCTATGGTATTATTTGCCCAATGGAATACCACACCGGGCACTATGCTCCCCGTGCGCATAAAGAGCCATCCCAAGAACCAACCCATGAGAAAGGCATGTGGCATCTGTGCCGGGTTGCCATGGACAAGGGCAAAGAGCACTGCCGAAACCGTGATGGCAGTCCAGCGCGAAGACATGTCGGAAAGCAGTCTTCTCAAGATAGCTCCACGAAACACCATCTCCTCCACCACGGGGGCCAGCAACGCTATTATAAAATATCCGCCAGGTGTCTGGATAATCTTCATCAGTATTTGGCCTGACGTATCGGGTAATGCAGGCATCTGCTCCTGCAACCATACTGACGGGATGACCACTCCCAATGCCGCCACTGCGCTCCACGATAGAGTGGCCCAAGGGCGGCTTTGGATATAACTCTTGTCCATCCGACACCACTTGCGCCATATAAACAATATGAGTGTGAACAGACTCGACACTCCGCTTACGGTCACCAACAATGCGCCGCTTTCAGAATTCCACCCGAATGCCACCGAACCGACAGCTGTGGCAAGAAACATCACCACCAATTGTATGGCGACAAACATCACTAAATATAACACTACGTCAACAATTGTTTTCTTCATAATCTTCTGATTAACAATAATAATTATCCATTTAATACTTTCGCTTCATCTTCTCTTATCTGAGTTATCAACTCTTCTGGCGAGCGGAAACGTCTCTCTTCCCTGATGCGCTCCTTGAATGCTATGGTCAGTGTATGTCCATAAAGATTACCGGAGAAGTTGAGCAGATGGGCCTCTATCGTGTCCTTCTTTCCGTCGAAGGTGGGACGATGACCGATATTGACCATAGCCTTGAACTTCTCATTGCTCACAGAGTCATCCCCAATGCATTCTCCCTCCGAAACGATATAGGCCTCGGCTGCATATACCCCATTGGCAGGTATCAGTTTCAGGCAGTCATTTGGAGAAATATTTGCGGTGGGAAAACCAATCGTTCTGCCGATCTGCTCACCTTCCACTACCTTGCCAGTGATTGTGTAGTACCTGTCAAGGCATCTTGTGGCTTCTACCAAATGGCCTTCTGCAAGCATCCTTCTAATTGACGAAGAAGAGACATTAACGTCACCTACGGTTAGTTCGTCACCTCGCAGCACGTTCATGCCCATATCCTTGCCGTATCGCACATAATCGTCGAAACCCTCAAGTCGGTCGTGTCCAAACCTATTGTCATAGCCAGTGATAAGAGTGGTCACGCCCAACTGTCCCTTTAACACGTCGCGCATAAAGTCGTGGGCTGACAGTGAGGCCATCTCACGGTCGAAATGAAGCACATGACACCGGCTGACACCGGTGGCCTTAAGCAAACTGAGTTTCTCGTCGAGAGAGGTGAGCAACTGCGGACACCATTCGGGCTGCACCACCTGCCTTGGATGACAATTGAAGGTGATGACCATCGTCTCCTGCCCCAATTGCCTGCCCTCACGTATCATTGTGTCAATCAGATGGCGATGCCCAAGATGCACACCATCAAAAAATCCTATTGTCGCGATCATTCCTCAATCTCCCTATTCCTCTCAATAATTCTCCAATGACAAACACCGGCGATGTGCCGATGATAATCCATATCCACGTCTCAAGGTCGAGGGGTGTGGTGCGAAACATCTTGCCGCCAAACTCCACTATCACCCACTGGCCTACCAAGATGACAGCAAGCACAAAGAGCAGTCCTTTGTCAGATGTAATCCGATGGAAAGCCGTGCGACATCCGCCAAGAGTCTTGGCATTGAAGAGGTTCCACCATTGGAGCATGACAAAGATAGTGAAGAATACAGTCAGTTCTTCACCCGACATGCCTGACATACGCTCAAAATACCACAAGAGCCCCAGCATCATCACGAAGAAGAGACATCCCACTGAGGATATGGCCCAAGCCATGCTGCGGTTGATGATGAAGTCGCCCTGCTTTCTTGGCTTTTGTCGCATCACGTCGCTCTCTGGCGGCAATGAGGCGAGAGCCATAGCAGCAAATGTGTCCATGATAAGGTTCACCCATAGCATCTGTGTAATGGTCAGTGGCAGTTCGGTACCGATAAACGCCCCGCCGAGCACCAACAGCAATGCCGTCACGTTGACCACCAGTTGGAAGAAGATAAACCTCTGTATATTCCTATATAGCGAACGTCCCCACTGCACGGCACTTACTATGCTGCGGAATGAGTCGTCTATCAACGTCATGTCGGAAGCGTTCTTCGCCACACTTGTCCCCGAACCCAATGACAATCCCACGTGGGCATGGTTGAGAGCGGGAGCGTCGTTCGTACCGTCGCCAGTCACGGCCACCACTTCGCCATGTTTCTGTAGCAGGTTGACAAGTCGTTGCTTGTCTGTCGGCCTGGCACGGCTCATCACCTTAATCGACTGCACCCTCTGATATGCCTCTTCATCCGTGAGGGCGGCAAAGTCCGGCCCCGTAATCTGTGCCCCGTCGGGCAGGTCGTCATGCCACACCCCAATCTGTCGGGCTATCTCAATGGCAGTGGCCGACGTGTCGCCCGTCACAATCTTGACGTCAATACCAGCATTGGCACACTGCATCACAGCCTCCGGCACTTCCTCCCTTAGCGGGTCGCTGATGGCCACTATGGCCTGGAGGGTGAGACCGTTTTTGCTGTCTTGCAATGAGAATCGGTCGGTATTTCCATCTGTCTCCATAATTGCGAATGCAAGTGTACGCATTGCCCTCATCTGATACTCGAGGAGTTGTTGCTGTATATCTCTCATCTCATCATCCTTGAGCCGGCAATGAGCTATCACAATCTCAGGTGCGCCCTTGACCATCACGTAGCGCTTGCCCTCTATATCGACTATGGTGGTCATGTGTTTATGCTCAGTTGAGAATGGCAGTTGCCACATGGTTGTTCCTTTCTGTCTTAATGCCTTATAGTCCTTACCTTCGGCTTTCAACCACAGGAGCAGGGCTGACTCCGTAGGATTGCCGATGGTTTTGTCGCCGTCCAGTTCGGCGGTCGAGTTCACTGCCATGGCAATGTCGAGCAACTCCCTGTCGGCATAGATTCTGATGTCCCCCACCTGCATCTTGTTTTGCGTCAACGTGCCGGTCTTGTCCGTACAGATGACCGTCACAGCCCCCATTGTCTCACACGCATGAAGCTTTCTCACGAGATTGTTGCTCTTCAACATACGTCGCATGTTTAGAGCCAGGGCAAGCGTCACTGCCATAGGCAGTCCCTCCGGCACGGCCATCACGATAAGCGTCACCGCCATCATGAAATATTTCAGCACCACCTCAGCCATCCTCAGATAGTCACCGTGATGCCACAGGGGATTGGTAAGGATGTCATGCCCCAGGAATCCGACGAATGCCAATGCCGCCACTCCTGAACCGATCTTGCTTATCATCTGGGCCAGGCGGTCGAGCTGTAGGTTGAGCGGTGTCTTCACCGATGTCATCTCAGTAGATTTGCGCGCCACCTTACCTATCTCGGTGGCGTCTCCCACGGCTGTCACTATCATGCGTCCCTGACCGTTCATCACCATGGTGGAGCGCAGGGCGACATTGGTGGGATAAGTGGCGCCATCGTTCTTCACTTCCGCAAACTTTGATGTTATCGGTTCCCCGGTCAGGGTCGATTCGTCAATCTGCAGGTCTGTGGCATCAAATAGTCTTCCGTCGGCTGGCACCTCGTCGCCGACCTGCAACAGGACGACATCCCCCACAACAACCTCCTTGCGTGGTATCTCCACCACATCTCCCGACCTGACAACCTTCACTGGTTGCTCCTCACCCAAAGCTGTCAGTTCGTCAAATCTCTTGGCGGCATCCCTTTCGAAATAGAATCC
The DNA here is from genome assembly GCA_034101015.1 of Prevotella sp. GTDB lineage: Bacteria > Bacteroidota > Bacteroidia > Bacteroidales > Bacteroidaceae > Prevotella. The sequence continues at coordinate 126,071 of JAXEKN010000041.1, forward strand.
CACCGTAGTGGCGAAGAAGATGGCGAGGAAAATGCCAATGGCCTCCACGTAGTCGTTTTCGATCACGGCGAGGCCAAGAGAGATGGCGGCAGCCACAAGGAGTATCTTGATGATGGGGTCATTGTATTTCTCGATATACAGTTTCCATAATGACACACGTTCCGGCGGAGTTAGGATGTTCTCCCCGAACCTGTTTCTGTTTTCCGTCACCTGTTGTTGCGACAGACCTCTCACATTACTGTTTTCTTCCATTATATATATAAATATGTATTATTTGGGGTGCAAAATTACTAATAAAATAGGAGAAAAGCAGATTTTTCGTGCTTTTTTAGTCTTTTTTGCAAAAAATATTTGGTTTTTTGCGATTTTTGCCGTACCTTTGCACCCGAAATCGAGAATACAGCCAATTTAGGCTCTTCTCCTCTTCATCGGGCTTTTAGCTCAGTTGGTTAGAGCAACAGACTCATAATCTGGAGGTCCTAGGTTCAAGCCCTAGATGGCCCACCTTCAATGAATAAAGCACTTGCGAGCAATCGCAAGTGCTTTATTCTTTTTTTGCGTAAACAAACTGTTTATTCGTTTGTCTCTTCCTCCTCATCCTCATATCTCCCCGACAGATAAGTAGTCATCTCGGTAGATGCCCCGTTGCCAAACAAGCTGTTGTCATATCGGTTGATATTCACCCTGCCTCCCAAGGCAGCCGCACAGTTCATCGCAAAGACATCATCCGGATGCTTCTCTATCCTCTTAAGGCAAGTGAGGAAGCACCTCTTGCGCATGTCATTATATATATTATTAGGAATATAGGCATCCCGCGAGAGACCTTGATAGGTATATTGAAACAGACAACGCCATGTGACCCATATATTGTTCAGACAAGGATTATACTTGCCGCTTTTCATCAACCTGTCGGCCACTGCCAGAATCCATTCATCCTCCCTTTGGGATTCAGGGGTATTTGCCCAGTTGAGCAGGATAGAGCACTGCTCATCGAATGTCGAACAGTAATTCAGGATACGCAGCATCATTTTCACCCTTTTGTCAGGCTCCGTCTTCTTATATTTATCTAAAACGGGGTTTGTGGCATCCAACAGCTCATTGGTCATTGCAGTCAATGAATCGGAAAACTTCTCTTCGTTCTGGTAGAATCGGTATGCCTTAGCCTCAACCTTGCTGCAAAACGAAATCATCAAATCCATTGAATGCTCATCCTCACCCCACTCTTCCACTGGGCACTTCATCATCAAGAGCATGCTGTCCTTGTATGTCGCAGCGGCATCGCGCAGTTCATTGTCCCTGATGTAATTCACATTCATATACTTGATACTGCTGACCACATCCTCGGTTTCCACCAGTTTGGAGCCGTCACATTCCATAAGCCACAGTTCATGATTACTCCACACGTTAAACGCCAACAGACAAGAGTTGTAGAATACCTCGGCATTGGCGAGAAACGGCTGTTCACAACCTTCATACTGAGGCAGTTTTATCACATAGGAACTATTGTCCACGATGTCATATTTCTCAGTCTCGCGCTCCATATCCCTCCCATAAAAGGCAGAAAAAAGGGTGCAGTCGGAACTGTCCTTAGTAATCTCAAGATACTTGTTATGAATCCGGATCAAGTCACTAAGGTCCACCCCTTTCTCATTCTCAAAGCATCCGCGATACTTCTCTCCCATCTCTCTTCTGCAGCCAGTCATCACCACTACCAATGACATGGCCATAACCATAAACCACTTCATAACAAACGAGACTTATTTCAACAAAACATCATGTCAAATATCAGAATACTCCGCTTTTGCCTTGTAATATGCAGAACGCACCATACCGAGAATGTTCAGTACATGCTCCACATTGCTCTTCAAGCTCTCCATATCGGTATAGAAGAATTCACAACTGGCGGTCACGCTTTTCAGAGTATCGTCAATATACACCTTTGCGAGTTTCACATCACGTGTCACTCTGTTGCAGACGGCCAGTGTAAGCGTTTCCTCACCCTCTTTCACGTCGGAAAACTGGGGAAGGATTACAGATATATACGGTTCTTCTTCAACACCCGTCATAAAGTAGATTGTTTTCATCTGATAGCGTACACAGATGTCACCGTCGTCATCCACCTTAGACTTGTAGCCGAGGCTCTCGATAACCTCCATTATCATCTCTTTCTTTGTCATAGTCTTTCATCCATATCATTCGTTGTCGTCATCATCTGAAGAGCCGTTTCCCATTGTCTCCTCTATCTCTGCCATAGCCTTTCGGGCAAAGCCAATGCCAGCCTCCAAGTGAAGTATCATTCGCGAGATTACGGTTGTCAGGTCCTCACCGTCAGGCTGTTGGCCATCGGCTTTATTGTCTCGCAACCCTATCAGTTCACGTTCATAGAACAGCCAGATACTGCCCCCCAACGTATATGCCTTGACATATTTCAGCGTGGAGTTGATTTTCTCCAACAAAGTGCAAATCTGCACCATCTTGTCTTCCTCAACGTCCATGATTCCAGGAAGCGCGATGTTGAGAAACTCATCGTCGTTCTCATTGTACATATACAAGAAGGTCAGTCCTTCATAGTTAAAACTGTAACCCATTCCTTCCTCTTCTTCCAACTTGAAGCCCAATTCACTGAATGCCTCCAAAATTTTGTCTTTCATAATTTTCTGTTTTTTTGATTAATAATTATCTGAAACCAATAATATTGTTACTGCTGCCCTCATCCTTTGGAGAAAACTCTTTTCTCATGCGCTCGTATTCCCTCATGTCCTTGCCACTGACTGACGGGCGTTTCTTGGAAATGATTTCTTCGAGCAGCGGCTGGCTGATAGGCCGATACTCATTCTTGTCATCCTTGATGGTGGCATTAAACATCTTTCTTGCCGCCGACTTGACTATGTAGCAGATGTCACTGCAGTTGTAGCCCTCGGTCAGTTCCGCCAGCCGGTTGATGTCTATCTCCTCATCTGAGGGCAGTTTGGAGAGAGCCAATGAGAAGAGGCTCTTGCGAGATTCCTTGTCAGGCATGTCTATATATACCATCTCGTCGATACGTCCAGTCCGCAGCACTGCCTTGTCGATGCGTTCCGGATGATTGGTGGCGGCAAGGACATATACACCTCGCTCGGAGGCATTGTTGAGCATACAGAGAAACTCATTCACCTCACTGTCATAGTGTTGGTTAGCCTCGTCACCTGAGCGTTTTGGCACCATGGCGTCAAACTCGTCGAAGAACAGCAGTGTGGGTGCCTTTTTCTCCGCGTTCTTAAACACCTCGCCAATCTTCTGCTGCGTACCGTGCACCCAGGTGCATGCGAGGTCGTCAGGCACAATCTTCATGAAGTTGATGCCTATCTCCTCTGCCATCTTTTCGGCGAAGAAAGTCTTGCCGCAACC
>JAXEKN010000045.1:0-6852 GCA_034101015.1 Prevotella sp.
ATACCAAGTTCATTGGCAGCCTTTGTCTTAACTGTATGTGTCTTGCTGCTACTGTTATCAGTGTACCATGCCACATCCCCTATAGTATTGCTGCCACTATAAGTATATCCCTTGCTCTTATTGCCGCCACGGGCTGCAAACTCCCATTCAGCCTCTGTCGGCATGCGGAATCTCTCGCCAGTCATGCTGTTGAGCTTTGTGATGAATGACTGAACATCCTCGTAGCTGATGTAATATGCTGGATAGTTGTCGCCAAGACCATAGGAACTCGACCACGAACTTCCTCCTGAAGTAGGAGAGTAACCAGTCACTGCCTTCCACAGAGCCTGGGTCACTTCAGTCTCTCCAATATAGTAATCCTTTGTTATTGTCACGCTATGCACTGGAGCCTCATCGCTATAACCAGTAGTGGAACCCATCTGGAAAGTTCCAGCCTCCACAAGTTTCATGTTAAACGTAACACCACCTACAGTAAATGTGCGAGTCTCTGAAACGACATTCACTGTACAAGTAGCCCTGACATTACTGTTAGAAACAGACTGAACTGTAATCGTAGCAGTACCATCAGCAACAGCAGTAACTTTTCCACTATTATCCACAGTGGCAACTGATGTATTGGATGAACTCCAAGTTACACTCTTGTCGTATGCATTATCAGGAGATACAGTAGCCGTCAATTGTACTGTACTTCCGGGCGTGAGAGTCGCGCTTGTCTTGTCGAGCGTGATACCCGTTACGCCCTGGATGGTCATCCATCCGCGATGGTCTTCGCTTGTGGGCAATGTCAGGAAACCGCTCTTGCCGGGCTTAAGCACCGACGAAGAGGCATCAAAGACTGTCCTGTAGGTATTATCGCTTGTGATGGTAAGCGTTGGGGAATCTGCATCTGCAAAGACGCTGTAGATATAAGGCGTTGAGCCATTGGATGAGACAGTAGTTGATACGTTGTCAGTTGAAGTGGTGAACTCGCCGGTAGTGCGTGAGAAGGAGGCATAAGTCTGCAGTCCCTCAACAGTGGCATTAGTGCCCGACGCACCCTCAAAACGGATACGTCCCGTAAGCGGAGCCAATGAAACCGTCACCGTCATATCCCCATCCTCGGGATAGACGTATGTACCCTCGGTGCATGCATACACCGCCTTGTCATTAGCCAACGAAAGAGTCTGGCTCTGCAGGTCGCTCACACCCTCAATAAAGTATGCCTCAGCCTTGCACTCAGTGGTGCATGTGAGATAGCTCTTGTAGCCCTCGTACATCACCTCGCCCCACTCCTGCCTTGCCGCATCATAGCGCACGTAGGCCTGCACCTTGTTGCCTTCCTTGTCGGTCAGCAAGAGATACACCACGTCGCCATCCTGCCAAGCGTCTGTAGTGGCGCGAGTCGCGCCACCGCCTTGGTCGAAGTCGGTGCAATTGATATTGAAATTCACTTTGGCACTATGCCAACCTCCCGTCTCTTGTTCGCGCTCCTTTACTGTCTCTTCCTGACTGCAAGAGCACACCATCGCCATCAGCCCAACGAAAAGGGCGGCGTTGAAAATAGAAAGAATCTTCTTCATTGCTTCTATGTTTTTTTATTTTTTATCTTATAAGTTTATCCCAGTCACTGTCGTCTTCAAATCCCGTGAGCGTCACCTTGAAAGCAGAGCCTCCGACACCAAGGTTCCAGTCCTCGTCATTGCCAAAGCGCACTATAGAGATGGTGAAATGCGAATCGCCGCCCACTACGCTCCAGTCCTCATCAGGCGAGAAGTCGTCCTTGCCCGGACCTTGGCTCTTCATGCGCTGGATGACAGGAATCTCTATCACCTTCGACTCTCCTTCAACAAGTCCAGTCAAGCTGACCACCACCTTGCCCTCACGCTTCTCTGCCGAGGTGTTCTCTGATGCAGTAACGGTGAATGTCTTACCGTTCTCATTTATTGTGAGCCACGAGTCAGAGGTTGTCACTGAATATGTGCCGTCGGTATTTACCTCAACAGGGTCGGACTCGCCGCCACTATAGAAGAAATATATGTCGTGAGTGTTCACGGTCATATATCGTGCATTCTGAAGGATGATAGCCTTCACCGCCGTGGCGTAGGAAGGAGTGATATTCACTGTTTCCTTGCGTGAATTGATTGATGGATTATCGGCCGCAGTGGCAGTCACGACAATATCTCCAGTGCCTGATTCGGGATTAAGAGTAATCCACGAAGCATTGGTCGTGGCTTTCCAAGAATCATCGGTTCCTATGGTTAGCTTATGAGAGCCGCCCGTAGAGGGAAGAGCATCAAACTGGGTTGGAGTAAGAGTAAGATAGTGAGCCTTTTGTGCTACCAAGATTGTCTGCTCTGTTTCACCCACCTTCACGGTGATAGTAGCCTCGCGCACTTCATCGGTAGTATTTTCGGTGGCAGTGGCAGTGACCTCTGTTGCGCCTTTGCCAGATGCAGGAGAGAGCGTTAGCCATGACTCGGATGAAGTGGCAGTCCAAGAACCGTCGGTAGTGATAGTGAACTTTTGGGTGCTTTCAGAAGCTATAAACTGCAATGTTCCTACCAAGTTATCGAATGTACGTCCCTTTTGGGTAACCTCGATGTCCTGCTTTATGGACAGGCCTTCGATGCCAATTGTCAAAATATCATTGCGGGATGTCGTGTTATTGTAGTCATCAACACTGAGGGTCAATGTGCCGTCGCCCATGACGCTCTGCTCCGGAGCCTTTATCCATGATGGCTTCGACAGCACCTTCCATTCCCTATTGCTACTCACGGTGATGTCGCGGCTGCATGCGTCGGCATCGAACGAAACAAAGTTGGTAGATACATCAAGATAGATACCCGCCTGCTCAATCTTCACTTCCACAAGACTTGTTGAACCAATCTTAAACTGGACATAACCAGTACGAGCGGAAGTAGTAGAGTTGGGAGCGACCTCAAGAAGGACATTCGATGTGCCTGCACTTCCTTGATTAGGAGTGACGCTTATCCATGAATAACTTCCGGAAGAGGCTGTCCAAGGAGCATCCGACTGCAACTGAATATTATAGCTGCCGCCCTCCACAGGCACAGAGACCGGGGTGGTCTGTGAGGATGTCATTCCCGAAGGCTCCTGAGACACGTTGATAGTCTTGTTCGAAAGGCCTTCGATATAGATGTATGCACGTCGTCTCTCGGCTGTGGGATTAGCCTCAGCCTTCAGGGTAATCGTTTTATTATCTGCAGATTTAGTCACTATCATCCACGATTCCGAAGACCTGACGGTGTAATCAAAGTTGGAAGATACGTTGACGGTCTTGGTCTCTCCTGTTGCAACAAAAGAGATTTCTTCTGTTGCAGAGATGTTGAGATAAGGCACAGCCTTCGCTTGTGTCACCTCCATCTCTTGAGAATATCCATAGTCGGAAACGTCGGACTTTAACGTTACAATTGACGTGCGCACGACATCACACGATGGATTCTCATTTACAGATACATTAATGCTTGCATCTGCGCTTCCAGACAGCGGGGAGATATTCAACCAATCAGCCGCACATGACAAGCTCCAGGGAGTGTTGACCGACTCGACAGACATCGAACGAGACGATGCAGTGTATTCAAAATCGAGTTTGCTTTCACCACAATGTAGATAACGGGCAGTCATGGACGGAGTGAGCGACTGGTTGTCATGAGGATAGGAATCATCGCATCCCGAAATAGACAGCAATACTCCCGTAATCATCATATATAATAAGGTGTGATTCTTTTCATCTTCGTCAGTATTACTTAAAGATTAGAAATAAATGTTCAAGCCAAAAGAACAGTTGAAACCGCAGCCCCAGCCCTTCACGGTGGATGAAACGGCAGAAATGGCATCATAGACACTTGACTTGGAGAATGGCACGCTGTATTCCGGTGCGACAACCAAGCCGATATGGTCTGCCACGACATAGTCGGCACGCACGCCCACAGAGCCTTTTATAGCATAACAGTTAGACTTTGAGCCTGTCACCTTCATCAAACCACCTCCCACTTGAGGAGTGACTCTCATTCGCGAACCGACAATGACTCCCCAGCCAATCTTGCCGCCAAAATACATGTTAGAATAGGACTCTTCCGTCGGAGTATACGTGGGTCGATACGGATTATAAGAAGGGTCATTCCAATACATGGTCTCCTTCTTCAAGCCATAAATGAAGTCAGCCTCAACGTTAAGATTGGATATGAAACATCCTATGGCAGCTCCGACTCCCATATTGGAGCCAACCTGAACTGTTGGCTGCACATAGAACTGCGAAGGCTGCTGGTACTGGCGGTTGAGCGAGAACGACTGTTCGGGATTGGCACTGTCGAGATGCACACGGCGTGTGAGCGTCTTGCACTGTTTCTTAAGCAACTTGATTTCATAGTCTCCCGAAGCCATCTCCTCCGAATACGGAGTAGTGCCCTTGTATTTTCCGTCAATATACAGATCTGCTCCCGAAGGACTTGACTTGATGGTCATCAATGCCATATTGCTCAACTTCACATCGACAGTGGCGGTTTCGTTCTGCTTGATATTGATGTCGATGTTTTCGGGCTTGTGGTTGTCCAACATTATGGTCACCTTGTGCGAGCCGATCAGCACATTGTCAATCTTGCTTGGAGTGGTGACACCAAGGTTTTTGCCGTCGAGGAAGATCTTTGCTCCCGACGGGTTTGACTTGACATATAGCGAGCCTTCGATGGGCTTGGGTTTATCAATAATGAAGGTCTCGGCAATATCGGGCTTCACCACTATCTGCTTTTGCGAAGAAACGTGATTGGGCAGGCGGCACTCCACATTATATGTTCCGGCGCGCAGAGGTCCTGTCCAACTGCCCTTGCCCTTGCTTGTGCCGTTGAGGAAAATCTCAGCCTCATCCTGCACCTTGATGGTAGTCTCGGCAAAGTTTGACTGAAGTCGTGGACTAATCTTCGTGGTCTCGCCCTGACGGATTTCTATCGTGCTGTTGTATGTCTTGTAGAGTTCGCCATTGCTGATCATGAGCTGATAGTCGTTGCGGCATTCCATACGGCCGGACTTGTAGGGGATGTTGCCCACCTTGCGGTTGTTGATATACACTTCCGCACCGGCAATGCCATAGTCATCGGCTATTTCGAGGAATCCGAAATTGGGAGTGAGCGACACGTTTTCCACATGATTACTGCTGCCGTTGACTAAAGACACCTTGCCAATGGCCGTCTTGTAGCTGTCAGCCGAAATCTCATAGAGATACTCGCCTGTGTCCAAGAGTCGGTCGATGCTACCCTGTGCATCCACCGTTCCCCACAACTGGTAATCCTCATTCGAGCCATCCTTCTTCACCTTGACGATGGCATTCTCATTTGCCGGAGTGACCTTAAACTGAAGGATGCGCTGCTGAACGACCCGTTCCTGAACGCTGAACTTCATCCTGTAGGTCTTGCCTGCCTGGATTGTTTGGGGCAGCGGATATTTGAGCGTCTTGTAGCCATCACGACGTATGGTGACGTTCTTGGCATTGCGCTGCACGAACACCCATAGTTCGCCGTCGCGCATTTCCTTGCTGCACTTCATGTAGTTAAAGTCAAACGAGAATTGCTTCAGGTCGTCATCCTCATTGTCGGAAGTGACCTTGATGACGGCATAGAGCGCTCCGTCGCCGTCGTCCCTGTTTTCTTCCTGAGCGGTCAAGTCCTGCTGGTCTTGATAGAATTCGGCTACACGGAACTTCAGTTCCTGCGCCCGTAAATATCCAAGGCCTGCAAGTGTCTGCAGAAAGACAGTTAATAATAATATTCTTTTCATATCTTATTGTATTATTTCCCTTTTCCTATTCAACATTCACGCTCCGCACCAAGCAGAGGTTAATGCAGGACAGAACTATAAAGTCCGCCGCAAAATTACAAAAAATTATTGATTTATCGCAAAGAAATGAAAGAAAATATCGCTTGATAGTTGGATTTAACTGAAATTAACGGCATGACGGACTCCCATGCTCAATTTTGCAGGTATGTTGCTTTGTCTCCTTGTCGTAGTTGATTCCTACGAGTAGTATGTCGCCTGTATAGTCGGATAGTTTTGAGGGATAGTTCTTCTGCTTTATCTGACTGATAGCCGTGTCGGCGGAATGGTTGTATTTCAGCTCTATGACAAGGGCGGGCTTGCTGACATTTCGGAGGGGTATCATCACGAGGTCGGCATAGCCCTTGCCTGTGGCATATTCGCGATGGATGACATACTCGTTCTTCGCCCATATATAGGCAATGGAGAGCACACAGGCGAGGGAGTTCTCGTCGTTGTAGGCAAGGATGCCGGCATACTCGTGAGTCACGATGTCACGAAACGCGTTATTTGTTTCGGAAGGTGAGAAAAAGTTATTAGAAGACTGGAATATCCAAGAAACATAGTGATTTGTCTGTTGTTAGCCTTTATTCCTCTGCTTGTGGAGGCTCCGCCCGCCACCGCCGAGGAATAAAGGCTAACAACTTCCTTCTTCTTTTTTCTTGCTTTTCTTTGGAAAGAACTTGCTATAAGGCGAGACGGAAACCGAGGTTGTAGTACCGGAAGGACGGCGTATCGTAGCCGCGATTAGCACAACGACAGCGCGCAGCACTGCCGTACCAGCCACCGCCACGAAGCACACGGTTAGAGCCAGTGGCAGGTCCAGTAGGATCAGTCTGTGAACCACTGCTATAAGAGCCATACCAATCACTACACCACTCCCATACATTACCACTCATATCATATATACCAAGTTCATTGGCAGCCTTTGTCTTAACTGTATGTGTCTTGCTGCTACTGTTATCAGTGTACCATGCCACATCCCCTATAGTATTGCTGCCACTATAAGTATATCCCTTGCTCTTATTGCCGCCACGGGCTGCAAAC
>JAXEKN010000060.1:0-15871 GCA_034101015.1 Prevotella sp.
TTGAGCTGTATCTGAGAGTTGAACTCAGGACCTCTTCCTTACCAAGGAAGTGCTCTACCACTGAGCTAATACAGCAGAGAAAGAGCGGAAAACGGGGCTCAAACCCGCGACCCCCAGCTTGGAAGGCTAGTGCTCTATCAACTGAGCTATTTCCGCTTGTCTCGACTTGAAGTGGGTGGTGATGGATTCGAACCACCGAAGGCATCGCCAGCAGATTTACAGTCTGCCCCATTTGGCCACTCTGGTAACCACCCTTACTTTTGTCTCAGTGCACTCGGTCACTCTCTTCAGTTGAGCCTCTTGTCGGATTCGAACCAACGACCCCGAGATTACAAATCACGTGCTCTGGCCAACTGAGCTAAAGAGGCTTCTTTATGCACCCGCATCCCGACTGATTTCGGTCTTAGCAAGACTTATTATCGGATTGCGGGTGCAAAGGTACGAATAATTTTTGAATTACCAAAATTTTTCGGCACTTTTTTTAATATTTTCTCGATTTTTCTTTAAATTTCTGCAGTTGAACCCTCATTGAGTCCACTGAGAGGTCGATTGCCTCCTCAAAAGTGTCACTCGTCTTCTCTACGAACAAGGTAGTTCCCGGAGCCGAAACTGACAGGTGTACTTCCTTATTTTGAGCCGTTGCGGGTTTTACAACCTTTAATTGCACCTCTACTTTCTGAATATCGTCTAATGACTTTTCCAACTTGGCGACTTTCTTTTCGATGAACGCCTGTAACTTCTCGGTAGCGTCAAAGTGAATTGACTGAATTTTAATTTCCATAATAACCTCCATTTTTAAGGGTTATGCCCTTGGGTGGGCTTGTTTATAAATTCGCTTTAACTGCTCGAACGTCGTGTGAGTGTAAATCTCCGTTGTTGCCACTTTGGCATGTCCGAGCAATTTTTTCACACTTTCTATTCCTGCACCGTTGTTCAGCATAGCTGTTGCAAACGAATGTCTCAGCACGTGTGGTGAGCGCTTTTTCTGGGTGGTGACCTTGGCAAGATTGTCTTTTACGATTTTTCTCACCTGATCGGTTGACATCCTTAGGCATTTATCCGAAATGAAAAGCGGTCCGTCATCCTTACCAATAAGATTGCTTCTCTGCTTTAGATAATTTTCAAGATCAGCCTTCAGTTCTGAACCGAAAGGCACTACCCTTTCCTTGTTTCCTTTTCCCCTTACCTTTATATATCTCTCATTCAGACTTACCGATGTAGTATCCATTGAGGTGAGTTCTGAGACTCGTATTCCTGTCTGATATAATAATATTATTAAGGTACGCGCGCGCAAGGATTGAAAACTCTCATCCCACATCTCCCCATTATCCAAGAGCCGGTTCATATCCTGCTCTTTAACAAACACGGGAAGTGGTTTGTTTTTCTTTGGCCCGACGATAGCGTGGGCAGGATCCTTGACAACCAACTTTCTTGATAGAGCCCAACGAAAGAAGCTTCTCAATGCGCTCAGCCGGCGGTTGACCGACGTTGCGGCATGTCCTCTATCCATCATGCTCTCAATCCAGTCGCGTATCAGGTCGGAGTCCACTGACTCCCAGGAAATTTGGTTATCCCGGTTCTTGCAGAACGACTCAAACATTCTCAAGTCATCCCTATATTCCTGCACTGTCCGCGGGCTTTTGTTCCGCTCATAGCGCATATATTCCAAGAACCTTTCAACCATCATTTGCGCTGCCTTATCAGTTTCACGCAGCGAATTTACGAAATAAAATTCAAACCACCAAATTTTTTAGGATTTTTTTGGATTAATCCTCGGCAGCTCTCAACTTCTGTACGTAGATAGCGTGCTCCATCTTCAGCCTTTTGAGAACAGAAGGCTTGTCGAACTGCTGACGTGCGCGGAGTTCCTTTACTACACCTGTCTTCTCAAACTTTCTCTTAAACTTCTTGAGGGCTTTCTCGATGTTTTCGCCTTCTTTTACTGGTACAATAATCATTTTGTTTTTAAATTATTTAATTAAACATGTTCACTTACGGACACTTGTCCGATTTAGGGTGCAAAGTTACTGATATTTTGCGAGATACGCAAGTTTTTTGTCTTTTTTTTAGCATTTGGCAGTTGATTTTCCATTCATTCGTCACTTTTTTCGTCATTCTGTCCCATTCTTTTGCGTATTTGCCCAAAAAGTCATACCTTTGCGGCATGATTTCGCATTAATCATTAACTTTATAATTTTTATATTCTATGGCTTTAATATTATCAATTACGATGGCATTGGTGTTTATCCTTGCCGCAGTCAAATTTCTTTAGGACAATGAAGATACTGATTTTAAACGCGAGCCCGCGCAAAAGGGGCAATATCTCGCAGATGGTAGAGGTAATGAAAGACGAGGCTGAAAATGCCGGTGCTGAAGTCGATGTGATTGAGATACAGCGGCTCAACGTCCGTCCCTGCATAGCTTGTATGAAATGCAGGGCTTCAGGTTTTTGCACTCTTCCTGATGACGACTCACAAATAGTATTGAGCAAGATTAAAGACTGTGACTGCCTCGTCATTGCCGCACCATGTTATTGGGGCAATATCCCAGGCACTCTAAAGTTGCTTTTCGACCGTATGGTTTATGGATTAATGTCAGAAAACTCCAAGGGCTTTCCCATTCCTCTCCATAAAGGCAAACGATGCATTCTATTGAGCACCTCCACGACTCCATGGCCATTCAATATCTGGATGAACCAAAGTCATGGAGCCATACGTGCAATGAAGGAAATATGCAGATATAGCGGTTTTAAGATTATTGCCACAATTGAAAAGGGCGGTACACGCCGCGACACGACATTATCAGTCCGTGAAGAGCACCGCTGTCGCAAGGCTATACAAAGATTTGTCACCAAATAGCCATTATGCGTGACATAATGACATTTGAAAATATTACGCTTTCAGATATAATCCAGGAAAGGAAATTCCGCATCTAAATGCACTTTTGGCCGTCTGTTTTGTTATCTCCAACCGTATTGTGACATGATTTTTTCCCACAAATCCTATGGACGTACGTCCAAGCACCCTTTGGTCGTACGTCCTTACCCCCTAAGGACGTACGTGCATACACCCTATGGACGTACGACCGCAGGGCTAAGGACGTACGTCCATGGAAAAATCATTTGAAAAAATGTGGATTTGTGGTACAAAACCACCGATTTTTAGGCTTCTGAGAATCGCATATTTGCCTATGCGTGAATTATCGCTTGATTTTATCGCATTCTCAGAAGCCTTGTAAAAATCATAATGTAAGAAAAACAGGTATTCTCATACCATTATGTCATTTTTTCGCCCAACCTACATATTCACAAAAAGCCCCCTTCGTCTTTGGGGCGAAGAGGGCTTATTATGAATAAATCCGCAGGTTAATATACCGGACGCACGAGACATCCCATTTCACGGATTTCAAGTGCCACAATCTCACGCTGCTCATATCCGTTGAGCAACAGGCAATAAGATGTGGAACCCACACCTGTGGTTGATGTCCAGTAATATCCAAAGTTATCGTCGATACCCGACTGTGCGCTTCGTCTGTAGTCACCTGTCGGGAGGAAGATACTGTTGCCATTAGTACCCGTAACGGTATAACCCTTGACACCATCCTGTTCTCCCCACTTCCACTGACATTTTGTTATCAGTTCGCGCATCTCAGACTGAGTAGGCATACGCCACTTGCCGCTCCATTTCACATGTGCGATGTCATCATCCTTGTCAAGCACACTGCGATAGTCTGGCGTACCCATCGTGTTGTCGATGCAATATTTGGTATATGAGCCAAGGGCTGAGTCAAACCACTTGTATGTATATATTGAATACAGTTCCTTTGACTCTGTCTCTCCCCAAGCCACGTAGTTACCATATTCTGTAGCCTTATATTCAGCACCGACATTGAAACTTGCCCACTTGACACTAAGTCCAAGGTCAACAGCATAAGAATAAGGGATAATCGGTTTGGGTGTCAATGTCAGATTAACCGGTATATGCTTGCATAAGGTACCAGTGAGCCCCAAGCAAGAGAGGTTGATTTCATTCTCGTAGTCCTGACCGTTAATTTTCAAAGACAAGATGGCAGTCTGCTCATCGCCCTCTTGGGCATGCATCGCCAGTACCTCAACGACAGTCGCATACTCCTTATCGAGCACCTTGTCAACAATGACAGTAAATTCACCGGGTATAAACGACATCTCGCCATTCGAATAACTAATGTCAGTATATATAGGACTCTTACTCTGTGGCTTATTCTTCAATGTCAGAGACTCGAGGTTAAATTCCCCGTCACTGCTCTCCTTCGACTTTTTTATCTCAAAGACCAATCGATGAAAAGCATAATTGAAAAGCAGCTCTGCAAGTGGATATTCAGGGCTCACCTCAGCATGGGCATAAAGCAGTTCGTGCTGCATATTGTCGGCATCGGGACGGACAGTCAGACCCTTCTCTACATTATAGTAAGCGTAAACCTCTGTGGGCTGGTCGATTTTCACTATGCGGTCCAACTTCCATTTGTCGCCATCAAATACAGCCGTCACTTGCTGGTCGTTGACCAAGAGAAGAATCTGGTCGCCCTCCTGAAAATATTTTTTCTCGTTTATTGCCCTTGTCTGCGACGGCAGTTCGGCGGAAATGCCGAGTATAGCCGCTGACTTGTTGTTGAAAGCATCGTCCTGACTACAGGAAGCGAGCAATGCCATAATGGCAAACATGCAAAATATTATCTTTTTCATTGTCATTCTGTTTTAAGGATTCATCAATGCAAATCAATACTCAATCTCCCAGTCAATCGGCGAGGGAGATTCCTCGTGACGGCTTACGATATACGCTCCATATAGAACCAAAGACGTGTCTTTCGTGACAGTGATGTTAAAGACGTAATTCATACCCGGGGTCAGGGAAGTCACAGGCAACTTCAGCCTTACGTTTATGCCGTCGATCTTCATCGTAGTGTATATGTCACCCTCCTTGACCATCGGTGCAACGAGGAAGTTGCATGTCACATTCTCGCCGACACTGGTTTTCCTGTTCAGCACGTTAGCGGCAATGTCAGCATCAGTGCTGCCGACATATTCACCGGTAAACAGGTTCACACCGGCATATCTCACAGGCACCTGTATCGACACTTCCTCCACCGTGTGGTTGGTCCATGTCTCTTCCTGGGTGATGTTGAATGTGATGCAACTCTTGGCGTGAGTAAACTTCAGGAATGCTTTGGTCATCTCGCTGTTCACATAGCCTGAGCTATATGCTCCTTCTGTTTGCATCTCGACAGACTTGCCAATCATCACGTCCTTACCTTCCATCACGCCTTCGAGATCAAGGTTAGCCGGATTGACGGAACTGTCGTATGGATAGTATGCATAGACCTTTCTGTCATTGCGGTTCAGTTCGACTGGCTGGCCGACAGTACTGTTGCCTTCATAGTAATACACCGATACATTATTACAGTTGGTAGCAACATTTCCGTCATTGTCAGCAAGATAGATACCGTAATAAGTCTTGCTCGGAATTGAGTTGTACAATGGGCTTGTAGTCCTTGTCTGTGCGTTTTCGAGCACCTCAATCTCCAGCAGGTTCTTGTTGGCCCCGGCCTTTGGCTCATCGTCGCTGCTGCACGATGTGAAGACGGGAAGCGCCATTGCCGAGAGCAGCAATATGTTTGTTATGATATTCTTCATATTCTTGGTCTCCTTAATTTAATGATTTATATTTCAATTGAAATGTCATGATTCTCCGAAGCCCAAGGCTCCACGCTCACGCTCTGAATCTCCAGGTCATTGCCCTTGATGACGGCATTAAACACATACTTGTTTCCAGGGTGTAATGTGGACTTGGGGAAATAAATGGTAGTCTTCAAAGAAGAACAGCTGATGTTCATTTTCAGTTCCGACGAAGACTGAGGAACTGTGAGGAAATCGTATTCCACCACATCCGTTGCCGTTTCAAGATAATCCTTATCCTTTGGTTCCACCTTCAAAGTCGTAGTTTGGTCAATGCGATCCACTTTGTCTGAGAACAGATAATAATATCCGTAAGCCACGCCTTCAACAACAGCCGTACCAAATTTGTCATACATTCTGTCATTTTCGGCAGACTTGGTGATACGCAATGACACCCGTGACATTACGTGCTTGAACATTAGCGAGACCTCTGGATATGATGGTTTGACATTTGAATACGCTACCAAGATATCCTGTTGGTCAGCCGCGTTCAACACGATGACATTGCCATCAACTTTCACCTTCTCCCTGTCACAATAAATCGCACCGACGGTACTTTCACGCGTAATGAACACAGGCCTTGAAATACGGCTTTCACCCTTTACATACTGTACAGGGATATCAAAATTATCATAATCTATTCCATCATTATAAAGGGAGATGTAATACATGCACTCGTCAGGCAGTTTGTTCCCCTCAAAGGCAGACCTCGTTGTGGCAACTCCCGCCACATTAATCTTGAGCGGAGACTTATTCTCTGAAACCTTTACCTCATCAGCATTATCACTGCTGCACGAAGCCGACAGCAATCCCGCCACGACGGCGAGGGCAGCCATTGCCAATATGTTTCTATATCTTTTCATATTCATATATTCATTAAATTATTAATGCGTAATTATTATGTCACCGCCATTCACATCGTTCCAACTTTGTACGCTGACAGAAACAATGCGAAGCTCCTGCGGAGTATATACCGCGTTGTACGTATAGGTGTTGCCTGCCTTCCACATTGTCTCACCGGACAATTCGATTGGCTTGGTAAGCGTCGAGCCACCATCTACATTTGCAGAAAAAGAAACCATACCGTCAGCAGTGGCAGGAAGCGGATAGAATGTCAATGAATATGTAGAACCTTTCTTCAGGGTTATACTTCCGCCAAAGCTTATACTGCCATATCCCGCATCTCTAATCTTGCCGTTTTCCATCGAAACATATCCCGATGTCGGAACCACCTTATTGGTGCTCAGGCTCATACCATAGATATAAGCCGTCTCCAAGCTGATTTCAGGGTCAATGGAGATATTCATAATCACTCTTGCAGTGGCATGTGTCATATTAATGTCAAACCTGTAGGTTTCCGGATCAATAGCCCCGTTGCCATACATATATTGTTCTCTTGCCTCTTTCGATGTATTGACATAGAAATCCCTTGAATAATTTATATTCGAATATGGATAGCATGCACAAACATTTGTATATTGCCCGATGGCATCAACAGGGTCTGAGAGTCTCCATGCCACTTTATCATTGAACAGGACATTAGACAAAGAATTACTTTCGGAATAAAAATAGCAAGGTACCTTTTTCTCTTCAAAAGGATATGTCTCGCCATTCCAATCGGTGTATGTGACGCTGCCGCAAGAATAGCCTGGCAACGTGGTGAACGACAACATCGGACTCTCCTTGTAATATTCCGGGTCGGAAATCTCAAACTTCACCTTATAATAATACGTAGTGGAAGGTTGCAGATTGTAGAAATCAAATCTGCCGCCATTGAATGTCACCTGCTGCAACGGTTCGGCAGCATTCTCATCTGAGTAAAGACACGCATAGTATCTTCTGTTGTCCGTGGATTTATAAGACTCATTTACGCCAATATATGCATAGTATGAACCAATCTGCGTATTGCTGTTGGCTATTTCGTCAGGATTGGTGGTTGGCGTGTTGTCAACCACCTCATCAATAGTCTGACAAGCTGTCATCGCAAGTATTGCGAAAGCCAGCATCGACATCATTTTATATATCTTTCTCATATCAAAATAATTTTTCTGTTATTAGAATAGAATACCAAGACCGATGGATACATTCACCTCTACGTGTCCGTCCCTGTCATAGTCGTATTTATTACGATAGAGGTCACCCTTATAGAAGGCTGGCACGAGCATGGCACTTCCATTGACAAAGTAGTTGTTGAAGCGCACCATAAGTCCCGCCTCACCCGTAGGTCCTATATAGCTGTCGGGATAATAAAGATAACGCTGTCCGTCAATAGCTTCCCAAGCCACGCGACGTTGGGTGAATCCCGCTCCAATGTAGAGATGGACGGGGCAGCCCAAACGGCGCATCACTCCGGCAGTGGCAGACCAATGGCGCACGATAGGTTTTCTACCGTCAAAGATACGTTCGCCTTCATAGTAATTGTCATCAGTGCAATCGCTGATCAGTCCGTTGAAGTTACCGCGGACATACCATCCCCAGTTCTTCACTCTACCCACCATCAGTCCGAATGAGGGGTGTCCCTCGTCGGAGGTCAGAACCACCTGCGGTCCCACGAACCACTGGTATTTCTCAGGCTTCTTGCTCCACCATGAGTTTGACCCCATTTTTATCACCATGCCTTGCTTGGCCTTAGCCGAGGCATCGCCAAATCCCATATACGAGGCTATGACCTTGTCTATTTCTTCGGCGGTGTTAAACTTAAACTGTCCGTTCATGTCCGAAACAGTCACATTCTCTCCCTTGGAGTCAGCGACCTTGACTCCCGCGATTGGTTTGCCGTCGGAATCGACCACTGTACCTCTCAGTTCATTCTGAGCCACAACCACATTCAGGCTTGACAGCAGCATCAAAACTATAGTTAATGTCTTTTTCATACTGATATATTTTCTTTTTTCCTTTTTTTATTTTAGTCTCATTTCAGTCCATCCCCCCAAAAGAGAATTTGACGGCGTGGCAGTTGGTGTCTGCACCTTGCGGTTTATCACTACCGACTGACGCTTGACGTTCTCTGTAATGTAAGTGCTCAGTTCGCCGAGACTCACGTCACCCTTGGTCTCCTGAAGTTTCTTCAAGAGGTAGTAAGTGAAGAGTCCATGACCTTTCTGCTCGTAGGGGAAAGCCGTTTCGTCATCAGTGGCGGCGCTGAACACCACCATATTGCCGCGCGGAGCCTCCTTCTTTGGTGTCAACGCCACACCACGCGCCGATGCCAGCATGCCCTGCTCTCTCTTGCTTCCACTGAAACAAGCGTCGAGGAACACCACCACCGACTTTGCTGACAATGCTCCAAGCTCGCCGTAAAGTTTGTTGAGCGAGTAGCATCCTTCTGTCTGTGTGCCGTCAGCATCCACAGGCAGCAGATAAGCGTCCTTAGTCGATTCATTAGGAATACCATGACCGGCATAGTAGAACACCACGTTGATGTCGCCGCTGAAAGCATTGGCAATGTCGCGGATATCCCTTATAGCCCTTAGCATCATTCCGTATGAGGCATCGGGATAGTACCTGACGTTCTCCTCGGGCATGCCGAGGGTCTTCTGGCAGTAAGCCTTGAACGTGCTTCCGTCATTCAGCGCCATCGGCACCCCAGCCACATTGTAGTAATGCTCATTGGCAATGATCACGGCAAATGTCTTACTGTTGTCGGTTCCCGTCTCAGGGATGTCAACATCCACATCCGACTGGCCTATGCTGACTTCCTTCTTTTGCACCTTCTGCTTCTTGCCGCTGCCTGTATTTGCGTCGGCGAGCAGCGACTGGTCGATAGGCTTGAAGTTTACGTCCACGTTGGTTTCCGTATAGTTCAGTGCGGCGTCATTGTCATACTTATACTGCTTGCCCATTGGAGTGACGAAGGTGAGGCTCGCCAATGCCAGATGGTCATCGTTGATGAAATACTTGGGATTGTTAAACTGCATGCCGTTCCAGTTGGACTCAAACAGCCTTGCCTCGTTGTTTTCCCTTGGCACCGGCACAATCATCTGCCCCAACATCTCCGACGTCACCAAGAACACGCCATTCTCGGCATCATAAGGCTTCAGCTCCAGTTGCGCCAGGTTCACCTTGTCCTGATATATGCTTATGTATTCAGCCTCTGCCTTTCTTTTCAGTTCCTTTATCATCTCGTCGCGCTTGGCTTCGGTCACTCTCGCCCTGAACTCGTCGAGCGTTTCATACGGGTCTTTCTGTTGCCACTTTTCTATTTTCTCCTCTATATAGTTCTTGGCGAAAGCAGAATATGCGGGGATTGCCTCGTCGGACCCTGCCGAAGAGAAGCCGGAAGAAGAGGATGAAGAAGAGGGCACTGTGGATGTCGAGGTATATGAAGATGCTGCAACCGAGGAAGCGGGTACATTCTCTCCCGAGTAGGAGATTAGCGAGGGGATGTAGTCCGAAGACACCTTGCCGCCACCCATTGACGCCAACTTGTTGTTGACCTTATCAAACTGCGAGGTATTGCCCACACAGTTGTATGCCACTGCCAACGCCTGGTTATACTTCAGCGACGCGGGGTCGGAAGCCACCACATCCGAAAGATGTCCTATCGCCACATTAAAATACTTCACAGCCGTGGCTTTCAGCTTCTTGGCCTCATCCTTATTTCCCTCCGAGAGAGCCCTGTTGTAGTTAAGCACTCCAATATTGTAATTGTTGAGGGCAAGATGCTTTGCCACGTCCAAGGCATTTGGATTAGTCTTATGCAACCTTGTGTAGATTTCCAGCGCACTATTATATTCGCGCCTGTCCTCATACAGCTTACCCTGGATATTAAGCAGGGTCTTGTCGTTGGGATAAGAAGAGAGTCCCTTGCTGACAAACCTCTGAAGACTGGCATTGTCACCGCTGTCAATACAGAAGTTCACCGCCGTTGAAAGCATCGAGTAGTCGTTGGGATAGCTTGCGAGCATCTCATCCAGCACCGACACTCCCGTCTGGTAATCCTTTGTGGCGGTACATGCCTTCAACAGATTGGCGAACACGCTCTTGCGGAACTTCTCCTCCCCCGACCTCAGATAAGCCCTCAGATAGGGGATGGCATCCCCCTGTCGGCGGGAGTTCACCAAGTATGCCGCCGCATAATATGACAATTGCGCGAACGACTTTGACTCAATGAATCCCAATGATGAAAAGTCGGGCCTTGTAACGACATCCACGTAAGCCCTCGCAAACAACACCGCATTGCCCTTCATACCCTTGCTGCTGCTATATGACGCTCCATTGGCAAGATAAGGTATGAGGTTCTTCATGTTGTCGTAAGCCATACGATAGTCGGCACTACCCTTTGCCGCTTTGTCCAGCACAGCCTTCGTGGATGTATAACAGCGGTAAAGCACGTCGTACATCTGTGCCTGGTTGCCGCTGTTCGAGAGCTGAATGAACTGTTTGTATTCGGCATTGGCCTGGTCTATCGACTGTGCGCATACAGGAATGCCATGGCTCATCGCCAACAAAGATACAGCCAATATTAACTTTCTCACGATAATAATTTTTTTAGTTGTTAAACGCATCAACAAACACAAACTCCACTCCGATACGTCGATATTCGCTTCCGGCCTTGTCAGAGACGTTCACAGTGGTTTCATATTTACAATCCATTGACGAGAGCGAGGGAACGTTCTTCTGCAGGTATCTCTTCACTCCGGTTGCCCTGAGGAAAGCGAGCTGTTCGTTCTGGTTCATTCCTTCGGCCTTCAGGATAGTGACATTTGACATGCCGCCCTTTCCGTCATACACTGGTTCATTGACAAAGTCGCCATAGCTTCCGTCGTATGCCACGGTACGGCTGAAAGGCACAGCATCGGCCATACCCGTTATCATTATGTTCACCTTCTTGCCCGGCACGACATATTTTGCCAAGTCTCCCTCAAGAGCCTGCTTCACCACTTCAAGCATAGCCAAGGCTGCCTTCGACTGCTCCGTCTTATATACCGCAGAAGCGAAATCCTCCTTTGCGGAAAATTCCTTATCCACTGTATATGACACGCTCACCCTGTAATTGGATATAGGGTTGCCGTCGGCGTCAGTGTCCTTTTCAACGCGGGTCTTCACGTCAATCTTCGTATGGTCTGTCAGTTCGGCCTGCTGCTTGGCATTCGTCATCACGTTCTCCATGATGTTCTCAAGCCCCATCTCTTCCATTGCGGAAGCCTGGGCCTGTGCAAACGGTATGAAATTGTCATCCGAAGTCAGGAAGTCAAGTGACTTGCGCTCCTGGTTGTCAAACACGTATGTCTGGCCTGTCTTTGTATTCGTAACCTCAGAATATACCAACTCATACTCGTCATTCGCATTGATGATGTACTTGTTGTTGTTAAACTGCAGGTCGCCGGGATCCATAAAGTCGCCCAACTGATCCTGTGGCACCGACAAGTAGATGCTTGGCATATTGTTGAAATCAAGGGTAAGCATGCCCATCTCCGGGTTATAGTTTCCGAGACTTACCTCTGACATGCTCATGAGATTGTCAGCCATTCGTGTGGCTATCTCCATTTCGAGCATCTTGGCGTATTCGGCGCGTGTCTGCTCGTTCACACGTGCATTATAATCTTCCAATGACTCGCCGTCCATTCTCTTCATCCACTCATCCATGCGTGAGTTCAGTTCGTCAGTGAGCTGCTTCATACGGTTGGGAGACAAGTAGAACACGGGGTTGAAGACGATTGACGAGCCTGTATTATAAGCCATATAAACACCTTTGTCAACATCCTCGACGAATTTAACCAGTTTCACTCCGGCTTCCTCTGAATCCACATAGCGGCGGTCTTTCTCATTAAGCATATTGATGATGGCTACACGCTGGTCGCCCGTCACCACTGCTATATACTTGTTGTCGGGATGGAAGAAGCAGCTCTCGGCTGTTCCCAACGAGTTGTAACTGTACAACACATTAAAGGTGGCTGTGTCGTAGATGTTGCAGTTGCCGTCGTCTGTCAGCACCGCCATATACTGGCTGTTAGCCGAGAACTCCACATCCTTGACAACTCCGCCAAAAGCCAGTTTTGTCCTCACGCTGCGACCTTCCACATTGAGCACTTCCACCTCATTGCCCCCACCAGCAGCAACGAAATAGCCGTTGGGACTTGCCACAAGCCTGTCGGCAGCCACGGTGGCGCTCATTGCCAGTGTCTGCTTGAAGCCGGATGTCTCAAAGCCATAGAGTGTACCGTCCATTGAAGACACGTAGAGGCTACGCGAGTCAGCAGAATAGCATAACGATGTCGGAACAAAAGAATCTGTGGAAATTGACGCTATCAGCTCCTTTGGCTTCCACAGATTATACACATTAACAGACCTCTTGCCCCCTTCCTCATTAATAAAGGAATAAGAGACTCCCGCGGGACTGACCTTCAAAGATAATACATGAGAAGCAATGGCAGAAGGAAAATTACGCATTGTAAACACCTTGCCGCCATCAGAATAGTAAAATCCCGACTGATAATTGTCAAGACATACCGGCACATGGGTCAATTTATAAACCACATCACCTTTTTCCTCGCTTTCTCCCTGTGCCATTATGTTCTGAACACAGCAGAGCAAGCCACATGACAACGATAGAATTAATTTATTCATAACCATTAGTGTTTTTTAGTTCTATATAATAACTATATTCTATTTTTTACTGATTGCAAAATTAAACAATTCCTATTAAAAACCATTATAAATGCCAAACGATTTTTAAATAATTAACAATAGCCTTTCGTTTAAGCACGTTTTTAGCTGTTTATATGTAAACAAGTCTTAATTTATAAAACATACTTGTAATAACAGCCTGTCAATACCTCTCTTACATTGTGTCCATTTATCACCTTTCATTTATATTGCTTCAGCTGTTTTCGTATCATCTCATGCCAATAACCATAAGTTTTTTTGGTAGCTCAAACAAATTCATTTGCCAGCTACCAAAAGTTGATTTGCCAACTCGCACCATACCATCAATATGGTTATTCATTCACAATAAGGATGGGAAATCCAGATGCCACAAGGATGGGGCAACCAGATACCACAAGGATAGAGCAACCAGATGCCACAAGGATAGAGCAACCAGTAACCACCAAAAAGGACTTCACCTATCACAGCAGTCGCCATACAACAGCCACCCTCGCCATCACGGCGGGAGCTGACATCTCTGCGGTGAAGGAAATGCTGGGTCATGGCAGCGTGACCTCGACGGAGGTGTATGCCAAGGTGAGCCTCGACAAGAAAATCCAGGAATGGTCTGCATGGTGAAGTTGTGTCTGCCAGTCAACCATTTGGATATTTCCGACTCCCTCTTGTGGAGTTTCTGGGCAAAATCCTTTTGGGTGAGTTTTTTTGCTTTTAGAACTTCATTTATGCGCTCGGCTATCCTGAACTTAAGCTCAAACACAGCTTTCTGTTCTTCTGGTATAGCGGCAAGGCACTGCCTGAACAAAGCATTCTGTATCGTCGTAGTGGACTTGATAAATGGCTTATGTCTTTAGTGTTGGGTTCCATAGTGGCTCATCCAGCCAGTTGCCAGAGGGGAAGCCCATAGCACGGATGTCAATCATGGGATATTCTGCAAGGAGTGCCTGCAGATGTTCAAGCATATCATTGTTGGGCGATACTATGTCTATGAACCACTTGATAATACATATATTATAATAAATACGCTTGGGTGAAATATTGGAAACTATCCATCGGCCATTCAGCCTTCGTGGTATCATCGGACTGATGGCATTCTCCATGGTTCGTCTGAACTTGTCACTATTAGCAAACAAGGTCTCGTCTGTCATCCAGAATATATTGCCAGTTTCCTCTGCCACAAGATTTGCAAGAGTGCTGCGAAGAGCAATCTCCACCTTTTCTATCTCGTTAAAGAGGAAAAGGCGTAGTTTTTTGTCGAAACGATATAGATTGAGTGCATCCTGAAATTTGCTTCCCTGCTTAAAACAATGTTCCTCTTTAGGTTGGCACAGGAGTGGGAACATATATGCGCTCAACCTATAGTAACCGATGTTGCGTATATAATGGGAAACTCTCTGAGGGTTCTCGATTTCCAACCCTCTATGTCGCAGCAACTCTACCATATCATCAGGCTGCATGAAAGACTTGTCAAACAATAATCTCATAATGGTATAAAAATAAAACGACCCCCGATTTGAGCATTGTTAAGAGGCTTGGGGGTTCTGGTGCTGCAAAGGTAAGACATTTATTTGGATTGTGCAAGAAATTTGAGGAAAAAGTGTGGAAATGGAGGTGATTTTTAACAGTTGTTGGGTGTTGGAAATACAAAATGAGGTATCTACAAACCAAAGTGGGTAGATTACAAACCATATTGGGGAATGTGGGAGGATGGTGCTACCTTTGGAGCATCGATGTCGGCAGGGCGGATCCTGCATTACATAATGATGGACCCGCGGACAACAACGAAGGCATGTGGTAATATAGGATAATTATCTATTTCAATAACAGTTGGAGGCTGCAAGCAGCATAGTAAATGCCATTTGCAGCCTCCATTGTGTTTGTAGGGAATTTGCACTTTAGGGGAAGGTTAAGTGCAAAATTATATATTAAGGAAAATGTCATGGGACACTCTCCAGATCTTCGGATATAAGTGCCTTGGCGAAGGCGACGAGCAGACGGGTGGATTCTTCGGAGGGAATGTGGGAAATGTAGAAGTTCATCAGGCGCGAATAAGCGACGGTGTTCTTAACTTCCCCCTTTTAGACTGAATAAAATTGTGAATGGGAGATATTAACTCCTTTACTCTTGCAAATTGTAGATACAGTTACTCTTGCATTGTTAAGACGAAAAACAGCAAGGGCATCCTGCATTACTGATGCGAAGTGTTTGTGAAAAATTTTTTCCATTTTTTAATTACTTTTTTTATATTAATTATTATCTCTGATACAGCATCGGCTGTTTGTGTTTAATGCCAAAAGCGAATGCAAAGGTACAAATAAATTGGTTAATATATTAATGTTTCCTGTTATAAATTGTTAAACCATAATAATATTTCCTTAGAGTGTCCACACTTCATAGAGTGTGGACACTCGTTTTTATAATCCATAATTTTTTCGTAACTTAGCACCCGATAACAGTGATTGCGAAAAGCGACAATAATTAATTTAATAACATCTAATTACATAACATTATGCATGAGAACGTTTCTTACTTCCCTACCCTTACCGCTACTGAGCC
>JAXEKN010000089.1:0-24665 GCA_034101015.1 Prevotella sp.
TCCAACACCAAGTCGATAGGACAGTTTGTTGAGTTTTCCGCCGATTTCACCATATAGATAATGGTTGTCGTTGTGCGATGTATATGCATACTCGTTATAGTCGGACAGCATGTTGCGTATCTTATAGTCTGACTTGGCAAGCGTTGCCTTATATCCCAGTGAGAGGTTGGTTGAGCCCCATGACTTGGTATAGGCAAGTTCGCCGATGAGAGAAAGTTTGTCATTCTTGGCACGCATATCGTCGTCAAAGAGTATAGCCTCCCCTTGCCCTCCAGTGGTGGGTTCTTCCTGAGAAGATGTTGTCCATTGTTTATTATGGTCGTTTTGGGAGTTGTGAAAGTATGTGCCGAGTACATCGACGGTGAGTTCCTGATTGTTATTGAGCTTCTTGTTGAGATAGAGGTCGAGCGACGGACCGAAACTCTTCACTTTTCTCTCCTGACGTCCCTCTCCGTCCTGCCACATCGGGTTGTTATGTGCCTCAATCTTATTGTCCGTACGCCAGAACTGTGTGAAAATATTTGGCGAGAACTTAGTCTGGAAAGTAAAGTCGTTATCCTTATTATATATATACTTGAGATTGAAATCTTGATTGCAGTAGCCGAAATGGTAGTCACCACGGTAGAGATAGTCGGAAACAGTGGTTCCATCGGTGAAAACATACGAATCCTCGCTCTCGCAATTGGCGTTGTTACGATATTGCATACTATAGTCGAAGGCTATCTGGTGGTTGCCCTTGTTGTATCGCACGTAGAGGTTGGAATTATTGAATGCCACCCAAGCAGCCTGCATCACGTCGAAACCGGCGGCATAACCAGCATCGAGGGGTTGGGTTTTGATGTTTATAAGCGTACCCACATCGGCATAGCGTGCCGGTGGAATCGTGTAATATTCCACATTCTTAATCTTATCCACGGGTATGCTCTTGAGGTCGTTATCGGTGGCCTCAACTCCATTAACGAGTATCTTCAGCGACTTACCAGTCATGGTGTTCAATTTGCCTGTGAGTGCATCGAAGCGTAATCCTGGCAGAGTGGTGAGTATCTCCTGAGTCTGTCGGGACATCTTCTTCTGTTCGTCGGAGAAGGTGAATACAGAGCGGTCAACCTTATCCACACGATGATGTCCTTTCACCACGACTCCATTGATTGCATATTGCTCACCTTGTAGTCTTATCTCGCCAATTTCGCCGATTTCAACGATATTATCCACTGTTTTATAGCCTACGCAGGAGATACGCATCCTCACCTTGCGTTCTGCACAGGGAATGACAAACTGTCCGTTTTCGTTGCTCACTCCACCAGTAATAAAGGATGTGTCGGCAACTGCGAGCAACTGTATATTAGCAAAGACAACAGGATGATTGTTCTCGTCAATGAGCTGTCCGATGAGCCTTCTGTCTGTCTTGTGGACACATTCCACAGCGATAAGACTGTCGCCCACACTTAATGATATG
Organism: Prevotella sp.; assembly: GCA_034101015.1. GTDB lineage: Bacteria > Bacteroidota > Bacteroidia > Bacteroidales > Bacteroidaceae > Prevotella. The sequence continues at coordinate 1,457 of JAXEKN010000089.1, forward strand.
GGATAGAACCCGATGATGTCGCGCACGGCATCAAGAACCGGGCGGTCTTCTAATCGCTTGGTGACGGTGAAATCTTCTAATTCATTATATATAAAACTGATATGATAGCGTGATGAGGCACGATCGAGATCGATGAGCGCCTTTGACATGGACATGTCGTGATAATCACGCGATACGCGCTGGGCATTGCCCTTTGCCGGAATAAGCATAAAAAGGGCTATGAGAGTGAAAATGATAATCATAACTTAATCCACCACGATGGTGTCTCCTTTTATTTCGATATTGATGTTCTCAAATGTATTCAGTTCACTGATGTTCTTCTCCAAGCCGCGACGAGTGTCGAGACGGAAGTAAAGGCGGAGTGAATCAGCCTTGTTGGAGCGATAGGCATGATGCTTGGAGAAAGTCCGGGCGATTTCTGCCACGATAGTGGAGAGAGGGGCGTCCTCGTAGGTCTTGACTATTGTATCGGGAACACTCGACGCTGGCGCGCTGAGCACGGGAGCTGACAGAGATTCCATAACTACCTTAGCTTCGGCCTCTGTCTTTTCTGGAGTTGAGGGCTGATGTATAAGAGCCACGGCGGCGTATGTGATGCCGGATATGAGGCATATTGCCACAATCACCGCAGCGGTCTTATTGATGAAGCGGAGTTTATTCCATTTGTCAGACAATCTCATTTTGGCATTAATGTCATTGTCTGATTTAGCCATCTCCTCGTAAGTGAGAGCAGCGTTGAGTTCGGCGATTGTACGGTATATGCGACTGCCCTCGTCATCGTCGATGAGCATTTGTCGCAGTTCATCCTCAGTATATCTCTCAGGATGTTCAGTCATGTCGATTATTCTTTCGGTCTTGTCCATCTTTCTTAATTATAAATTAAAAATTATTCAGTTGAATTTCTCTTTGAGTTTGCTGATACCTTGTGCAAGATGTTTATACACGGCAGCCTCACTGATATTCAGCTCTGCTGCAATCTCCCGATATTTCATCTTTTGCTGATAGTGCATACGTACTATACGCGCCGTCTGTGGAGTGAGTCCAGTGTCGATGAAATCGAGGATTTCTTCAAGTCGGTCAATCTGTCGTTCAGGAGGAGAGATGTCTATTCGATTGTCGAGTTGCATCTTTCCCCTGATTCTTTCGAGCAGAGTCTTACGCTTTAGAAGATTCAGGCAACGGTTGCGTAGGCAGACGAAAAGCATTGATTCGGTCTTTTCTCCTTCTGTGGATATCTTGCCTGTGGCCACGTCGGCAAAGACATCCCCTACGGCATCGTCCGCCTCGTCAGAATCGCCCAAGATCATTTGGGCGACGACCTTCATTTTTGAGGCATGTCTGCGGTAAAGACTTGCCGTGTCTTCTTTTCTTACATTCATTATCATAAGCTCATTTTTATTACAAGAACAATCGAGCTATCATTTTCCCAACCCCATTTAGTAGAATTAAAAAATTAAAGAATTAAAGAATTAAATCTTCATTCTTAATTCTCCACAATATTTCCACAGTCTATTATAAAAAGGATGTTTGGTCAGTGTGGTGACATCGCCAAGGATGATGAGCTTCATCCGTGCCCTGGTGATAGCTACATTCATTCTTCGCAGGTCACGAAGGAAGCCAATTTGTCCCTCTTCGTTACTGCGTACAAGGGACACAATGATGACATCACGCTCTTGTCCTTGGAATCCATCGACAGTGTTCACGGTGATAATCTTGCGGAACGGCTTGAAGAAATCTGTCTTCTTGATTAGATGGCGGATATACTGCACCTGTGCCCTGTAGGGAGATATTATCCCCACGTCAATTCGTTCATCAACTATTCTCTGTCGGCCTATCTTCACAAAATACTCCGCAAGGGTCATAAGCGTCTCCCTCGCCTCGGGCTTGTTGACCCTTCCGAAGTTGTCGCCGACAAACTCCTCATTACATGATTCGCTTATTTCCTTCCATTCCATCGGTATGTCAAGGTCAAGAATACCACGGAATTTCACTTCGGGCGCAGCCACGACCTCACCATGATAAAAATAGTCTGAGGAGAAGCGCATTATGGCCTCATTCATCCTGTATTGCATTGTCAATAGAGTGACCGCTTCCGGTTTGTGTTCCACGATACGCTGCATCAGAGTCTTGTCGAGACCGCCCTTCATGGCCTCAATGCTCTTGATTGTAGGGGGCAACTGGCAATGGTCGCCTGCCAATATCACACGAGTAGCTCTGCGGATGGGTATCCAGCATGCCGCCTCAAGGGCCTGCGCCGCCTCGTCAATAAAGAGTGTACCGAACTTCATCCCGTCAAGCAGGCGGTTGGCACTGCCCACCAGTGTACAGGCTATCACCCTCGCCTCTCCGAATATCTGCGCCCTGATTCTCAGTTCAAGCTCAATCTCCCGCTCCTTCAGCCGCTCTATCTTCTGGTGGAAAGAGCGGTCGCCGCGCTTGCGGTTGGCACGAAGCTGGCGGATGGCCTTGCGGATGGCCCATAGCTGGTCGTAGTCGGGATGCGACTCAAACCGCCTTTCGTATGTGAACGAAAGCATCTTGTCGTTCACTCTCGTGGGATTTCCTATGCGCAAGACATTAATGCCGCGGTCAACCAATTTCTCGGATATCCAGTCAACAGCCATATTGCTCTGTGCACATACCAACACCTGGTTTTCACGGCGAAGTGTCTCAAAGACAGCCTCAACAAGGGTGGTTGTCTTGCCTGTGCCGGGAGGACCATGTACAACAGCCACATCCTTTGCCCTAAGCACCTCGTTGACCGCCCTTTCCTGAGAGGCGTTCAGAAAAGGGAACTGCATTGGAGAGAAGGAGAATGTCGCGGCCTTCTGACTACTATAAAAAAGGTCGCGAAGGTAGCCCAACCTTCCCTTTGCCCTGATAGTGCGGTCGAGAGCCTCAAACATCATCCGATATGTGGTCTCGTCAAATGCCAACTGTACGTTTAGCGTTGCTGCTGTCTGCATTGCCATAAGGTCAGTGCCTTCAGGTACTACGACTACCATTCTGTCGCCATCAACATAATTGACGACTCCCGACAAGTATTTACCACGTGATTTTTCCCCCGTCTCGGATTTACCGTCAATGACTATCCACACAGGACGTCCAAACTCGAAGTTATGCTCAATGTCCTGGTCTTGAGTGCGATAAAGCTCCACGGACAATTGGTTGAGTGAGTTGAAATAACTGCGTCCGAAGTGCACGCCAAGCCAGGCGTCACCGCGTTTGGCAAGCCTTTCCATACCTCGCGCCTCAATCTGTCGGCGATGTTCCTCCTTATCCTCGTTGTATTCTATCTCAAGCAGCATACGCTGACGCTGCAATGCGAGTATGGGTGATTCTGTCATCATCTTTGTTCTTATTGGAATTATTATTTGACAATAGACGTCTTTTTAACGCTTATCGGCTGCAAAGATACTATTATATTCCAAAATGACAAAGAATAATGTGTTTTTTTTGCAAATAATAGAAACAACTATGCTTATGGCAAGTGAATGCCGCATTGTCATAACAAATGGATACCCTATTCTTATGCCAAGTGAATACCCTATTCTTATGTCAAGTGAATGCCCCTTATTGGTATCATTAAAATGGAAGTTATCGTGGTAGCCTGCCAACTATCGAATAAACTTTTGCTAACTAACGAATGAACTTTTGCTGACTAACGAATAATCTTATGCCAGTTAGCAAAGGATGACCGCATAGCTACATTATTTATTATTATGCTCCACTGAATAATGTATCTAATTGTTTTAATTCTATTTCATCCGCTGAAAACAAGGGGAAATCCCAAATGTCATATATAGTTATTATGAAACATAACACAAAATAAATGATACGTTTTTACAGCGATTTCTGAAATATTATATGTAATTTTGCGCACACAAAATAATACATATAATAAGATAGTTAAAAATGAACAGAAATCTGATTATTTCGGGACTCGTATGCCTGATGATGCCATGCCCGATGATGGCTCAGGACAAACTATATAGCGACGAGTTTCCTTTGGGTGACATCACACTGCTCGAAGGTCCGCTGAAACACGCACGCGACCTAAATGTAGAAAACCTGCTGAAGTATGACTGCGACCGACTGCTCGCACCTTATCGCAAGGAGGCGGGACTCACGCCACGCAAGCCCACCTATCCCAACTGGGACGGACTCGACGGACACGTTGGCGGACACTATCTCTCGGCTCTTGCCATAAATGCTGCCACAGGCAGCGAGGAATGTCGCAAACGTATGGAGTATATGATTGCCGAACTGAAACTTTGCGCCGAGGCCAACGACAAGCGTGGGGAGGCTTGGGCGAAGAACTATGTGGGCGGTTTTCCGCAGAGCGCAAAGTTGTGGTCCACATTCCGCAAAGGCGACTTCGGACAGTATTTCGGTTCGTGGGCACCATTCTATAACCTCCACAAGATGTATGCCGGACTGCGCGACGCATGGCTCTATTGCGGCAACGAAGACGCTCGCCAGCTCTTCATCAAGTTCTGCGACTGGGCAGTGGATATCACATCCGAATTGAGTGACGAACAGATGGAACGCATGCTCGGCAATGAGCACGGCGGCATGGACGAGGTGATAGCTGACGCATACGCCATGACAGGCGACCGACGCTATCTCGACTGCGCCCGACGCTTCGCCCACCGGCAGCTGCTCACTCCTATGGAGAACCGGCAGGACTGCCTCGACAATATGCATGCCAATACCCAGATACCGAAGGTGATAGGATTTCAGCGTATAGCCGAACTCGACGGCGACGCCCGATGGCACGAGGCAAGCCAATACTTCTGGAACATTGTCACCAAGCAGCGCTCACTCGCCATCGGCGGAAACAGCCGACGAGAACACTTCCCCACCAAGGAGACCTGCATCGACTATGTGAACGACATCGACGGACCGGAATCGTGCAACACATACAATATGCTCAAACTCACCGAGTTCCTCAACCGTGCCAATCCCAATGCAGCCTATGGCGACTTCTACGAGCGCGCCATGTTCAACCATATCCTCTCGACACAACATCCCGAACATGGTGGATATGTGTATTTCACTTCGGCGCGTCCACGCCACTACCGCAACTACTCTGCACCCAACATGGCTATGTGGTGCTGCGTGGGAACAGGCATGGAAAACCACGGCAAGTACGGTCAGTGGACATGGACTCGAAAGAAGGGTATTAAAGAATCCGACGACGCTCTTTACGTCAATCTCTTTGTGGCTTCGGAGCTTAACTGGCGCGAGCGAGGCATCACTTTGCGGCAGAAGACGGCCTTCCCTTACGGCGAGACATCGGAGATTGCCATGACAAAGGGTAAGGGAGTCTTCACCATGAAGATAAGAAAGCCGTCATGGTGCGACCGGTTTGAGGTGAAAGGCATCGGCTTCGACGCCAAGCAATATGAGGAAGACGGTTTTGTGTGTATCTCCCGCAAATGGAAGAAGGGCGACCGCATTGCCATCTCCATGCCCATGCACGGAAGTGTGGTGCGTATGCCAAACGTGCCTCAGTATGTAGCAATAATGTATGGTCCAATAGTACTCGGCATGAAGACCGGCACAGAAGACTTGCGCTCACTCATTGCCGACGACAGCCGTTTCGGGCAGTATGCCGGCGGAAGGAAACTGCCTCTCGACAAGGCTCCTATCCTCTTGCCAAAGGAAATCAGCGACATCGCCAAAGACCTACGGCCTGTAGCTGGCAAACCACTACACTTCACCCTTGCCACTCGCATGGAGAACGCCATTCCCGGCGGCGAACTGCAACCATTCTTCGAGATTCACGACTCTCGCTATATGATGTACTGGCTTGCCCTTGGCGATGCCGACCATAAGGCATACACCAAGCGACTTGCCGACGAGGAATGCGCACGCCAGGCTCTTGAGGCAGCCACTGTAGATAAGGTAATGCCCGGAGAGCAGCAGCCTGAGACCGACCACCGCATGGAAACCGACAAATCAGACAAAGGCAGCACTGAAGGAGTGTTCTATCGTGACGCCCGCGACGGTCACTATTTCTCTTATCTCATGCAGACCAATGGCGAGACAGCCCTTAGCCTCCAACTCACTTTTTGGGGACAGGACGAGTGGCGCACGTCGGAATTCGACATCTATATCGATGACACACTGCTGACAAGTGTCAACAACTCCCACCGCTGGCGCACTTCCCAGTTTAAGACAGTCGATTATCCTATTCCTGCCTCAATGCTCGAAGGCAAAAACGAAGTGAGAGTGAAGTTTGTGGCTCACAAAGGTCGCCAGGTAGGACAGATTTACGGAGTAAGACTTAAAAGAAATTAATAGGAAACACATTCATAATATATCATAATCCCCCAAAACCGACGGAAAAGTTGCAGTTTTGGGGGATTATAACGTCTTAAATCCCCAAAACATCAAGATAATTCTCGGGAGTGACAACATTAATGCTACCAACATTATAGTTGTTTATGAATGATGGCGGCAAAGGAGAGACTATAAATATTGATATTATTTGCACGATAGCCTTGATTTATTATTATTTTTGAGCAATTAGTTGACATTTTTGTCTCGAATGGCTAATAATCTCAATTATTTTATTTAAATTTGCAGCAAATTATGATGAACGATGGATAAAAACAGATATTTAGGTTGGATATTATATCTCTTCCTTATATTAATAATGTTGCCGTTACCTTCTGTAGCGGCAGAGTATGATGTGAGCGATTTCACGCTCTCTCATTTGGGTATTGCTGAAGGTTTGAACAGCAGGCGCATATATTCGTTTAAGCAAGCGGAGGACGGAGCGGTGTGGTTTACCACGAAATGTTGTGTGGCTCGTTATAATGGGGTGAGCATAGAGAACTTTGAACTGGCCGAAAGAAACGGGATGCGCTACATAGAAGAATGTAACCCCCGTTTTGTACAGACGAAAGGAAACTGTCTTCAGGTGTTTGATGCGGTAGGACGCATCTACGAATTCAATCGCATACAGAACCGTTTTGACTTAGTGGCAGATGTATCAGTCTTTTTCAAACATTACAACAAACTTAACGATGTGTATAAGGAAGGCGACACCTATTGGTTGGCAATGGGCGACGGCATTTTCAAACTCCAGGGCAAAAAACTTGTGACAGTGGCATCCAACATGTTTGCCAACTGTATCTTCAGCGGACCAAAAGGAATGTTGCTCTTTGGCACACGAAAAGGTGTAAAATTATTGAATCCTGACAAAAAAGGCTCTCATGGCAGGTCGCTCACTCATTACTTACCGTATGATGTTGTCAGCGTATACTATGACGCTGATACCAAGCGGCTTTGGCTCGGGACGTACGACGAGGGGCTAATAATAGCTGACGAAAAAGGCATCTGTACTTCTGTCAAGGGAATACCTCATAATCCTATCCGCAGCATCACCAGCTATGATAGTACGACAATGCTTGTTGGCATTGACGGCTGTGGTGTGTATCAGACATCACGTCTGCCCTCTGTTGAAAGCAGTGCGACATTGTTGTTCAATGCTAATGAAGGGAGACATGGCGTTCTCCACGGCAACGGCATATACGCATTGCTTGTTGACTCTTGGAGCAACCTGTTAATCGGTTCCTATTCAGGAGGCATCGACATAGCACGCCCAATCGGCAGCACTGTCGTTTTTTATAGACAACAACACAATAACACACAGGCATTACCAAATGAACATGTGAACTGTGTCGCAGAACTATCGCCAACAGCTTTGGCGATGGGTACTGATAACGGTATTAGCATATTCAATCCCTTGACAGGCGAATGGCGTACAATGATGCGTGGCACAGTAGTGCTTTCCTTGTGCGCGAAAGCGGATGGCAAAGGACTGATAGTGGCTACATACGGCAACGGAGTGTGCGAAATAAATGAAAAGGGCGAGGTGAGGGAATTGTATGGTGCTGACGTTTTGAGAGAAAAACATATCCACGTATTGATGTACGACAATAAAGGTAGTCTCTGGATAGGATGTCAGGATGCTCAACTCGTTGAGGTCACAAAAGGCGGATTCCGATATTATCCCATATATAACACTAAGGCTTTGACCATTCTACCCGACGGCCGAATAGCGGCGGGTACTGTGGATGGACTGTATATTGTGACACCAGGACAAAAGAGGGTCAAGAAACTTACATATTTTTCCTCTGACCCTACTTTAGTAAACCATTATGTGCAGGACCTATTGGTTCATAACAGACGCTATATAGACATTGCCACCGATGGCGGTGGAATCTATGTATATGACCTTCGCACAGGGAAATGCAGACAGTTTACCACGAAAGACGGCCTGCCCTCTGACAATGTGGCAAGTATTGCGCAAGACGACCTCGGGCGATTGTGGTTTGCGACAGACGGGGGATTGTCATTTGCACATCCGGACAGTCCTGAAAAGATTACCAACTTAAACTATCTTTATGGACTTCAATGTGAATATTCCTACGATTCAGCCATACGTCTCAAGAACGGGAATCTTCTTTTCGGAAGCGAGACAGGAGCTATCATGGTCAATCCACACAATATTCAAAACCATAATTACAAAGCTCAATTGCGTATTAAAGGAGTGAGTTGTAACCGACGCACGAGTGAGAGAGTGGCAAAGATGCTGGGCGAAGGGAAACTGCGGCTGTCATACGACCAACGCACTTTTGAACTATACTTCGAATGCATCAACATGCGCTACCAGTTCGACATTGCTTATCAATATAAGGTAGGCAAAGGCGGCTGGAGCCCTGTTACTTCACAACAATACATACGCTTTGTCAACCTTGAGCCAGGCACACACCGCCTCACGGTACGCGCTGTGAGCAAAGCAAACAGGATTACGCTTGGCGAACAGACCATAGAGGTTACCATTTGCCGCCCATGGTGGGATTCCTGGTGGATGTGGTGCATTTACATCTCTCTTATCGCATTGCTGTTCTATGGGGCATGGTGGACCTACGGACTTCACACCCGCTATATGCGCCTTGTTGTGAAAACATTGGAGCAGGTAAGCGAGGAAGTCACTGTTGATTCGCAATCCGCACCAAAGCAGGTGGATACTAAGTCTGCCCACTCTGCCGACAATGAAATCCAACCCATAGACCAAAATCCGGCGTTTGTTGATACCGTCACCAAGCATCTACTTAACCATATCTCTGACTCTGAATTCACCATCGACCGCTTGTGCCGTGAGATGGCAATGAGCCGCACAATGTTCTACGTGAAACTGAAGTCATATACGGGTAAGTCACCACAGGAGTTCATCCGTGTAGTGCGCCTTGAACGTGCCGCCATGCTGCTGCGTGACGGAGAGTCTGTAGGCAATGTAGCAGAAAAAGTCGGTTTTGACAATGCCAAGTATTTCAGCACTGCATTCAAGAAATACTTTGGCGTATCGCCATCGAAATACAAATAAAATATTCAAGTTGACAAGCAAACGAGTTGACAAGTGTTTTAGTTGACAAGTGTTTTAGTTGACAAGTAAACGAGTTATTACCTTTGCTGCTGATTATTAGCGGTTATACTATCAACTTGTCAACTCGTCAACTTGTTTACTTGTCAACTCGTCAACTTGTTTACTTGTCAACTATTTATGTATAAAAGGTTTGTTTCCAAGCTGAAAAAGGTTTGATTTCTGACGAAAGACACTTATCAAACCTTTATCAATAGAGAGTGAACCAACGTTTAATTGATATTTTACTATCTTTGCACCCAAATTCAAAGATTTATAAAAACCGTAAAATATTGAATATGAAAACTAACTTTAGAATTTCCTGCCTGTTGCCGCTGATGTTTGCAGCCCTGCTATGTCATGCGCAACAAACAGCGAAGCAATGGAACAGCGAAGTCATTGCCGGTTGGAACTTGGGTAATCAATTTGAGTGTTCTGCTCCCGGACAAGACGGAGAGTCGATGGCAATCGGTAATCCTGACAAAGCCGACAAAGCCGAAACAGCATGGGGAAACCCTGTGGTGACAAAGAAAACCATAAAGGCTGTGAAGGATGCCGGATTCAATGCCATACGCATACCTGTAAGATGGCAGTGTCACATCACAAACCCAAAGGCTATGTCAATCAGCAAGACATGGATGGCAAGAATAAAGGAGGTCGTAGGATGGTGTCTTGCCAACGACCTCAAGGTTATCATCAACGTGCATCACGAGAAATGGCTTGAGAGCACACCTTATTATAAAAATAAGGAAGAGAACTGCCAGAAGCTCGCACTTTTGTGGATGAATATTGCCACGGAGTTTGCCAACTACGACTATAGGGTGGCATTCGCCGGAACAAACGAAGTGCATGAGCCAGGCAAATGGGGAGCACCAAGCGCGGAGAACCTTGCTGTGCAGAACGCCTACAACCAAGTGTTTGTTGACGTGGTGCGCGCCACTGGAGGCAACAACCTAAGGCGCAACCTTTTGGTACAAACCTATGTATGCAATCCCGACTACGGAATTGATAATGGCAAATTCATAGTACCTACAGATGTGGATGGCAACGGCAACGACTATATGACCGTGGAGTTCCACTACTACAATCCATACGACTATTGCGGGGAATGTAAGTATTATTGGTGGGGCGAGGCATACAAACAGTATGGCGAGATTTCTCCTACTACAGAGAAGAACATGACCGACTTCTTCGACAAGGTTGCAGATGTATGGGGAAAGCAAGGACTCGGCATCTGCATAGGTGAATGGGGCGTTACAGACCATTATAAAGGTGATGCAAACAAACAACATGAAAACATGAGCTACTACTGCAATACCTTCGTTACCGAGGCCCGAAAACGAGGCTTTTCAACCTTCATCTGGGACAACAACAGATTTGGCAGCGGACCTGAGATGTTTGGAATCTTCGACCGCGAACGTGGCATGAAGGTAAAGGCACCATGGATATTGAAAGGAATATTTAATAATTAAACTAAAAAATATATGAGAAATAATCAAGTACTTTTGTGCCTGCTCGGAGCAGGCATGGCATGGACTTCGTCCTTGGCCTTTGCCACTACTGATGCCGGCATGAGGACAAGCATTGTTGCCGCACCTGACAATCAGGTGATTAAGGGTGTCGTGGCTGATGCCGACGGTCCCCTGATTGGAGCTACTGTAAAAGTGGCTGGAAATAATAATGGAACAGTGACAGACTTTGATGGAAACTTTACTATCCAATGTAAGCCTGGCACCACTCTCGAAATCTCTTATGTTGGTTACAAAACCGTTACTGCCAAGGCCATGAATGGCATGAAAGTGATGATGGAGGCTGACGGCAAGATGCTTAACGAAGTGGTCGTCACCGCCCTTGGCGTGAAGCGCGACCGCAAAGCCCTCGGTTACGGACTCTCTGAGGTGAAGGGCGAGGAACTCACAAAGGCCAAGGAGACAAATGTCATCAACTCTCTTTCGGGTAAGGTGGCCGGACTCGTTGTACAGAACACTGCCGGCGGCGCATCGGGCTCAACACGCGTGTTGCTCCGCGGTAACACTGAGATGACAGGCAACAACCAGCCACTCTACGTGGTGGATGGTGTTCCATTGGACAACACAAATTTCGGCTCTGCCGGAACAGAGGGTGGCTACGACCTCGGTGATGGTATATCTGCCATTAACCCAGATGACATTGAGACGATGACAGTGCTGAAAGGTCCTGCCGCCTCGGCTCTCTACGGTAGCCGGGCCTCTCATGGTGTGATTCTTATCACCACCAAGAAGGCCGACAAGGACAAACTCTCAGTGGAATACAACGGCTCGTTCACTTTTGACACACAGCTCGCTAAATGGGATGACATACAGCAGGTGTATGGTATGGGCAACAACGGTAAGTACTCGCAGACAGCCACTACCGGTACGAACATGAGCTGGGGTCCCAAGGCCGACGACTTTAACATGACATATTTCGACGGCGAATCGCGCCCGTTCTATATCTATCCCAATAATGCCAGCGACTTCTTCCGAACAGGTTTCACCACTCAGAACACAGCAATCGTCTCAGCCAACTCAGGCAAGACGGGTATGCGTTTTTCTGTAACCGATATGCGCAACCGCGACATCCTGCCTGAGACAAACATGAGCCGCGACAATTTTAACTTGCGTGTGAACACATCGCTCGGAAAGGTTGACTTCGACTTCACCGCCAACTACACACGTGAAAATGTGACAAACCGTCCGGCACTCGGCGACTCGCAGAGCAACGTGGGAAAGAACCTCATGACTCTCGCCAACACCTACAATCAGGCATGGCTGAAGAACTACCAAACAGCAGACGGCGAGTATGCCAACTGGAACGGTCTCGACCAGTATAACCGCAACCCGTACTGGGACCTGTACAAGAACAGCAACAAGTCAGACAAAGATGTGTTCCGCTTCACCGCAAAGGCTATCTATAACATCGACAGCCACTTGAAGATTCAGGGTACCATAGGTACCGACATCAACAACATGAACTTCCAGGACTACATTGCCAGAACCACACCAGGCAAGTCGGCTGGACAGTTGCAGGAAAGCGTGTTCCAGAACCGCACTCTCAACGCCGAAATCCTTGCTCTCTACAACAACCAGTTTGGAGACTTCGACGTCAACGCCACACTTGGAGGTAATATATATAAGGTGGACAACAAAACCGACATCCTCACCGGACTGGGACAGCAGATGAAAGACGTGATAGCCATCATGAACTATCAGGAGCAGAGCGTGCAACAAAACACTTACAAGAAGCAGATCAACTCGCTCTACGGAAGTGCAAGTATTGGCTATGACCACACATACTATCTCGAAGGCACACTGCGTGGCGACAAGTCGTCAACACTGCCTGTAAACAACAATACCTATATCTATCCGTCGTTATCGGCAAGTTGGGTATTCTCAGAATATATTAAGAACAAAAACATCATAAACTATGGAAAGTTCCGCGCTTCATGGGCAAAGGTAGGTAGCGACACCGACCCATACCAACTTGCTCTCAACTACTCTACCGGAAAGTATTCGTACTCAGGTTTCACCATAGGTATGATCAACAACAACACCCAGCCCAACAAGGACCTCAAGCCTACAATGACCACATCATACGAATTGGGCCTTGAAATGAAGTTCTTCCACAACCGCCTGAGTCTTGACGTGACGTACTATAACCAGACCTCGCGCAACCAGATTATCAACCTTGCCTCATCTTCAACCTCAGGCTACCAGTATCGCCTGATAAACGCCGGTGAGATACAGAACAAGGGTATCGAGGTGGCACTCAACGGACGTGCCCTTCAGATTAAGGACTTTGCATGGGACTTCGGCATCAACTTCTCAAAGAACAGCAACAAGGTGAAGTCGCTGACCGAGGGCATGGACTACTTCGAAATCGAGAAGGCAATGTGGTGTAACGTGTCTGTAGGTGCCGAGGTAGGCAAAAACTTCGGTTCAATCATCGGTCCGGACTTCAAACGCAACGAAAACGGCGACATACTAATAAACCCGGAGACTGGTCTGCCACAGTATGACGAGACCACACGTACCCTTGGCAACTCTTCATGGGACTGGACTGGTGGTTTCTATCACACCCTCTCATACAAGAATTTCCGTCTCTCAGCAGCATTTGACGTAAAGGTTGGAGCAGACATCTTCTCAATGTCAATGCGTTCGGCATATCAGACTGGCAAGGCTCCTGAGACACTTGAAGGCCGCGAGGCTTGGTACACCTCTGAAGAGAAGCGCATGGCGGCCGGTATGACCATCGAGGAATGGCGGGCAGCAGGCAAGTGCGACGGATTCTATGCTCCAGGTGTCATTGACAACGGCGACGGCACATACCGTCAGAACGACATAGCCATTGACCCGCAGACGTATTGGGAAAGCGTGTCGCGCAATGCACCGAGCATGTTCATCTACGACAACTCCTATGTTAAGTGCCGTGAGATAACCTTCGGCTACACTTTCCCCGAAAAGATGCTGGGCAAGTTTGTAAAAGGACTCAATGTGTCGTTTGTAGCACGAAACCCATTCATCATCTGGAAGAACATTCCTAATATCGACCCTGACTCCGGATACAACACATCTGGCATGGGCCTTGAATACGGTTCGCTGCCATCTCGCCGCAGCTATGGTATTAACGTGAACATGAAATTCTAAATATTTATAAGATATGAAATTAACAAAGATATTTATCGCACTCGCAATTATGGGCGGCTGCCTCACTTCATGTAGCGACAGCCACATGGAAGAGGTGAACACAGACAACACCAAGTCGCCCACCATCGACCCTAACGCACAGCTCACCACAGCACTGCTGCAGACCTATGGTGACTTCGGACTGATGGATACATATCGCAGCTATATCACCGGGTTCACACAGTACTATGCCGGTGGATGGAATGTAAGTTTCTATGCCGGTTCGGTTAACCCGGACAACGACCAGCTCCGTCTCGTATGGGATCAGTACTACGGAGTGGGCATCAAAAACCTCGTGGATGCCATTTACAACTCCGGGGAATCACCAAACACCAACGCCGCCCTGCGCATCACACGCGTATATATGATGTCGGTGCTTACCGACCTTTATGGAGACGTGCCTTGCACCGAAGCTGGACTGGGCTACATCTCAGGCATCTCCAATCCAAAGTATGACAAGCAGGAGGATATATACAACTGGTTCTTCTCTGAACTGGAAGCATGTGTGGCACAACTTGGCACGGGCAGCGACCGCATATCGGGAGATGTGACCACTCTCTCAAGCGACGTGACGGGTTGGAAGAAGTTTGCAAACTCTCTCCGCATGCGCTTTGCCATGCGCATCTCAGACGTTAACCCATCCAAGGCTCAGGAAGAATTTGAGAAGGCTGTCAACAGCGGATGCATGGCAAGCAGCAGTGAAGATGCTCTCGTGAAGTATTTGAACTCTCCGTTCACTCTCTATGACGGATCGCGCGACCTCGACTTCCGTGCCAATGCACTGAGCGAGATACTATACGGCCAAGACCCAACCTCACCAACCTTCGTGTGCTCGACCTTATATAACATGCTGAAGGACAACAACGACCCGCGTCTGCTTAAGATTTGCCGTCACTACATCAACACCACACGCAGCGAGGACAAACCGGAGGGATGCTTCGACGTAACAGACGAGGTGATTGCATGGGGTAACGCCGGCGGTACAGGCCCACAGGCCAACGACCCGGGAGCTGCATGGTGGGACCAGTGGCCTACTGTCCCTGCCAACTCAGAGATACCTACCCTTGACCGCCTTGTGCGCGACTATCCTGAGAAGGGTTACGATCAGAGCAACTATCCGGCACGAATGGTACGTCCGTTCCTTGCCTTGGCTTTCGAGCAGCCCGACTGTCCCGGTGTACTCATGACCTATGCAGAGACGCAGTTCCTGCTTGCCGAGGCTGCCTTGAAGGGATGGAATGTGCAGGGTTCTGTTGAGAGTCACTATGAGGCTGGAGTACGCGCCGCCATGAAGTTCCTCAACGACAACTATAAGATAGAGGGCAAAATCAGCGAACAGGAAATCAACGACTACATTGCTGCCAATCCGCTTGGAAGCAATCCAAAGGAGCAGATAAACAAAGAGGCTTATATCCTACATCTCACCAACCCCTCAGAGGCTTGGTCGAACCTTCGCCGTTCAGACTATCCTACACTTCAGAACCGTGCCAAGTTCGGCAACTTCACCTATCCCTGCGTAGATGGTTTCGACACCCCAGTTCGTCTTAAGTATCCTAACCTTGAGATGCAGTACAACAGCGTGAACTACAAGGATGCCATAGACCGACTTGGTGGCAACGATGACTGGCACAAGCGTATGTGGTGGGACGTGGCTGAGCAAAACTATCAATAAATTGAATTTTCGTGCAAGCCGAGAGAAAAGCCAAGTTTGCTTGAGCTTTTCCGAGGCGTAGCCGAAAATCGACGAAGTCAAAATTGAAAATTAAAATTGAATTGTAATGAAAAAGATATATTTTCTCGCGATGTTTATGCTGCTGATGACGGGCAGCCTCGTATTGACAAGCTGTAGCTCTGACGACGAACCGTTCACTACAGCGACTGAGGACGACGAACCACGCATCCTCGACCCCTATTTCCCAGACTGGACCGACGGACAACCTGGTGTGTTTAAGAACTTCGCCCGCGACCTGAACCTTGAGGCTGAAGTCATCGTAACGCCTGCCAACTATACAACCGTCACATGGTTTATTGACGACGAGCAGGTGGCGGAGGGACGTTCCATCAACCACTCTCTCCTTGCAGGAGAATACACTCTGAAAGTGGTTGCCACAACCACCAAGGGTAAGGAAACATCCCGTATATCGCTCGTACAGGTTCGTCCGCTTGATGGCGACCCGAATCCTGGCGACGACATCCGCGACCGTCAGGTGGTGCCGGGCTCTGTGGTGAAGCTCCACGGAACCAATATGGACAAGGTGACCAAAATTTCTTTCGGCGACAAGGAAGCTGCCACAACCTTTGTTGACAAAGGCGACAAGAGCTATGTGGAATATACAGTACCTGCTGACCTCGCTCTCGGCACTTACCGCATCACTCTCACCAACAGTGAAGGCAATGTATATGGCGGAGGTAAGATTGAAATCAGCAACGAGGCACCTGAAGTTACAGAAGAAACCCTTTGGGAGGGCAGTTTCGACGTAACATGGGGCACACCGTTCGATCTTCTCAAAGACCAGTTCCCCAGTCTTGTCAAGGCAGGAAACATCGTTCGTGCATACGTCAACGGTAATGGTCAGGGTACCATGACCACCGCATGGTGGAACAACATCCTCACCGGCAAGGGCGACCCCGAGCGTGGCGACATTATGATAAGCGGTTCCGCCGTACTTGAGTATGAGATTACTGACTTTTCAATTCAGCTGATGAATGAGCAGAATGGAGTACTCTTTGTAGGCGACGGATATACGATTACAAAGATTACAAAAGAATAATATTGCTTCATTATAGTATATGAGAAAACCATCTGTTTTAATTTTTATGTTGGGGGCATTGACTTTTGCACCAAACCCGGTGACAGAATGAAGAGAAACGAGACCGAGGTATATGGCGAGGACATCCTCTTGGGATATCGCTGGTTTGACTACTTCAAGACCAAGGTGCGCTTCCCATTCGGTTTCGGACTGAGCTACACCACATTCAACTACGGCAAGCCCTCTATTGACGGTCGAAAAGTGACAGTGTCTGTAACCAACAGCGGCAAGGTGGCTGGTCAGGAAGTTGTGCAGTTCTATGTAGGCGATGACAAGGCTTCCGTCATCCGTCCTGTGAAGGAACTTAAACACTTTGAGAAAATCGCGCTAAAGCCAGGAGAGACCAAGCACGAGTGGGTAGCCGAACACGGAACGTTTACTGTATATATCGGTTCTTCCTCTGCTGACATCCGCGGAAAGGTGAAGTATAACTATTAATTAACGTCAGTTCGATGCCGATAAGGTTATTAACCTTCCAGCCGTAAGGTTATTAACCCTACAGCTATAAGGTTATTAATCTTATCGGCAATGTAGTTATATAAGTGTTTATTATGTTAGCTCATATTCATCGAACTCATGTTATTTAGGAATTAAATAAATAATAATAACTCCTAATTGAAAACGTACAGTTAATGAAAAATATTAAATTTATATTTGTTGCCATGACATGCATATCCATGACTGCCTGCAGCTCTCCCACATTGGAGCAACAAGTAGATCAGCTCTATTCTCAGATGAGCCGCGCCGAACGCGTTGCCCAGCTGAGGAGCATCTACATATCGTCATTACTGACACCAGACGGAAAAATCGACGAAGCGAGATGCAAGGAACTGATACCCAATGGTATCGGACATATTTCACAGTTTGCAATGGATTTGGGCTTGTCGCCTGATGAGCAGCGCGACCGGGTGGCACAGTTGCAGAAATGGCTTACTGAAAACACGCCCCATCATATTCCGGCCCTCGTTCACGAGGAGGCGCTAACGGGCGTGAATGCTTTGGATGCTACGGTCTATCCCCAGCAAATAGGTTTGGCGTGTACATTCAATACGGAACTGGCAGAGAAGAAAGCACGGCTCACTGCCACTGCATTGCGTGCTATGGGTGGTACGCTTGCCCTCTCGCCGATGGTGGATGTGGTACGCAATCCGTCGTTCAATCGCCTTGAGGAGTCCTACGGCGAGGATAGCTATCTCTCGGCTGCCATGGGTGTTGCCTTTGTGAATGGTATGCAGCATAGGGGCAACCTGCATGAAGGAGTAGCCGCCTGCACAAAGCATTTCCTTGGATATGGCGGAGGAGGAGACACAGCCGAGAAAGAGATGATGGAGGATATACTGTTGCCTCACGAAGCTATCATCCGTACTGCTGGCAGTCAGGTCGTTATGACTGGCTATCATGCCATGGGCGGTACCAAGTGCGTGGCGAACCGTTGGCTACAGCAAGACTTGCTGCGAGGTTATGTAGGGTTCGACGGACTCCTTGTGAGTGATTATGGTTCGATTCCACAAGTAAGCAATACTCTTTCTCCTGTCGATCTGTGTGCCGCTGCGATGAATGCGGGCAACGAAGTGGATTTCCCCAATGGCGATACCTACGCCTTTATCTCTGAGGCAATGGACAAAGGACTTGTCAGCGAGGAGACCTTGGAAAAGGCAGTGAAGCATGTACTGATGCTGAAGGCGAAGCTCGGTATGCTCGAGGGCGATGCCCCGCTCTACAGCGAGGAGCACATCGAGTTTGACACCGATGAAGAGCGTGCTACATCCTATCAGCTTGCAACTCAGTCAATCGTATTGTTGAAAAACGCTCCTGCCGCTAACAGTAAAGACGCAATACTTCCACTCAATGCCGAGAAACTCTCACAATTGGGCGGACGAGTGTTCTTGACTGGACCTAATGCCAATCAGATGTGGGCAATGGCTGGCGACTACACTTTCCAAGCCATGCATTATTTCTGGCAAAAGAAGGAGGAAAGTCCTCTGCATCCCAAATATGTGTTCCTCAAGGACGGTATGGAGCAGAAGATGCCCAAGGGAGGCACACTGCATTATTCGCGCGGATGTGACTGGACAGATGTACCTGAAACAATAATGGAGAAAGGAGGCGACCCGAGAGTGGCAGCACAGAAGACCCTCGACAGCCGTATGGTGGATAGTCGTGAGCCTGCCAACTGGAACGAAGCTCTCCAGACAGCAAAAGAATGCGATATTATCGTGGCTGCCATGGGTGAGAACGTGATGCTCAGCGGTGAAAACCGTGACCGCACAAAACTCTCGCTTCCCGGCCGACAAGAAGAGTATGTCAATGCACTTGTCGCAACTGGTAAGCCCGTTGTGCTTGTTGTCTTTGGAGGAAGAGCACAGGTAATCTCCAAATTGGCAGAGAAATGCACAGCAGTGCTTCAGGCTTGGTATCCAGGCGAAGAGGGTGGTAATGCAGTGGCTGACATCCTTTATGGCAATGTGTCGCCGTCAGGCAAACTCAGTGTCAGCTATCCTGCCGTAGAAATCCACGAACCGATATGCTACAACTATGGCATAGAAAAAGACTCCCGCATAGCATGGCCCTTCGGCTATGGTCTGAGCTATACTTCATTCGAATACAGTGACATGCAGATGGACAAGCAAGTGGCCACCACCGACGAGTCGTTCAACCTCAGCATAGCTGTCAAGAACACGGGGAAGGTCGATGCCGATGAAGTGGTTCAGATATATGTTTCTCCAGCAGATAGCGATGCCCAACTCAAGCCTATCCAACTCGAAGGCTTCGCAAGGGTAAGCCTAAAGGCAGGCGAGAAGAAGACAGTGAAGTTCAAGCTCTTCACCGAGCAGTTAGGCTATTATGCTAATGGCGAATGGAACATCGCCCCCGGACGTTATAATATTAAGGTGGCAGCATCTTCGCAGGACATCCGTCAGGAGAAGACCATCGAACTGACAGGAAGTCATAATGTGAAGAAACTGCGCGAACATTATCTTTCTAAGGTTGTCAAGTAATACGTATATTACATTAATCATATAGCCAAAACATCCGCTCCATCATCTGCCACTTCTCGTCGGAGGTGGCATTAGCATCGCAGCCCTGGAACTGCGCGACGTATGCCTCCCACTCTGCCTGTCGGGGCAGGGTGGCGAGGCGCGCCATAGCCTCGTCCCAGTTGAAGTTGTCGGGAGTCTCGACAATCATAAACAGGCGGTTGCCGAGGATGTATATCTCCATCTCCTCTATGCCCACACTACGGATGCCCTCACGAATCTCGCGCCAGTGGTGCTCACGGTCGTGAGCCTCCACATATTTCTTAATGAGTTCGGGGTCATTCTTTAATTCCAATGTCTGACAATATCTTTTGCTCATAGTCGTTCTTATTTTACTGAAATGATAAATGAATAATGATAGGGACTGTTGCCGTCGATGGTGTATTCGGGCAGGGTGCGCTTGCCCCATGTGTCGGCACCGCCCACACCATGAATATTGAGGTCGATGTTGAGATTGACGAAATCGCCTCGCTTCAGCTCGTAAGGGTGCTTGACATTAAGGTTTTCCTCACCATAGTTCCACGCACGAATGCAGAGCGGTTGACCTCCGTCGATACGCAATGTGCAGTCATCTGATGACAGAGACAGCCAGCGCACATCACAGCGGTTGCCGTTGTCCTGCAGACGGATATAATCCACTTGGAAATCTGAGAGCGGCATGGTATAGCGGGCGATGTCATATCCAAGTTTGCGGTCGGGATAGTTCTCCCAAGGACCACGACCGTAATACTCCACCTTGTCAAAATCGGGCGTGAGACGCATTCTCATTCCAAACTTCGGTATCAAGGGGATGTCTGCCTGAGTAGGACGATAGTCTGCCTCCACCTTTATGTCTCCTACCGAGTTGATACTATAACATAGTTCATAGTCTGCCCCTACGGGCAATGTATATGCACATCGTATGGTGGTGATGCCTTTGGAAGAAGATACCTTGACTGATCTCAGTTCACGATTTTCTCCCGCTTTCTCCCAAGGAGCCACACGCTTGGCGAAGCCTGCTGCACGCTGGTTGTCGTTTTCGGGTTTCCAGAAATACGGTTCAAGTGGAGCCTTGAGAATGTTGCGACCATTGACGTTAATCTCTGTTATTGCTCCCTTGGCATCAATCACCACTGAACCTCGCTCCGTCATCAACTCATATCCCTCCTTTTTCTTCACCTTCGGTGCCTTGCGCGATGATGCTGTTAGTTCAGGGAAGCAATAAGGTTCGAGGACGAACTGCTCTGATGCAACGACAAAACCTTTCTTTGCCCATGGCGTATCGCCTTTCAACATAGCTTTCACCGTAATGGTCTTCTCCCCGTCCACGGTAGTCGTATCTGTGGCATAGTCATAATCCGAAATATCTACCATCGAGTCCAAGCTCTTCTTCGCTATCTTGCCGTCAATCATTGAGAAATGAATAGGCTGATAGGCATGTTTAACCACATAGTAGTGGGGATGAGGCTTGCGGTCGGGAGCCACAAGTCCGTTGATACAGAAATTGCCGTCGTTGGGTTTGTCGCCAAAGTCACCACCGTAGGCCCAGAACTCGTCGTCTTGCAGTTCGAGACTGCTTGACAGGCGCATCTTGCTGCCGTCTTTTGGCTTTGCCAGACCTTGATCCACCCAATCCCAAATAGCTGCTCCTGCTATCGAGGAGTCGGCATATATCACATCCCAATACTCCTTCATATTGCCCATCGAGTTACCCATGGCATGGGCATATTCTCGGGCGATATATGGTTTGTCCTTTACCTTTGCTGCATTATCCTTCATCATCTTCGGTGTGGGATAGCCCTCGTCGTAGAGTGAGGAATAGCGGGAGTTGCAGTCGTAGAATGGCAAGAACGACGAGTCGAAACTCTTCACCTTGTCGTACATAGCCTGGATATTAGGACCTACTCCACCCTCATTGCCAAGACTCCAAAGTATGACACACGGATGATTCTTGTCGCGCTCCACGAGCGATGTAGCCCTGTCAACATGCGCCTCCTTCCACGCAGGGTCTTCACCCATGTCCTTGTTGGCATAGCCATAGCCATGGCTCTCCTGGTTTGCCTCGTCCATTACATACATACCATAGCGGTCGCATAGCTCATACAGATACTCACGGTCGGGATAGTGGCTTGTGCGTAGGAAGTTGATGTTGGCCTGTTTCATCAGGGCAATGTCCTTCTCGTATGTTGCGTCATCCACATATCGTCCTGTGCGAGGATGATGGTCGTGACGGTTCACTCCGCGCAGTTTCACGTTCTTGCCGTTCACCTTAAACACCTCTCCCACACATTCCACTCGTTTCACACCGAGATGATAGTCAAAGTGTTCAGAGATGTTACCCTTATTGTCAAGAAGTTCTATGCCAAAGGGATAGAGATTCGGCTTGGCGGCAGACCACAGACGGGGATTGTCGATAGTGTATTCCAACGAGGCAGAAATAGTATCGCCCACAGCTATATCCATTACCTTGCCATCAATCGTTTTTCCATCGATGTTAAGTCGTACTCCCATACCTTTCGACATCTTACTGCCCATGTTGCATATCTTCACGTCGGCAGTAACAGAAGCCTTGGTAAAGTTGGTATTAGGCTCTGCCTTCACCCGATAGTCGGCAATATGCACAAGCGGGCGCACCCACAGCTGCACCGAACGGAAGATGCCGCTCAGTCGCCACATGTCCTGACATTCAAGATAACTGCCGTCGCTCCAACGATATACCTCAACTGCCAATCGGTTCTCACCCTTACGTAGGTATTTCGTCACATCAAACTCGGCAGGCGACATGGAGTTCTGGCTATACCCCACCCTCTTGCCGTTCACCCATACATACATCGCTGACTTAACACCGCCGAAGTGCAGGATGACGTTTTGCGAGAGCATCTCGTCGGTGGCATTGAAGAAGGTGACGTAAGAACCTACGGGGTTTCTCCTCGCGTATGCCGTCCAGTCCTTTGGAGGCTCACCTGTCACGTAAGGACGGTTGCGCACAAAGGGATAATTGATATTTATGTATATCGGCGTGCCGTAACCCTGTGTCTGCCAGTTGCCTGGCACTGCTATCTTGTCCCATTGGCTGACATCGTAGTCAGCGGCCTCAAAACCCATAGGCCGCTCGCTGGGATTGGCCGACCAATGGAAATGCCACTGTCCGTCGAGCGAGACAATCTCCTTACACTTCCCCTGGAGCGAGGGCAGTTGGAGCGTGGAGTGATAGGGCAGTTTGTTGATTCCGAGCACAGC
>JAXEKN010000090.1:0-6408 GCA_034101015.1 Prevotella sp.
GTTTGCAGCCCGTGGCGGCAATAAGAGCAAGGGATATACTTATAGTGGCAGCAATACTATAGGGGATGTGGCATGGTACACTGATAACAGTAGCAGCAAGACACATACAGTTAAGACAAAGGCTGCCAATGAACTTGGTATCTATGATATGAGTGGTAATGTATATGAGTGGTGTAGTGATTGGTATGGCTCTTATAGCAGTGGTTCACAGACTGATCCTACTGGACCTGCCACTGGCTCTAACCGTGTGCTTCGTGGCGGTAGCTTGTACAGCAATGCTGCGTACTGTCGTTGTGCTAATCGCGGCGGCAATACACCGTCCCTCCGGAACAACGACCTCGGTTTCCGTCTCGCCTTATAGCAAGTTCTTTCCCAAGAAATAAGCAAGCAAGATATATATAATAAGTCACATTAAGAGGTTATTTCTCAGCGGTGGCGTGCGGAGCCGCCACAAGCAGAGAAATAATGTCTTAATGTGACAGAAGTGGAAAAGATATATGCAAATAAAAGTATTTACATTGCCCGCCCAAAGCAGCGAGCTGATGGAGGAAGAGGTAAATCTGTTCCTTCGTCAGCATAAGGTGATGACTGTTGACAGACAGTTCAATCCGAGCGGTGGAGGCTATTGGGCTATCTTCATCACATATCAGGAAGGTGCACCCCGTTCCACGACTCCGCCACCGGTCAGCCGTTCGGGCAAGGTGGATTACCGCGAAGTTGGACTGGTTAAATACTGTGAGTCTGTTCGAATGCCTCGTGAATTTATTCTTCTTCATTAACCCACAACGTTTTAAACATAGGCCATACATCCATTTGTGGAACTGGTGTCAACTTTGCAAATTTGCATTTCTCATAGAACCGGACAGCTGAATACTCTTTAGTATGCAATGCGTTTACAGTTAAGAACAGGCAGCCTGCCATAATTACCGTTCATCCGTTATTTCCAGACAAAAGTGTAAGTACGTTTACTATTATTTTTTAGAATAAATAATCATTTTTGCTTATAAATGGCGAAAATGTTGTGCCTTTGCAAACTGAATGACTCTAATCTGCGCTTTATGCATTAAGCGGGTCATGACCCTTAATTTATTTTACATATCCTTATTGTATGCCAAAGGCGTATTTGTCCGTGTGTCCATAGGTTCTATGCACGTACGTTCAAAGGTGGTTAGGACGTACGTGCATAGATGCTATGGACGTACGTGCAGGGAGTGCTTGGACGTACGTCCATAGGAGCTTTGAACGATGTTGAATGAAAACTGAAAATGATTGAATGGATTATGGCGAGAATGAACGGTTATTGAACAGGATTGAACGTGTTGGCTTGTGACATGTGATGAATTAGCATGAGCTGATTACTTTATTCATTATTTGGTGAAGTGATCAATCAAGGAAAAAACATTACTAAAGTGGTGGCGGGCGTAGCCGCCACAAGCAGAGGAATAAAGACTAACAACTGATAAAGAGTCAGGATGGATATGTAATGCGCAGCCTCTGGGAACGCAGAGACATGGAGGGACAGAGGGCCTATTTTAATGATTTGGAAGATGCCGAGTTTTTTGTTTAAACACAAAAACGTTATGGCTTTACGCACTTTTTCCTCAATTTCCTTGCATCTATGCCGAAAATTTCGTATCTTTGCGCCAAATTCATAATATATACAATATGGAAGATAAATATCAATACGACAAAATACAATACCTCGTGGCACTTATATCCGAATTTGCCGCTCATTATAGTCTAACCGACGCACAGGCAGCCCGCTATATGAGCCGTTACGGAGCTATTGAGTTGTGTGACAAGCATTACAACGTCATGCATACCCTCCCATGGCTTGATAATATAAACAGTATTGCGACATATTGCCGAAGAAAAGGAGGACTGTTATGATACTTTACCACGGGTCATATCTTTTTAAGTTATGAAAATGAATATCACGCCTGAACAGTTTCGTTTTATTATTGAAGACGTCACTGCAGAACTTATCCAGTATCTTGTAGAACATGAGCATTACGAGATACCGGCAGCTATAAGTGCAATTTATAGCTCTGAACTTTATCAAGCCCTCTGTCGTCCAGAGACAGGACTTTACGTTCAAAGTACTGGCTATATCCGCGAATACCTTATGCATGAGTTTAAAACAGGTAAATTGGCGTAGTCACCATATCTTGCATCTATGCCGAAAATTTCGTATCTTTGCACCATATTTATATTACAATAATAAACGAGAAATGATAATGAAAAAGATTTTTATACTTTTGTTTTTGCTGATGACCAGCGTTTGCGGTTATGCGGAGTCGTGGGATGAAGTGGTGACTTCGGGACAGTACTACTTTGGCGTGGGCAAGGGAGCCACGCAGGAGGAGGCATATAATATGGCATGGACGGAGATGTTGAACAGCATCGTGGTGCATGTGTCGAGCGACTTCAAGATGATAAGCGAAGAGACCACCGCAAACGGAAAGACCGACAGCAAGCAGAAGGTGATGGACTGCATGAAGACTTACTCGCAGGGAACTTTTACCAATGTGGGAAGCATGACAAGGGGAAAGGCTCCCGACATCACCGTGCTCAGATATATGAAACGCTCGGAACTGAAGAATATCTACGCCCATCGCATTGAGGCGGCACGCAGTTGGGCGGAATTGGCTGACGAGGCTTTGAGAAACAGGAAGGTGGACATGGCATTGCAGTATTACTACTGGGCATACTCGTTAGTACGCTCGGTGCAATACCCCTACGAGGTGAAGGACGGACAGGGAAGGGCATTGGCCACGGAACTGCCGCGGAAGATTCAGGAGACATTGGGCAAGATAGACGTGAAGTTTGACAGTCAGGACGGCGAGTTTGTCAACCTGCTCTTCCTGTATGACGGTAAACCGGTGTCATGCCTCGACTTCTCATACAACGACGGTCAGGCCGACAACGAGGGATGCAGGGCGCAGGACGGACGCGGCTGCTTGGAACTGGCCCAAGGACATAAGGACATGAAGGTGTTTCACGTAAACATCGAATATGAAAACAAGAGCTATGCCCAAGGTGACGCAGAGCTGAAGAGCGTGCTGGACGTGGTGTCGAAGACATACTTCAAGGAGGCAAAGCACTTGGTGCAGAGAGGCAACAGCAAGGAGAATAGCGTGGAGGTGAAAAGCCAACAGGCTGACGCACCCTTGTCGCCGTCAATATCCCAGCGGGCGGACGATGCGAGATACCAAAAGGCCATGGCACGCATAGAGGAGGCTTTCCGCACAAAGAACTTCATGGCGGTGAACGACCTCTTTGACATGGAGGGACTGGATGCCTTCAACCAAGTGACTCATTACGGCTCGCCGCGACTGGTGGGTGAACAAAACATCACCTTTTTCAAAGGGGCGGGCGGCACTGTGACCGCACGAGGGATGAAAGCCTCGTTCTCATTCACATCGCCCAAAAAAGCCACCTTCACCGAAAACCTGGTGTTCACCTTCAACAAGGAAGGAAAGATATGCAATGTGACATTCGGACTGGGAAAGGTGGCTGAGCAGGACATACTGTGCCGCAATGTGAGCTGGGGCGACGACGTGAAGGCGCAAATCATGGAGTTCATGGAGAACTACAAGACGGCTTACTGCCTGAAACGCCTGAGCTACATACGCGATATCTTTGCCGACGACGCCGTGATCATCGTGGGAAAGGTGACGCGAAGGGGCGAGAGCAATACCAACATCGGCGATCGCAGGATGTCGCAGTTCGGACAGGACATCATCACCCACAACCGCTATACCAAGGACCAGTATCTCTCGAACCTTGAGAAATGCTTCTTCAACCCACGCAACAAGTATATCAACGTGAAGTTTGCTGAGAACGACATACAGACGCTCAACGCATTCAATGGTCATAAGGTGTATGGCATACAGATAAAGCAGCTTTATAACTCAGCCACATACGGCGACGTGGGCTACCTCTTCCTGATGGTGGACATGACTGATGCCGACAAGCCGCAAATCAAGGTGCGCACATGGCAGCCCAACCAGACTCCTATTGACCAGCTCTTCCACGCCGGAGAATTTTACAGGTGATTTCCACGCCCCTCGGGGCGTGTCTGTATGACTTCCTTAATTTCTAACCTGAATATTTCATACTGCATATTATGGCATCTAATAAAGACATCAACAGGCTGAAAGTAGTATTGGCGGAAAATAAACGTACTGGTAAATGGTTGGCTGAGCAACTGAACAAAGATCAGGCAACTGTTTCAAAATGGTGTACCAACAATGCACAACCATCACAGGAAATGCTGCTTACGATAGCAGAGGTGCTGGAAGTGGATGTAAAAGAACTACTTTGGTCTTCTCAGAAACAACAACAATGAAATTATAACACGACAACTAAGACAACTAAGACAACATAAATAAAAAAGTTGTTACAAGTTGTCCCCGTTGTCGTCAATAATGAAAAAAAGATAATTGGCATGAATGATTTGACAATAAACAATAGCTTCCTAAATGATATAGGCCATATCATAGAGCAAGGAAGACAGCAGGCATACGCTGCCGCCAACCAAGTGGCAGTCCTTACCTATTGGCACATAGGTAAACGAATCGTTGAAGAAGAACAGCATGGGGAAGCCCGTGCACAGTATGGCACACGGTTGATAAAGACGCTGGCTGAACAACTGGTACCTAAATACGGCAACACTTTCGGCAAGCGTAATTTGGAGTATTTCCGCCAATTCTATCTGTGTTTCAGCGATTTGGAGATTGTGAACGCGCGCGTTCACAATCTGACGTGGACACATTTTCGTGCAATCATACAGGTGGCTGACCCAAAAGCCCGGGAATGGTATGCCAAGGAAGCCTCTGAGCAGATGTGGAGTACACGAACGCTCAGTCGCAACATCGGTACACAATACTATGGTCGCCGTATGGCAAGTATCAGGGAAGGACATGCCCTGCCTGCACCATACATCGAAGCCAATGACCCATTAGAGTATATCAAGAGTCCCGTCATTGCCGAGTTCTTAGGATTCCGCAAAGACACCCAATATGACGAGAGCCAACTGGAGCAGGCCTTGATAGACCATCTGCAGCAGTTCATCATGGAGTTGGGCCGTGGCTTTGCCTTTGTAGATAGGCAGAAACATATAACGACAGACACATCTGATTTTTATATTGACTTGGTGTTCTACAACATCAAGCTCAAACGATATGTTCTGTTTGAATTGAAGACACATCCACTGACCCATGCTGACGTAGGGCAGTTGGACATGTATGTACGGATGTACGACGACCTTGTAAAAGACGATTCGGACAATCCGACCATAGGCATACTGCTCTGTACAGAGGCAGACAAGGTGATGGCTAAATATTCAGTACTGAATGGCAGCGAACAGTTGTTTGCCGCCAAATACATGGCCTACATGCCAACCGAGGAAGAGCTGAGCCGAGAGATAGAACAGCAAAAGCGTTTCTTCTTGGAACAACATCAAAAGAAATAATAACACGACAACTCAGACAACAAAGACAATATAAAAAAGTTGTTTCAAGTTGTCACTGTTGTCGTCAAAAACAAAAGAAGATGAAGTTAAAATTCAAAATACAACAATATCAGACGGATGCCGTGGAGAACGTGGTGCGTGTGTTCGACGGACAGCCCAACCTCGGCCTGCTGGAATACAAGATAGACCACGGCAAGGTGTATGTGGAACAAGGCGGCAAACGTGTGGAGGTGAAGGAACTGGAGTACGATGAAGAGGACACGGGATATAAGAACGGTGACATCGTGCTCGACGAGGAGTATGCTGCCAAGAAAAGCATCTGTACCAGCCGCAGTTTCAACGGTATGGTCGATGACCTTGACACAATGTCAACACACGTGTCCAACTATGCCTCGCGATGCGCCGAGAAACTGCGTTCGCAGCATAGCGTGGCATCGGTGGTGGCGGTATTCGCCCATACCAACTTCTTCCGCGACGACCTGCCGCAATATTCCAACTTCCGCGAAGTAACGCTCACCACACCGTCCAACTCCACCATGACCATCGTCAAGGCTGCCAAGGAGGCTCTTCGCGACATCTTCATCCCAGGATACCGATATAAGAAGGCGGGAGTCATAGTCATGGGCATCACACCCGACACTCCCGTCCAGCACGACCTCTTCGACATCGCACCGGAGAAATACGCCCGTCTGCGCTGTCTCGACGAGGCCATCGACCGCGTCAACCGCATTTATGGCTCGGAGACTCTCGTCGTTGGCTCACAGCAATACACCTCCCCCAATGGCAAGGGAAAGGCTGACGTCTTTGCCAATGCCATCCGCCATGACTATCGCAGCGGCAATCCCACGACGAGATGGAAGGATATCATCAAACTGAAATAATAGGCTGATGAGTTAAAATACATCTGACAGCTCCCGTAAGTTCTTTTGTCA
>JAXEKN010000092.1:0-2463 GCA_034101015.1 Prevotella sp.
TATATTATCATTATTGCGCATCTCATTCCTGTTGTTCTGAGAGGTATGTACCAGTAATCTCCCAGTAGCCTCCTCGGTCGCCACCATGACGAACGATAATATGGTCAGCTTTTAACCGGTTAATATGTTTCTGGATAGCACTTGAAGAAACACCTACGGTTTCAACGAGAGCGTTTCTGGTGATGTAAGGATTGGCTTTTATCAGTCTCAGAATAGTGTCAATAGTCCTCTCTTCTTTTTTCTGACCACCTTTCTGACCACCTTTCTGACCACCTTTCTGACCACCTTCTTCGCCTGTTTCTGCGATATTCATCATCTCTAAGAACTTGGTTCGTTGAACCGACACTTGTACTCCACCACAGAAGTTCTGCACTTTGGGCATCGGTATTCCTGCCGCTTCAAATCCCTCTCGAATCTTCATGTAGCCACGTCCCCATGTATCAATGAAACCAGCCTTAAACATGGCATTGGCAATGTTCCTGTTGCGTGGTTTTGACGAGTGATTGCCCATGAGAGTTTCTTCGGTATAACCTTCGGGGAGTTCGCCTTCGTTCCATACCTCTATATGATCATCATAGACATGCATCTGAATGTCTGGTCCGGCATAGTCCTTATGAGCTATGGCGTTATAAAGTATTTCTCTCAGTGCCTCTTTGGGAATCTCCAACGTCTCGTAACGTTGCATGCCTTCGAAACGAACAGGTGACACAAGATATTTACCTTGTAATATCTCCATTACCCGGTCGGCCATCTGAATGATGTTTCCCTCGATAACATCTTGAAACATAAGGTCAGCTTCGTTCTTTCCGAAGCGGCCAATCTTGAATGCTATACTGGGGAAGAACCTGAGTGGGTTCTTGCCAAATAGCAATATGGCTGCATTTTTCAAATAGCCGTCATTGTCTATCAGTCCGAGACTTTCCAGTATCTCTTTTGTGGATGTTTCACGCAGGCTTTCGGGAATACGTTGTGCCTCAATTCCCTTGCGAAGAAAATAGTCTATAGCTTTGCGGTCTATGTCATTGAGGGAAGCCCGTTCGTTGCTGATGTCGTCCCACGAACGTCCCATCTTCTTGAGTATGAACTGCTGAAGAGCCATACCACGCAGCTCTTGTTTTGTTGAACCAGAACGATAGTGGTATGTACCTTTGCAGGCTATGGGAATGTTGCTTGGCTGTACTACAATCTCAATATAATCAAGTCCATCAGTGGTATGAAGATCCACATCTGCCACAATGCCAAGGTGGGTAACAATCTTGTTGGGAATGTCCTCCATCAGTCGTTTGCTGTCCTTCACACCTGTCACCTCATGCGCATCGTTGACACCTATGAAGATTCTGCCGCCTTGCGCATTGGCAAAGCCGCAAATCCACTCTAAGTACTTGTCGTTCCACGACTCCTTGTATTCTACGTTCTGACTTTCATCTTGATGTATCTTCATTGTATGATTCTTGCTTTTCGTTTACACCATATTAATAAAGTTGTGCTTGCCATTCAGAGGAACCTCTCCCTTTGACCTATCATACTTTCCAACCTTTATTTTTGTTATCACTTTATCTTTTGCAATACATCCCCAAACTTGGCATAGTTGACCACTACACCATCGTCGAGGTCAAAGGCGATGGCTTGCTCGGCAACAACCTGCAGTCGGTCGTGGTACTCCTGGCACTCTTCGAGCGTCTTGGTGAGTTGCTGAAGTTGCTTTGTCTCTCGGGTGGTGAGCTCGGAGCGGCGGGCGTCGAGGTCGGCGATTCTTGCCTGTAGGGTCTCGATGTAAGGAAGAAGGTACTTCGCACGGATGCGCTCGGCGGTGTAGGCATTCATGCGGTGCATGTAGGCGATGCACTGGAAGGCTCCCTTCTTCGAGGCGAAGAGCCAGTAGATGGGACGGTTCTGGTACATCTTCTTGTGGTCTTTCCAGAAGTCATTCACGAAGTATTGCTCCACGCTCTTGTCAAGGCATTTCTCCACGAAGTTGAGGTTTTCCACATGTTTTGCGTCTCCCAAGGCAATGCGTACGAAGTCGGCAAAGCGGTTGGAGGCATTGTCAGAGAAGCCGCAGTCGTTCGGCATCAGGGGGATGATGCCGTCCTCGTCTATCTCGAACTTTACATTATTATATATATAAGGAGCCGTCTCCTCTGCTGTCGGGTTAGGGTGAGCGATGTGCAGCCCTTTCTTGTCGAGGCGGTAGCGCCCCATCATGCAACCTACGGCATAACTGATGAACTGCTTCATCACCACGTCGTCCTGCCAGTCAAGGTACAAATCTCCAGTTGTGGTTAATACAGCACCGTCAGAGTCCGCAAAAACGCTTCCGTCAGAGTCACTCAGTTCATATTGGTCTGTAATCTTTATTTCTCCTTGCTGGAGGATGGTTATCTCGTCGAGAGGGACATCGGGGGTGAGTTCGTCTTGCAGGCCGTAGATGTCGATGAACTGGCGGTTGAGCTCTTCTTCGTT
>JAXEKN010000094.1:0-17644 GCA_034101015.1 Prevotella sp.
AATCGTTAAATTCAAAGATGAAGGGATTCCGTTCTGAACTGAGAGGGGTACGAGATATGCCTTTCTTTATGTATCGTTGCACCATGATATTTGGATAGTCATGGTGCTAAGTCATCCACGGAGAATATCTACTGGACCGAAGGCCATCGAGAACTATTAGTGCTTTTTCTTTGTTATTCTATATTATCTCTCCAAAATGTGACAACCTTTTTCTGTTAAGCTCAATATGGCTTCCTGTCTTACATACAAAGTCGTGTGTTTTGTGATTTTTAACGTGATAAAATTGGAGAATTGAAAATAAATCTGTAATTTTGTCGCCAAAAGGACTATGTAACAGGATTAAGAGCATGGAAAAGAAGCAACTGAAACGACTGCCCGTGGGCATACAGACATACGAGAAGATAATCTCAGGAGACTATCTGTACATTGACAAGACTGAGTTTATCTGGAATATGATACACCTCAGCAATTATATATTCCTGAGCCGTCCAAGACGGTTCGGCAAGTCGTTGCTTTGTTCTACTCTTCAGGCTTACTTCGAGGGAAGGAAGGTACTTTTCAAGGATACTTTTATCGGCAGTGTGGAGAAGGAGTGGACGGAGTATCCAGTGCTGAGATTTGGCATGAGCACTGCCAAGCATTGCAACAAAGAGGAACTGGAACTGGAATTGAGCAACAAACTGACAGCTTACGAGTCCATCTACGGTAAGGGAGCAGCCGATGAGGTGAAACCCAACCAGCGTCTTCAGGGGCTTATTGAGCGGGCCCATGCAAAAACAGGACATAAGGTTGTTGTCCTAATCGACGAATACGATGCCCCTCTTCTTGATGTTGTCCATAAAAAAGAAAATCTGGAAGTCTTGCGTCAAGTAATGCGTAACTTCTATTCCCCATTGAAAGACAGCGACCCACATCTCCGGTTTGTCTTCCTCACCGGCATCACGAAGTTTTCACAACTCAGCATCTTCAGCGAACTGAACAATCTGAAGAATATTTCCATGCGCCCGGACTATGCAGCCGTATGCGGTATCACAGTGGAAGAGATGCTCACTCAGATGTCAGACTATGTGGATGACTTTGCCGAACACCGTAAGGTGACACGCGAGGTGGCTATAGCCCAACTGAAGCGCCAGTATGACGGCTACCATTTCACATGGCCCTCGCCAGGCATCTTCAATCCTTATAGCCTCCTAAACGCATTCCAGGACCATCAGTTCACCAATTATTGGTTTGCATCGGGCACTCCCACTTATCTCATCGAGATGTTGCGCAAGTTTGATACACTCCCCACCGACATCAGCGGTATGGAGGGAGGAGCTGACGACTTCGACGCTCCTACAGAGGGCATGACCACTATAATGCCCTTGTTGTATCAGAGCGGATATGTCACGATAAAGGACTATGATGAGGATTTCAACAGTTATACTCTTGGCATCCCCAACAATGAGGTGCGTATAGGTCTGACCAAGGCTCTTGTGCCTGCATACGTCATGCCCAATACACTCATAGTAAACAACACAGCCCGCAACATAGCGAGACATCTCACCAAGGATGACATTGATGCCGCATTGGGTCTTCTTCAGACATTTCTCGGCACTGTGCCGTATTGCAACGATACCAATACAGAAGGTCATTACCAACAAGTGCTATATATCATCTTCACCCTCGTTTCCGACTATTTTGCCGACGTGGAGATACACACCCCGACCGGTCGTGTGGATATAGTTCTTCAAACCAAGACCACTTTATATCTTTTCGAGCTTAAATTAGACAAGAGTACCCAGGCTGCGATGAACCAGATAGACCTGAAGGACTACAAGCAGAAGTTTGCCCTCTGCGGACTGCCGATAGTGAAGGTTGGCATCAACTTCGACTCGGAGAAGCGTACCATCGGGGACTGGGTAATTGAAAAATAAGAAATTCTAATCACCGCAGGTTCCTTGATGAGGTGAGCGTGCATTTCCTCAAGGAGCGCAAGGTGAATTTTTATGCCGACCGACTGAACATCACCCGTGGCTACCTGTCATCCACCGTGAAGTCTGTGAGCGGCAAGACTCCCCTCGACTGGGTTGAGGAGTATGTATTAGAACACAAAGACACAAAGAAACGAAGATTTTATTCAGATACAAAGACAACAAGCGACTTGAAAGTTGCCACAAAGGCTTGCAGCGGGAAAACTTTGTGGACTTTGTAAGCTGCTTTGCTGCTCATTGTATCTTCATTCAGCGAAAAACACTTTGTATCTTCGTGTCTTTGCGTTTAAAATTATACCAGCAGAATAATTACTATAGGGGGAGATAATGATTAAAATTTCGTAAATAGGCATAATAAACGCATAAAGGTATTGACAAGAGGCAGAAAATGTGCTATATTTGCACTGTGAAATCATGAGTGCCTTGTTGCACTCTAACTAAAGAAAGGAGAAATTATGACAAAGATCAGAGAAATCTACCGTTGCCCTGTTTGCGGCAATGTGGTGGAAGTGTTGAACTCCGGCAAGGGCGAACTGGTATGCTGCGGCAAACCGATGGTGCTGCTCAAGGAGAATGTGACTGACGTCGCACATGAGAAACATGTGCCAGTGGTGGAGAAGACCGACTGCGGTTATCGCGTAAAAGTGGGAAGCGCAGAGCACCCCATGCTCGACGAGCACTATATCCAATGGATAGAACTGCTGACTCCGACCTCAGTGCTGAGGCGCGAACTGAAGCCTGGCTGCAAGCCTGAGGCTGAGTTCTGCACTGACGAGTCCTGCGTCAGTGCCCGTGAGTACTGCAACCTCCACGGACTGTGGAAAGCATGACGATGAACACACTGCCCGCATCTGCCAAATCGATGTGCGGGCAGTGTTTTCATAAAATTTTGATAACATCAACGCTTGGGAAATAATCGTAATTAATGTAAAGTTATGAGGTGATTAACTCAAAAAAGTATTATCTTTGCAGCCGCAATGAAGCGGATGATGTTCTTGTATGCAGTGTGCATGGTGGTAAACATGTCGCGCGGGCAACGCACTTGCGTTGTGGCGGATATGTTCACTCATATTCCGATTGGGAATGTGAGGGTCATTGCCGACCATTATGAGAGCAAGGCTGTGAGGACCAACTATAAGGGCGAGTTTGACATCACATCATCCGATTTTAAGCACCTCACTTTCATCGCCAGTGGATATATGCGTCGTGTGCTTGACAATAACGAAGTAGGTGATACTATATTCCTCCTTGCCAACGACAATCGTCTTGACGAGGTGGTCGTCTATGGCAAGGAGCCAATCAAGTCCTCTGCCGTCAGCAGTTGGGGAGCAAAGCTCAAAGAGCAGGGCAAGTCAATGCCCAAGCCCTCAGGCCATGACTTCCTCAGCATCTTCCAGCGCAAAGTGTCGGCAAAGAAACGAAGAGAGCGAATGAAGGCTATCGAGAATTATTAGTTTTTATTCTTCGGCATTCAGGCAAATTGCCAGTTCTCTTCATTATCCGAACAAGTCGTCCATTGTCACCTCGCTGTCCACAATGCTTTTATGCACACCATTTGCCACTCCAAACGTGGTGATGAAAGTTGAGACTCCCTTCATATACAGTTGCAAGAACTGAAAAAATGAATAAATGTACTAAAGTTGTATAAAAATCTCTCGTATAATAAATAAAACGAGCGTTAATACAACTTTTTTTACTACCTTTGCGACCAAAGGTCGCCAAGATCTCTTGTAAAACTCATCAAGATTATCATAAGGGCACATATATAAATAAAGGGAATTACGATTTTTCACAGGTGCTTAACTCCACCTACGTTGACAAGTCTGGTCTTATCTCGGTTGTAAACGGAACATTGTTTACAGAACAACGACGTAGTTGCGTTACACGTTCCCGTCGCTTTGGCAAATCCATGGCGGCAAATATGCTTTGTGCCTATTATGACCGTTCGTGTGACTCTCGTTCACTTTTTGAGAATCTGGAGATTGCTCACGACCCTTCTTTTGAAAAGTATCTTAACAAGTTTCCTGTAATCAAGCTGGACATTACAGACTTTACCACAAAGTACAAGGATGATCCTTCAATCATTGACAAGATACAGGAGGCATTAAAGGCAGATGTAAGAGAGGCATATCCAAATATCATCCCCGATGATTTCGATGATGATTTCATGGAAATGCTTATCCGTATCAATCAGGCAACAGGAGATTCCTTCATAATGGTCATCGACGAATGGGACGCCATCTGCCGGGAATTTGAGTCAG
Source organism: Prevotella sp. (assembly GCA_034101015.1). Taxonomy (GTDB): domain Bacteria; phylum Bacteroidota; class Bacteroidia; order Bacteroidales; family Bacteroidaceae; genus Prevotella. The sequence goes on from JAXEKN010000094.1 coordinate 4,235, forward strand.
GCAGCAAGGCCATGGACTCATATATCAACTGGCTCAGACGTTTGTTTAAGGGAGGCAACACATCAAAAGTGTTTGCCGGTATCTATATGACCGGCATTCTTCCAATCAAGAAATACAACACAGAGTCGGCACTAAATAATTTTTGGGAGTATTCCATGTTGTTGCCACGCAAGGCGGCAAGATTCTTCGGATTTACCAAGCCGGAGGTAAGGGAACTCTGCAAAAAGCACAATATGGACTTTGACGAGATGACGAAATGGTACGATGGCTATCATATTGGCAACGAACCTTCTATATTCAATCCGAATTCCGTAATTCAAGCCATCGACGCAGGTACGTGTGTGAACTTCTGGGCATCAACGGGTGCCTATGACAAGGTTGTCACATACATTGACATGAATTTTGAGGGCTTGAAGGATGATATTATCTCAATGATAGCTGGTGGCACCTGCCCTGTTAGGGCTGCAAAATTCTCAAATGACATGCATGACATTAAATGCAAGGACGATGTGCTCACTGTTCTCATTCACTTGGGATACCTTGCCTACAACCCGGAAACAAGAAGATGTTATATCCCGAACTTTGAGGTTAAGCAAGAGATGGAGAATGCTGTTGAAGACAGCAGTTGGAGAATAGCCAAAACAATTACAGATTCCTGTGATTTGCTTGATGCAACTCTTGGGGGAGATGCTGATTATGTAGCCAAGGCCATTGATCAAGCCCATGATGAAAATACAAGCATACTCTCCTACAACAACGAGAACTCGCTTGCCTGTGTTTTGACCATAGCATACATTAATGCACAGAACGACTATATCGTACACCGTGAACTCGCCACTGGCAAGGGCTTTGCTGACCTTGTTCTCATTCCACGCAGGAACGTTGACAAACCGGCTATCATTCTCGAACTCAAATACAAAAAGGACGTTGAAGCAGCCATTGACCAAATTAAGCGCAAGCAATACGTGAGTAAGATAGAACAGTACACAGGCGACATCCTTTTGGTAGGAATCAACTACGACAAGAATAAGAAACGGCACACTTGTGTTATCGAAACGGTTAAAAAGTAAATCTATATCATAATGGGTGTATATATGTACACCTGCGTGACACAGATATTTACTTTACCTCAGATAGGTGATTACATCACGTTATTGCTTTTCCTTATTCTCTATCTTCTTGCGTGCATATCGATGGCGTTGGTGCTGTTGCTCCCTCAGCGACATCTCCACAGAGTGCATAGCCCTTGCATTACAGTGCATAGCCTATTTCACCGTCTATGCTCTCTTCTTGATGACAATTTCCATATACCAGAGAAAGAGTTTCCCTCTGCTTGCGTGAAATTTGTTCGCATTAACTCGAACGGCCGTTCGAGTTAATGCGAATGAAAAAATCGTTTTTTTCTGCCTATGCCAAAAAGATGGCCATAGCGCGAAATGAGTTTGCGTGCTGTGAGGAAAGCATCCACGGCGGTGATGCCGTTGGCAATGATATGAGTGACCATCTCACCTTTGGAGTTGGCCTTTTGCGGTTGCCAAAGCGAAGTCCATAGCGAGGCAATTTCCTCGTTCTTGGCCTGTATCTGCAAATGCAGTTGCTGCTTGTGGGCTTGTATTTCTTCTATTGTAGTCATTTCAAGAAGGGAAGGTATGTGGAATTATTTTTCGAGGAGGATGCTGGCGAGAGTCCTGACGAGAGGCTTCTCTATCCATCCCTTGCGGTTGCGATAGAGTAGAAGGAGGGCAATGAAGTAGCCCCCGCCCACTGCGGCGAACCCTCCAGCGGTGCCAATGGACTCAGCAAGCCAATAGACCACAGCAAAGGACAGGTAGGTGACCACTGCTAGCACAAGGGCGAAGATGATTATGGCGAGGAGCAGTGCCGCGCTCAGTCTCACCATCTTCTCCACCACGTCATACTTCAGATAGTCCTTCTGAAGCATGACGTAGTCCTTTAGAGCCTCCACCAATGCCGCTATTGACTCAACGTTCTTGTCACTTGATAGCATGTCAATCGTGTGTTAGATAGAGTGGGGAGGGATGATTACTCGGCTGTTGGCGCCACTTCCTGAATGTCGTCCACGAGGTCTTCCACCTCCTGGCGCGACAACTTTACATTGTGCTTCTTGAGAAAGTCGTTTACAGTGTCGGCAATCTTGGTACGTGTGTCCTTGCCGCTTTCGGGGGCTGCGAGAAGACCGATGACCGCTCCAGCCACTGCACCGCCGAGAAATGCTCCGATATAACCTAAATTCTTCATAATCCAAAATGTTTAAATGGTTCAACAATGTTCTTTATGTGATGGCAAAATTACGCATTTATTTCCGAAAAACAAGCGTTTTCATAGTGATTTTTTGTTAAATCCGCAATATTTTCCCGATTTAACAAACTTTATGCTGCAATTATTCCGTTTTCTCGCCAATAATTTGTAATTTCGCAGAAAATTTGGAACTAATATATAATATAATAAGGTAATAATTGATTATGAAGAAGTACATGATTCTTTGCGCAGGACTCTGCGCTGCAATGGCATTTACAAGCTGTAAGTCAAGTGAGAGTGCATACAAAAAGGCATACGAGAAGGCAAAGGCCCAGGAGACCACTGCCGCAGAAACCAACACCGACGCCAACGTGGTGGCTCCCGTAGAGGAGAAAACCATCGAGGAGGTGCGCGTGGTGGACAATACCGACAATGTGCAGGTGCGCCAAGAGTCTGTGGCATTGGTGAGCGGTTCCGGGCTGAAGAATTTCAGCGTGGTGGTAGGCTCATTCTCCTTGAAGGGCAATGCCGAGGGATTGCAGCAGCGACTGAAGGATGCCGGATATGATGCGCAGATAGTCAAGAACACTGACCGCAACATGTACCGCGTGGTGGCCACTACATTTGAAGACAAGGCTGCCGCCGTGCAGAGCCGAAGTGAGCTGCGTGCCACATACAAGGACGCCTGGCTGCTCTTCAACGGTAAATAACAGACTTTTTTCAGGTGGCAAGGATATTGTCGATAGACTACGGCAAGAAACGCTGTGGCATAGCTGTGACCGACCCTCTTCAGATTATCCCTGGAGGGTTGGCCACAGTCAACACGTCCGAACTGATGGCTTTTCTCGACGGCTATTTCACCAAGGAAGAGGTGGAGAAGGTTGTGGTGGGTGAACCGCGCCAACCCAACGGACAGCCGAGCGAGAACCTCCAGAGGGTTAAGTCGTGGGTGGGGCAGTTCAAGCGTCTGCATCCAGACATTCCGGTGGAGTTTTATGACGAGCGCTTCACCTCGGTACTTGCCCACAGGGCAATGATTGACGGGGGACTGAGAAAGAAGGCACGTCAAGACAAGGCTCTCGTGGACGAAATCAGTGCCACGATAATCCTGCAGGACTACCTTAGTTCAATAAGAAAATAATTACAGAATAAGTACAGATTATGATTTTACCGATTTATACTTACGGACAGCCGGTGCTCAGGAAGGTGGCGGAGGACATCACTCCCGACTATCCCGGACTGAAACAGTTGATTAATGACATGTGGGAGACACTGGCAGAGTCTGAGGGCATCGGGCTTGCCGCACCTCAGATAGGCAAGGCCATAAGGCTTGTGGTCATCGACCTCGACGTGATCTCAGAGGACATGCCCGAATACAAGGGCTTTCGACAGGTGTATATCAATGCACACATCGAGGAATTTGACGATACCAACACTGACGTCTCCGAGGAGGGATGCCTCAGTCTTCCCGCTATACACGAGAAGGTGACAAGGCCGACGCGCATCAGGGTGACATGGCTCGACGCCGACATGCAGCCCCATGATGAATGGATCGAGGGTTATCTCGCAAGGGTCATGCAGCACGAGTTTGACCATCTCGACGGAAAAATGTTCGTTGACCGTATCAGCCCACTGCGCAAGCAGCTTATCAAGAACAAACTCAAGGCCCTGCTTCAGGGACGTTTTAGATGCGGCTATAAGACAAAGCTCCTGCCCAGGAGATAATATGCTGACAATGGATGGGCAACTGGACGATATATTGGCTTCATGAAAAACATAGTATATAATATAATAATAGGTGTGGCACTGCTCTTGCATACTTCCGTCGCAAGGGCACAATACAATATCGACCGACTGGTGACTATCGGCCGAAGCGCACTTTATTATGAAGACTATGTGCTCTCAATGCAGTATTTCTCACAAGCCATCACAGCCAAGCCATACCTCTATGAACCATGGTTCTACAGGGGTGTGGCAAAATATTATCTTGAGGACTATGTAGGAGCCGAGGCCGACTGCTCCAAGGCCATCGACATCAATCCCTATGTCACGAATCTCTATGAGCTGAGGGGCCTGACCCGCATACAGCAAAAAAAGTACGAGGAGGCCATAGACGACTACACCCAAGCGCTGAAGTACAACCCCGACAATCAGGGATACTGGCAAAACCGGACCATCTGCCGGATGGAGATGAAGGACTATGGCCATGCGCTTGCCGATATCGACACCATGCTCACACGTTGGAGTCGCTTTGCACCGGTATATAACATGAAGGCGGAGATCTTCCTCAACAAGAAGGACACGGCGGAAGCGGTGAAGGCTCTCGACAAGAGCGTGGAAATCGACCCGTACAATGGTGGCACTTGGCAGGCACTCTCCGTGATCAGTATATCCCGCAAGCAATGGAAGGACGCTGAGGGTTATCTCGACAAAGCCATCCACCTGCAGCCCAAACGGGCGGATTATTATATCAACCGGGCGCTATGCAGGTTCAACCAGAACAACCTCCGTGGCACAATGTCCGACTATGACACAGCCCTCGACTTCGACCCCAACAACTTCCTCGGCCATTACAACCGCGGACTGCTCAGGGCGCAGGTGGGCGATGACAACCGCGCCATCACCGACTTTGACTTTGTCCTCAACCTGGAACCCGACAATCTCATGGCCCTCTTCAACCGTGCACTGCTCTTGGACAAGACAGGAGACCTCCGGGGAGCCATCAGGGACTATTCAAAGGTCATAAAGGACTTTCCCAACTTCTGGTTTGGACTGGAGAACAGGGCAAAGTGCTACCGACGCTTAGGCATGACGCGCGAGGCGGAAAAGGACGAGTTCAGGGTGATGAAGGCCCAGCTGTACAAGTCGCTATATGGCACACAGCCACGTGTCAACAGGGACAAACTCAGAAAACGCAGTGAGATAGACCCCAGCAAGTACAATCAGCTCGTCACTGCCGATGAACACGAGATGCAGCAGGAATACAAAAACGACTATCGTGGAAGGGTGCAAAACAGGCAGGCCGACATGGCACTAATGCCAATGTACGACCTCTCATTCGAGAACATGCGTTCGGATGTGGAGTCGTATCTGCCTTATGACAAGGATGTGGATGCCTTCAACCATCGACTGGCGGGCAAGCAGCAACTCTTCATCGTCTGTCGCCATGTCATTATCGACGAACCGGAGGTGACGGCATTTATAGAGCAGATAGACTCGGCCTCGGTGCTTGCCATTTGGCAGCGGGCGGCATGGAACATGAAAGAAAATGACCAAAAGCAGGAGAGGATGATAGCCAACAAGGTCATCGACGACCTCACCAAGGCCATCTCCATGGCACCACACAACGCATACCTGCTCTACAACCGTGGCAACGTGCTCGCCTCGCAAGGTGAACTCAGCAAGGCAGAGGACGACTATACGTCAGCCATCGCTATCGACCCGCATCTTGTGGAGGCATACTACAACCGCGGCATCGTCAGACTGAAAGAAAACAAGACAAAAGAGGCCATACTCGATTTGGGCAAAGCAGGCGAGGGAGGCCTATATAAAGCGTACAGTGTAATCAAAAAACATAGTAAGTAGCACAAAATGACAGTAAATTAGTAATTTTTTTAAGAATTTATTCTCTAATTACGAATAATTTAGCTAATTTTGCGCCCAAAATAGAAATACAACGAAAAAAGATATGATAAAAATCACTTTCCCAGACGGCTCTGTCAGAGAATATGAGCAGGGCGTCAATGGACTACAAATCGCCGAAAGCATATCACCGGCTTTGGCACGCGACGTTATCGCCTGCGCTGTGAATGGTGAAACAGTGGAATTGAACCGACCCATTAATGAGGACTCCAAGGTACAACTCTTCAAATGGGACGACGAACAGGGCAAGCATGCCTTTTGGCATACATCCGCACACCTGCTCGCCGAGGCTCTGCAGGAACTATATCCCGGCATCCAGTTCGGATTTGGTCCGGCAGTGGAAAACGGCTTCTTCTATGATGTCCTCCTCAAGGACGGACAGATGATCAAGGAGTCGGACTTCCCGGCCATAGAGGCCAAGATGAAGGAACTGGCAGGAAAGAAAGAACCCGTGGTTCGCAAGGAGGTTGCAAAGGCCGACGCGCTAAGGGAATTCGGTGAGGCCGGACAGACCTATAAGTGTGAGCATATCGACCAAGACCTGGAGGACGGCACCATCACAACTTACACACAAGGTGCGTTCACTGACCTCTGCAAAGGCCCGCACCTTCTCAACACAGGACTTATTAAGGCTGTCAAGCTGACCAATGTGGCCGGCGCCTTCTGGCGCGGCGACGCCACACGCGAGCAGATGCAGCGCCTATACGGTATCTCATTCCCCAAGAAAAAGATGCTCGACGAATATCTCGTCATGCTGGAAGAGGCCAAGAAGCGCGACCACCGCAAGATTGGCAAGGAGATGGAACTGTTCATGTTTTCGGAGAGAGTGGGCAAGGGTCTGCCCATCTGGCTTCCCAAAGGCACAGAGCTACGTCTGCGCATGCAGGACATGCTACGCAAGATACAGAAACGCTATGGATATCAAGAGGTGATAACCCCGCATATCGGCAGCAAGAACCTCTATGTCACCTCAGGTCACTATGCACATTATGGCAAGGACTCGTTCCAGCCAATACATACTCCGGAGGAAAACGAGGAGTATATGCTCAAGCCTATGAACTGCCCACACCACTGTGAGGTGTTTGCATGGAAACCGCGCTCTTACCGCGACCTGCCATTGCGAATCGCCGAGTTTGGTACTGTTTATCGCTATGAGCAGAGTGGTGAGCTTCATGGACTGACACGTGTGCGCTCGTTCACTCAGGATGATGCACACATCTTCTGCCGTCCTGATCAGGTGAAGGGTGAGTTCCTCCGTGTGATGGACATCATCAGCACCGTATTCTCCATATTCCACTTCGACAACTTCGAGGCACAGATTTCGCTCCGCGACCCTAACGACACCGAGAAGTACATTGGTTCTGACGAGGTATGGGAGAAGGGTGAATCAGCCATCATCGAGGCTTGCCGCGAAAAAGGACTCAAGGCTCGCGTAGAGTATGGAGAGGCTGCATTCTATGGCCCGAAACTTGACTTCATGGTCAAGGACGCACTTGGCAGACGCTGGCAGTTGGGCACCATTCAGGTGGACTACAATCTGCCTGAGCGCTTCAAGCTCGAATATACCGACGAGGACAACACCAAGAAGGTGCCTGTGATGATTCACCGTGCTCCATTCGGCTCAATGGAGAGATTCTGCGCCGTGCTTATCGAGCATACTGCAGGTCATTTCCCATTGTGGCTCACACCCGACCAGGTGGCAATACTGCCTATATCGGAGAAGTTCAACGACTATGCCAAGGAGGTGGCAAAGCAGCTTGACAAGGCAGGTGTGCGTGCCACAGTAGATAACCGCAACGAGAAAATCGGACGCAAGGTGCGCGACAATGAGATGAAGCGCATACCTTATATGGTTATCGTGGGCGAGAAGGAACAGGCCGACGGCACTGTCAGCGTGCGCAAGCAAGGCTCAGAGGAAAGAGGAGTGATGAGTATTGCTGACTTTGCGAAGAAGATTAATGACGAGGTGGCTGAGATGCTTAAGGCCACTGAGGTTCACCCTGAGGCGTAATCCCACAATATATATGTAATCATTAATCAGACAGTTATGGTTCGCAATATATTCAAAGGATTAGGCATCGCTCTTATCACACCATTCTGTGAGGATGGCAGTGTTGACTATAAGTCATTGCTGCGCCTTGTGGAATACCAGTTGGACAATGGTGCGGATTTTTTCTGCATCCTTGCCACAACAGGTGAGACTCCTTGTCTGACCAAAGATGAAAAGCAGAAGATCAAGGACTTGGTGGTATCCACTGTAAATGGTCGTGTGCCAATCCTCATGGGATGTGGCGGCAATAACACTGCCGCCGTGATAGAGGAGTTGAAGACCGGCGACTTTAAGGGTATTGATGGAGTGCTTAGTGTATGCCCTTATTACAACAAACCGTCACAGGAAGGACTCTACCAGCATTTCAAGGCTATTGCAGCTGCCACTCCTCTGCCAGTGGTATTATATAATGTACCCGGACGCACGGGTATCAACCTCAAGGCTGAGACGACGGTGCGCCTGGCTCGTGACTGTGATAATATCGTGGCAATCAAGGAAGCAAGCGGCAGCCTGGAACAGGTGGATGAGATCATAAAGAACAAGCCGAAGGAGTTTGCCGTCATCAGTGGTGATGATGCCTTGACATTCCCGATGATATCATGTGGTGCAGAGGGGGTGATCAGTGTGATTGGAAATGCTTTGCCTAAGGAGTTCTCCCGGATGATCCGATTGGAGTTTCGTGGGGAGTACGAGGCAGCCCGTAAGATACACCACCGCTTCACTGAATTATTCAGCCTGCTCTTTGTCGATGGTAATCCTGCCGGTGTGAAGGCTATGCTCCATGAGATGGGATTCATTGAGAATGTGCTCCGACTGCCTCTTGTGCCAACTCGCATCAGCACACTGCAGAAGATGAGTGAGATACTCAAGGAACTGAAAATATAAAGTTGACGAGTTGAATTAAGGATAAAAGGGCTTGTTTTTTGCTTTTCAAAGGCGAAAAACAAGCTTTTTTCATAAAAACACAAAAAAAGTTGCGCAAAAATTTGGTAGTTTCAAAAAAAGTGCGTACCTTTGCACCCGCAAATCGGAAATGAGGTTCCGTAGCTCAACTGAATAGAGCATCTGACTACGGATCAGAAGGTTGTGGGTTTGAATCCCGCCGGAATCACATTATACCGTATTTCGGGGTTAGTATTTGTTTTACGGCTCCGTAGCTCAACTGAATAGAGCATCTGACTACGGATCAGAAGGTTGTGGGTTTGAATCCCGCCGGAGTCACACAAGAAAGGCTGTCGATTTTCTTCGACAGCCTTTCTTGATTTTCTTCGACAGCCTTTCTTTGCTTTCCAAAGTGCTTTCTACTTGTCCTTATCCTGCTCTTGTAGTGACTTCAGGCGTATTATTTCGTCGCGATACTGTGCAGCCTGAAGGAAGTCGAGGTTTTTGGCGGCTTCCTTCATCAGACGTGTAGTCTCCGCAATGGCCTTCTCCAGTTGTCGGGGAGTCATCGTCTTGATAATAGGGTCAGCGGCAAACGCCGACTCCGAAGGTCCGGAGTATGCCGTGGCAGCCGCACTGCTGTATCCCTTGGAGGCTGCGTTGCTGTATCCCTTGGCCTCTTGTGCGACAGATGTCTTTATTTCCTTCTTGATTTGCATAGGTGTGATGCCGTTCATCTCGTTGTATCTCATCTGTTTCATCCTTCTTCGGTTGGTCTCGTCGATAGTCATCTGCATGCTCTGGGTGATATTGTCTGCATACATGATGACCATGCCGTTGACATTACGTGCCGCACGGCCAGCCGTTTGGGTCAGGCTGCGGTGTGAGCGCAGAAATCCTTCCTTGTCGGCATCCAATATGGCCACCAACGACACTTCCGGCAGGTCGAGGCCTTCGCGCAACAGGTTGACGCCCACAAGTACATCGTATGTCCCGGCTCTCAGGTCTTCAAGTATCTTCACTCTGTCCAATGTTGCCACGTCGCTGTGTATATAAGCCGTCTTGATATTATTGTTAAGCAGATATTCAGTCAGTTCTTCTGCCATCCTTTTTGTCAGCGTGGTGACAAGCACCCTTTCGTCGCGTTCTGTCCTTGTGATGATTTCCTCCATGAGGTCGTCAATCTGGTTCTCGCTTTTTCTCACCTCAATAAGCGGGTCGAGAAGTCCCGTGGGACGTATCACTTGTTCAACGATAACGCCTTCCGACTGCTCAATCTCAAAGTCGGCAGGGGTGGCCGAGACATAAATGACCTGGTTGGTCATCTCCTGAAACTCGTCGAATGTGAGTGGACGGTTGTCGAATGCTGCTGGCAGACGGAAGGCATACTCCACGAGATTGCGCTTTCTTGCCCTGTCGCCACCATACATTGCACCTATTTGCGGCACGCTGACATGGCTCTCGTCGATAACCATCAGATAGTCCTTTGGGAAGAAGTCCAGCAGGCAGTAAGGCCTTTCTCCCGCCTTTCGTCCGTCGAAGTATCGTGAGTAGTTTTCTATTCCCGAACAGTGACCCAGTTCCTTTATCATCTCCATGTCATATTCCACGCGCTCCTTGATTCTGTCGGCCTTGATGGTGTCTCCCGTTTCCCGGAAGAAGTCTATCTGTTTCACCAGGTCGTCCTGTATCTGTCGTATGGCGATGTTGGTTTGTTCCTCCGTGGTGGTGAAAAGGTTGGCGGGGTAGAGCTGGTATTCGTCAAATCGCGCCAAGCGTTGCATCGTCATTGCGTCCATCTCCTCAATGCCGTCTATTTCGTCATCCCAGAATGTCACTCTGACGATATACTCGCTGTAAGCTGGATAGATGTCAATAGTGTCACCCTTGACACGGAAGTTGCCACGTTGCAGTTCGATGTCGTTCCTTACATACAACGCCCCCACGAGTTTTCTGAGGAACATGTTTCTGTCGAGCTTTTGTCCCACCTTGATGACGATGACGTTTTCCTGTAGGGATATAGGACTGCCCATACCGTATATGCAACTCACCGACGACACTACGATGACGTCCCTTCTCCCTGACAGCAGCGACGATACCGCCCTTAGCCTTAGCCTGTCTATCTCGTCGTTTATCGCCAGGTCTTTTTCGATATATGTGTCGGTTGAGGGCATGTAAGCCTCCGGCTGGTAATAGTCGTAGTAGCTCACATAATATTCCACGGCATTCTCCGGGAAGAATCCTTTCATCTCCTCGTATAACTGTGCCGCAAGTGTCTTGTTGTGGCTTAGCACAAGGGTAGGCCTGTTCACGTTGGCAATGACGTTTGCCACCGTGAAAGTCTTGCCCGAACCGGTCACTCCGAGCAGTACCTGAGCCTTGTCGCCACGCTCAAGTCCGTCGGTTAATTGTCGTATTGCCTCGGGTTGGTCACCCGTCGGTTTGTACTTTGATGTCAGTGTAAATTTGCTCATTGGGTGCAAAATTACTCAATTTCAACGTAATAAACGTTATAAATGTCGATTTTTTTGCAAAAAAGGTTTTAAATACTTTGTATTCTACGGAAAAATGACTAACTTTGCACTCCAAAATAAGACAAAATGAAGATACACATCATATCATTGACCATTTTGGTCACACTGCTGAGCAGTTGCGCATCTGAGTTCAACCGTGTATATAAGACGGTTGACAATGACTATAAGTACGAGTATGCCAAGGAATGTTTCGCACGTGGCAAGTTCAATCAGGCCATAACATTACTCCAGGAATTGGTCACCATTCAGAAAGGCACGGACAATGCACAGGAATGTCTGTACATGTTGGCTATGGCAGAGTATTGCGACCGCGACTACGAGAGTGCATCGGCCACATTCAAAAAGTATTATCAGACCTATCCAAAGGGTGTCTATGCCGAGCAGGCATCTTTCTATATCGGTCAGTCCCTTTATCAGAGCACCCCTGAACCCCGTCTCGACCAGTCGTCAACGGTCAATGCCATCAGTGCATATCAGGACTTCCTTGACTTCTTCCCCGAGTCCAACCTGAAGTCGAAGGCCACAGAGCGTCTGTTTGAATTGACCGACAAGCTTGTCATGAAGGAATATCTCTCTGCCAAGCTCTATTACACCCTTGGTGATTACTTCCTTAACTGCACTTTTGGAGGCAGTAACTATGAGGCATGCATCGTCACCAGTGAGAATGCACTCAAGACATACCCCTTCACCAAGATGCGCGAGGACTTCGCCGTGCTTATCATGAAGAGCAAGTATGAGCTGGCACGCCAGAGTGTTGAGGAGAAAAAGCTGGAGCGCTATCGTGATGCAGAAGACGAGTGCTATGGATTTCTTAATGAATACCCTGACAGTCCTGAATGCAAGAACGCCGAGAAGTATATAAAGAAATGCCGTGAAATCACTGGCAGCACAAGTGAGTTGGAATAAACACAAGATAAATTATAATATTGAAATAAATAATTAAAGATATATTATGGATTACAAAAAATCAAAAGCACCGGTTAATACCGTTACACGTAACATTATGGATCTTGCCAAGGACACAGGCAATATCTATGAGAGTGTTGCAATCATATCTAAGAGAGCTAATCAGATTTCAGCCCAGATCAAGGAAGACCTGAGTAAGAAATTGGCTGAGTTCGCTTCTTACAACGACAGTCTCGAAGAGGTGTTCGAGAATCGTGAGCAGATTGAAATCTCACGTTACTATGAGAAGTTGCCAAAACCATCTCTCCTCGCTACACAGGAGTTTGTAGAGGACAAGGTTTATTGGCGTGACCCCTCTAAGGATGTTCACCAATGATACAGCGCAAGCAAACGATATATCTCTTGTTGGCTGTAATAGCCTCTGTTGTGTGTATGTGCATGCCCATAGGAACATTTGATGTCGATGGACTGCATACGGTGAGGGAGTTCAATCTTTGGCTTGTGGATGCCGAGGGTCAGCGCAGTTTTGACTGCTGGCCATTGTTTGCAGTCCTCTTGCCGTCGTCAGCATTAAGTTGCTACACTATCTTTCTCTATCACAACAGAAGAGTACAGGCAAAGATGTGTATGTTTAATATCTTCTTGCTTGTAGGATGGTACATATTATATACTGTATATAGCAATGTTCTTGGCGATTCAGCTTCAGGCACCAGCTTTCAGGTGGAGTTTGGAGGTGGTTTACCGGCATTTTCTATAGCGTTCCTGTTTTTGGCATATAAGGGCATTATGGCTGATGAGCGACTTGTGCGTGCTGCCGACAGGATAAGATAAGTCTGAAAAACAAGAAATAAAACACCGACGGCGATTACATTTTTTTTGTTATGTGATCGCCGTTTTTTATGCTAAATTTAGCAAATAATGGCGTTTTAATGATACAAATCATTAAAAAATCATGCCATTTTAAATAAAATTAAGTAAACGACGTGTTTTTGTGTTTAATAACATGCACAATAGTTTGCGTAATTGTGCAAAAATGCGTACCTTTGCATCGTTATCCTGAATACAATCTTTTTACCTTAGAAGGCTAATACCTATTGATTGAAATGCCCCACGCTGAGAAGCGAGGGGCATTCACTT
>JAXEKN010000095.1:0-20250 GCA_034101015.1 Prevotella sp.
AATCGTTAAATTCAAAGATGAAGGGATTCCGTTCTGAACTGAGAGGGGTACGAGATATGCCTTTCTTTATGTATCGTTGCACCATGATATTTGGATAGTCATGGTGCTAAGTCATCCACGGAGAATATCTACTGGACCGAAACACTACCCTACTTTCGGAAATAAGGGAGATTGTTTTTTCGCTACTCAACTTTAACCGGAATGCAATCGAAATGCAATCCGAATGCATTCCGAATGCATTCCGATGCTACCTAATCCCGCGCGCGTAATATTAAGACATAGACATAGACTAAGAAAGAGATTATCATCTCTAAAGAAGTTGATGGTGATTTCAGATCGAGATTATTTGTGAGGCTCTAAGAGCGTCGCCGGGAGGCTCTAAGAGCGTCGCGGGGAGGCTCTAAGAGATTCATGAGCCGGCCCAAAGAGCGTCGTGAGCCAGCTCAAAGAGCGTCGTGAGCCAGCTCAAACTCAGTATTGACCCCGCTCAAAATGCCTATCTGTGGGACTACATGCCTTGGCGGTTTCACGCTTGGGGATGACAGCCAAGGCGGAGACATCTCAAGGCCCCGCAGCAAAACTGCGGGGAACGGTGGCTCCAGCATTGAAAGAGCCAGGAACGGTGGCTCCAGCATTGAAAGAGCTGGGAACGGTGGCTCCAGCATTGAAAGAGCCGGGAAAGAGAGGGGGAGGGAAACCACACTCTGCACTAAATAAAAAAATCATAGGAAAAACATAAAATTTCTAAATTAATAAGGTGGTTTGAAATAATATGTGTAAATTTGCAAGAAAATTGAAGTTGACATGAAAAAGATTATGAATATACTCGTGGCAGGTATTCTGATTATGATGCCAGCCATAGCCGAGGCACAAAACTATTCCACATTGTGGAAACAAGTGAAGACGGCACAGGACAAAGACCTGCCCAAAAGCGAATACGAACTGCTCAGGCAGATTGCCGACAAGGCAGAAAAAGACAAAGCCTACGGACAACTGCTCAAGGCGGAGATGCAGGCGGCGACAGCCCTCGTGCGTATCAACTCCGACTCGCTGAAGGCAGCCGTAAGCCACACCGAGCAACGACTGCTGATGGTAAAGGACAAGGCAGCAAAGGCCGTATATGCCGCCGCACTGGCAAGACTATACCAGGACATTGCCGAGGACAAGGCAGCCACCTACCGACAGATGGCTGTCAAGGACATCGACATCCTCGCAAAGACCAAGGCGGGCAACTTTGCACCGGCCGTCATCGAGGGCAACAACGCCAACATATTCGGAGGCGACTTGCTCAGCGTGGTATGCAACGAGACAAGACAATATCTGCCCATGTATGAATATTACAACAAGGCGGGCAACAGAAGGGCGGCGTGCATCGCTGCCCTGAAATACGTGGAGACAGAGGTGGAACAGACTCCGGGAAAATATCAGGTGAAAAAGTCGCCATACGTCTTCGCCCTCGACTCCGTGATGCATATCTATGAAGACCTCGACGTGGCGGGAGAGGTGGCAATAGCAAGATACAACGCCATGAAGGACTGCAAGGATGTGACCACCGAGGACAAAATAGCATTCATCCACTACGCCCTCGACAAATGGGGAGAATGGCAGGGAATGGGCAAGCTGCGCAATGCGGAAAGGACACTGACACGCTCCCACTTCTCATTCAGGCTCGACGACGCCATCCTGATGCCCGACAAGGGAGTGTGGGCAAGGCTCGACAAGGTCACCAATGTCAACTCGCTCACCATGAGCATTTACAGGACCAAGCTCGACGGCTCAAAGGAATATGCTCCCAACAACGACAACGACCTCAAGGCGGTGAAACAGATGACGGAGGACTATCCCGTGCAGACCAAGACGGTCAGCTTCGGGGGAATACCCAACTATGCCGTGACCAACGACTCGATATGGATAGACCCGCTGCCCGTGGGTGTGTATCTCGCGGAGATAAGCACCATACCTGCCACAGAGACACGAAGGATGATGCTGTGGGTGTCAGGGCTGAGGGTGATGGTACTGTCATTGCCGGGCAACAAGGTGAAGATGGTGGTGGTGGACGCCACCACGGGACAGCCGGTTGGGGGAGCGAAAATCGACGTGAAGCCATACAACAAGAAAAGCGCCATCGAGACCCTCACCTGCGACGAATACGGCGAGGCCACCTACACCATGAAGCAGAGGGCTTCGCTCTATTACTATGCCTACACGGCCAATGACCGCGCCAACCTGATGAACAACGCATGGTCAACATTCAACTTCAACGACTCGGAAGGCAGGACGGAAGAGACCGTCAACGTATTCACCGACAGAAGCATATACCGGCCGGGACAGAAGGTCAGCGTGGCGGCCATCGCCTATGCCAAGGACAAATGGACGGAAGCACACGCCATCGAGGGACGAAAACTCACGGCAAGGATATACGACGCCAACGGAAAGGTCATCGACGAACAGGAGACCACGACGGACTGCTACGGCACATGCCACGTGGACTTCAACCTGCCCGAGGCGGGACTCACAGGACAATGCCGCATCACCGTGGGACGCGGGTCGGCATGGGTGAGCGTGGAGGAATACAAGCGACCCACGTTCAAAGTAGAGTTTCCTGAGATCAACACGAGATACCAAGCCGGAGACACCCTCGCCGTGCAGGCCAAGGCGCTGTCGTATGCCGGAGTGCCGGTGCAGGGCGCCAAGGTGAGCTACCGCGTGTGGAGACATCCATCGCTGTGGTGGTCGCCGATGGTCAGGAAGGGCGGCACCAGAGGGTCTGTGGCCCTCAAGGAGGAGACCACCATCACCGACGGCGAGGGACGCTTTGACGTGAACATCCCGCTCGTCATGCCCGACGAAGCACGCATCTCGCGCCTCTTCTACAACTTCACCGTGGAGGCCGACGTCACGGACATCAGCGGCGAGACACGACACGGCGAGATGAGCATACCTCTCGGCAGCAAGCCCACCGCCATCTCGTCGAGCATCGCCGACAAGGTGATGGGTGACAGTCTCAACAGCATCACCATCTATCTGAAAAACCAGGCGGGCATCAACGTCAACACCCCCGTGAAGATGTCCATCGACAACGGCTCATGGCTCGAAGGCAGGACAATGACGCCCATCACGCTGCCGCAGCGGCTCGCATCCGGCAAGCACCATCTGTATGCACTATGCGACAGCGACACGCTCAGACAGGACTTCACCGTGTTTAACATCGATGACACCAAACCTGCGGAAAACACCGACGACTGGTTCTTCGCATCTGCCGACAGATGGGCCGACGCCCACACCCCCGTGACCATACAGGTAGGCTCGTCGCGCGACAACTGTCATATCGTCTATTCAATAATTGCAGGCAACAAAGTGGTGGAATCCGGACGCACAGACATCTCCAACGCAATCATCAACCGCAAGATAGAATACAAGGATACATACGACAACGGACTGCTCCTCACCTACGCATGGGTCAAGGACGGAAAGATGTACAGCCACTCGCACACCATACATAAACCGCTACCCGACAACAGGCTCAACCTCAGATGGACCACCTTCAGGGACAGGCTCAGACCAGGACAGAGCGAACAGTGGACACTCAACATCTTGGACGACAAGGGAAAACCCGCCGACGCACAACTCATGGCGACGATGTATGACGCATCGCTCGACCAGCTCAAAAAGCACAACATGTGGATGAACGTCAGCCTGCTCGCACCGCTGCCCTTCACATCATGGCAAGCCAATGAAAACAGGGGCACAACATGGATACAGGCATGGGCAAAGCTCAACAAGCTGGCCTATAAGGACCTGCAACTGTCATATCTCGACAAGTCGATGTTTGCCATCATGCCTTTCGACAGGAACGTCTTCGACCACGTCATATACGTCAGGGGAGGAAAAAGACGCACCAAGGCCGCCACACCGATGATGGCCATGGCCAAGGAAGCCAATGTGGAAAGTATGGCTGACTTCAGCGTCGCCATGGACATCGAGGAGAAAGCTGCCGACGACGCCTCGGCCCAGGCCACCGACGACGTCATCAGGGAAAACTTCCAGGAGACGGCCTTCTTCTATCCCGCCATCATAGCCGACAAGAAAGGCAACGCCATAGTGAAGTTCACCCTGCCGGAGACCCTCACATCATGGAGGTTTAAGGGACTCGCCCACACAAGGAAGATGCAATACGGCATGCTTGAAGGCGAGACAGTGGCACAGAAGGAGGTGATGGTACAGCCCAACATGCCACGGTTTGTCAGACTCGGCGACAAGACCACCATCGCGGCAAAGATATTCAATACCGGCAACGCCAAGGCGGCGGGCACGGCACACATCGAACTGTCGGACCCCGAGACGGGAACAGTCATCATGAAGGCTTCGAAACCTTTCGAGGTGGACATCAACAAGACCACCGCGGTCGTGTTTGACTTCGCCCCCGAGGACAACTGCCCCACCCTGCTCGTGTGCAAGATGACGGCGGAGGGAAAATGCGCCGCTGGCCACGCCTTTGCCGACGGCGAACAGCACTACCTGCCCGTATTGCCCGACAAGGAGATGGTCACCGCCACCACTTCGTTCACACAGACGACTCCCGGCATCACCACCATAAAGCTCGCCGACCTGTGGGACGGTAAGGACACAAAGGCGAAGATGACGATGGAATATACCGACAACCCCGCATGGATGGCGGTACAGACGCTGCCCGCAATAGCCGCACCCAAGGACAACAACGCCATCGACCTCGCCACGGCTGTATATGCCAACGTGGTGGGCAGACACATAGCGGGGTCGAACCCCAAGATAAGACAGACCTTCTGCGCATGGAAGGAGGAGGCAAGACAGGGAGGCGAGACCATGCTCAGCAATCTCGCACGCAACACTGAACTCAAGGACCTGCTGCTCAACGAGACTCCATGGATGACTGACGCCGACAAGGAGGAGGACATCAAGCGCAGATTGGCCGACTTCTTCGACGACAACACGATGAACGCACGCATCGCGTCGGCCACGGAGAAACTGGCACGACTGCAAAACGACAACGGCGCGTGGAGCTGGTGGCCGGGCATGAGGGGAAGCACCTACATGACTGCCGGCATCATGGAGACATTGGTGAGAATGGAGACCATGGCGGGCCACGACTCCGAAGCCAAGGACATCATGGACATGAAGACCATAAAGGACATGGAGAAGGCAGCCGCCAACTATCTCGACCGCGAAATCACCAAGGAGGTCAAGGAGATGAAAAACAAGAAAAGCCCATACTTCTCTTCCGTCCACATGAAATATCTGTATGCCAACGCGCTCGCAGGCAGGACGCTTCAGGGCGAGACGAAGGCTGCCGCTGACTATCTCATCACGATGATGAAAAAGGAAATCAAGACGCAGTCATTATACGACAAGGCGATGGCGGCAGTGATCCTCGCACGACATGGCGACACCAAGCGCGCAGCGGAATACGTGAAGAGCCTCAAGGAATACTCCACATACAAGGAGAACATGGGACGATACTTCGAAAACGCACGCGCAGAATATTCATGGCAGGACTATCGGATACCGACACAGGTGGCTGCCATGGAGGCCATACGCATGGTGACGCCAAAGGACACGACCACCTTGGCGCAGATGAAGAGATGGCTGCTGCAGGAGAAGCGCACCCAGGCATGGGACACGCCGGTCAACAGTGTGAACGCAACGTATGCCTTGCTCACGGAGTCGGCCAGTATGCTCGCAACAAAGCCGAGGACGGTCATCGCCATCGACGGCAAGACCATCGACATGCCTAAGGCCACGGCGGGCATGGGATATGTCAAGACGGCCACCGGCCTCAACCGGAAGATGAAGGCCGTGACATTCGACAAGACTTCAGAGGGCACATCGTGGGGAGCCGTATATGCACAGTCGATGCAAAGGACACAGGACATCAAGGCGCAGGTCAACGGCATCAGCGTGAAGCGTGAGCTGGTGACACCCAAGGATGGCATGAAGGTGGGAGCAAAGGTGACGGTAAGAATCACCGTCACGGCGGAGCGCGACCTTGACTTCGTACAGGTCATCGACCGAAGGGCGGCGTGCATGCAGCCCGTAGAACAGTTGAGCGGATACCGCCACGGCTACTACTGTACGCCGAAGGACAACACCACCAACTTCTACTTCGACCGCATGAGCAAGGGACGCCATGTCATCGAGACGGAATACTACATCGACCGAAAGGGCACTTACCGTACCGGCTCGTGCACAGCCCAATGTACCTACGCCCCGGAATTCCGCGCCACGGACAAGGCCGCAAGCCTTGACATCACGGAGTAAAAGGGAAGTTTAACTTCAGAAAGTTGAGCAAATGCGAAACTCAAAATAAAGATACTTAATAAAAATATGAACATAAAAGACACATTAAGAAAATCCATCCCCACGGGGATATTGGGCGGCAGCCTGCTGACGATGACTGTCCTGCCCGCCTCAGCACAGAAGCTGCAGGTATATAACAATGCCGTGGACTGCGGAAAGGTGGAATACAAGTCACCCGCCACCGCCACGTTCAAAATGAAAAACAAGGGCAACCGCCGACTCATCATCTCGGACGTCAAGGTGAGCTGCGGATGTATCTCCGCCGACTATCCCAAAGAGGAAATACCATCGGGAAGCGAGTTCACGGTGAAGGTGACATACGACGCCAAGCAGCTCGGACACTTCTTCAAGGAGGCATGCATATACTCCAACGGAAGCAAGAAACCGGTGTATCTCTCGATGAAGGGGGTCGTCGTGGAGGAGGTCATCGACCACTCGGCCAACTACCCCTATAAGATAGGCGACCTGAGAATAGACAAACTCGACCTCGAATTTGACGACGTCAACAGGGGAGACATGCCCGTGGAGACCATCAACGTGGTCAACGATGGAAATACCGAACTGACTCCGAATCTGATGCACCTGCCGCCGTATCTCACAGCAGACTATTCAAAACCGACGCTCAGACCGGGCGAAAAGGGCAAGATCAACGTCACGCTCCATTCTGACAAGATCCACGACCTCGGCATCACGCAGACCACCATCCACCTCGCCAACAGGCTCGGCGACAAGGTGAGCACCGAAAACGAGCTGATGGCTTCGGTGGTGTTGCTGCCTTCGTTCGCACAGATGACGGACAATGAGAGGCTCAACGCGCCTGCCATCTCACTCTCAAGGGAAAAGGTTAGCATGAACTTCAGCTCCAAGGACAAGGTGACGGAAAAGGTGGAAATCATGAACAACGGCAAGTCGAGGCTCAAAATCAAGTCGATACACATGTTCTCAAACGCCCTGAGAGTGACGCTCGGCAAGACCGAACTGGACCCGGGGCAGAAGACCACGCTGAAGATTACAGCAGAAAAGCAACTGATGGAAAAGGCAAGGGTAAAACCACGTGTGATGATGATCACCAATGATCCCGACAAGGCAAAGGTGGTCATCAGAATAGAGAAGTAAAAGGCAAAAAATTAAATAAAATGATACATCCAGAAAACAGCAGCGAATACCAGGGACTCACCGTCAACAGCGGTGTGGAACAACCATCAATAGTCAACCCCTACCTCAACCGCGCACGCTTCAAGCGCCGCGAACTGTCGGTGGCCGACATGGTGGAGGGAATCATCAAGGGCAACGTCACCATACTGTCGCAGGCGGTGACGCTCATTGAGAGTGTCAACCCTGTGCATCAGGCCAAGGCGCAGGAGGTAATCGAGAAATGCCTGCCTTATAGCGGCAACTCCATACGTGTGGGCATCAGCGGTGTGCCGGGAGCAGGAAAATCAACATCCATAGACGAGTTTGGCACATACGTGCTCAACACCTACGGCGGCAAACTGGCCGTTCTCGCCATCGACCCGTCGAGCGAGCTGTCGAAGGGCAGCATCCTCGGCGACAAGACACGTATGGAGAAGCTGTCGCAGCATCCAAAGTCATTCATCCGCCCCAGCCCGTCGGCGGGCTCACTCGGCGGTGTGGCGAGAAAGACGCGCGAGACCATCATACTGTGTGAGGCGGCGGGATTTGACAAAATCTTCGTCGAGACGGTTGGCGTGGGACAGAGCGAGACGGCATGCCACTCGATGGTGGACTTCTTCCTGCTCATACAATTGGCTGGAACGGGAGACGAGCTGCAAGGCATCAAGCGCGGCATCATGGAAATATCCGACGGCATCTGCATCAACAAGTGCGACGGGGAGAACGTGGACAAGTGTCATCTCGCTGCCACATCATTCCGCAACGCCCTCCACTTCTTCCCGCAGCCCGAAAGCGGATGGACTCCGAAAGTGTTGTGCTACAGCGGATTCTACGGCACAGGCATCAAGGAGATTTGGGACATGGTTTATGAATATATCGACTTCGTGAAGAGCAACGGCTACTTCCAGTATCGCCGCAACGAGCAGAGCAAATACTGGATGTATGAGACCATCAACGAGAGCCTGCGTGCCAACTTCTATCAGAACGCTGACATACGGGCAATGCTCAAAAAGGCGGAGACGGCTGTACTGGGCGGCGAGAAAACGAGTTTCACGGCGGCTGCCGACCTCCTCGACCGTTACTTCGAAGGACTGAAGCGAAAAGACTAATGTCTTTAACTTCCTTAACTTCTTTAACTTCCTTGAAATAAAAAAAAATGCAAATAGAAATAGACAACAGCAGCGGCTTCTGCTTTGGTGTGACCACTGCCATCAAGAAAGCCGAGGAGGAACTGGCGTCAGGCAAGACACTTTACTGCCTGGGCGACATCGTACACAACGGTATGGAATGCGAAAGGCTCAAACAGTTGGGACTCGTCACCATCAATCATGAGGAGATGAGACGGCTGAAAGGCGTGAAGGTGTTGCTGAGGGCGCACGGCGAACCGCCCGCGACATACGAACTCGCACGCCAGAACAACATCGAGATTATCGACGCCACATGCCCCGTGGTGCTGCAATTGCAGAGAAGGATTAAGAAGCAATACGACACATGCCCGGACGCACAGATAGTAATCTTCGGCAAACCGGGACATGCCGAGGTGATGGGACTCGTGGGGCAGACCGAGAGCCGCGCCATCGTCATCGCCAATGTGGAGGAGGTGAAGCGGCTTGACTTCTCGCGCGACATATACCTGTATTCGCAGACCACCAAGTCGCTCGACGAGTTTCACCGCATCATCGAATACATACAGAGCCACATCGCGCCCCAAGCCACGTTCAGGAGCTTCGACACAATATGCCGGCAGGTGGCCAACCGCATGCCCAACATCTCCGCCTTCGCTGCGCGTCATGACCTGGTGCTCTTCGTATGCGGACGCAAAAGCAGCAACGGCAAGGTGCTGTATAATGAATGCAGGAGCGTCAATCCCAACAGCCATCTCATCGAGGGACCGGGGGAAATCCAGCGGGAATGGCTCGACGGTGTCAACACGATAGGCATCTGCGGTGCCACCAGCACACCGAAGTGGCTGATGGAACAATGCCGCGACGCTATTGATAAGGAGTTAAGGGAGTAAGGATTTCACTTCTTCAGGACCGGCTCACATGTGACGTTCACACCGAGCTTCTTGAATATCTTCTGGTCAACCTCGGAAAGCATCACGGTGCAGTGGACCTGACAGCCGCGCAACTTGGGCAATTGCTCAAGGGCGCGCTTGCACCGGTCGTCAACCTGCGACAATACCGACAAGGCCACAAGCACCTCATCGGTGTGAAGACGGGGATTATGACCGCCGAGATAGCTCACCTTGGTATGCTGGATAGGCTCAATCATCGACTGTGGTATTAGCTTCGCCTCATGGTCGATGCCGGCAAGATGCTTGGTGACATTGAGCAGAAGGGCGGCGCTACAACCGAGCAGAAGGCTGGAATGGGCTGTGATGACCGTGCCGTCGTCAAGTTCAATGGCTGCCGACGTATGGCCGGTGCGCTTCAGGCATTCCTTGGCTGCCACCGTGGTGCGGCGGAAGTCGGTGGTGATCTTTGCCTGGTTGAAGAGCATCTGTATCTTGTTGATCTCTGCCTCATTGCATGCCCCGCGCGCCATCTTGTTGGTGGCGTCGTAGTAGCGGCGGATAATCTCGTTCTTGGATGCCTCGCAGCACACGTCGTCGTCGCTGATGCAGAAGCCCACCATGTTGACTCCCATGTCGGTGGGCGACTTATACGGGTTGCTGCCATAGATACCCTCGAAGAGGGCGTTGAGCACGGGGAAAATCTCGATGTCACGATTATAGTTGACCGCTATCTTGTTGTATGCCTCAAGATGAAACGGGTCAATCATGTTCACGTCGTTGAGGTCGGCGGTGGCTGCCTCGTAGGCGATGTTGACGGGATGTTTCAGGGGAAGGTTCCACACGGGGAAGGTCTCAAACTTGGCATAGCCGGCCCTCACCCCGCGCTTGTGCTCATTATACAACTGGCTGAGACAAACGGCCATCTTGCCGCTGCCCGGACCAGGAGCCGTGACGATGACCAAAGGGCGGCGGGTCTCTACATAGTCGTTCTGGCCGAAGCCCTCGTCTGAGGCTATAAGCGAGACATCATGTGGATAGCCCTCGATGAGATAATGGCAATAGGTCTTTATGCCGTCGCGCTCAAGACGCTGGCGGAAGGCAATGGCGGCGGGCTGGCCGTTGTAGTGGGTGATGACCACCGAGCCGACCATAAAGCCGCGACCCTGAAACTCACCGCGCAGTCGCAGCACGTCCTCGTCGTAGGTGATGCCAAGGTCGGCACGCTTCTTGTTCTTCTCAATGTCAGCGGCGTTGATGACTATCACTATCTCTATGCTGTCGCTGAGTTTCTGAAACATACGCAGCTTGCTGTCGGGCTGAAATCCCGGAAGCACACGGCTGGCATGGTGGTCGTCAAATAGCTTACCGCCCAGTTCGAGGTATAGCTTGCCGTCAAACTGGGATATTCTCTCCTTGATATGTTCAGACTGGATGGTCTGGTATTTTTCGTTGTCAAAACCGATTTTCATCTCTATATTATATAATTAGGTATAAACTGACGTTTGTCCATTTCAAGCCGCAAAATTACAATAATATTCCAAAACCACCAAGAAAACTGACGTTTTTCTTTGATAATAAGCATTTTTTATGCCATTTGTTTTGGTTTTTCCATTATTTGCACTAACTTTGCACCCTGATAGAATATACAATGTAATGATAATGAAAATGAAAAAGCTAAGATTATTGTCTGTCCTATGCACAGCCCTCATAGCCATGACGGGCCATGCCAAGGACTACACGTATCAGACCGTCAAGGGCGACCTGATGAACTCGAGAATCTACACTCTCGACAATGGGATGAAGGTGTATCTCACAGTCAACAAAGAGAAACCGCGCATCCAGACCTATATCGCCGTGCGAACAGGCAGCCGCAACGACCCCGCGGAGACCACCGGACTGGCCCACTATTTCGAGCACCTGATGTTTAAGGGCACCACACATTTCGGCACAAGCGACTACGCCAAGGAGAAACCGCTTCTCGACGACATCCGACAGAGATTTGAGGAATACCGCAAGGTCAGCGACCCCGAGATGCGCAAGCAGATGTATCACGGGATTGACTCCGTGTCGCAACTGGCAGCGCAATACAATATCCCCAACGAATACGACAAACTCATGGCAAGCATCGGCGCACAGGGCTCAAACGCCTATACGTCCAACGACGTGACTTGCTATACTGAGGACATACCGTCGAACGAGGTGGAAAACTGGCTCAAGATACAGAGCGACAGATTCAAAAACGCCGTGATCAGAGGATTCCATACCGAGTTGGAGACGGTGTATGAGGAATACAACATATCGCTCGCCAAGGACATTCGAAAGATATATGCCGCACTGGACAAGCTGCTCTACCCCACCCACCCCTACGGCACACAGACCACCCTCGGCACACAGGAGCACCTGAAAAACCCGTCGATCGTTAATATCGAAAACTACTACCACAGATACTACGTGCCCAACAATATCGCCGTATGTATGTCGGGCGACTTCGACCCCGACAAGGTCATTGCCCAGATAGACAGCTACTTCGGCTCATGGGAACCCAACAAAAACCTGTCGCGCCCGGAATACCCTGCTCTCAAGCCCATCACCGCCCACCGCGACACCGTCGTCATGGGTAAGGAGGCCGAACAACTGATGATGGCATGGAGATTTCCCGGAGAAAAGGAACTGACCACCGACACACTCAACGTGCTTGCGGAGATGATTGCCAACGGCAAGGCGGGAGTGATGGAAATCGACCTCGAACAGCCAATGAAGATCCAGACCGTCGGTGCTTTCCCATACAGCCAGACCGACTACTCGGCATTCATCCTTTACGGACGACCCTTGGAGGGACAAAGCCTCAAAGAGGTGAAGACACTCCTTCTCGACGAAATAGAGAAGATGAAACGGGGCGACTTCGACGACGACCTGCTGCCATCGGTGAAGAACAATATCAAACTGCAATACTACCAGTCGCTGCTCAACAACGACAGCCGCGCAGACATGTTCGTGCAGTCGTTTGTCAGCGGAAGACCTTGGGACGTGGAGGTGGGACGCATCGACCGCATCGCCGGCATCACAAAGCAGCAGATAGTCGATTTCATACAGCGTCACTTCGGCGACAACTACGCCTGTGTATTTAAGCGCCAGGGCGAGGACAACTCAGTGCCGAAGATCGACAAACCGAAGATTACGGCCATACCCGCCAACCGCGACAAGCAGAGCCAATTCCTCACCGACATCAGCCAGTCGGAGGCTGAACCAATACAGCCCGTATTCGTCGATTTCGATAAGGACATGAAGGTCACGAAGACAAAGCAGGGACTGCCCGTGATATACAAGCACAACCCTGCGGACGGACTCTTCAACCTCGCCTTCTACTATGATTTCGGAAGCGAGGACGTCAAGGGTCTCGACCTCGTGCCCCAATACCTATATTATATAGGAACGGACAAGAAGTCGTCGGCTGCCATCAAGCAGGAATTCTATAAGCTGGCATGCGACTACAGCATCAATGTCAGCGGCGACATGCTCTTCATCTATCTCGGCGGACTCAACGAGAACATGCCAAAGGCTCTCGCATTGCTCGAGGACTTCCTGCAGAATGCGAAGGCCGACAAGGAATCGTATGACAACTACGTGGCTCTCGTGGCAAAGCAGCGCAAGGACGACAAGTCAAAGCAGCAGACCAACTTCTCCGCTCTTCAGGAATACGGCATCTATGGCCCGCACAACGAGACTACATTCACCCTCAGCATCGACGAACTCAAGGCGCAGGCGCCACAGGCTCTGCCCGACATGCTCCGACAGCTCAACGGATATAAGCACCAGGTGATGTACTTCGGTCCTTCATCAGAGAAGGAACTGCTCGTCATCCTCGCCAAGAACCACAAGACTCCCAAGAAGCTCAAGCCCGTGCCTGAGGGACAGTCATTCACCAAGCAGGTGATTGACCGCAATGAGACCATCATCGCGCCCTACGACGCAAAGAACATCTACATGATGGAGATTGCCAATCAGGGACGCAAGTGGAACGCAGAGGAATATCCCGTACTCCGACTCTTCAACGAATACTTCGGAGGCGGAATGAACGCCATCGTATTCCAGGAACTGCGCGAGGCGAGAGGACTGGCCTACAGCGCACAGGCACGCTATTCATCGCCCTCGAAGACGGACGATTCAGAATACTTCTATGACTTCATCGCCACTCAAAACGACAAGATGATGGACTGTATCTCCACATTCCGCGAGATCATCGACACCATACCGCAGTCACAGACGGCTTTTGACATCGCAAAGCAGAATCTCATCAAGAGCATACAGAGCGAGCGCACTACACGATTCCAGGTGCTCACCTCATACATCAGTATGCAGCGGTTGGGGCTCAACGAGAGCATGAACAAGAAGGTCTATGAGACCCTGCCCTCGCTCACTCTTGCCGACCTCGTAAGGTTTGAGCGCAAGAACGTAGTGGGCAAGCCGCGTCTGCGCGTCATCCTCGGCAACAAGGATGAGCTTGACATCAAGTCGCTCGAAAAGCTTGGTCCAGTGAAATATGTCACCACTGAGGATATCTTCGGCTTCTAAGAATTATATTTTTAGAAGTTAAGGAAGTCATACAGACACGCCCCGAGGGGGCAAAAGCGCATAGCCCAGGGCTATGCGCTTTTGCCCCCTCGGGGCGTGGAAATTACCATTTGTAAAACATCATCTTGACTAATAATAAGTAGTCAATTGGAACATTAGAACCGAACGATGGGTTTTACAATATCAAAACGAAGACCTAAAGCAGAGAGTATTCGGAGAAACAGTGAAGCACTCGGATCAACCAAGCCGTTCTCAATCTTAGAGATATAGGACTTGTTTGTTCCAATCTGCTTGGCAAGTGCCTCCTGGGTTATCTTTTCTTGCTTGCGTGCCTCCAATAAAATTTGCCCTATGCAATATGCCTCAGCTTCACGATTGAAATTCTCACGCTCCTGAGTGCCGGGCTTGCCAAATTGGGCATCCATGATTTCATCAAAACTGTGAAGGTTACTGTTTGTCTGCATAATACTGATTCTTTAAATTTATTGCTTTTTCGATTTCTTGTTTCGCTGTCAGTACATACGCTATTTTACGTTGCGTGGCAAGATCTAACGAGTTATAGAAGTCTATGAAATAATGCTTGTAGTATTTTATTTCACGATTCATGCTGCAAAGATACGAATAAGTTTATATATATGGAAACTTTTACGTTAGTTTGTTTCTTTATTTAGAAATATTTAACCTGTTGTTAGCAATTTGATGCTATTTGTACACTTTTAACCTATTTCCTCTTTTCCCTCATATCAACTATCGTCCTTCCCCATATACAGCTTCGCCCCACGCCATCCCACCCGTTTTCTCTTTTATGTAACAGATTTCTTTTCGCCTGCCTTGCCGCTGCGGATATTATTTTGCAAAGGTCTGCTCACAGAGCGTATTTTCCGCTCCCGATTTGGCTTATTGACTTCGTCTTCCTCACTCACGACTCGGCATAGCTCAAACAAGTTTGGCTCTGCACTCGCTGCTCCTTCGGTTTGTCGGAGAGAGACGAGATGACTTCCGCAGAAACAGATGAGCGAGTCTTCAACCGTTTCATAGAGTGTACTACGACTTTTCTTTGTCGCCGTATTGTACCCTCTCTTCCGCTGCCATCTGAGTCTGCATAGAGCATTTCCTCACATCTGCCTTTCAGAACATGGCATTTGCCGCACATCTCACAATTATGCAGACATCTCCATTCATTCAGAACGTAATCCAAACGCTCTTCTCTTGTCGATGAATCAATATTCGGTGCTGCCATCCTTAATGCGTTCTTTTACCTTTGGCCATGCTGCTCCGTTGAAGAGGCATGTGTCACGCATAAACGTTGTCATCTTCTCCAGTCTGTTTTTTGGAATGCCAAACATCAGCTCATTTGCTCGCACCCTCGGACGTACAGATGGGTCAAATAGTCCGATGAAGCAACGCGAACCGAGGTTCTCTTCTTCTATGATTACCTGTCGTATGGTGGTTGAGCAACCGCTGCCCCATGGGGTGCAAACTGCATCGTCTGAAGAGTTATCATAGTAAGCCCATGACACCAGTCCGCTCAGAATGTCAGGTGTAGCGAATATGAGCACACCGTAAAACTCAATGTAGTCTTCTACTTGGTCGAGACGTTGCAAGTTCAAGTACTTGTGCTTATCCACTTCTATCTCCAGTCGTTCTACAAAGTCTTTTACCAGCCGGGGAGAAGCCTTGTAGTGTTCCTTCTCTGAAACAAAGGTCGGCACATATTCCGGCATCGGAGCAAGTCCGCAATAGAACTTACCACCGCCACATTTCATGGTTGTGCTATCAAAGCTAACAGGTTGTCCCTCCCTGACCTTCTCAAACGCCGGGAAGAAACATCCGTTTACTGACTCAGGAACAGCCACAGGCGTATCGCTGTGCCAAAAGGCGATGGGCAATGTTGCCTTCTCGCCAAATGCCTCCTTATAGTCTTTTATAAATTGTCTGTTGTCCATTTGTTGATTCTATTATTCAGTGAATTATATTTCACGTAGCAAATGCCTGATTGAAGCAAGTGGGTGATAAATTATCATCCTTGGCCCCGCCCAACGCATGACCGTCCTGATTCTTTCCTTCATCTCCGGTCGATAGCAATGTGTGGGACATTTCTTGCAGGTAGGCTTATCCTCACCGTAACGGCATCTGTCAAGCCGACTGTGGGCATAATCCAACAGTTCCCTACAACTTGGGCATAGTTCGTTATGTCCTTCGCTCTTCTGGCAATACAGCCGTATCATCTGCTCTACCACCGCTTTCTCTTCTTCTATGCGTCGTCTTGCCATAGTTATAGAATTGAGTGCAGATAAAGCACTAAGCAAACCTGCATGATGATTATTGCGGGTATGCCATACTTGAACTTCTTGTGCATCGTCTTGTGATGCCAAAGTCGCATACCTGCCCATGCTCCTATACTGCCGCCAATAGCAGCCATGGTCAGCAATGTAGTCTCTGATATGCGCCATTTCCCTTTCTTGGCTTTGTATTTGTCCAATCCAAAGAGGATGAATGACAGGGCGTTAATGGCAAGGAGATAATATGTAGAGTATTGATGCATATTCTTCCAGTCATTATATGTACAACTCGTTCTCTTTCCTTGTAGCACAGACTTTTTTTAGACCTTGTGTTGCCAGAAAGTTCATAATCACTCCAATACTTCTCGCCCCTGTTGGGCATACAGACACGCACTTCATGCAGGATATACACTTGGCAGTATCAACCGTTTTAGGGGCTGATAGTGGAATCGCATCGGCAGGACAGTGTTTTGCACAAACGCCACAACGGTTGCATCCGCGTCTTCCTTGGGGTTGTGGAACTTTACCACCTTTTTTGTATGGACGATTTCCTGGCACCTGCGGCATCGTGCAGTCATCGCTTCCTGCCTTGCGTATGATGTCAGTACCGAATTGTCGGACCGTCTGCTCATCATTGGCATCGGGTCTGCCTTTGCCGTATTTCCGGATGATGCTGTGCTCGGCTACGGCAGCAATTGCGGCAATCACCCGGAAACCAATCTCCGATGTTACATCCTGCATTTCCAACAGAGCATCGTCGTAGGCGCGATTGCCGAAGACGGCTACCACAACACATTTTGCGCTGTTGGGTTTCACCATCTGCAGACGATTCACAGCCAGTGCCGGCACACGTCCTGCAAAGACTGGCATGGCAATGATTGCCAAGTCGTCTTCTTGGATATTGGGCAGCTGGATGTCAGCAGCCTTGACGCACAAGTCAGTCACAACGCTCTTTTTGCCCATGCCTTGGCATAGAATCTCGCTCACTCGCTGCGTCCCTCCTGTGGGACTGAATATGATTTGGTGTATCTTCATATGTTTACTGAGTTATGGCTACTTTCTGCACTACACCGCTTGTCCTCCACAGCACTTCGCCGCGTCTAAACAGCATGAGTGTGGGTACAGACTGTATGCCATATTGACTATAGTCTTCCTCTGTCGCGACTCGGCATAATCCAAACAAGTTTGGCTTCTGCTCTCGCTGCTCCATCGGTTGGCTTGCAGTCACCCCATACTTGTCTACATCCACTTTGCTGAGCGGCAGGTCGCCTCTGAGGAAGTTATGGTGATTGCGGGAGGACATGCCGAGGCGGCGGGCAAAGTCATCTGTGGATATGCCTCGCTCGCGCAGCTCCTCACGCAGTATTTCGCCAGGGTGAACAGCCCTGTGTGGAGTCAGTCGTTCGTCGTTGAACATTGGTGCGTCGTCAGTCATTTTGATAGCGGTTATTGTAGTTTGATTCCGAAATTCTGTCACAAGTGACAGTTTTTCGGAGTAAAGGTAACAAAATTTCCATATTCTGAAATCATGTGGAAACATAAAAAAGATAAAAATGCCCGATTATTTATCATTTGTCAATAGAGCGCAATTCGGGCTTGTTTGTTTGCATTTGTTCGTATGTCGATTTATTTCATACTCGATTATCATACTCGTTGTATAATAATCATTAATTCCCGACATATTTACTACTCTCGAATGCCTTTATATTACAGAATTTTTGCAACTTTGAAGATAAAAAGCGACTGAAATACAACGGAATATGAACTTGTCAACATTTTTATCAAAAATCGGTTTCCTGTCCCGTTTGGGGTGCCGTGAAGAAAAGAAACCATACAATGTGGTAGTGAACATCTACGGAGGACAGAACGAAATCAGCCTCCGTGATGAGGCTCGTATGAGCGGCGGTGAGCCACCGCCGCCCAAAAAGGATGATATGAAAAAGGTGACGCAAGTTGCGCCACCTCCTGATGTTGTGCAGTGAGACACTGCACCTCCTAACTCGTCGGTTGGATACTGTGATACTCCTTGATGACATCAAAGCCCGGACAGCAGTAAACGACAATAAATGTAATGCATCACGTTGTAGTCGGCAGTTTCAGTTAAGGTCAGTACCCGGATGTGAGTTGCTAAAAATCATTAATTATTTACATGAATATTTGCAAAGTCGCCCCGAAAAGTGTAACTTTGCAGCAAAAAGTCACCCCGAAAAGTGTCATGATTGACATAAAAGTCGCCCCGAAAAGTGTAACGATTAGTCTAATTTGTAAAATAATAACACAATATGTTTAAAAGAAAAATTGAAGGAATAATGCTCTCTTGGAAACAGAACAAAAACCGGAAACCATTGGTCATCAAGGGCTGCCGCCAGTGTGGCAAGACAAGTTCTGTATTGGAATTTGCCAGGAAGCACTACGAGCATGTCATTTATCTTGACTTCCATGAACATAAGGAGTACAAGTCTTTCTTCACTGGAGCACTTGATGTTGACACTATTGTCCTGAATATGTCAATGGGATTAAAGGGCGTAAAGTTCATTGAAGGCAACACGTGTATAGTGTTTGACGAAATACAGGACTGCCCCAATGCTCGCTCGTCCCTCAAGTTCTTCAGCCTTGACGGACGCTACGACGTGATATGCACAGGCTCACTGCTTGGAGTCAACGGATATAAGACCAAAGAAGAGGATGAAGAGGAACGTCGTGCTTCGATTCCCGTGGGGTTTGAGCATATCGTGACAATGTATCCTATGGATTTTGAGGAATGGCTTTGGGCAAATGGTGTCGAGCAACAGCATACTGACTATCTGCGCAAATGCCTTAATGACGTGACCCCAGTGATGGAGGCTATCCACTACCGGATGCGGGAACTGTTGCGGCTCTATATTGTTGTTGGCGGTATGCCCGATGCAGTCAATACTTTTGTACAGTCAAACAATATGAATGAGGTGAGAATAGTTCAGCAGAACATTATTGACAATTACAAGGCTGACATGTTGAAATATGCACTTCAGGAAGACAAGGCGAAGATACGCGAGTGTTTCGACTCTATTCCTTCGCAACTTGCCAAGGAGAACAAGAAATTCCAATATTCCACAATCCGAAAGGGTGGCAGGTCGAGAGACTATCTCGGCAGTCTTCAATGGATTGAGGATGCCGGAATCATACGCCGTTGTCATAACACATCGATAACCGAGTTGCCGCTTGCGGGCAATATGATAAATGACTGTTTCAAGGTCTATATGGCTGATATCGGTCTGCTTATGAGTATGCTTGAGGATGGTACGGCATGGAGCATCATGCAGGGTGACATGTTGGCATATAAAGGTGCTGTATATGAGAACCTGGCAGCCGACATCTTCGGCAAGATGGGAAGAAAGCTATATTATTTCCAAAAGGAAGGAGGCCTTGAGCTTGACTTCCTCATAAGGTACCGTGGCGAATGTTGCCCTGTGGAGTGCAAGGCCCGCACCGGAAATGCCAAGTCCTTGCAGACAGTAATGAAGAATCCCGACCATTATCATGTCAGCCATGCCATAAAGCTCGGCGACTACAATGTAGGAGTGAACGGTCAGATGCTCACCCTCCCGTTCTACATGGCATTCCTCTTGACAGAGGTGTAACTTTGTAAATGCCTTGTCCTTGTGGCATCTGAATACCTTGTCCTTGTGGCATCTGAATGGCCGTCTTTGCGATATCAGGATGACCGTTTTTGTGGTTTGTTGCCAGTTGACAGATAAACTTTTGCTAACTGGCAAAAGAACTTACGGGAGTTGACAAAAGAACTTACGGGAGCTGTCAGATGTATTTTAACTCATCAGCCTATTATTTCAGTTTGATGATATCCTTCCATCTCGTCGTGGGATTGCCGCTGCGATAGTCATGGCGGATGGCATTGGCAAAGACGTCAGCCTT
>JAXEKN010000105.1:0-2106 GCA_034101015.1 Prevotella sp.
CAGGGAGTGAACG
This sequence comes from Prevotella sp., assembly GCA_034101015.1. GTDB lineage: Bacteria > Bacteroidota > Bacteroidia > Bacteroidales > Bacteroidaceae > Prevotella. Next base: position 14 of record JAXEKN010000105.1, read on the forward strand.
TGATTCGCAGTCGCAGTGGCTTTGCCTTTATTGCAGTGCCATTGGATGACGCCGAGCGCGTAGCTGCTACCAAGGGCATCAAGAGGATTCAATTTGAACGTCCCGTTCAGCAGAAGTTGAAGTATGCCCGATTCGACACTGGCGTGGATAAGATTCACGAAGGTATGGGTCTGTCGCAGGCTTATACGGGTAAGGGAATTGTGTGCGGAATCGTTGACCAGGGCTTCGACCTGAACCATATCAACTTTTTGGACGAGAACGGCGAACCGAGAGTAAAGTATTTCGAGAGGGTAGGATATAACTATAATTATAAAAATCCAACTGACCCTATTGCGGAAAGAACCATATACAATACTCCCGATGCAATACGCGGTTATCAGACAGATGCAACAACGACATATCATGCCGCGCACACTATGGGAATCATGGCAGGAAGCTATAAGGGAACAGCCAAGACAGCCTCTCTGACAGATACCGAACCCTATGTGGCTATTGACGATATTCCTGTTCCTTTCTATGGAGTGGCTTACGATGCCGACATCGTGGCTGCCAACTGTGAGGAATATACCGACATATTGATTGCCATCGCAGTAGAGGACTTGTTGGGTTATGCCGAGGCATATAACAAACCGATGGTGGTGAACCTCTCGTTAGGAACAAACCAAGGTTCGCACGACGGAAAAGCAGTGGTGTGCCAGTTCTTTGATGTTTTGGTTGAGGAACTGAATGCCAAGATTGTAATGGCAACAGGCAATGAGGGCGACCAGAAGATTGCCGCCAATAAGACTCTCACGGCTGAAGATAATTTATTCCAGACATTTATCACCGGCGACACCTTCAAAACAGAACAGGGAGATATCTACGTGCGCTCAGGACAGGTGGACATATATGGCAACGACCTGAAGCCGTTCAAGTCATTGCAGGCTATTGTGTGGAATACATCTCGTGGTAGGATTTCAAAAAGATACACCCTTGACATTAATGAAGAGACATTGGGTTCGGGTAAGTACTGGTGTTCAAGTTCTGACTATCAGGACTATGACTCTGACGTGGTCGATGCCACCCTTGCCCAGTATTTCAGCGGAACAATAGGACTTTTTTGTGAAGTGGATAGTTCACTCGGTCGCTCGCACTGCATAGTGTCGTTCGACCTTGTGGATAACGCCGAAAAGAATATTGACAACAACTATAAGATTGGATTTATTGTCGAAGGTGAGGCAGGACAGCGTGTAGATGCTTTCACCGTTGGATATTTCCATGGATTGAGCAGCTACGATATCGGTGGCTTCACCGACGGCTCATGCAATGGTTCGGTTAGCGACATGGCTTGCGCCAAGAGCACATTGAGCGTTGGTTCGTATAACACATCCGAGGGATGGGCACAGTTGGACGGATACAGGTATTCCCAAGAAAATGCAGGAATAAAATTGGGCAAGGTGTCGCCATTCTCTTCTTACGGTACATTGATCGACGGACGCAACCTGCCTGATGTGGTGGCTCCTGGAGCTTATATCATCTCGTCAATGAACCGTTATTATCTGGAAGTGAATGAAAACACTTTTGGCAACTTCAGCGCCGTGGCAAATGTTGACGGTGTTGACTATCCATACGCATGGGCTGCCGGTACGTCAATGGCTTGTCCGATGGTGTCGGGTATTGTCGCCTTGTGGCTTGAGGCCGACCCGACTCTCTCGATGGAGGACATCCGCGACATCATCCGACAGACATCGCGTATGGATGAGGACATGCTCGAAGCCGACCCCGTGAAGGTGGGAGCCGGAAAGATTGACGCATACGAAGGACTCAAGGAGGTGCTTCGCAGAAAGGCTGCCGGAATACAGGGCGTGCAGGCCGACGACAACCGTCTTGTGGTGTCGCAGGCCGGTGAGCGTGGAGTGAAGGTGTTCCTTGCAGGAGCCAAAAAGCTCAGGGCTGAGGTGTTCACCATGTCAGGAGTGAAGGTGCTCGATCAGACTACCAATGGCGATGAGGCTCTTCTCGACCTCAGTGGCAAGAACAAGGGTTCGTATGTCATCCGTGTCAACGGTAAGCAGTCAAAATGTATTCTCGTTAAGTAAATAATTTAATAAGGT
>JAXEKN010000018.1:0-4743 GCA_034101015.1 Prevotella sp.
ATATCTAAGTAGGTCTGCGGGGTTACCCCCGCTTTCCCCTTCAAGAACCGTGCATGCGACTTTCACCGCACACGGCTCGTGTAATTCAGTTAATTATTTCTCGTTTTAAACAATCGGCTCTGTGTGCCTTTAGGCACTGCATTTGAGTGGGCGTGTACGACATAAATGTCGTTGTTTGAAGTACTCGTCATATCTTGGGTCGAACGGATTGGCTTCTGATTTTATCTTCGTATGGCGAAGTATCTGTGTTTGAGTCAATTGGTTAAGTCGGAAGACAGTTTCTTGTCCTTTCTTATCCTTACCCTTTACTCCAAATATCCACCCACGCTTTCCGTCATGATGCCAATATTTGTCCGCTATCCATTTCAATGACTTGTTGTGGTGCCTGCGTGTCGCCCACCTCTTCAATTGCAAGAAGATTATGTGGTCAAGTTTCGAGAACACCACCTTCGAGGACACATATCTAAAATAGTTTGCCCAGCCCATAATCTTCGGATTGAGCTTTCCTATCACGTCAGTCTGCTTTGCCGCTCGCATGTGGTAGATTACTTCATGCGTTGCCTCCGCAAACTTCTTTTGGCTCTTCTTGCTTGGCTTTATCAGCAGTTTGCCGTTCCCATACTTGCGTATGTTGAAGCCGAGGAAGTCGAAGCCATCTTTTATATGTGTTATCAGTGTCTTTTCCTCCGAGAGTTCCAACCCTCTTTCCCTTAGGAACACTATCAGCTCAGCCTTTATCTCCTCCAAAACCTCCTTCGACTCGCCAGTGACGATGAAGTCGTCAGCATAACGGATGAGGTTTACCTTGTTGGAGAAGGTCTTCCCATTCTCCTTTCTGTTGGAGTGCTTGGCTACCAAGTCTTCCATTCCATCGAGGGTGATGTTCGCCAATGTCGGGGAGATAATTCCGCCTTGAGGCGTTCCTTCCTCCGTGAGATGAAACACGTTCTTCTCTATGACGCCAGCCTTCAACCACTTGCGGAGCATTTTCGTGTCCATGATGACATTTCCTTGCAACCACTCATGACTGATGTGGTCGAAGCAACCCTTGATGTCTCCCTCCAAGACCCATGTGGCGGAGTATTTCTTGCTTAAGCATCTGTGTATTTGGTCTATCGCATCCGCACATGAGCGGTATTTGCGAAAGCCATACGAGTTGCCGTCTGCAAGTGTTTCCGACACGGGTTCGAGAGCCATGAGGAAGAGGGCTTGCATCGCCCTGTCCTTGATGGTGGGTATTCCTAGCGGTCGCTGCTTGCCGTTTTTCTTCGGGATGAAGACACGGCGGAGCGGCTTTGGCTTGTACCCTCTCGTTTTCAAAGAACCGATGGCATTGTAGCGTTCCACTTCAGTGAGCCAAGTCACCTTGTCAACACCTGCGGTGCTACCGCCCTTGTTTGATGTAACTTGCCTTACTGCCAAAGCCTTGGCGGAAAACGAGTTAATCAAGATGCGTTGGAGAGATTTCACCTTTCCAATGCGGTTTGCCTTTAGAGCCTCTACTATTCGGACTTGCAGCTTGCGTACCTTCTGCTCGCATGACCCCCAGGGAATGGTGCGCCATGAGTCTGGTGTGGCTGAAGATGCACACTCGGCTTTCGCCTCGCTCTCTTGTCGTTTCTTCATTTTACGCTAGTTCTACACTTCTTTTCGTAGTGAATTACCTGATGGAAGTCTGCCCACTTTCGTGTGGGATAATGTTACAATCCCTATCCCCACCATTACAGAGGGGCGTTTGCTTTCTCCATCGTCATTTACCTACAAGCCGTTCGGTCGCTCTTGCGATAGACTTACCTTTTCTTGCGAGATGAGGAGACCTATAGGCTTACCGTGTTCCGTACAAGTAACTTCGCCCGATTTAGAACCCATCTCTCCACCGGTGGAACGACATCCGTGTAGCCATTACCAAAACATAACTAACTTGTCCACTTGCCTTTTGGCATGGCTCTTCAACATCCGTGAGCCAATTCTTTGTTACGATGGTTGGTAACGATGGTTACTTTACGTTATTCTTGTCGGTCAGCCTAACAACTACATCTTGTGATGTTCAAGACTTCATCATATTGTCCCGAAGGCTTCGCACCCAGTCGTTGCCAACTACGCACGCTTCGGTAGGCTACTCTTAACGGAATAAGAGGTTCATTAGTTTCAAAGAACGATTATCTGTACGACTTCATGTCGCAATTCGGTTGCAAAGATAATGCAATTAATGAAAACCGCCGCATGCCTTTACATTAATTACGATTATTTCCCACGCTTTGATATTATCAAAAATTTATGAATTAGCCCAATTATCATTAATTACAGTATCTGCATCTTAATTCCCACTGACAGGCACATGATGTCCTGCAGGCGCACCTTTTTCTCCATGACGAGAAGACGGAGATAAAGGTCGCACGCACTCACCTCGTAGAAGGCGGAGATGCTCTTCAGGAACTTGCGCTTGTTGGCGGGAATAATCTTTGTGATGCGCTGACCGAGGAAAACGTGAATGCGCACTTTCGTGTTCAACGGCTCATAGTATTTGTCGGGATAACGGCTTGGTTGGTTGTCCCAAAACTCTGATCCAAAAACCGTATTCAGATATAATCCGCACGAAAGGGGCTCAAGCATCCATCCTTGCTTGAGGTACATGCTCCAGGGAAGGTAATTCTCCTTAAGAGTCATGGTGAGCTTGCCACGGTGACTGCTGATCTTGGGTAGATAACCAAACATAAGGTTGGTCTCCCATTGCTTGTGCTTGCCGTAATCCCAACCTATGCCAATAGACATAAAACCCATATTTCCGGCATATTGCATAATAAACTGCGTGGGAATCAGTTCCGCCCAATATTCACGCCGACGGTGCATGCGACGGTCGTATTTGGACATGACGACACTATCCACCTTGACGTTCTCCGTGGGCGAGGCATCGAGATATAACAATGAGTCGGCAATAGACAGCGAGTCTCTCCCCGTGGCATTGGCCGAGAGAGACATAAACGAGAGAATTATGCTAATAATCAATGACTTCATATCTGTAACCCTCCTTGTTAATATTGAAAATCATATATTTGCGGTCGCTTGCGCATGTCACTCCATAATACATCAGACCATCGCCGAAGAGGTCGTCGAACTGTAGGTTATGGTCATGCCCGTTGATGCAGAATAGTATTCCCGGCAAATTCTTCACATAATATTCGAATGGTTTTGCAACGTTGTTGTTAAACTGGTCGCTATATGGACGGGCGTGCATACAGACCACGGTGCGGTCGAAAAGGGCGGAGTCGGCGATTGCCTCATCCTCTAAAAACTGAAAGTCGGGGATGTCGGCAATATGGTCGTATTCGGTGGCATTGGTATTGACACAAAGAAACTTCACTCCTGCGGCGATAAACGAGAAATCCATATTGCCGAACATCTTACTGTAGATCTCATCACCAGTACCGAGAAAGTCGTGATTGCCGATAAGGACAACATAGGGTTTGACAAGTCGCGCAAGATAATCGCGAGCCCATACATATTCCTTGATAGTACCAGTGTCGGTGAGGTCGCCGAGATGTATCACGAAGTCAATGCTGTCCCTGCGGTTGATGTCGCCCACCATATCGCAGAGGTCGGTATAGTCGTGATGGCTGTCGCTTATGAATGCCACGCACAGGGAGTCGAGATTGCGGCATTGCTCCTCAATCTTTACGATATTGTTGTGGTTGATGTTTCTTTCTCCGTCAAACCTCACCTCATAGGGATGGTATTGAAATGAGTCGCAGCCACTCGCAAGGATGACTGCCATTATCCATAGTAACACTTTTCTCATAATAATCAGATAATCGGCTGCAAAAATACAGATAATTATCCGAAAAAGGCGACATGTGTTTCATTTATTTTTCAAAAAAACTACTTTTTGAACATTTTTTTCTCTATTTAGAAAGAAACTCGTTACCTATCTTGCGCAAGAATAACAGCTATGAATATAATTTTACAATGCCGACGCTTACCTCGTAGAGCAGCCACATGGGGAGGGAAACCATCAGAAGGGTGAAGATATCGGAGGTGGGGGTGATTATTGCCGCCACAATGAGGATGACCACTATGGCATGACGGCGATAACGGCTCATAAATGAGGAGGAAAGCAAACCCATGCGCGCCATGAGCCACGACACTACGGGCATCTCGAACACTATGCCCATCGACAGGCTCATCAAGACGAGCGTGCTCATATACGACTGAAGGGATATCATATTCACCACGTCCTCGCTCACCTGATAGGTTCCCAAGAAACGGAAGGTGAGGGGAAAGATGAGATAATAGCTTAGCAACACGCCAAACATGAACATGACATATCCCCCGACAATGACGGGCATGGCAAAGCGCTTCTCGTGGGCATAAAGCGCCGGAGAGATAAAGCGGAAGAGTTCATAGAGCACATAGGGCGAGGAGCAAAGCACTCCAGCACATAGGGCTGTCTTCATGTGGATGACAAACTGCTCGGCAAGACCTGTGTTTATCAACTGGATAACGGGATTGTCGGGAAGGCCTCCACCGAATAATCCGCTTATCCTCGCAAGAAGGCGATAGGTGAGGAAGTCGGGATTGCGCGGGGCAAGCACCACGGCAAAGAGTTCGTCCTTGAAGAGGAATGCCACAATGCCGCACAACACGGTGACGACGACAATCCGGATGATTATCGCCCTCAACACGTCAAGATGCTCCCAAAAACTAAGTCCCTCGTCCTTGCTCATTTCTTCTCTTCATCGGCAGTGT
>JAXEKN010000020.1:0-21376 GCA_034101015.1 Prevotella sp.
GGGTTTCATAGATGGATGATGATGTCGTTTTCTTTGCCATGGTGCAAAGGTACAACATTTATTTCAAATATGTATCATTGCACCATGATATTTTAGGTAGTCATGGTGCTAAGTCATCCACGGAAAATATCTACTGGGCCAAAATTACTTATTTTTTTTGGAATGACAAAGAAAAAGTGTATTTTTTTGCTTTTTGAGGCTAAATATCCTCCTTACCCACACCAATATGAGGGCGAAGGTCATGCGGGTGGATATAAGCAGGAGGGCGGATATGCCAGTGGCGGCGAAGACTATAGTGTCCTCGAGCATGGAGTGGTTCATGATGAGATGATAGTTGACGTCGTTTGCCTCCTCGCGAGTCACAAGGCCTTTGTCCTCCAATTCTACCATTACTGCCGAACCATAGCTGATGCCCAATACATTGCCTACGAGCCACATGTAGGAGGCTTGTCGTGGCAAACCGAAGAGGGACATCAGAGGCGAGAGCATGTGGGATAACGGGTCGAGCAGGCGAAAGGCTTCGAGCAAACGTTGTACTACCATCAGTGAGTAAATGATAAGCATCACCATCAGCGACATCTTTATCTGCGATACCACCCAAGTTGTCATCACTTTCACGAAACTGCTGTCAGCCTCAGCGCCGAGGTAGATGTATTTCCCCGGCATATCGGGCAATATGACATTGAGAACAAGGGCGCAGATGAGAGCCATCACGATGCGTATTGCTCCCATCCTCCAAAACGATGATCCCGTCTTTCTGTTCACGGCGCACTCCATGGGCAAGGCGTGGCACAAGGCTATCATGAGGGCAAGTATCGAGGCCTGCTTCATGGTGAGCGGAATGGACATCATGACGGCTATTCCTGCGTAAGTGCCTGCCGTGGCACCGGATATAAATGCCACTGCCGATTCTCCCGGAAGACCGAAATGGACGAACAGCGGGTTAATCCATGTGGCCATCCATGCGAGCACTCCGAAATGCTGCATGAGAGTAACCGCCAATGATATGGGTATCATCAGCTTGAGCAACCACTTGGTGCTTTTCCATGATGCAGGCACAGCCTGTCTGAAACTATCTATGATCTTGTTCATTTCATATAATATTGTCTTTTGTTCTCGTCCATTTTCTCAATGGCATATCTGAGGGTGGTGCGGTGCATCTCGTGGATATGGTCCTTGAGGTATGCTTCGAGGGTGGGCATATCGCGCTTGCCCACCTCGCGCAGCATCCAACCCACTGCCTTGTGGATGAGGTCGTGGGGATGGGGGAGGAGGATGGTGGCGAGGCGGAGGCAGTCGTCGTATTGGTCGGCACGTATGAGCATCCAGCATGTCACCATGGCAATGCGCTGCTCCCATAGGTTGGAGCTTGCGGCAAGTCGATATAGGATTTTGCGGTCGGGCATCGAGCCGTCGGCTTGTGGATAGAGCAACCATTTGCCGAGAATCTTCGGGCACGACATATCCACGAGATCCCAGTTGTTTGCCCTACGGGCATGGCGCAGATAGAAGCAGGCAATCTCCTCGCGCCGCTCAGCGTTTACGGTTGTCACTTGGCGTGCCTTTGGCAATGCCGCCTTCATCTCCTCCACAAGAAGAAGGAATCCGCAGAGCCTCACCTCATGCCATTCAGACTTGAGGAGAATCTCAATCTCGTCGAGGGGCACCCGCAATCGTGCCTCCTTGACGACAATACGAGTGTCGGGCACTTTTATGCCGATAAACTTGTCGCCCTCGCCGTATTGTCCCTTGCCGGTCTTGAAGAACCGCATGAGGTTCTCCCTCTGCCACTCGTCGCCCATTGAGAGCAGTGTGGATATAATTTCATTTGCCTTTATGCACATATATTTATTATTGAGGAATATGATTTTTGAGTGCAAAAGTACAAAATAATTCTGAAAGCACCAAATGTTACTTCATATGAAATATGTTTTATATACATATTATGGCATTATTTAGTTAATATTAATTAATTATGTATGCGGATTGATTGTCATTTGAAATAATTTGCCTATCTTTGCACAAACTTGATATTATCTTTGCTTATTCGAGATTATAGAGATATCGATAGAATATTGGATAAACAAGGGCTTTATTTGAATAATGATAGAAAAAAATAATGTAATGTCAACAAATTTAATGTAAATATGAAGAAGTATCAGAACCAAAACTACCGCGCAATTACTTTAATCAGACTGTTGATTATGGACGACTGACTATTCAAATAGTCCGTTAAATTAATAAAGAGTATGGATATTTAGTTAAATTTAATTAATTATCAGGGGGGTACGTGTATATTCAAAAAAAATATGTATCTTTGTGCCCGAAATTAAGGCGAGATAACGCCAATACCCCTAAAAAATAATCATAGAGAGAAAGCCTCAGAGGAAAAAGAGGCATAATAGGAACCAAAATTTTATAATTAATGAGAATTGGACAAATGAAACGATCAGCAGTGATGCTGTATCTATCGATGGTTTTCTCGGTGTTTACCATTGCACAAAACACCACATCTACAATCACAGGTACAACGACCGACGGCGAAGACATCCTGCCGGGAGCTGTAGTTAAAGTGACAGATGTGGAATCGGGCGTAAGCTATTCCGCCATCTCCAACCAGAAAGGACAGTTTCGTATCACCGGACTGACACCAGGTGGACCCTATCGCTTGGAAGTGAGCTATGTAGGCCACAAGAAGAGCGTTATCGACATCAAGCGCATCAGCCTTGGTGAAGTATATTCGTGCGACGTGAAGCTCACTTCGGGCAATGAGTTGCAGGAGGTTATTGTGAAAGGTCAGGCTGCGACATTGCGCAAGACCGGTTCGTCGGAGAACTTCTCCTTTGAGGATATCGACAACAAGGCCACCATCGACCGCTCGTTGCAGGACATCCTTGCCATGTCACCTTATTATATAGGTAGTGGCTCGTTTGGCGGACGCGACGGCGGTATGAACAACTACAGTGTGGATGGTGCCAATTTCAACGCCAACATGGGTCTCGACCGCGAGAATATGCCCGGGGCAGGCACTCCCTTTGCACTGGAGGCACTTGAGGACATACAAGTGGTGAACTCAGCCTTCGATGTGAAAAACAGTAACTTCATGGGTGCCACCATCAATGCCGTGACGAAGAAGGGAACAAACACCTTCCGCGGGTCAGCATACCATTTCTATAAGGATGAGACGCTGAGAGGTAACCGTGTGGATGGCGAGGAACTGACCGCTCCACGCGGCGACATCAAGCGCACCATTTATGGCTTGACCCTCGGCGGTCCGATTGTAAAGGACAAGCTCTTCTTCTTCGTAAGTGCCGAAATGGAGAACACCCCTCTCCAGCTCCATCAGTGGAAGGCATCCAAGGACGGAGTGGAAGACGGCAAGAACCTTATATCCCGTGTGACGGAGTCGGACATGGAGCAGTTCGCCTCCGACCTCCAGTCAATGTACGGTTGGAATCCCGGTTCGTACAACGACTTCACCGGCGACAACAAGTTCTTCCGACTGATGACCCGCATCGACTGGAACATATCCAACGACCATAAGTTTACATTGCGCTATAACCAGACCAACGGCAAGAAGGACAACCTCTATTCAAGCCCCGGAATGGGTATGGGCGACGGACGTGTGAGCATCTACTCGATGGTGTTCGACGGCAGCAACTGGAAGAAGGTGGATAACGTGTATTCGCTTGCAGGAGAGCTGAACAGCCGATTCGGCAAGAACATCACCAACAAGTTGCGAGCCTCGTTCACGTTCAACGACGCCAACAACCGCGAGTGTGATGCCGCCTTCCCCTGTATTGAAATCATGAAGCCCTACGACGGCGACGGCAAGAACCATGCCTATATGTCGGCAGGATATGACCCTCACGCATGGCTCAACGGTATCAACGAGAAGAGTTGGAATGTGGTGGATAATATGAACATATCCCTTGGCGACCATTTCTTCACCGTGGGAGCGGGATTTGAATCCACCAAGGCAAGCAACTGCTATATGAAATATGGTGCGGGCTACTACCGCTATGCCTCCTACGACGACTTCCTTCAGAAGAAAGCACCCGTGGCGTTCGCCATGTGCTGGTCGTTGACAGGCAAGGAGCGCGCCCTCTCGGATGTGACATATAATAGACTCTCGGCATACGTTCAGGACGAGTGGCAGGTGAGCGACCGCCTGCGCCTTTTGCTCGGAGTGCGTATGGACATGCCGATGTACACCAACCACAGATATGAGAACCCCTCGGTGGCAGAACTTGACTTCAACGGCAAGAAACTCAATACAGGCGAGTGGCCCGGCAACGTGATGCTCTTCTCGCCGCGAGTGGGCTTCAACTACGACCTGACCAAGGACGGTTCACTGAGATTCCGTGGAGGTACGGGTATCTTCACAGGCCGCTTCCCGCTCATCTTCTTCAGTAAGATGCAGGAAGGTTCGGGAATGCTTCAGACCTCAGTGCAGATTACCAATGCAGCCAACCCGCTGTTGCAATACCTCGCAGGAGGAGTGCGCACTCCGCAGCAGGTGCTCAAGGAGGTTGTTCCCAACCTGCCAGACGACCAGAAGAAGCTCTTCCCCACGCAACCGGGAGCAGTGAGCAACCTCATCACCGTGGATAAGAACTTCAAGATGCCGCAGGTGTGGAAGACCACCCTCGCACTCGACTGGAAGGCTCCCTTGGGATTCGACAATCTCTTCACCATCGAAGGAACATACTCGAAGGACATCAACGCCATCACCGCCTACGATGCCAACATCGACATGGACAAGGCCACGGCAGCCCAGTTCGCAGGACCCGACAACCGCTACTTCTATCCCGGCAACGTGGAGAAGCGCATACATAGCAACAACGGATATGCATACGAGATGACAAACACAAGCAAGGGTTATTCAGCCAACGTGATGGCACAGGTGAAGATGACTCCTGTGAAGAACCTCGACCTTATGGCGGCATACACATGGACGGCATCCAAGACCATGAACAGTCTGCAGAGCAACCAAGTGGAGAATGCCATGACCAACCTGCCCACAGTGAACGGTATCAATATTCAGGAGACACAGAACGCCCGATATATATACACGCCTCACCGCATCATCGCCTCGGCGGCATATAAGGTGAGCTATATGGATGACATCATGTCAACACGCATCGCAGTATTCTATTCGGGACAGAAGAACGGTTCGTACAGCGTGACATACAACGGTGACCTCAACAACGACGGTATGGCCAACGACCTCATCTATATCCCCAAGTCGAAAGACGAGATGAACTTCATGGAATATACTGCCAACAAGACAACCTTCACTGTGGAGGATCAGAAAGAAGCATTCTGGAACTTCATCAATCAGGACCCATACCTGAGCAAGCACAAGGGTGAATATACACAGGCGTTCGGGGCGTTCAATCCCTGGTATAACCGCTTCGACGTAAGATTCACCCAGGAGATGAAGGTGAAGGTGGGCAAGCAGGTGAACCGCTTGCAGTTTAACTTCGACATCCTCAACTTCGGCAACTTCATCAGCAGTAAGTGGGGACTGCAGAAGAGCGCCATCGGAGCAGCCGTGAAGCCGCTCGTGGTGGATGCCAAGAACCGTGTGGATGCCAACAACCAGCCGATTTACAAGCTCGCGAACTATAAGGACTCCGAGGGTGTGACGAAGCTCGTTGACCACACATTCGACGTGCTCCGCAACACCAACAACTGTTGGAGAATGCAGATTGGAGTGAAGTATATTTTTAATTAACAGAGATAGAAGGAGATAAATGGAGATAAAATAACTTCCCCTATCTTCCTTTTACTCCTAAAAAAAAGAAAAAATGATTCGATTGACTCGAAAAATTCTGTTCATAAGTTTGATAGCCGTGGCCGTGATGGCCATGGCTTTCAGTGTTTTTGCATGCCAGAACAAAGACAAGAAGAATATCGTGGTAATATTTTCACAGCATAGTGGTGTACACTGTTATGCAGACTTCAGGGAGTCACTCGAAAAATCACTCAAGAAAAAGGGTGTCAACGCCCAACTCTCGTACTTCTATCTCGACTGCGAGAAATGGAGCCATAACGAGGAAATCGATGAGGCACGCCGCATACTCAATGAGTCAAGCAAAAACGGGTTTCCGGATATGGTGATGACCATCGGTGACGAGGTGACATATTCCGTGATGGTCTCACATGACACCGTCATACGTTCAGTGCCCGTGGTCTTCGGTGCCGTGGCATTCCCCAACGAAGGCATGCTAAGGCGCAATCCCAATCTCACCGGATTCAAGGACAGTACGAACATAGTGGAAAACATATACCTTGCCGGTCGTATTTGCGGCATCCACGCCGTCAATACCCTTCTGTCGCAGCACTATCTCGACAAGATGTGCAAGAAGAGAATCAAGGAGCAGATAGCCGGCAGAAAGGACATTGTCGATAATATCGGATGGGAACGCACACTCTACGAAATCTTCAGCCTTCCGCCAGAGATATACTCCATCACCCCCTTCTCGCTCTACAACCTTCAGCAAAACACCCACATGGACACCAAGCAGGACTCGCTTGGCAATGAAAACCTGATGCTCGCCATGAGCCGCTTCTCCAAGATGACATACGTGCAGATGAAGTATGACTCGGAGTCGCAGATGATGGTCAACATGAGCAGCACCAAGCCCATGCTCACAGCCACATGGCTTGACTTCGGAGCAGAGGAGAGCCGATTTATCGCGGGATATTTCGCTGGGGCGGAGACCATAGCCAATGACGTGGCAGGAGTGGCTGCAAAGATATTCAATGGGGTAAAACCATCTGACATCCCCGTGAGAATCCACCAGAAGGAGTATTGGATGGACTGGCGTGTGGCCAAGAAGCACGGTTATACCAAGGACAACCTGCCCGATGACTTCAAGATCATCAACATGTCATGGAAGGAAATTCACCCCAAGCTCTACTTGGTGCTCAACTATGGCTCTGTCATCAGTGCGATAGTCGTCATCTGCATACTCCTAAGACTATTCTACAAGGAAAAGAAACAAAAACGAAAGGCACTCATACAGGTGGAGCGCGAGAACACACTCTACAACATGGCGGTGGAAAACAGCCACACCTTTGCATGGGAGAGATATGGCGAGACCATCTATCTCAGCGACACCTTCTGGCATCACTACGGACATGAGCCGCATGTGTGCGACGTGGACGAGTTTGTGGCGATGATACATCCCGACTACCGAAAGGAGTATCTCTCCGGAGTGGAGAGGGTGAACAAGGGAGACACATACGCCGGTGAGGTCAAGGCCGACTTCTATCGCAATGGCGAATGGCACTGGTATCAGATTCGCGGCAAGGGCGTGTTTGACGACAATGGCAACTATCTGCGCTCATACGGCATGCTGCTCAAGGTCGATGACTACAAGTTCAAGGAGTTCCAACTCGAAGAGGCCCGACGGCTTGCCGAGGAGGCCACGCTCAAGGAGTCTTTCCTCGCCAATATGAGTCATGAGATACGCACTCCGCTCAATGCCATCGTCGGTTTTGCCGGACTATTGGCACAGCCCGACGCCGACTATGCGCCGGAAGAGAAAGCCATGTTCATCGACACCATCAACACCAACAACGATTTGTTGCTGAAGCTCATCAACGACATTGTCGATCTGTCGTGCGTGGAGTCGGGCGAGATGAAGTTTGTCATCAAGAGCCACAGTGCGAGGTCGCTCCTGTCGCATGCCTTCAACAAATACAAGAGCGCAGTGCCCGACCACCTCGACTTCCGCCTTGTCATGCCCGACGACGAACAGGACGAGACTGTCGATGTGGATGATAACCGTCTGGACATCATTTTCAATAATCTTATAGACAATGCAGTGAAATATACCCGAGAAGGCTCAATCACCATAGGATGGCAGCGGTCGGTGGGCAGATACAAGGTGGAGATATTTGTCGAGGACACTGGGTGCGGACTGGCTGACGACGATGCGAAGATGGTGTTCAGCCGCTTCTACAAGAAGGACAAGTTCCAGCAGGGCACTGGTCTTGGGCTCTCCATCTGCAAGGCGGTGGCCATACGCCTCGACGGCGAAATTGATGTCAAGTCGCAAATAGGAGTTGGAACGAGGTTCTCGGTCTTTCTGAATTAAAAATTGAAATTAAAAAGAAAAAAGGTATGAAGAAGTCGTATATTGGTTGGGTGTTTGCTGCGGTGGCTTTGGTCATCGTGGTGATATGCGGCATTGTCATTACCGAGATGGTTGCTCCGGGGACATTCTGCTCTGACAGGGAGGAGGAGAATGACAAGCCCCATATCCTTGTGATGTTCTCCGAGTCGAAGAATGCCTATCGCTTTGCCGACTGCGAAGGCATCATCACCAAGGCACTAAAGGACAAGGGCATTGACGCCGACATCACCTTCGACTATCTCAACTGCGGACATTGGGAGGCAGACCGCGAGATAGAGGAGGCACGAAAGATAGTGGAGCGCGCCGACAACAAGAAACCCCTTAAGATGATATTGCTCTATGGCGACCAGGCCACCTATTCCACCCTCAGCAATGACATACCGATGATGCACCGCCTGCCAGTGGTGTTCGGAGGGGTGCAGTTTCCCAATTGGGACCAAATCTACTGTCACGACAATGTTACGGGAGTAACCGACCCTATCGACATCGTGAAGAACATCGAGGCGGCATATACTCTGACAGGCAGGAAGATGACCTTTGTCATGCTCAACAGGGCTTTTCTTGATCGAAAGACCCGCGAGTGCATAGACGAGCAGCTCAACGAAGCACAGTATGTCATCAACAATCTCCATTGGGACTATAGCGTGATGGAACTGCTCACCGAACATAGCGACCGCTATTCCATGACGGTGCTCTCGCTGCGCTATCTCCATCTCAACAGCAAGAAGACCGAACCTATCGACCCCAACGACGGCGACAACTTCCGCAGGGTGACACGTATGTTCAAGGACCTCATCTACATTCAGTCGAAATACGACCCCACACCGGTGCAGATCATCAAATCGACCAACCACTGGCCCATGCTCACTGCCACCACGATGGGATTCTGCGACCCCGGCACACCATATCTCGGCGGCTATTTCGCATCCTTTGACGACATCGTCGGAGATATGGCGGACATGGCCGCGCACATCTTCTCGGGCACAAAGCCCAGGTCGATAAAGATAAGGCCCAGCCGCAAGGACTACTATCTCGACTGGCAGGTGGCAAAACAGTATAAGTTCTCAACCGACAACCTCCCCGAGGGTTATCATGTGGTGAGAATGCCATGGACGGACAAGTATCCACTGCTCTATACCCTGCTGATGTATTCGGGCACGATAGTGATGATATTGACAATCATTATCCTCACCCGGCTCTTCCTCAAAGAGAGAAAACAGAAGTCCAAGGTGATGGAGCAGTTAGAACGCGAGAACTCACTTTACAATATCGCCGTACAGGACAGCCGCACCTTCGCTTGGGAGAGGGTGGGACAGAAGATATACCTCAGCGACGCCTTCTGGCATCACTACGGTCATGAGCCGCGAATCATCTCGCAGGGCGACTTTATGGCGATGCTTCATCCCGACACCCATGACAACTATATCGACGGGCTAAATCATGTAAACAAAGGGGAGATGTTTGTTAATGAGGTGCAGGCTGACTTCTATGGCAATGGTGAGTGGCATTGGTATCAGATACGTGGAAAAGGTATCATCGACGAACATGGCACCTTTGTCAAGTCATACGGCATGCTGATGGACATCGACGGATTCAAGCAGAAGGAGATGGAGATGGAGGAAGCACGCAAGCGCGCCGAGGAGGCCACTCTGAAGGAGTCGTTCCTCGCCAATATGAGTCATGAGATACGCACTCCGCTCAATGCCATCGTGGGATTCTCCGACCTTCTCGCCATGCCGGGAAATGACTTCACCGATGAAGACCGTAAGCTGTTCATCGACACCATACACACCAACAACGACCTGCTCCTGAAACTCATCAACGACATCCTCGACGTGTCGAGAATAGAGTCGGGGCAGATGGACTTCGTCATCAAGCCATGGTCGGTGAAGGACATCATGCAACGAGTATTCCATACCTTTGAGGTGCAGATGCCGAAGCACTTGGTGTTCAACTTCGTGCAGCCGGATGAAGACGCACTGATAGAGGTCGATGAAAGCCGACTCCGACAGGTCATCGGCAACTTCCTCACCAATGCGGGCAAGTTCACTCCGCAAGGCTCAGTGACTCTCGGATGGGAGAAGGACAAGCAGACCGGCAAGGTGGAACTCTATGTGGAAGACACTGGTATCGGACTCGCGGAGGAAGACCGAAAGATGGTGTTCAGCCGATTCTACAAGAAGGATGAGTTCAAGCAGGGCACCGGTCTCGGACTGTCCATCTGCAAGGCCATCGTCATTCGTCTTGGAGGCAGCATCAAGGTGAAGTCCGAACTGGGCAAGGGAAGCCGGTTCTCGGTATTCCTAAAGTTCTTGGGGAGTTAAGATTATGATGGGGAGTTAAAAGAAGCCGAATGAAGAAAAAGAATATTATAATATGGATATTGGTTATAGTGGCGGTGATGGCAAGCATCGCCGCAGGAATATGGTATTCCCAACCCAAACAGGCCGACAAGCATATACTGGTGATGTTCTCCGAGGCGGAACGTCGCTATGACTTCACTGACTATCAGACTATCATTAAGAAACATCTCAGGCAACATCATGTCAACGCCGACATCACCTTCCGATATCTTGACTGCGAGAGATGGGCTCCGGCAGAGGAAATCGACAAAGCAAGGGAAATAGTGGAGAAAGCCAACAAGGCGCGTAGGCTCGACATGATTATCACCATTGGCGACCAAGCCACATATTCAACCCTGTGTAATGATATAAAACCCATCAATACTCTACCTGTAATCTTTGCCGGTGTGCAATATCCCAATTGGGAACAGATTAAGAAGTTTCGCAATGTCACCGGTCTTTCGGATGCACCCGACGTGGCCAAGAATATCCATCTCGCATACAAACTGGCGGGCAAGAAACAGACCTTCACCCTGCTCGACAACACATTCCTCGACAACAAGACCCGCCAACTCATCAACCAACAACTCATTGACTCAACAGACATCATCAACAACCTCGACTGGCATGAGAGTATGTTAGACCTTATGACGCAATATTCCGACCGGTTTTCAATCACTCCACTCTCGCTCAGGAGAATGTGGCTCAACAGCAAGAAAGGCGAACCAATCACCAAGGGTGAGGAACAAAACCTTGTGATGCTGCTCCGCAAATTCAAGGATGCCATATACCTGCAGATGCGCTACGACCCGCCGTCATTGCAGATGATACGCTTCGGAAATGCCTATCCAATGC
Source organism: Prevotella sp. (assembly GCA_034101015.1). Lineage (GTDB taxonomy): Bacteria > Bacteroidota > Bacteroidia > Bacteroidales > Bacteroidaceae > Prevotella. The sequence continues at coordinate 11,348 of JAXEKN010000020.1, forward strand.
TCACAGCCACACACATGGGATTCGGCACGTTCAACACCATCGGAGGCTACTTCTCCTCTGCTGATGACATAGCTGAGGGACTCGCCAAATATCTTGAAAGGATAGAGCAAGGCGAGACTCCCGAACAACTTATGATTATTCCATCCCACAAGGACTACTATGTCGATTGGAATGTGGCAAGAGAATATGGACATCAATGGAGGGACCTTGAGACTGAAGGATATACTCTCATCGGACTGCCATGGAAGGTGCGCTATGAGGCGTTGTATCATTCCTTGAACATCGGCGGAATATTGCTTTTTGTCATTGCGGTGGTAGTCTTCATGAGACTGTATATCAAGATGAGGACTCTCAAGGCTGAAGCCGAAAGTAGGGTCAGGCATGAAAGTGCACTCTATAACTTAGCGGTGCAGAACTATCGTACCTTCGTGTGGGAGAGCGACAGTAAATCCATCAATATGGGCGAGGGCTTTTGGCAATATTTTGGAAGGAATCAGTCGCAAAATACCAGTATTGAGGACTTTAAGAGCTATCTGCATCCGGATTATCGCGAATTATTCACTGAGGGGGAAACTGAAATCATTAATGGCAGTACGCATACAAGCGAGTTTCAGGCCGACTTCGCCGGAAATGGCGAGTGGCACTGGTATCAGATGAGAGGACAGGGTGAACTCGATGTCAACGGACACTACGTCCGCTCCTATGGCATGCTCGTCAATATCGACGACTTCAAGGAGCGTGAGAAAGAACTCACCGAGGCAAGGAAAATGGCTGAGGAGGCCACACTCAAGGAGTCATTCCTCGCCAATATGAGTCATGAGATACGCACTCCGCTCAATGCCATCGTGGGATTCTCCGACCTTCTCGCCATGCCAGGCGGGGAATATAGCGAAGAGGACAAGAAACTGTTTATCGACACCATCCATACCAACAACGACCTGCTGCTGAAACTCATCAATGACATCCTCGACGTGTCGCGCATTGAGTCGGGACACATGGAGTTTGTCATCAAACCATATTCTGTCAAGGAGATTATGGACAAGATATACCAGACCTTCATAGTGCAAATACCCCGTCATCTGGAGTTCAGATATCATAGTGACTACGACGTGACGGTGAATGTGGATGAGGGCCGTATGCGCCAGGTGATCACCAACTTCCTCACCAATGCCGCGAAGTTCACGTCCAAGGGCAGTATCACTATGGGATGGATCATCATGCATGAAGTGGGCAAGGTGGAGCTATTCGTGGAGGACACCGGCATCGGTCTGTCTGAGGAGGACCGCAAGATGGTGTTCAGCCGCTTTTTCAAGAAAGACGAGTTCAAGCAGGGCACAGGTCTCGGTCTCTCCATCTGCAAACTCATCGTCAGCCGCCTTGGCGGCAGCATCAAGGTGAAGTCGCAACTGGGCAAGGGTAGCCGCTTCTCCGTCTTTCTCGATGTCGTCGGATGACAGTAATGGAAGCCCGTCTTTGTATCATAAGAAAGGCAGTAATCGTGGTCTTAAGCGAGCTGGCAAATGGACTTTTGCTGACTTACTGATGAACTCTTGCCAGTTAGCAAAAGATGTTCCCATAGTGCATTTTCTGCACGTACGTTTAAAGAGTCTATGGACGTACGTTCAAAGGGTCTATGGACGTACGTGCATAGGTGGTATGGACGTACGTCCTGAGGGTGTCTGGACGTACGTCCATAGAATCTTTGAACGGCGTTGAACAGATGTGCTCAAAATACTGCAAAAACCACCCCGTTTCCAAACGGTTTTTGAACGCCATTGAACCAAATCGCCACACTGTCAATGTGCCTGTCCCTGTGATTCTAATCACCTCAAGTCATGACAAAAGTAAGTACACCAAGGTTCTTGTTGTGGCTCTTAACAACGATAAAGGCACTATACGAGATAATTCTTCAGAATATGAAGTTGTCTTTGAATTATTCAGGTTAAGTTATTGATATCAAGGGGGAATTTATACTAATAAATATAAATAAGATAGATTTTATATGTTGAAAAGTGAATTTGCAATTTGCAATTTGCAATATTTTGAATATGTCGGTCGAAAAAAAGCTGAATGAGATGTTACATCTACTTGATAATGAATGACATACACTATATGAAGGATTTAGTGCCATATCGAAATATTGCAAATTGCAAATTGCAAATTGCAAATTCGCATTATGTTCTGGTTGTTTCAGTAGGGTGAAAAGGCTGTGAGTCCGCTCTATGTCCGCTATTTCTGGTTTGGTGAGCGGAGGTAGAGCGGAGTCACAGCGGACTTACAGCGGAGTCACAGCGGAGGAAGAGCGGAGGTAGGGCGGCGGGAAATGGGGGGCTGGGGCAACATGAAAAAAGACCCCGCAGCAAAACTGCGGGGAACGGTGGCTCCGGCATTGAAAGAACGAATATTGAGTATGATAGCAAAATGGTCAATATAGAAGGACCAATCCAGCCAAGGCGGCATAGATGGTCATGCGGATGGGATTGATCTTGAGGAAATACGTGCCGTAGAAAGTGGCGGCGAAGAGTCCGCAGCTGATGAAGAACTGCCAGGGATTGACCGATGGCAGACTGAAATTCTCGGGAGTCATGAGCAGAAGGGTGGCTGCACCGAGAAGGCCAACTACAGCGGGACGAAGACCATTGAATACCGACTGCACTCCGCGCGTCTTCATATACTTAAGGAACATCTTACTGATGGCTATCATCAAGATGAATGAGGGAAGGACAAGGGCAAAGGTGGCGGTCAGACTGCCAAGCATAGACATGGCATAGCCATAGCCGGCATTGTGTACGGCAGTGTATCCGCAGTAGGTGGCGGAGTTGATGCCGATGGGTCCTGGTGTCATCTGACTGATGGCGACGATGTCGGTGAACTGAGATGTGGTGAGCCAATGATGGTTGTGCACCACTTCAGTCTGAATCAATGATAGCATACCGTAGCCTCCTCCAAACCCGAAGAGACCTATCTGGAAAAATGTTATGAACAGATATATGAAAATCATAAATAGCGCAGCCCTCTTAAATTTTTAATTTTTAATTCTTTAATTTTTTAATTCTTAATAGCCATCCTATCGCTCCCGCCAATATTATTATAATAATAGGTGAAACACCCAATGCCCATATAGCCAAGGCTGAGGCAATGGGAATCCAGCAGTTGGTCCATGTGACCTTGGCGGTCTTGGCCATCTTCAATGTCGGTACAGCAATAAGGGCCACTACGGCAGGACGTATGCCGCGGAACATGGCTGCAACAATGGGGTTGTCCTCAAACTGGCGGAAGAACATTGCTATGGCAAGGATGATAAGGAAGGAGGGTAGGGCAGTGCCAAGGGCGGTGAAAACGGCTCCCTTCAGACGCCGCATCTTATAGCCGATGAACACACTAAGGTTGATGGCAAACACACCAGGGCATGACTGTGCGATGGCTACAGTATCGACAAACTCCGTCTTGCTGATCCATTGCTTCTTATCCACAACCTCCGACTCTATAATAGGTATCATGGCGTATCCACCACCAAGGGTGAATACGCCAATCTTGAAGAATGTCCTGAAACTGTCTAAATAAAACTTGTCCAAAACAACTTTAATACTTTAATCTTTTAATTCTTTAATTTTTCTTCTATCCACTTGCGTGCATTGACAAATGCCTCAAGCCATGGTGTGCACTCGTCCTGACGGCGGCTGCGCGGATACCAACCGTTTTGCCAGGGGAATATGGCACGCTCCAAGTGGGGCATCATGGCAAGATGACGACCGTCGGCACTGCATATACCAGCTACGTTGTAGTCAGAACCATTGGGATTGCCGGGATATTCAGCGTAGTTGTACTTTGCCACCACGTTGTAATTGTCCTCAGGCTGCGGCAGATAGAATCGACCCTCACCGTGAGCCACCCAAATGCCGAGTTTGCATCCGCTCAGGGTGCGGAACATCACACTGTTGTTGCGAGGGATGTTGAGCGTGAGGAACTGGCTCTCAAACTTCTTGGAGTTGTTATGGCAAAGGTGGGTCTGATGCTTGTGTTCCGGATTGATGAGGTTAAGCTCTGCCATGAGCTGGCATCCGTTGCATATACCCAACGACAGTGTATCCTCGCGTGCATAGAACTTGTCGAGAGCCTCCTTTGCCTTGGGGTTGAAGAGGAAGGCTCCTGCCCATCCCTTGGCCGAACCGAGCACGTCGGAGTTGGAGAAACCACCGCAGAAGACTATCATGTTGATGTCCTCCAATGTCTCACGGCCGCTGATGAGGTCGGTCATCATCACGTCCTTCACGTCGAAGCCGGCAAGATAGAGTGAGTATGCCATCTCGCGGTCACCGTTGGTTCCCTTCTCACGGATGATGGCAGCACGTATGCCCGACTTCTCCTTGCGGTCGGGAGTGACACCAAGCTGCGAGAAGGTTCCGTCGAAGTCGGAGCGCATGATCATCTCCAATGGCTGCTTCTTGTAGTTGGTGAAGCGCTTCTTGGCCATGCCGTTGAAGCTCTGCTTCTGGTCGAGCTTGTATGATGTGCTGTACCATACATCGCGCAGTGACTCAATGTCGAAATCGTGCTCCCATTCTCCGCACTTGACAGTTAGTTTGCGCTTGTCGGGAGTGGGGTAGCCGATCTTTGCGTATGCAATGCCCTCGGCGTCGAGTGTCTCGCGGAATTCCTTGTCGTTCTGCTCAGACACCTCCACGATGATACCTGGGTTCTCGGCAAAGAGGGTCTTGACGATGTCGCCATCCTTGCAGATGTCATGAAGGTTGATGTGCATACCGCCTTCGATATTGGCGAAGGTCATCTCCAACAATGTGGTGATGAGACCGCCGGCACTGATGTCATGACCGCAATAGATGAGACGGCGGTCAATCATGTCGTTGACGGCGTTGAAGGCATCTGCAAAGTATTCGGGGTTCTTCACCGTGGGCACGTCGTCGCCCACCTTGCCCAAGCTCTGTGCAAAGGCACTGCCGCCAAGACGCTGCTCGTCGAATGAGAAGTCGATATGATAGAATGAGGCACGCTTGTCATTGACCATCACCGGACCGATGACCTTGCGCACGTCGGACACCTGGCCACCTGATGACACAATCACAGTGCCGGGAGCAATCACCTTCTGTCCGTCGGGATACTGCTGGGTCATGGACAGGGAGTCCTTGCCTGTCGGTACGTTGATGTGGAGAGCGCAGCAGAAGTCGCTCAAGGCCTTGACGGCTGAATAAAGGCGGGCATCCTCGCCCTCCTGAGAGCGGCAAGGCCACATCCAGTTGGCCGACAGGCTGACGCTTTCCAGACCCTTTACCAATGGGGCCCAAATGATATTTGTAAGAGACTCTGCTACAGAGAGCACAGAACCAGCCTCGGGAGAAGCGAGACCTGCTTGGGGTGCATGACCCAAAGCGGTGGCTATACCCTGCTTGCCACGATAGTCGAGAGCTACCACACCGCAGTCGCTCAACGGCAATTGCAGGCGGCCCTGACACTGCTGGCGGGCAATCTTACCTGTCACGGAGCGATCCACCTTGTTGGTCAGCCAGTCCTTGCATGCCACAGCCTCAAGCTGGAGGACACGGGTCAAATACTCTTCGAGTTTTGAATTAAAAGATGAAAGAATTAAAGAATTAAAGTCTTCATTCGCGGAATCTTTAATTTTTTCATTCTTTAATTTTTTAATTGTGACGTAATCAACGTCACTGTAGTGACGCTCCACAGTGGAGTCCACCATCACTGTCTTGGGAGAGTGGCCGAACATCTGGGCCACGTCGAGGTCAAACGGACGTACACCGTCAGCCTGCTCAAAAGAGAAGTGGGCATCGCCAGTGGTTTCACCCACTACATATAGCGGTGCACGCTCGCGCTCGGCTATCTTGCGCACATGGTCGATATGCTTCTCGTCGATGAGAAGACCCATGCGCTCCTGACTCTCGTTGGCAATGATTTCCTTGGCTGACAGGGTCTTGTCGCCAATGGGCAGCTTTGACATGTCAATCTTGCCGCCGCATTCCTCAACAAGCTCCGACAGACAGTTGACATGACCGGCGGAACCATGGTCGTGGATGCTCACCACGGGATTGGTGTCTTCCTCGCAGAGGGCGCGGACAAGGTTGTAGGCGCGCTTCTGCATCTCTGGGTTGGCACGCTGCACGGCGTTCAGCTCGATGCCATTGCTGTAGCGGCCGGTATCTACTGACGATACGCTGCCGCCGCCAAGACCGATGCGGTAGTTGTCGCCACCCACTACGACCACCTTGTTGCCCTTCTGAGGCTCTTTTTTCAGACAATCGCGCTTGGTGCCATAACCTACACCTCCGGCAAGCATAATCACCTTGTCGTAGGCATAGCGGGTGTCGTCCTTCTCCTGATGCTCGAAGGTGAGCACACTGCCGCAGATAAGTGGCTGTCCAAACTTGTTGCCGAAATCGCTTGCACCGTTGGATGCCTTGATTAGTATCTGTTCGGGGGTCTGGTATAGCCACTTTCTCACGGGAAGGATGTCCTCCCAGTCGCGACCGCCATCAAGACGAGGATAGGAGGTCATATACACTGCTGTACCGGCAATGGGCCATGAACCAACACCGCCGCCCATACGGTCGCGGATCTCACCGCCTGTGCCTGTGGCGGCCCCGTTGAAGGGCTCTACGGTGGTGGGGAAGTTGTGGGTCTCGGCCTTCAGCGAGATGACGCTCTCAATGGGCTTGGTGCGGAACCAATCGCTTGTGGACTGGTCGGAAGGGGCAAACTGCTCCACCACGGGACCCTGGGCAAATGCTACATTATCCTTATATGCGGAAAGAATGAAATTGGGATTCTCCTCGGTTGTCTTCTTGATCATCTTAAACAGGGATGACTCCATCTCCTTGCCGTCGATGATGAAGGTGCCGCCGAAAATCTTATGACGGCAATGCTCAGAGTTGATCTGGGCAAAGCCGAAAATCTCAGAGTCGGTCAGCGGACGGCCCAACTGCTTCTCTACATTATGTAGATATTCTATCTCCTCAGGAGAAAGGGCCAGACCTTCCTGTTCATTGTAGGTTTCAAGGTCATCAACATGCTTGATGGGTTCTGGGGCATGGTTGACGGTGAATATCGTCTGGTCAAGTCCGTCATACATGCGCTGGAGCATCGGGTCGTGGTCGGCATCCTTGTTGTCAACAGGGTAATACTCCTCTATACGCGAAATGCCGCTGAGACTCATGTTCTGCGTAATCTCCACGGCATTTGTGCTCCACGGGGTAATCATCTCGCGGCGCGGACCCACGAAATAGCCTTCAAGGCTTTCGCCTGCTTCTAATGAGGCATCACCGTAAAGCCAACTCAGTTCTTTAATCTCGCTTTCGTTGAGCTGATGGTCCACTTCAGTGGCTATCACACTCTTGGATGAAGTTCTGAAAAATAGAATCATATCTTGTATGTTTTTTTATGTTTTCTTTATTTTGGCTACAAAGTTAATGCTTTTTTTTCGTTTGACGAAGAAAAATGAGATTATTTTTATTATTATCCCGCTTTTTTTTGGTTATTCCTTTTTTTTTGTCTAATTTTGCAGCCAATAAAAATGAATATGTTGACATGAGAGTACTCATACTGAATACAAGTGAAAAATCGGGTGGTGCCGCCGTGGCTGCCCATCGACTGTTGGATGCGCTCAACAATAATGGAGTGAAGGCGAAAATGCTGGTCAGGGACAAGGAAAGCGAGCAGATTACCACTGCCTCACTGCATCATCCCCTTCTGCAGCAATGGCGGTTTCTTTGGGAGCGGCTCGTGGTTTTTTGCCATCTGCATTTCTCAAAGAAAAACCTCTTTGCCATAGATATTGCCAATGTCGGGGCTGACGTCACATCGACAAGGGAATTTAAGGAGGCAGACCTGATACATCTCCATTGGATCAATCAAGGTTTTCTGTCGCTGTCGGGCATCAGGAAGATTGTGGATAGCGGCAAACCGGTAGTTTGGACCATGCATGATATATGGCCTGCCACTGCCGTGTGTCATCTCGCCATGGAATGCAGGAAGTATGCCGGCACATGCCGCAACTGCCGTTTGCTCCCCGGCGGAGGTGGTGACAACGACCTCGCCTACAGGACATGGAGAAAGAAAAAGGCTTTATATGACAATAGCGACATCTCATTCGTCACTTGTAGCCGATGGCTTGCCATGGAGGCAAAACGAAGTGCACTGCTTAGCGGACATCCCGTGGAGGTCATCCCTAATCCTATCGACACGCGTGTCTTCTGTCCGGGCGACCGCCGTTTGGCGGCAATGGCCTCTGGACTGCCGGATGACAAGCGAATATTGCTTTTCGTCTCACAGCGTGCCACCAATCCGTACAAGGGTATGAACTATCTCGTCGAGGCGTGTCGTCTGTTGGCTGAGAAATATCCTGATATGAAGGATGATACTGTCGTGGCTATCTTGGGAGGTCACTCTGAGGATGTGGTGAAGTTGCTGCCATTCAAGGCCTATCCTTTGGGCTATGTCAATGACACACGGAGAATAGTCGATGTATATCGCGCCGTGGACCTCTTTGTGCTGCCTTCTCTCTCTGAAAACCTTCCTAATACTATTATGGAAGCTATGGCATGCGGTGTGCCGTCGGTGGGTTTCAAAGTTGGAGGCATACCTGAAATGATTGACCATCGACGCAATGGATATGTAGCCAACTATTGTGATGCGGATGACTTGGCTTGCGGTATTCACTGGGCTCTCTTCGAGGCTGACCGTCAGGCATTGGCGGAGGCATGCGTAAGGAAGGTGATGTCGTCTTATTCCCAAAATGCAGTGGCGATGAAGTATATCGAGGTGTATAATCAGGCTTTGGCCCTAAAGCACTACAAGATATGATTAGGTTTTCAATCGTGACCATCACTTTTAATGCGGCTGATGTGCTCCGCAGGACTGTTGACAGTGTCTTGGCGCAAGGCTATCCCGATGTCGAGCATATTATTGTCGATGGGGCTTCATCTGACAATACTATTAAGGTGGCTAATGATTATAAGCAGAGATCGGATGCGGCTGCAAATGGACATGTCGTAAGAATTAAATCCGAACCGGACGAAGGGCTTTATGATGCCATGAACAAGGGACTGCGTCGCGCTATAGGGGACTATGTCCTCTTTCTCAATGCTGGTGATTTCTTTCCAAACAAGGATGTGTTGGAGTCTGTGGCGAGGAAGATTGAGAGTGTGTCTGGTTCGTCCGACTCGATGCCTGCCGTGGCCTATGGTAATACGGATGTGGTCGATAACGACGGAAACTTCTTGTTTCACCGCCGATTGCAACCTCCGGAGAAACTTACATGGAAGTCTTTTAGACATGGCATGCTCGTGTGTCATCAGGCTTTTTATGCACGCTTGGATATTGCGCAGAATATACCATACGACTGCTGTTTCAGATATTCTGCTGACGTGGATTGGTGCATTAAGGTTATGAAAGAGGCTTTCTTGCGTGGATTGCCAATGCTTAATCTGCATTCTGTCGTGGTGAATTATACTCAGGAGGGACAATCCACAATCCATCACCGCGAGTCGTTGAAAGAGCGGTTTCGTGTAATGTGTCGTCATTATGGATATGTTTCCACTGTAATGATGCACATGTGGTTTATATTAAGAAGTGTTTGTAGATGAATACGCTCTATATCATGTGTGCGCTCACAGAAAGTCCGATATAATAGTGACTGCTATATATTATATAATAAGGTGTAAGCCTAATAATTGTCCGATTTACACCATATAAATGTCAAAGACTGTTAAATTATAGAAGTTTTTCGGCAAAATGTTTGGAGGTTTGGAAAAAAGTCCGTACCTTTGCACCCGCTTTTGAGAACAACGGTTCAACGAGGCAATAAAGAAAGAGTTCTTTGAAAGACTTACATAAACAGAGAAAGTAGTACAAGAAGCGAACCATTGCGGTATTGGAACTTTAATTTTTAATACTTTAATTTTTTAATATTTCCAATGGTTTGGGTATAAGAATACGAACCGTCAATTATTAAATGATTGTAAGGTGCTTATAAACTTCTTTAAATCTTGGAGTCATCCTTAA
>JAXEKN010000061.1:0-12245 GCA_034101015.1 Prevotella sp.
CGATAAATGGCATCCCTCTCCGCTACAATATAAATGTTGGTTATGTGGCTATTGCCATCAAGTTCCTCCATCCATTCCTCAGCCTCAGCCACATCAAAAAGAATAGTAGCATTGTACTTGTCATCTTCTGAAAGAAGAAAAGCAACGTCTTCATTCATAGTTGGAAGCTTCACATCCTTTTGTTTGTTGATGAGTGTCACCAAAGTTTTTTTCTGTTTCTTAGTAGCCTCAGCAGTCAAAAAGTTTATTTGAGTAAACTTTCTGTCTGTTAGTTTTGTTTCTGTTAACGAAGTAATATAATCACCTTCTATTGGCTTGCCATTAACGTCAACTCCCCAAATGCTACATTTGGTACGTGGCCAGTTTACATAACGGGCAATACCCCATTTTTCCCATTCATCATCGCCAGGGTGGATACCTTGTGGCAATAGTTCTTTTTCTTTCGGTTCACCTATTTCGTTGTTTGTAACCATAATGCAGCGACGATGCCCACCATCCTCTTTATTCAAAAGATTTACAGCATGAAGAGTAGTGCCTGAGCCTGCAAAAAAATCGAGTATTAGGGCGTTTGGTTTGTCTTCAACATAAAAACGCAGGGTGTCATGAACCGAATAAATGGATTTAGGGTATGAAAATCTTTTCCCGTCCAAAATATTATTAATATAATATGTTCCAAATTGAGTGGCATCATGTATTTTTTTATTCCATACAGATTTTGCAGATACAAGTTTTTTTGAAGCACGCTCTAAAATCAATGCTCCATTTTCATCTTTTCCTTTTACAATTATCGAACCATTTTCTATTTCTTTTAGCATTCCTTCGTTTAGATAGTTCATTGCCCAACCTCCTTGTCTATTAGGTTTTCCAAGACGAGCTGTACCATTCTTTAAAGCTTCAATAAGTTTATTTCTACTAATTTGCCATACGCCCTCAGAACCATCACTATGAATAGGCCACAAAGCAACACAACCTTGTGGAATCTCTATTAATTCTCTATTTTTACCTTTTCCTGGTGGAAAACCAACAGAATGTATTTTTTTAGATGACTTGTCAATAAAGATGGGATAAAAACAATTCTCTGATCTTTCTCGGTTTGAATTACTACCTGCTCGTATCATTCTTCGCCAAGTAATTGTTCCACCTTCTATGTTCTGATAATTACCTGTCATTTCAAAATCAAGCATAGTATCATTACTTCTGCATGGTTTCGCATCTCCAAGAAAAATAAAAAAAATATATTCTTCAACTCTCGCGAACTGACTATCTCTTGCAACGCCTGATGGGTGAATTATATCACTAACCATCTGTATGTTAGCCTCTGGAAACATCTGTTCCATCATACATCCTAAATGCAGATATTCCTTTTCGTCAATAGTAACAATAAGGACTGATTTTTTCGGATTAAGTAGTTTTTTCGCCAACAATAAACGACTCTCCATCATAGCAAGCCATTTGCTATGGCGGTAACTGTCATTTCCATCAACATAATTGTTATTGTATTTCCAATCTGTAGCTCCGCTATTGTAAGGCGGATCTATATATATACAATCCACCATCCCAGGATATAGGTATGCAAGAAGTTGCAAGGCATGATAATTATCTGCCTCAATAAGAATATGCCAAAGGTCACTATCAGGTGCATTCTGAATAGAATCCACATATTTCAGACATGGATATATCGGTTCACCATTTTTTGCAACACATATCAAATCCTTGACATTTATCTGTTGCACTTCTTTGGTTATAGTATGCATACAAGAAGCAATGCCTTTGCTTACATTCTTCACCTCCCATAGAATATCTTCAGAAAGTTTTTTGTTGTCATCTGTCTTTCTGATGACCTCGCAGCCACGACTGATAGGATAGTCATAGAGCAGTGTCATCTCTGGAACATGGTTCTCAAATACAAGGCCAAACTTCTTTTGCTTGGTAAGTTCTTTTACCTCCTTCTCTATCCGCTGACGGAGGTCTGGGTCTTGTATTCGAACTATTAAATCATTAATTGCTGCCATTGTATATATCTTTTTTGCCGTTTTTTATTTTATGCAATATTACACAGACAATTTTAGCATTGCAATTCTATCCAATAATGGCAAATTACTTCTTTATTAGGTAATAAAGTGATCATAAATCGTATGCCAAATGATAGTAAGCAATAACAATCCTACTATCACCTGGCATTTACGGCAGTATATTACATTGACTCCAGACACAGGGCATAGAAAAAGGGTGCAAGCTTCTTCTTACGGTGTTCCGGGGTACAAGCCTAGGAATTTCTTTGGACCCCATCCGCGAATAAGAGTGCTCACACCCATTGCTGGGTGCAAACATCTTCTATCTTAATTCGCGGATTGGCCTTAAAATTCCTGACGCCTGTATATACGCCATTAGCCAACCATCATTGATGTGGTTTATATCCAAATTCGAAGTTTCCTAGGCTTGTTTTCTGGAACACCACAATGATAGTCTGATGTTGCTATATGTCAATATGTTATGTTTCTTTTTTCTTCTTTTCTCTTTAAGTTATTTTCTCTTTAAGTTAATACTCTCAAGCGGATGCCATCGTGGCATATTGCCATCCTATGCCGCTTTGATTCTGCAAAATTACAAATAAAAATCGAAAGAACAAAGAAAAAGGGAGAAAAACTTGCGTTTCGCTCCCTATTACTATCTATAATAATTAAATTCTAACCCATGAATCCCAATCAATATCATTTAGATATTCCAACACTTTCTGACATAAAGGGGTTATAGTATTTTCTTGACATTATTTGCATAAAAGACAATGTCTTCAAGCCTGCCTTTGTCCCTACTTCGCTCTCTCATAGATTAAGTATTTATCCTTGTTTACACTTTCAACGGCCCATGGTCTAAGTGTGCCGTCTTCAACAATATCAACCTTATGCCCTATGAGGTTTTCCAAATCGATATGCATACCAGAGATTTTCAACAGGCCTATCCGCTGACTTCTGTCATACTGGACAAGGATATCAACATCACTGTCCTTGGTTTGCTCGCCTCGCGAGTAAGAACCAAAGAGCCATGCCTTCAAGACTGGTTGAGTCTTGAAATATTCGGCGATTGTTTTTGTCATCATACCTGTTGTCATAATATTCCCTATTTATATATGTTTCCGCCGCAAAATTACAAATAAAAATCGAAAGGACAAAGAAAAAGGGAGAAAAACTTGCTTTTCGCTCCCTTTATTATTGAGTTACGGAAAATCTAATTGGACATTATTTACTTAAGAAAGTTGAGTAAATGCGAAACTTAAATTAGTATTTATGCATGTTTCAGAGAGTTGTTAACGGGGTTGTTCAACCCTATGTGTTAAGAAACCTAAAACGCCGTTTTAACACTCCTAAAACGCCGTTTTACGACTCGTAAACCGCCGTTTTACGTTTCGCAAACCTCCGCTATATATTTTTCAAAACTGCCGCCCCGTTCGGGTTGACTATGCTGGCGCTTAGGGGGTGGCATGAGAATGTTAACGTTCTCGCAATCTCTGTCACACCGATGGCAGCCGGCTGCCATCGGAATGACAGACTACCGCCACAGGCATGAAGGAGTTCGCAAAGTCGTTATCGTGTATCGGCGACGCCGAGAGCGTATAGACATCAACCCTTTAGCATGGAAGGGAAAAGCCTTTAACCCTTCACCCTTCATAAATCACCTCTAAGTAACTAATATTCAGGAAGTAAGAGCTATGAATGGTTGAACCAACCCTTCATCAACCCTTCATAACTCAGGCACTGAGAGCAACCAGTTGATAGCTCTGACCTTTAGTCATGTGCTTTGACTTGAAGGGTTGATGAAGGGTTATGAAGGGCGAAGGGTTATCGGCGAATCCAGATAGAAATTCACGGCCATAGGGTCAAAGGAACAGGCAAGTTGGTTCATTTGATGCAAATCTGTGATGGCAGCCCCCCTATGATTTTCAAAAAACGGTTTTTTTTGTGCTTTTCTGATGACCTAAGAACAGGGCATTCACTTGACGACTGAATCAAATATAATTTTAGTTAAATATTCGGGCATATATACCATAAATATAAAATAAATTATATATCTTTGTAGCCGAATTTAAAACCATTTACACTATGATTAAAAACTTAATTGTATCTACACTACTATCCACCATGCTCGGACTACCGATGCAGGCCCAGACAACATCGTGGACAGCCGACAACGGCAACGGCACATTTACCAACCCGCTCTTCTACGACGAGTTTTCCGACCCCGACATACTGCGGGTGGGCGACGACTATTACCTCGCCGGCACAACCATGCACACCGTGCCTGGGCTTGTCATACTGCACTCGCGCGACCTCGTCAACTGGGAGAATGTCAGCTATTGCTTCGACCGCTTCGACTTTGACGACGATGCATTCTCACTCAAGAACCACAAGGAGATATACGGCCAAGGCATCTGGGCTCCTGCCATCAGATATGCCAACGGACAATTTTATGTATTCTCCAACGTCAACGGCAAGGGACTCCAATGCTTTACAAGCAAGGACATCAAGGGACCATGGAAACACCACAACATGGAAGGACGCATTTACGACCTCAGCGTGCTGTTTGACGATGACGGCAAGATATATGCAATACATGGCTATGGCGAGGTTCACTGCACAGAGCTTAAGCCAGACATGAGCGGACCTATCGATGAAACAGACCGCATCATCATACCAGAGGGAAATGCCGTGGGCGAGGGACATCACGCATACAAGATAAACGGAATGTACTACATCATCTCCACTGACTACAAGCCCAACGGCCGCACCCTATGCTCACGCTCAAAAAGCATCTGGGGACCTTACGAGACCATAACCATCACTGCCGACGAGACATTCGGATATCATGCGGCATCGCTGACACAGGTGAAGGGACGTATCGTGCCTGACGGCACAAAGTTCGGACTGGGTCCAGTCAATCCCGACGCCACGGCATGCACCAACATACATCAGGGAGGCATCGTGCAAACACAGACAGGGGAATGGTATGCACTGCTCATGATGGACTTCCACTCCATAGGACGCACCGTGACGTTGGCCCCCATCACCTGGAAAGACGGCTGGCCAATGCTCGGACTCGAAGGCAACCTTGGCCGTGCCCCACGCACATGGTTCAAGCCCAACATACCCGGCACTGGGGATTTCAAGCCTCACGCACCATACGAGCGCAACGAGGACTTCAATGGCAAGTCGCTCGGACGTGTATGGCAATGGAACCACAATCCCGATGATACCATGTGGAAATTGAAAGGAGGCAAACTGCAGTTACACACCATGCCTGCCGAACAGCTTATGTGGGCACGCAACACGCTGACCCAAAGAGTAATAGGTCCGTCGAGCGTCACCACCGTAGAACTCAATGTCAAGAATCTCAAGGACGGCGACGTGGCAGGTCTTGGCAACATCAATGTGCCTTGTTCGTGGACGGGCATTGTCAAGGACGGCAAAAGCATAAAGCTCAGATGCTTCGAACAGCTCAACAACGACACCATCGACCAGGAGATATCACTCGTGGACGGACGCATCTGGCTGCGCTTCGACGGTGACTTTGACAACGACCAGGGACACTATGAGTACTCCACTGACGGAGAGACATTCCGCCCGATAGGAGGCAATATGAAACTCTCCTACCAGCTCATATCGTTCCAAGGCTCACGACTCTCACTCTTCGCCTTCAACGCAAAGGGACAGAAAGGCGGCTATGCTCTATTTGACAACTTCACAGTGGAGGAGACCAAGGCAGACCGCAGCAAAAACATACCTTACGGAAAAACTTTCCGCATCATAAACCTCGCCACAGGGCTTCCCATGCACGCCACTCCCCACGGACTGGTATATGACACCCGCGCAGAGGACAAGAGCGAACTCACCCAGTTCCGCATCATCGACCGCGGCAACGGCAAGGTAATACTTCAGTGTAAGGACGGGCGATACGTGTTTGTGGCAGGCTATGGCATAGCGGGCGACGTGAGACTTACCACCGACGAAAGCAAGGCTGAGGAGTTTCTGTGGCAGGACTACCTCAACCAGGAGTTTATGCTTATGTCCACACGCACCCATACATATATAGGGAAAAGCCCAACAACCGGAAGCCCCTACTCCATGGACTTCAAGGGTGCCGACCCCGCAAGACGCAACGGAGCGGTGTTGAGATGGGAGGAACAATAACCCCCTCCCTCTCTGAGAGTTGGATAGAGTTTGAAAGCTATGCGAACAAAGCAAAACAGGCATAAACCCACATGGATTTATGCCTGTTTTGTTTAGAGAATGCAATGTTTAGCGGACACTGCGCATAATCTTGCTCACAGTCCTGCTACCATCCTTATGAGTGGTGACGCGAATGACAGGACCGGCAAAGTCTGCACCCACTGCAGCGCCATAAAGCGAGTAATACTTGACCGACGTGACCGGACTGTCTGTATTTGACAATTCATCAACACCCGAAGGATCGTCGCCTTCGGCCTCCTGGACAGCCTGACGAAGTGCGGCATGCACTCCCCAATATGCCGGTTTGGGATTAAGATTACCATCATACAACAGAGGATTACTGCCAGTACGCCATGACATGTCATCCGTCAATCCCCAGATCATCACCTCATCACAGTTGCCATATTTCATAGCCAACTTGCATATATTGTAATAGTCGTTAGCCTGCTGGGCAAGATTCCATTCATTCACTTCAGGGATTCCGAGGTCAAGCTCGGTGATAATACACTTCAGTCCGATTTCCTCAAAGCGTTGCATGGTAGCCTCGAGTTTGGCATAATCCACATCGTTGATATCAAGATGGCACTGGAGTCCCACACCGTCAATGGGAGCGCCACGTTCCTTCAGTTTCTTTGCCAAATTGAAGAAAGCCTCAGCCTTTGCATTACCCTTAAATTCCACACCATAGTCGTTGAGAATCAGGAGGGCATTCGGGTCTTTACGATGAGCCCATACAAAGGCAGAATCGAGGAAGTCCTCGCCAATCGACATCCATACCGACGGACGCATGGTGTAGGTGTCGGGATTGCTATATACAGCTGACTGGTCGTCGCTGAGCACCTCGTTGCATACATCCCATTCATTCACTTTTCCCTTCCATCTGCCCACCACATTGACGATATGATTCTTCATGATGCTGAGCAATTCCTCACGTGAGAAATTGTTGGAGTTCTTGTTGCCGTCAGTAGTAAGCCATGCTGGCACCTGACTATGCCATACAAGAGTGTGTCCACGCAGGCGCATGTCATGACGGTCGCAGAAATTTACAATACGGTCGCCATGATACCAGTTGAACTCGCCGCGGTTGGGCTCAGTGGAGTCAAACTTCATCTCATTCTCACACACCACCATATTGAATTCCTTGGCAATCTTCGCAGTCTTGGCGTCATTATCGTTGTCCACATCTATTCTCCATACAGGTACAGCTGTTCCCACATATTCTCCAATGCGTGTGGCATAATCACGCAATGGGGATTCATAAACCTTTTCAGCCTCAATATCGAAAGAGGTATCGTCCACGGGGTTGTCCTCCTCGCCGTCTCCATCGGTGGATTCACCCGGTTGGTTGCCATACTCTTCCGCCACAACTGTCGCCACTATTTCAAATCGTCCATCAACCTCACGTTCCTCCACTTTCCACGTATAGGCATTGGGGTATCTTATATCCATCTCCCACGATTCGCCAGTAAGCGACTGTTTACCCGCAGCAGAGAGAAGCACCATCTCATCGCCCACAGCCAACGACGCACCATCGGCAAGCCTAATGGCAAGTATTGGTTTCTTGTCGGAAGTGTTGAAGTCTTCATCCTTATTATAATATGTCATCACTCCTCCTACATCAATTCGGTCGTGCTCGTCCTTGTTCTTTACTTCCATAAGCAGTTGGCTTGTGGGACGTAGGATAAGGCGCGGTGCGGCATGCGAGGTATAGTCGGCAATGGCGAGTGTAGCCACGCTTTGGTCACCAGGGGCAAGCTTGCCATACACATCCGTTGTCACTCCGATATTACCCGTACCGCCAAGCAAGCCTTTTTCCCTGACATTTACTGTGATTTCCTCAGTGGCATTCATATATCCCACGCCTCCCGACTTGGCTGCCTGGCGTGCCTCCACAGCATCATTATTGACCATCACGGCACCGTCAAGCACAGTGATACCGCCAGTGAGAAGATTATCATTTCCTGTGATACGATATGTGCCGGAACCTTCCTTAATAAGTCCTACCTTCATCGACATATTGTCTTTACATGGAGCGATGCGTCCTTCGAGTTCAGCATCCATACCATTACCGCCTATCATATAGAAACTGTGGTTAGAAGCCTTCTCCTTGTAATATCCCTGGAGGCAGCTGCCGGGTTTGGTCACCAGCTTTCCGATGCGCATTCCCCTGATACCGCCTTCTGCTGCTAATGTGGCACCGTCATTCACAACCAATGTGGCGTTAGCCAGACAATTATTCACCTTACCGTCATTCACGCTCTCCATAGGCTCATTAGGCAGGAATGTCTTGCCATTATGCATCCACACCATGCCATAGAAACCACAGCTTGAGTCCACCTCTTTATATGGATATATATTCAGTGTACCTGTAAAATCAGACCATTTTGGATAATTCTTGTCGCTACCTCCGATGAAGGTGCGCTCGCCTCCTGCCATCACGTTCAACGTACCGGAGCCTTCCAGCACGGAAGTCCAATATGTATATCGTGATGTCTTGACATTAAGACTCTGACCCTCAGGGACAAGCATCGGCGTATTAATAATCTTATACGACGATGACGTGTTCTTCTCACAATAGTCAACGGTTTGACCTTCGGCAATAATATAATCCTCATAGATGTCTTTGAGGGCAACATTATCGAGATAATACTCAGAGTCCTCATGATGTATGCCTAAATGCAGGCGCACCTCATCATCACCGGCTGTTTCCACTTTATTCAGTTCATATTTCCTGTGTTGCCATACATTTTGAGAACCCTGGTCGGGATAACCGTCAGAAATATAAAGCTGCTCATTGCCGAGATACACATGCACCTGCTTCCATGCATGGGTGTCAGTGGAGGGTCGGTAGAAATCGAACTCCACATTCCTCACATTCTGTGTGAGCCGTGACCCTGCAAGTTCATCGGGAAGGATAAACTCCGGGAATGTGCCCCATGATTTCACAATGACATGCAGCACTTTGTTGGCCGGATTGGCAGGGTCGGCTTCGACTATAGCCGAAGCGCCGTCGGGGTTATATCCCCATTCATTCCACATGTCGAACTTTTGTCCGATTTGGCAGTCTTCGAAGTCATAGACTTTACCAGCATTGGCATCTGCCACAGATAATAGCGAGGTCATGATGACCACCGCAGCAGTAGTTAGTTTCTTCATATTATTGGGTATTTTTAAAAAGTTAGCAATTGCTTTTTTACATTTGTTCCTAAGAACCTATTTCCAGCACTCCAGATCGTCAACCACTTCGGGCATCATGTGGCTATGGAACTCAGGGTCTTTTCCCTCGCGCTTCTGCGAGAGATAATTGCGAAGCAAGGCGAACACCTTTGGCGACAATTCTATGATTGCCCAAAGGTTGACCACTGTCATGATGCCCATGGCAAGGTCAACAATGCTCCATGCTTCCTGTAATGTCATCATAGCCCCTGTCATCACTGTGAGTCCCGTTATTATACGAAACAGATTTATGGCATTTTTACTCTTGGTTATAAACCTTATGTTTGTCTCACCATAGAAATAGTTGGCGATGATAGTACTATAGGCGAAAAGAAAGATGGCAGCCGTGATGAAAATGCCTCCTATCGGCCCGACATGATGCTCAAGAGCATACTTGGTGAGGATAATCCCGTCGCTGCCAGAGTCATAAAGTCCTGAAAGGATGATGATAAAGGCTGTACAGGAACAGACCAGAATAGTGTCGGCAAACACGCCGAGCGACTGTAGCAGTCCCTGCTTCACCGGGTGTGATGTATGGGCAATGGCGGCGGCATTAGGCGCACTGCCCTCGCCTGCCTCATTGCTGAAGAGACCTCGCTTTACGCCCTGCATCACAGCCACACCGAAGGCACCACCCACGGCTTGTTCCAAACCGAATGCACTCTTCACGATAAGGGCAAGCATTGCAGGTATCTCGGCGATGTTCATGCCTATCACGACGATGGCAATGATGATGTAACCCACTGCCATAAAAGGCACGACGATACTGGCAAAATGGCTGATGCGGCGTATGCCGCCGAAGATGATTATCAGTGTAGCGAGGGTGAGCCACATACCAATCCAACGGATGTCAAGCGGCAATGCGTCGGCAAGAGCAGTGCAGAGGGTGTTGCTCTGTATTATCTGGTTGGCCATACCAAAGGTTATGGTGATGAGCACAGCAAAGAGCACTCCCATCCACTTCCGGTGAAGTCCGTATTGCATATAATAGGCGGGGCCGCCATAAAAAGAGTCCTCGCCACGGCGCTTGTACAATTGGGCGAGTGTGGCCTCAACAAAAGCAGTGGCAGCACCAAACAAGGCCATCATCCACATCCAGAACACCGCCCCCGGACCTCCCACGAAGATTGCCGAAGCCACGCCGGCCAGATTGCCGGTGCCCACACGGCTCGACAGCGACACGGCAAAGGCCTGAAACGAACCAATATGTCCGTCAGGGCGCTCCACAATCACTCGCAACATGTCACGCAACATCCGAAACTGTGCTCCACGTATTCTTATCGTGAAATATATCGCACAAAAGACGAGCAACGTGACAACAACGTATGTCCACAGGTAATCGTTGAGTATATCGAGGACTTCAAACATAATGCTAACAGATGATATCGATAAAAACCTACGTCCTTTCAAGCGATTCGGCGGTCTCTTTTTGACATATCCACACTGATAAGAATCCTGTGGATTGTTCGGGTGCAAAGATACACAAAAAAACTGAGATTATTATGAATTCTGCTTTTTTTTTCTTATTATAGCCTATTTTTCACCTATAGATACTATTTCACACTTGCCCCAACCTGCATAACGGCGATAAATATCATCCTGGCATTCAAGTTTGCGACTATTTGTGTTGCAAACATACTCAGTTTTGACAAATTTCCCTTATATTATTTGGTAATATCGTTTTTATTGTATAATTTTGCAGCGAATAAATAGAGAATACGACTATGATTATAAGTGTAGCAAACCCAATTTACGATTCGGTGTTCAAGTATCTGATGGAGGACAACCGGGTGGCCAAGACAGTGCTTTCGGCTCTTTTGCAGCGGGAAGTGGTTGAAGTTGATATGCGAAAGCATGAATATACCAACGGCACACGTGACAAGATTTCGATGTTCCGCATCGACTTCGGCGCTAAGGTGCGACAGGATGACGGCAGTCTTAAGCTTGTGCTGATTGAGCTTCAGAAGACATGGCTTGAGACGGAGACATTGCGTTTCCGCCAGTATTTGGGTACGCAATATGCTAATCCCGACAACATCCTGAAGGATGACAACCCCAATGGCTATGGCATACCGATGATAACCGTGTATCTGCTTGGTCATCGTGTGGGTGATATCGAGGAGCCAGTGCTCTATGTGAGGCACAAGTCATACGACTATGACGGCAATGAGGTGACCAAGGGAATACCCGACCCGTTTGTTGAGAGTCTAGTTCACGACAGTATAATCGTTCAGATACCACTCCTTCACGGCCGTGTAAACAACCGTCTTGTTGAGGTTCTCAGTGTGTTTGACCAGACGAACAAGGACGGCCAGAACCGTCAGGTACTGAAGATAGACGATTCAGCATACGACGGAGATGTCGAGATGTTGCATATTCTGCATCGTCTTCTTGCTGCCGCATCAGATGCGAAATTGCGTCAGGACATGAATGTAGAGGATGAGTATTTCTCTGCCATTGAGACCCGTGACACTGCCATCATGAAGCGAGACCAGAGAATAGCTGAGCAAGATGCCCAGTTGGAGGAGCAGTCTGCCCAGTTGGAGGAGCAACGCGCTGCTTTACTGGTTTCCGCCAAGGCGATGAAGTCAGCTGGAATTCCGGACGAACAGATCGCGGCAATGACAAAAATCACTATAACCGAGATAAAACGTCTATAGTAAATGTGGGCGCACCCGACAAACCCTGTGGGGAGGGCGCACGGATGCTAGCCCAAAACTGTTGCTATACGATACATGAAGAAAGGGATGTCTCTGACTCCTTTCACTTGTGCCCGGAAGCATTTGATCTTTGAGTTCAGTGATTCTG
>JAXEKN010000066.1:0-24990 GCA_034101015.1 Prevotella sp.
TTGGAATGAGCATATTCGTTGAGATACTTGATGTCGAAGTCGGGATAGGGAGTGACGAAGTCGAATACATCGCGCTTCCACATATTTGCCCAGTCTTCCCATCCGATGTTCCATCCCTCAACCAATACCTGGTCGAGTCCGTTGGCAGCGGCGAAGTCGATATACTCCTTCACGTGGGCAGGGTTGGCGGCATGGCGTCCGTTAGGCTTCACCTTGGTGTAGTCGGTCTCACCAAGCTTCACAGATGGCAGACCGCTGGTGTATTCCCATGTGCTCTTGCCTACTATCATCTCCCACCATACTCCGCAGTATTTTGTGGGGTGAATCCATGATGTGTCTTCAATCTTGCAAGGTTCGTTGAGGTTGAGGGTCAGTGATGTGGAGAGCATGTCGCGTGCGTCGTCGCTCACCTTCACTGTGCGCCACGGAGTGTGGCAGGGAGTCTGCATGCATCCCTTCAGACCAGTGGCATCGGGGGTGAGCCATGACTCAAACACGAAGTTCTTGTCGTCGAGGTTGAGGTGCATGGTGGCATAGTCCTCGCATGCCGCCTCGTGGATGTTGATGTACAGTCCGTCGGCAGTCTTCATCTGGAGTGCGGTCTGGACACCGGTTTCTGAGAATACCGATACGGATGAGTTGTCCCAGTTGACCGCCTTCTTGAAGCGTGCGCGTATCTCGGAGAGCTTTGTTTCCTGAGTCTCCTGCTCCTGTGTGTCGTAGTCTCCAGGCAACCACCATGCTGTATGGTCGCCAGCCATGGCAAACTGTGTGTGCTCTTCCTTGATAAGGAAATAGTTGAGCGACTTCTGCTGCGGGAACTCGTAGCGCAGTCCGAATCCCTCGTTATACACTCGGAAGCGGATGATGATGTTGCGGTCGGCAGCGGGTTGGTTGAGGCTGACCTCGAGTTCGTTGTAGTTATTGCGTATGTGCGACCACTCGCCCCAGACGGGAGTCCATGTCTCGTCGAAAGAAGAGGTCCTGGTGTCGGTCACCTTGAATCCGTCCATAAGGTCGGTTTCGTTCTTGCCTTTCGAGGCATGCTTGTCCTTGGCGAGTTCGAGACCTAAACGGCTTGGCTTCACCACGGCCTTGTTTTTGTATGACATTTCGTAGGTGGGCACACCACCGTCGGCGAGAGAGAACTTTACAGTCACGTTTCCGTCAGGCGAGCTGACGCTCTGAGCCATTGCCATCAGCGGCAACAGCAGTGCAGAAAGGATAATACGAATCTTTTTCATACCTAATAATATTATTGTTTTTGTTGTTTCATAATTATCTTCCGCTGTTCTTCACCAATTCCTTTACTGTCTGATTGAAGTCGTCGTCAGCGAGGAGCTGCTCGATGGTGAGGTGCATGCGATAGCGCCAGTAGTGGCGTGGGTTGGCGGGGATATTGATGCGTTCGGCGTCGGCATCTGGAAGGCGCAATGACTCGTCCATGGCAAGCCAGTCCTGCAATGAGAGCAGGCAGAGCATTGACGGACTGGTGAGATGGCGCGAGATGATGTCCTTGGCAAGCCATCCCGGGAGGGGATGAGGTGCAGCACCGCCGCGGTGGAGCATGGTGTTGTAGTAGTCCTGCGTGCGCTCGTAGTCCTCGTCCCACCACTGGCGCAATGTTGACATGTCGTGGGTGGAGATGGTGCATACGGAGCGGTAGGGATTGCGTGAGAGATGTCCGAATCGCACGGTGTCGTCCTTGGGCATCGACTGAATCTCAAGGCTGAGAATACGCAATTGGTTCATCACCCATGGCACACAGTCGGGCACCATTCCGAGGTCTTCCGCACATACCAGCATACGGGTGGCCTGGGTGAGCTGTGGCATCTTCTTCATGGCCTCCTGATACCAGAACTGGTTGTTGCGGCGATAGAAATAGTCGTTGTAGAGGCGGTTGAAGTTGTATTTTTCATTGTCCCACAACTGCTCGTATATGAAGTCGAGTTGCACACCGATGCGTGGGTGGAACTTGTTGGGGTTCTTGTGGTCGCGCAGGAAGAGCACGTCGCTGATGAGAGCATACAAGCCGTCGCGCAGCCATATCTCCTTTTCCTCGGTCACACCCTTGAATACCTGTTCCACCTTGCGCTGTGTGTCATATTCCGGTTTCATCTGATAGCGTTCGCTGTCCAATCGGTCGAGATATTTCACTTTCACCTCGTCAGCGCGTTCGCGGAACATTCGGTCGAGAGTCCAGTCTGTGATGAACGGACGTGTGAAGCGATCCTCGTCGAATCGCAGTCCATAGCCCTCAATCTCCTTGCGTGTCATGCCGAGAGCCGGCGCAAACTGTCCGAGCAGTCCATGCACCGCATTTGACGGTATCTCCCATATACGGAAGAATCCGAGCACGTGGTCAATGCGATAGGCATCGAAGAACTCCGCCATCTTGCGGAATCGACGCACCCACCATGAACATCCGTCGGCGAGCATCGCGTCCCAGTTGTATGTGGGGAATCCCCAGTTCTGTCCGTTGGCAGAGAAGGCATCGGGTGGGGCACCCGCCTGTCCGTTGAGGTTGAAGTACTTAGGCTCTACCCATGCCTCCACACCGTCGCGGCTGATGCCGATGGGTATGTCGCCCTTGAGCAGCACACGATTGGCCTGTGCGTATGCGTGGGTGTCGCGCAGTTGGGTGTCGAGCACATACTGTATATAATACCAGTAGGCCACCGACTTGTATTCCTTTGTCCCCGCCTTTCCCATCTTGGCGCGTTCGTCATCGGGGAGAGTATGATGGTCGGGCCACTGGCTGAATGTGGCGGTGCCGTATTTCTCGTGATAGAAAGAGAAAGCGGCATAGGGCACGAGCCATTCCTTGTTGTCGTCGAAGAATTTCCTGAATGAGGCAGACTTGCTGACCGATGCAAACTCCTGTTCAAACAACAGACGCAGATACTCGCGCTTGGCATTGTTCACGCGCTCATAGTCAATCTGTGGCAGTGCGTTGAGCTCCACGCGCAGGGCCTCAAGGCGTGACTTTGCCTCTTCGTCCTTGAGGGCAGGCAACTGTCGGAGGTCGGCATACTGCGGGTGGAGTGCATAGATGCTGATGCTGTTGTAGGGATAGGAGTCCGTCCATGTGTTGGTGATGGTGGTGTCATATATGGGCAGTATCTGTATGACACGCTGCTTGGTCTTTGCAGCCCAGTCAACCATCAGCCTCAGGTCGCCGAAGTCACCCACACCAAAGCTGCCTTCCGATCGGAGCGAGAACACAGGAATGACCACCCCGGCAGCCTTCCACGCATAGATAGGGAAGAAGGCGGTGTCGAGTTCGTATGCCACGGTTTCGTTGGCTTTCAGTGCCGGCAAGTCGATGGTGCGGTTGTGACCGCATGTCTCCCACATCGGCGTATAGTCAATTTTGTCGTCGAGAGCGACAAACTTAAACTCCATCTTTCCGCCCTTGATCTTCTTGGCGTCAATTACCGCCATCCATTCATTAGGAGCATATTCCTCCATAGGCACAGCTCCGAGAGCTTTCCATTCGCCGAGCGCCTTGCCCTCGCCCATGATGGCAAGGCGCTCTCCACTGCGGAGCTGCGGAGCCTTGACCTTGATGATGACAGCCTGCTTGGAGGCGGTCTTCACGGGTTTTGACTTGTCGCGCTTGTTGACGCAGTCGGTGATGGCGGAGCTGTACATATATGCATCCTCGGGAATGTCGTTCCATCTGTCATATACGGTGAACGAGTCCGACTTGGATGCAGAGAGTTTGAGGACATGAGGCTGCAGCTTCCATTCCTGACGGATGGTCTCACCATTTTTCTCCACACTATATGAATAATATAGCACGTCGGAGTCTTCCGGCACGTTGACGCAGCAGCTCCATTCGCTGCCGTTGTGGGTGTCCATCTTGTAGCCTACGACATTCTGGGTGTTGGCTCCCTTGGCGAGGTTTACTATCAGGTTCTCGCCATAAGATGTGTTGTAGGAGGTGTTGAATAGTATTGTCATGATTATTGTTGTTGTTATATTAATAAAGTAAGATAATTCACATTACATGTCCATAAGCGATTCCGACGGATGAGAATTTTCTATCTGCTTGAGTGTGCGGTCCTTGACGATGAAGACACAGATGGCACCAATGACAAGGAGTATGCCCGCTACCAAGAGCATGTCGCACTGACGGCCGCCAATCAGCTGGAAGACGATGCCTCCGAGGGCTGCCGCAACAATCTGGGGTATGCAGATGGTGCCGTTGAACAGTCCGAGATACACACCCATGTGTCCATAGCCCTCAAGGGCATTGGTGACTATGGCAAATGGTAGGGCGAGCATGGCAGCCCATGCGCAACCGATGAGGAAGTAGGGCACGAAGAGAATGTACTGGTCGTGGATGAATGGAATGAGGATGAATCCGACGCCGCCGAGCACCAAGCTGAGGCTGTAGGCTATCTTGCGGTCGCTGAACTGAGGTATCATCACCGCCCAAACGACACTGCCTATGGCCTGCACGGCAAAGAGCACTCCCACCCAGTTGCCTGCCTCCTGATAACCAGCCGACGCCACGTCGGTGGTGTTCCAGCATGTCTCGGCAATGCCGCCGTTGGTATATGTCCACATATACATGAATGCCGCCCAGCAAAAGAACTGCACAAGACCGACTGTCCAGAATGCCGTGGGCGCATTCTTCAATAACTGGAAGATATTGACCTTCTCCTCATCGAGCGGTTTGTCAAGTCCATGATATTCAGCATATTCCTTCGGGGGCATCTCCTTGACCTTCATTGTGGTATATATGACGCAGAGGATGAGGATGAGCGCACCGATATAGAAGGAATAGATGACCGAGTCGGGCACTACGCCCTTGGCAGCCACATTGCTGATGCCGAGGAACGTGAACAGGAAGGGGAAGACATATCCCACCAAGGAGCCAGCATTGCACAGGAAGCTCTGGATAGAGTAGGCGAGGGCCTTCTGCTTCTCGTTGACCATGTCGCCCACAAGCATCTTGAAGGGCTGCATTGCCATGTTGATACTGGTGTCGAGAAACATCAGCGAACAGAGTCCGAACACCATCGCTGTGCTGACAGCCATACCGAAAGACCCAGCATTAGGCAGCAGGCACATCACCAACACAGCCACAGCCGCTCCTAAAAATAAATAAGGTATGCGACGTCCGAAACGACACCATGTCTTGTCGCTCAGTGTACCGACGATAGGCTGCACCACTATACCCATCAGTGGAGGCAGAATCCAGAAATAACTCAACGAATGGGGGTCAGCCCCAAGTGTGGCGAATATGCGTGAGATATTCGCGCTCTGCAGTGCGTAGGCTATCTGCACTCCAAAGAATCCGAAACTGATGTTCCACAGTTTCATAAAGGATAAATCAGGTCTTTGCTTTTTCATTATTTTATTTTTTTATTTTTTAATTTTTTAATTTTTTAATTTTTTAATTTTTTAATTTTTTAATTTTTTAATTTTTTAATTTTTTAATTTTTTAATTCTTTAATTTTTTAATTCTTATTTACCTCGTCGTCCCTCTGATAATCAGTCTTGTCCTTACGATGCGCTTCTCCACCTTATCGCGTGGAATGCGGCCTTCGACGTGTCCGATGAGTATGTCAACGGCTTCCTCGCCCACGCGCTTGCCGCGCTGTTCGACTGTGGTGAGCATGGGGTCGCAGGAAATGGCCCTCTGTCCATTGGTGAACCCGCATATCGACACGTCCTCCGGCACTTTCAGTCCCATGCGCTTTGCGGCATACAGAATGCCTATGGCAGTGTCGTCGTTGACAGCAAAGAATCCGTCGGGCCTGTCCTCTATGGTGAGCAGTTCGGGAGTGATCAACTCCGCGTCCGAGCGGTTGTCGCAAAATCTCATATACTTGTCGTCAGGCGAAAGGCCGTGTTTCTTGAGTGCGTCGATATATCCGTTGTATCTGTTTTTTGAAATCTCCAATGTCATGGGTGAGCCATAGAAGGCGATACGCTTGCATCCCGTCTCAATAAGATGGCTCACGGCGTTGAATGCGCCCTGATAGTCATCCACCACGACGCGGTCGGCATTCACGCCAGTGCATATACGGTCGTAGAAGACGATAGGCATGCCGCTCTGGAGCAGGCTTTCGAAGTGGTCATAGCGTGTGGTGTCCTTGGCCTGCGAGACAATGATGCCACACACCTTGTTTTCATAAAAGGACTGGCATATCTTCACCTCAAGGTCATATTTCTCATTGCTCTGCGCCACCATGATACGATAGTCGTGGGCACGGGCCTCTTCCTCGATGCCTGCCAATACAGTGGAGAAATAATAATGTGCAAACTCTGGAATGATGACACCGATAACCTTTTGTTTCATCACGCGGCTGTTGCGCAACGATTCCGCGATGACATTGGGATAAAAATTATGTTCCCGCGCATACTTCTGTATGGCAAGCCTTTTCTCCTCACTGATTCTCGGCGAATCCTTGAGGGCTCTTGACACTGTCGCAACCGAAGTGTTGAACTCGCGGGCGATGTCCTTCATTGTTAGTTGTACATTCTCTTTCATTATGACTGATTTGATTTCGAGGGCAAAATTACTACCTTTTTTATATAAATAGTGCAAACGGGACTAAATATTGCATTATTGTTTGCGTAATCGATTGCACAAAGAAAAATGATGATTTATGTCAAAAAATGGATAAGATATGCAAAATAGTCATACCTTTGCACCGTCAAAATAAAATAATAACGAGAACAAGACCCGAAAAGTTGAGTTTTCAATAACTAAATTTAAATAATAAATAATAATGTATGATGAAGCAGGTAAATTTTAGAATTCCGCTTAGAATGATGGTCGTACTCTTCGGCCTCGTTCTTTCAATCGGTGCCTACGCCCAGATTACAGTCAAAGGACATGTAAAGGACTCCGCAGGCGAACCGATCATCGGTGCAACCGTCCGTGTTGCAGGTACTAACGGTGGTACGATTACTGACTTCGATGGTAACTTTACTATCAAGGCAGATCAAGGTGCCACTCTCAACATCTCTTATGTAGGCTATCAGCCCGCCAACGTGAAGGCTGCCGCCAATGTCGTTGTAGTCCTCAAGGACGACGCACAGGTTCTTGAGAACGTAGTGGTCATCGGTTACGGCCGTGCAAAGAAGAACGACCTGACCGGTTCGGTAACAGCCATCAAGCCCGATGACAAGAACCATGGTCTCCAGACCAACGCACAGGACATGATCCAAGGTAAGATTGCCGGTGTGAACGTGACATCCAACGACGGTACTCCTGGTGGCGGCGCAACTATCCGTATTCGTGGTGGTTCCTCACTGAACGCATCCAACGACCCTCTTATCGTTATCGACGGACTCGCTATGGACAGCTATGGCGTTCAGGGTCTTGCAAACCCACTCTCAATGGTCAATCCTAATGATATAGAGAGCTTTACAGTGTTGAAGGACGCTTCTGCTACAGCTATCTACGGTAGCCGTGCTTCTAATGGTGTGATTATCATCACCACCAAGAAAGGACGCATGGGCACAGCTCCTCAAATCAGCTATAATGGTAATATCTCCATCTCTACCAAGAAGAATACTATGGAAGTACTGGACGGTCCTTCATACGTCAACTTTATAAAAGACCTCTATGGTGAGGATAGCGATGCATATAAGGCACTCGGATACCATGACATCACTCTCAATGGCGTAACACCAGTGTTTGACAAGGATGGTAACCAGACTGGCTACAAGGCAGATTATACACTTGGCGAGCAGAAGTTTGCCAACACAGACTGGCAGGATGAAATCTACCGTACGGCAATCAGCCACGACCACAACTTGACTATATCAGGTGGTTTGAAGAATATGCCATATCGTCTGTCTCTTGGTTATACAAATAATCAGGGTATCGTGAAGACATCTAAGTTTGAGCGTTATACCGCCAGCTTTAACCTTTCTCCTACATTCCTCAATGACCATCTGAAGTTTAATATTAATGGTAAGGGAATGATTGCCAAGAACCGTTATGCTGACGGTGGTGCTATCGGAGCTGCACGCTATATGGATCCTACAAAGCCTGTACGCTATAGCAATGATGTTTATGACAAGTATTTTGGTGGATATACTCAGTGGTACACAGGTTCAAACTATATGGACAAGACTTGGGCTACCACCAACAACTCTAATGCTACAGAAAATCCCGTGGCTCTTCTTGAGAACAAGAACGACCGTGCCACTTCAAAGACTTTTGTTGGTAACATCGAGGTTGACTATGCTATTCATGGTTTTGAGGATCTCCATCTCCACATGAATGCAGGTGCCGACTTCTCAACGGGTAAGCAAAATACTACTATCAGTCCTTATTCTTACTCCAACAACTACTATGGATGGGATGGATGGAACAAGAAGGACTCTTATAACATGTCGTTCAATGCTTATCTTCAGTACATGAAGGATTTTGCCAAGATACATCATTTCGATATCATGGGAGGTTATGAATGGCAGCATTTCCATGTAAAGACTGACTACAATGGATGGGGACTCTATCCTTCGACTAACGAACAGTATCCTGGTGAGAAGTACAATGCTCCTACATCAGTTACAAAGTACGAGAGTGAGAACTATCTTGTTTCATTCTTCGGACGTATGAACTACTCTCTCCTCGACCGCTACATGATGACATTCACTCTCCGTGGTGATGGTTCTTCACGTTTTGCCGATGGCAATCGTTGGGGCGTATTCCCATCAGTGGCATTGGCTTGGAAGGTTAATGAAGAGGCATTCCTGAAGAATGTTGACGCTATCAGCGAGTTCAAGGTTCGTGCTGGTTGGGGTATCACAGGACAGCAGGAGGGTATTGGAGACTATACCTATATGGCCACATATACTCCTAACCGCGACTATGCCTTCTATCCAGTAGCAGGTGACGGTTCTACCTATCGTCCTGACGCATATAATGACAAGCTGACTTGGGAGAAGACCACTACATGGAACGCAGGTATTGACCTCGGCTTCCTCAATAACCGCTTGACATTCAACTTCGACTGGTATTATCGCAAGACCAAGGACCTTATCAATACCGTTTATGTATCAGCCGGTTCTAACTTCCGCAACAAAGTGACAAGCAACATTGGTTCGCTGCACAACACCGGTTTTGAGTTCGCAACAACTGTTCGTCCTATCGAGACTAAGGATTTCCGTTGGGAAGTAAACTATAACTTCACATACAACAAGAACGAGATTGACGAACTCGTGGCAAGCACTGGCGACAACTATATTGTTGAGACTGGTGGAATTTCAGCCGGTACCGGCGGTACAATCCAGGCTCATGCCGTAGGTCATCCCGCAAGCTCATTCTATGTATATCAGCAGGTATATGACGAGAATGGCAAGATGATACCTAATACATACGTTGACCGTAACGGTAATGGCTATATCGACAGTGGTGACCGCTACTTCTACTATAAGCCAACAGCAGACGTGACAATGGGACTGGGTTCAAAGTTTATCTACAAGAATTGGGACCTTGGTTTCACAATGCGTGCAAGCCTTGGCAACTATGTATATAATGATAATCTTGCAGGTTCTGCCAATTGCGGTACAGGTTCGGTATATCAACTCTCATACTTAGGCAACCGTCCTGTAGATGCTGTTGCTCTCGGATTGAACAATGTCCTTACAGAGCAGGTTTTCTCAGACTTCTTTGTTGAGAATGCCTCATTCCTGAAGATGGACAACATCACTCTTGGTTATTCATTCGACGGTCTCTTCAAGAGTGGAAACTATAGCGGTGTCAGTGGACGTGTATATGCCACTGTTCAGAATGTGTTCACAATCACTAAGTACAGTGGTATCGACCCGGAGGTTAACGGTGGTATCGACAACTCTCTCTATCCACGTCCATTCACCACTGTTATCGGTTTGACCCTCAACTTCTAATCTAATTATTAAAGGAAGACAATTATGAAAATATTCAAATTCAAATACATGGCTTCGGCAGCAGTCATTGCACTGTCTTCGCTGGGCATGACATCGTGTGTGGGCGACCTTGATGTTGACAACATCAATCCGCAGCAGGTGTCAGAACTAAATACTGATGCCTTGTTCAACAAGGTGTATTCAAACATGGTGCTCACTGGCCAAGTCGGACCAAACGGCGCTGGTGACCTCGACGACATTGACGAGGGTACGTCAAGCATGATCCGTCAGTTGTGGAACGCCAATGAACTTACTACCGACGAGGCTAAGTGCGTATGGGGTGATGCCGGTATTCCTGAGTTCAACCATAACTCATGGAGTGACAACCACCCGATGATGAAGGCTCTCTACTATCGTTTCTACTTTGGTATCACACTTTCAAACTTTTTCCTTGAGAAGACCGAAGGTGCTACCGATGAGAATACTCTCACCATGCGTGCCGAGGTTCGCTTTATGAGAGCGATGAACTACTACTTCCTCATGGACCTCTACGGAAACATTCCTTTCCTCACCACAGTAACTTCAGAACTCGCTCCTCAGTATTCACGTGCCGAGGTATTTGAGTTCTGCGAGAAGGAACTGAAGGACATCGTAGGCGAAGGCGAGGGCAATGAGATTCTTGCTGACAAGGCTCCTAAGTATGGTCGTGCTCCTAAGGCTGCCGCCTATATGCTTCTCTCACGTTTGTACCTCAACTCAGAGGTTTATACCGGAACAGCCAAGTGGGCTGAGGCTAAAACTTATGCTGAGAAGGTGCTGCAGAGTGGTTATGACATTCTGACTCAGGGTACTACAGCGTATTCTCCGTTCCAACTGCTTTTTATGGGCGATAATGACAGGAATGGCGCGCAGAATGAAATCATTCTCCCCGCAATCCATGACGGCAAGACCACGCAGACATGGGGTGGATGCCTCTTTGTCATTGCCGCTTCATGTAATGACAAAATTAAGGAGAGCTATCCTTGTGGTACAACAGAGAACTGGGGCGGTAACCACTGCACTCCTAAGTTTGTGGAGAAGTTCTTCCCATCTGGCGAACCAGGACAAGGACTGCCAACCGACATCGCAGAAATGGCAGGAGACAGCCGCGCATTGTTCTACAACATCGGACATACTCTCGACATCAATAAGGAGAGCGACTTCACTTCCGGCTATGCTTATGTGAAGTTCAGCAACCTTCACTCTGACGGAACGACACCTGGTCACACACAGTTTGTTGACACAGACTTCCCGATGTTCCGCGCTGCTGAGGCTTACCTCAACATCGCTGAGGCTGATGCCCGTTTGAATGGTAACAAGTGTACTGCAGAAGGTCTGGAAAAAATCAATGCAATCCGCAGTCGTGCAAAAGCTACAACTCTGACATCTTGCAACCTTGACCAAATCTGCGATGAGTGGGCACGTGAGTTCGCCTTTGAAGGCCGTCGTCGTATCGACTTGATTCGCTTCAATAAGTTTGGTGGTCAGACAGAATACAAATGGCAATGGATGGGTGGTACCAAGGATGGTGCTCCATTCGACAAGCACTTTAATATCTTCCCGATACCTAACAGTGACTTGAATGCCAACAGTAATCTGAAGCAGAACCCAGGTTATTAATCATTTAAAATTGAATTATAGTTATGAAGAAGTTAAATATTTTGGCATCTGCATTGATTGTTGCGGCCACTCTCGTTTCATGCGAAACAGACCGTGACGACAATCCAAGAGTTCAAATGCCAACTGATGCCGTGGCATTGAAGATGCTTGACCCCGAGGTAGGCTCTAACATCGTGGACTTGGAAAACAGTAAATCCATCCAGTTCAAGTTGGCTCAACCGGCTCAGTATGGTTATCCCGCTGACGTTACATACGGTATGGACGTGGCTATTGATGAGTCGTTCTCAAATTTCTTTGCCCTCAGTACAACAACAAAGAGTACCGTTTATGATGCTCCTGGAACAGAAATTGACCTTGCCATAAACAAGCTGAAGGGTTGGGAAAGCGAGGAAGATGTTGACAAGACAACCCCAATCGATGTATATGTAAGGATGAATGCAAATCTTTCAACGGTATCTGACAGCTCTACATATCAGGTGTCTGACGTTAAGAAGATTACCGTATATCCTTACTTCTTGCAGGAGTCTCTGCCACAGGTTTGGTATATGACTGGTGGTATTATTGCTGACGGTTCCTGGGCTAATGACCCTGCCAAGATTGGTACTGGTATGATTCCTATGTATGTTAAGGAAGGTGCTGAATACAACAAGTTTACAGGTATTGGAACAATTGAGTATGTTGGTTACTTCCCGGCAGGTTCCTTCAAGATTATTGCTCCTAAGGGACTTGTCAACTGGAACTATGGTATGGCAGGTGGTAATCTCCAGAGTGGTGGCTTTGGCTATCGCAATGGTGGTGATGACCCAGGTGATATTACCAATGCTGAGGCTGGATACTATCGCCTTACACTTAGTGGCACAGATACCGATGCTCCTGAAATGAAGGCTGAGAAATATGCAGATCCTGTCACAGATTATGCTTCTATGTCGCTCAAGGGTGCAGGTGTTGACGTGGCTCTCTCTCCGATGACAACATTGTCTGGCTCATTCAATCATGACTGGTATGGTACAGTGACTGTATCAGGCAATGCCGACGTCAAGTTTGAGTCTGGTGACACCAAGTGGGGCACTACAAAGTTCCCGTATGGTATCTCTACCGTTGGTGGCAATGCAATTCCTATGACTGCCGGTACATACGTCATCTATTTTAATGACATCACCGGTGCATTTATGTTCACTATTCAAAAATAATATTAGGTTATGAAAATAAAATCATTTATCATAGCAGGTCTTGCTCTTTGTGCAATGACTTCTTGCGACGAAAGTTTTGATGATTGGGCTCAGCAGTCTGGTAACGACCAGCCAGCTATCGCCACCTTTGGTGAGGGGACTGTTGCTGCCGCCGCTGACATCGACTTTGCCACTGTCGCAGAGGGAACAGAGACTGTAAAGGTTTGTTCTCTAACCGCTCCGACTACATCTGTTGCGGAGTCTGAAATCTTCTATAAGTTGGTTCTCGGCGATAAGACCTACGATCTTAACGCTGACGGTACAATGAACTATGGCGAATTCAAGGACTATGTTGAGGCTACCTATGGTCTTCGTCCCGTATTCAATGAGATTTCTGCTAAGGTGTATGCCTTCATCGGTTCTGCCGACACCAAGGTTAAGTTCATGTCTGATCCTTTCATTATCAAGGCTAAGCCTGAGGCTCCAGTGATTTATGACAAACTTTATCTGATTGGTGGATTTAAAGGTACTTCATGGGATCCCACTTCAACAACTCTTCCATTTAACCATAGTGGCAAGGATGTATATGAAGATCCTGTATTTACAATAATGGTTCCAATTACAGAAGATGGTGATTATTGGTTTGCTTTTGCTGATGAATACTCTGCAAGTTATAATGTAGAAACAGGTAAATGGGATATGGTATTCGGTGCAAAGGAAGGCAATGGTTCAAACGTGGTTGGTGACTGGGGTGTACTTGCCCGCCGCACTGATATTGGTAACGACGGTTCATTCTTCGTTAAGGTTGAAGGTGATGCCAAATAC
This sequence comes from Prevotella sp., assembly GCA_034101015.1. Lineage (GTDB taxonomy): Bacteria > Bacteroidota > Bacteroidia > Bacteroidales > Bacteroidaceae > Prevotella. Next base: position 13,515 of record JAXEKN010000066.1, read on the forward strand.
CTGAAGATTACTTGTGATATGCTTGCACGTAAGTACAAGATTGAGAAGCTCAACTTCCAGCAGTTCTACTATGTTGCAGGTAACGGTAATGGATGGAAACAGAATGACTTTGTCGGCACTACATCATACGATGGCGAATACACTGGCTTTATGTGGTTAGGTAATGAGTCGGGTGCTGAGTTCAAGTTCTGCTCTCAGCAGGATTGGTATGGCACTAACTATGGTGCAGACTTCTCTACAGATGCTGGTGCAGGTAATATGACTCTTCCTGCAGGTCTTTCTGAAGGATACTATAAGGTTGATTTCAGCCTTGCCACCAACACAGTTAATTTCACCGCAGTGACTACAATTGGAGTAATTGGTGACGCTACAGCCCAAGGATGGAATGCAAGCACTCCTCTTACATACAATAAGGATGGCAGATGCTGGGAAGGTGACATCACATTCAATGATGGTAAATTCAAGTTCCGTGCAAATGATGCATGGGATATTAACTGGGGTGGCAACAAGGATGACCTCTCTTTCGGAGGTGACGATATCCCCGTTACAGCAGGTACTTATCACGTAGTTCTCTATCCGAACTGTCCTGGTAAGGCATACTGCACTTTGACTGCGCAATAAGATGATTCCCCTTCATCAAAATTAAATACTCATCATTAACGGAGGGTGGCGACGGCAATGCTGTCGCCACCCTTTTTGTTCGCGAATTACTTCATGGCGTCACCCGTCACCTCGAAATCGGCAATGTTTTGGTGTATGTTGGGTTGAATTATGAATAGGCAGTTATTGTGGCTTTGAAGGAGATTGCCTTCTCTTCTTTTCCTCGCGTACCTTATTATATATTAATTAATAAAAGGGGACTGTGGACATGAAAAAATTCCCGAAACTGAGGTGACGGGTGACGCTTGTGATGAAATAACGCCAAATACATATTATGAGTCAGCTACTCAAAAGTCCATACGAGCTGGCTGAAACAGCTGACTTTCCCCCTTCAAAGCCCTTTGTGAGCTGGCTCAAATAGAGTTGCAGCGGGAGCGTCACCTGATGACGGGGAAGTGTCACCCCCTTTTTCGTGAATAATCCTGAGAAATGTTTGGCCGTTTCATTTTTTATTCGTAACTTTGCGGCGTGAATTTAAATAGTTCAAATATGACATTGCTTTCAAATCATAGTTTATCAGGCAATGTAGTCGATGCCATATATGACACAGCAAAGACTATCATGCCTCAAAACTCAAACGTTATATTGTTTGGGTCGAGAGCTCGTGGCGATAATGATGAAGATTCAGATTGGGATCTTCTCATATTATTGGATAAGGAAAAAACGGACTCCCATGACCATGATAGATATACATATCCGTTTTGGGAACTTGGTTGGAAGACCAATGCAATGATTCATCCTATCTTATATACGAAGCGAGATTGGGAGAAAAGAAAGGGGGATAATTTCTATGAGAATATTCAAAAGGAGGGTATAGTAATATGCTGACAATAGACGATAAAAAGTCGATATTAAAGTATCGAATGGAAAAGTCATGGCTTAGTCTAAAGGAAGCAAAGGATGTAGCAGTGCTTGGATATTGGAATTTGGCAGGGAACCGTATTTATTATGCAGTTTATTATATGGCATCTGCTCTGCTTCTGGATAAAGGTTTGAAAACAAAGACTCATGCAGGAGTAATACATCTACTTGGCGCAAATTTTATTGCCGAAGGTATATTGGATAAGTCATACGGAAGATTATTTTCTCGATTATATGAGCTTAGACAAGCTGGTGACTATGATGATATGTATGATGCAACCAAAGAAGAAGTTGAACCATATTTTGATATAGCAGAAAAATTTATTAGAGATATGGAGAAATTGATAACTCTAATATAAAATCAAAAGGGTGGCTACGGCAATGCTGTCGCCACCCATTATTATCAATATGGTTACTTGCTGTTCTTGCGCTCAATGTGCAGCTCGTATTCAGCAATCTCGCGCTCGCCAACGTGGGCAAGACCGTAGTGCTCGTCGTGCTGGCTATAGTCGAGACCCACACGCTCGCTGTATTCCGACACACGCATAGGTATGCACTTGTCGATAAGCCAATAGCCGATATAGCTCATCACGAAGGTATAAACAATCACCATCGCCACTGCCAGAAGATGATAGAGGAAGACGATGAATCCTTCAGGTGTGCCGGCTATCAGACCCTCCTGGATGAATATGCCAGTGAGCACTGTGCCGAAGATACCACCCGTGCCGTGAGTCGGGAAGACATCAAGGGCATCGTCGATGCGCGACTGGCTACGCCAATATACCGCACTGTTGCAGATGAGCGTAATGACAAAGGAGATAAAGATACTTTGACCCACAGTGACATATCCTGCGGAGGGAGTGATTGCCACCAGACCGACCACACATCCCACCGCGGCACCCATTGCCGAGGGCTTTCTACCACGCAGGCAGTCGAAGAAGATCCATGTCATCATCGCAGTGGCTGAGGCTGTGTTGGTGTTGAGGAACGCCTTCACCGCCACACCATCGGCATGAAGCGAGCTACCGGCATTAAACCCGAACCATCCCAACCATAGCATGGCTGCGCCGAGAAGTACGAAGGGAATGTTGGCAGGCTCGCTGTTGCGGGTGGACGACTTGCGGCGACCAAGGAAAATGGCACCTGCGAGAGCCGCAACACCCGAAGAGGCATGAACAACGATGCCTCCGGCGAAATCGACTACGCCCCACTTTAGGAAGAGTCCGTCGGGATGCCACGTCATGTGGGCAAGAGGACAATAAATCACCACGAAGAAGAATATCATGAAGAACATATATCCCGAAAAGCGCACACGCTCGGCGAATGAACCCGTGATAAGCGATGGAGTGATGATGGCAAACTTCATCTGGAAGAGGGCATACAGAGCTAAAGGTATGGTGGCTCCTCCGAGAATCTTGCCACTGGGGGTGGTATAGACATCGCCACCCACATTATTGAACATAAGGAATGTTGTGGGGTCGCCAATCACTCCGCCGATGTCATCACCGAAACAGAGCGAGAATCCGAATACCACCCACAGCACTGATATGATACCCATCGCTATAAAGCTCTGGAGCATCGTGGAGATGACATTCTTCGCCCCGACCATTCCTCCGTAGAAGAATGACAGACCGGGAGTCATCATCAGCACGAAGATGGTGGCGGTTATCAACCATGCCACGTCGGCGGCATCTATCTTCGAAAAGTCACACTCGAATGTCGGTTCGGGTGAGAACAGACCTGCGATGGCGATTATCACCATGGCGGCCATAAGTATTATCCAGCGTTTTTTCATAATTAAATAAAGCCTCACCCCCGGCCCCTCTCCAAGAGAGAGGGGAGATGATTAGTCTTGTGGGCGGTATCGGCATTAAATGTTAATAATTAATAGAATATCATCCTTTAAAGGTAATTATTTCCCCTCTCTCTTGGAGAGGGGTTAGGGGTGAGGCTTCGTGTACTCCCGCGACAGCTCTTCCGCTGGGTTCATTCATGTTCTTGAATGAGGCGTCCCATGCGAGAGCCTCGGCTGTGGAGCATGCCACAGATGGTACGCTTGGAACTGTGAGGGCGGCGGAGTCGCTGGGGAAATGCTCAGCGAAGATGGAGCGATAGTAGTATTCCTCCTTGTTGCGCGGAGGATTGATGGGGAATCGCTCGGCAGCGTGAGCCATCTGCTCGTCGCTCACCTGGTCGGCGGTAATCTGCTTCAGCGTGTCGATCCATGAATATCCCACGCCGTCGCTAAACTGCTCCTTCTGTCGCCATGCCACCGCCTCGGGAAGCATGTCGGCAAAAGCCTCGCGCACAATCTTCTTCTCGATGGTCTTTCCGGGACACATCTTGGCTTCGGGATTGGTGCGCATCGCCACGTCAAGGAACTCCTTGTCGAGGAAAGGCACACGACCCTCAACACCCCATGCCGACAGACTCTTGTTGGCGCGAAGGCAGTCGTAGAGATAGAGTTTTGATAACTTGCGGACTGTCTCTTCGTGGAATGCCTTTGCGTCAGGAGCCTTGTGGAAATAGAGATAACCTCCGAAGACCTCATCTGCACCCTCGCCCGAAAGCACCATCTTGATTCCCATCGATTTTATTACGCGGGCAAGAAGGTACATCGGTGTGGAGGCACGCACAGTGGTCACGTCGTAGGTCTCAATGAAGTAGATGACATCACGGATGGCATCGAGGCCTTCCTGAATTGTGTAGTTGATCTCATGGTGGACAGTGCCTATATGGTCGGCCACCATCTTTGCCTTGGCAAGGTCGGGAGCACCTTTCAGTCCCACTGCAAACGAGTGGAGACGTGGCCACCATGCCTTTGAGGCTGAGCCGTCCTCAATGCGATGCTCCGAGAATTTTTCAGCTACGGCACTTATCACTGATGAGTCGAGTCCGCCGGAAAGTAGCACACCGTATGGAACATCGCTCATCAACTGGCGCTTGACAGCTGCCGAAAGTGCATCGTGGATATCTTGAACACTCGCGCCATTGTCCTTGACTGCATCATATTCCATCCAGTCGCGGGTATAATAGCGCGTCATCTTACCTTCGCGACTCGAATAATAATGTCCTGGAAGGAACACTTCATATTGGTCGCAATTACCTTCGAGGGCTTTCATTTCGCTTGCGACATAGACCTTTCCGTCTGCATCGTATCCTATATATAGAGGTATCACACCTATTGGGTCGCGTGCGATAAGGAACTCGTCCTTCTCAGCATCATAGAGTGCAAAGGCGAAGATACCATTTAAGTCTTCCAAAAAGTCTATACCTTTCTCTCGGTATAGTGCAAGGATTACCTCGCAGTCGCTGCCGGTTTGAAACTGGTATCTGTCAGCATACTGACGTCGTATATCCTGATGATTGTATATCTCACCGTTCACAGCCAATATTTGCTTCATGTCGGGACTGAACAGTGGCTGTTTGCCTGATTCAGGATCGACGATAGACAGACGTTCGTGGCACAAGATGGCAGAGCCTCCGTTGTATATACCGCTCCAGTCGGGACCGCGGTGACGGATTTTCTGACTCATACGCAATGCCTTTTGTCTCAGTTCAGGAGTTTGCTCCTGAATGTTGAAAATTGATACAATTCCACACATAGTAGTTATTTCTTTTTTAATGTTTGACGTTTGCTAATAATTAAGAAGTTAAGGAAGTTAAAGAAGTTAAAGAAGTTAAGGACATATGCATATTTCACATAGTCAATTGTTCGTAGATTTTAAGACTATCGTCTTTAACTTCTTTAACTTCCTTAACTTCTTTAACTTCCCATAAATTACTCCTTATTTAGTTATAGCAGCTCTCTCCATGCTCATAGATGTCGAGACCCTCTTCCTCAATTCTCTTGTCAACTCTAATACCTGCAATCTTCTTGATACTGAAGAACAGAACCACACCTGCTACTGCTGCCCAGACGTCGATGGCAAGAACTCCGAGACACTGAGCTCCGAAGAAGCCCCAACCGCCTCCGTAGAAAGCACCGCCGTCGAGGGCGAAGAGACCAGTCATCAGTGTACCGAAAATACCACATACACCATGCACGGAGCTTGCGCCGACTGGGTCGTCGATGTGTAGCTTGGTGTCGATAAACTCAATGGAGAATACCAATATTATACCAGCAAGGAGTCCGATGATGCTTGCACCGAGAGGACTAACGAGGTCGCAACCGGCTGTGATGGCAACAAGTCCTGCAAGAATACCGTTGAGGGTCAGTGAGAACGATGGTTTTCCATATTTGATCCAGGAGGTGAACATCGTACCGATACCACCGGCTGCGGCTGCAAGATTGGTGGTCAGGAACACGTGGGATATGGCAATACGGTTGACCTCACCTGAAGCTGCAAGCTGCGAGCCAGGGTTGAAACCAAACCATCCAAACCAAAGGATGAACACACCAAGAGCGGCTGCCATCAGGTTGTGACCGGGAATGGCGCGGCTCTTGCCGTCCTTGCCATATTTGCCAATACGTGGACCCAAGGCTATGGCTCCCACAAATGCCAATACACCACCTACAGAGTGGACAATGGCAGAACCGGCGAAGTCATGGAAGGTGGCGCCGAAGGTGGTCATCATGAAGGATGTCTCATCGCCGTTCATCAGCCAGCCGCCTCCCCATGTCCAGTGGCCCGAGATGGGGTAGATAAGCAGCGAAATGAAAACCGAGTAGATGCAGTACATCGAGAACTTGGTGCGCTCAGCCATTGCTCCTGACACGATTGTGGCAGCAGTGGCGCAGAACACCGTCTGGAAAATCAGAAATCCCTCAGTGGGAAGGTCACTCTCATAAAATGAGAAATCACCGAAGTGAGGCATGCCGATGAAACCCTCACCATTGCTGCCAAACATAAATCCGAAACCGAGAAGCCAGAACAGTATTGAACCGAAACAGAAGTCAACAAAGTTCTTGAACAGAATGTTTGCAGTGTTCTTGCTACGGGTGAAACCAGCCTCGCAGAGGGCAAAACCCGGCTGCATGAAGAATACGAGCATCGCTGCAAGCAGCATCCATACCGTATCCACAGAAAGTGACAAGTCTGCCACAGGGTCCGTTGCTAAAAATATGTTCGTCATAATCTTATTCCTTTCTATATTTTATATTTGTCGTTGTTGTCGTGTTTGTAACGTTGTTATTATCCCATGTCAATCTCTTATTTCTCCTGCTCGGCATTATATAGGGCGATGTCGCCTCGTTCGGCGGTGCGGATGCGGATGGCATCCTCAATCGGGATGACAAAGATACGACCGTCTCCCACTTCTCCCGTATGGGCTGCCGACTGAATCGCTGACAAGGTCTTCTCAACATTCTTGTCGCGCACAACTACATTAATAAGAACGCGCTCTATGCAACTTGTGTCGTACATAACGCCGCGGTAAATCCTGGCCTGGCGCATCTTGCCCTCTCCACGTACATCATAGTAAGAAAACCACTCGATGTCGGCGGCAAGCAATGCTTCCTTTACATCCTCGAACTTTGTCTTGCGGATGATAGCTTCAATCTTTTTCATGTTAAATTTCTCCTAATTTTATATTAATAACTGACGTTTTGTTATCTTTCGGGTGCAAAATTACTACATTTTGTCATAATATACAAGTGTTTTCATGCAATATGATAAACAAATATTTATTTCCTTAGCATTTGAATATTATTTGCTCTTGATTGCTTTCAATCTGATATTTCTTCGCTCTATCTAATAACAAATTGACATATCATTGCATTTTTTTAGATAAATGGTACTAAAAACTATTGCAAATACTGACAAAATGTAGTAACTTTGCACCCGAAAGATAACAAAAGATATTCAAACGCATAAAAAGAATAGCAAAATGACAAAGACTGTAAGATTCACAAAGATGCACGGATGTGGTAATGACTACATATATGTCAATACCTTATTATATAATATAGAAGATCCGTCGGCTGCCTCCATTAAGTGGAGTGCACCCCATACAGGCATCGGAAGTGACGGTCTGGTATTGATAGGTGAGGCTAAGATGCCCGAAGCCGACTACTCGATGCGCATCTTTAATGCCGACGGCAGTGAAGCGATGATGTGTGGCAACGCCTCAAGATGTATAGGTAAATATCTCTTTGAAAAGGGTATCACGGACAAAACTGAGATCCGACTGCTCACCCTGTCGGGAGTAAAGATATTGAAACTCCACTTGGACAAGGCAGGAAAGAGGGTCGATAGCGTCACTGTTGACATGCTTGCCCCAGTCATTGCCAACAAGTCACAGATTGCCACTGAGGACGGCACAATGACAGAAGGTCTGGTTGAGGCCGATGGACATGAGTTCAGGGGAACATTCGTTTCGATGGGCAATCCGCATTTCGTCATTTTCGTGGAAGATGTCCTGTCGTTGGATATAGAGCGATATGGAAGGGTACTGGAGAATGACCCCCTCTTTCCGGAAAGATGCAACATCGAGTTTGCCCAGGTGCTGGAAGACGGCACGATACGTACGAGGGTGTGGGAGAGAGGAAGCGGAATCACAATGGCTTGCGGCACAGGGGCATGCGCCACGGCCGTTGCTGCCTCGATTACAGGACGCCGCCCGCGCACGAGTGACATACTTATGGACGGTGGCAGTCTGCACATCGAATGGAGCGACACCGACGGACATGTCTATATGACCGGACCCGCTGCATTCGCATTTGAGGGAGAAATAGAGATTTGAGCAAAACTTCAACAACATAACAAAAAAAGATTAAGTATATGGCATTAGTAAATGATCATTTCCTGAAGCTGCCGAACAACTATCTGTTCGCAGACATCGCAAAAAAGGTGAACGCCTTCAAGGTGTCACATCCCAAGGCAGACGTCATAAGCCTTGGTATCGGCGACGTGACACAACCGCTTTGTCCAGCTGTCATAGAGGCAATGCACAAGGCTGTGGAAGATATGGCACACAAGGAGACATTCCGCGGATACGGACCCGAACAGGGCTATCTTTTCCTGCGCGAGGCTATCGTCAAGAACGACTTTGTCGCCAGAGGCATACATCTCGAAGCCAATGAAATCTTCGTCAATGACGGTGCAAAGAGCGATACTGGCAACTTTCAGGAACTGGTGAGATGGGACAACAGTATCGGCGTCACCGACCCTATCTATCCGGTTTATATCGACTCAAACGTGATGATAGGCCGAGCCGGAATTCAAGGTGAGGATGGTAAGTGGAGCAATGTGACATACATGCCCTGCACTGCGGAGAACTATTTCACTCCCGAACTGCCAGACAAGCGGGTGGATGTCATCTACCTCTGCTATCCCAACAACCCGACAGGCACGGTGATTACACGCGACGAGCTCCGTAAGTGGGTCAACTATGCAATCAAGAATGATGCGCTTATCTTCTATGATGCAGCATACGAGGCTTATATTCAGGATGAGAACATACCTCATTCGATATACGAGATAAAAGGAGCAAGAAAGGTGGCTGTGGAATTTCACAGTTTCTCAAAAACAGCCGGTTTTACCGGTGTGAGATGTGGATATACCGTGGTGCCGAAGGAGCTGACAGTATCGACCCTCGACGGTGAGCGTGTGCCGCTCAATCATCTGTGGTATCGTAGGCAGTGCACCAAGTTTAATGGCACCAACTATATCAGCCAGCGTGCTGCCGAGGCAATATATACTCCGGAGGGCAAGGCTCAGGTGAAGGCAACTATCGACTATTATATGAACAATGCCCGCACGATGTACAACACTCTCTCGGAATTGGGACTTGAGGTCTTTGGCGGACGTAACGCACCTTATATCTGGGTGAAAACCCCCAACGGCATGAGCAGTTGGAAATTCTTCGAACAGATGCTTTACGAGGCTCATGTAGTATGTACTCCAGGTGTGGGATTCGGACCCAGTGGCGAGGGATATATAAGGCTTACCGCTTTCGGCGACAAGGACGATTGCATCGAGGCAATGGAAAGGCTTAAGAAATGGCTGTCTTGATTTTTGTAAAATCAAGAAATTAAAGAATTAAAAAATTAAAGAATTAAAGTTGCTTCGCGAAATTAAAGAATTAAAAAATTAAAGAATTACATTAAGGATAATATCAATACAAACACAAAATTTTTAAAAGAAAGGGTAATGATTATGAAAAATTTTAGAAGATTGGCTCTTGCGGCTATGATGATGATTGCAGGAGCGTCAGTGATGACAGCACAGGACAACGTGGAGGCTACACTCTCTGCTGATGTGGTCAACCAGTACATTTGGCGTGGTACGAAATGTGGCGAAGCCAGTTTGCAGCCCACCCTCGGTGTGTCATACAAGGGATTGTCCCTGACAGGATGGGGAAGCACCGAATTAAGTAATTGGGGCGGTTCGAAGGAGTTTGACCTTACATTGGGGTATTCTACAGGAGGATTTAACATCGGTGTGACCGACTATTGGTTTGATGGTGGCGACACTAAGTATTTCAAGTACAATGCCCATACCACAGCGCACATCTTTGAGGCCAATGTGGGCTATGACTTTGGGGCTTTCGCCGTTCAGTGGTTTACAAACTTTGCCGGCTCAGACTATAAGGGTGATGGCAAGAGGGCATATTCTTCTTATGTAGAGGTAAGCGCACCGTTTAAGTTGGGCGGACTTGACTGGAATGCTGCCGTTGGTGCAGTTCCGTTTGAGGATGCTGGTGTTTATGGCGCATGCGACAAGTTTGCAGTGACCAATCTCACCCTCAAGGCCACCAAGGACGTGAAGATTACCGATTCATTCTCATTGCCGGTATTCGCTCAGGTTACTGCCAATCCGCATGATGAACGTGCATATTTCGTTTGCGGTTTTTCATTGATACCATAAATTCAGATTAATCATTTCTGAGAGTTATAAAAGAATAGAGAGAAAATAAATAGTAATAACAGCCCTATGACAAGCCTCTTCCCGAAAGGGAGAGGCGAGGGTGGGGCAAAAACTTTCAAAACAATGGCAAATTTAAGATTTCAGGTTGTAGAGGAGGCATTCAAGAAGAGTCCCCTCGCCGTAGAGGCTCCTAAAGAGCGTCCGTATGAGTATTTCGGTAAGTATGTCTTCAATCGTGAGAAGATGTACAAGTATCTCCCGAAGGATGTTTATGAAAAGCTCGTTGATGTTATCGACAATGGTGCACACCTCGACCGTTCTATCGCCGATGCTGTGGCTGCCGGTATGAAGCAGTGGGCAGTGGAGAATGGTGTCACTCACTATACTCACTGGTTCCAGCCTCTTACTGAGGGTACTGCTGAGAAGCACGACTCATTCATCGAGCATGACTTCAAGGGTGGTATGGTAGAGGAATTCAGCGGCAAATTGCTCGTGCAGCAGGAGCCCGACGCCTCTTCATTCCCATCAGGCGGTATTCGCAATACCTTCGAGGCTCGCGGTTATTCAGCTTGGGATCCAACATCGCCAGTATTTATCATCGACGATACTCTTTGTATTCCCACCATCTTCATCTCATATACAGGTGAGGCACTTGACTATAAGGCTCCTCTGCTTCGCACTCTGCATGCTGTTAATGTGGCTGCTACTGATGTGTGCAAGTATTTCTATGATGATGTTAAGAAGGTGCAGAGCAACCTCGGTTGGGAGCAGGAGTACTTCCTCGTTGACGAGGGTCTCTATTCAACTCGTCCCGACCTTCTTCTCACTGGTCGTACATTGATGGGTCACGACTCAGCAAAGAACCAGCAGATGGAAGACCACTATTTCGGTACTATTCCAGATCGTGTTCAGGCCTTCATGAAGGATCTTGAGATTCGTGCTCTCGAACTTGGTATTCCTTGCAAGACTCGCCACAACGAGGTTGCCCCAAACCAGTTTGAACTCGCTCCTATCTTCGAGGAGACCAACCTCGCCGTCGATCACAACATGCTCCTAATGTCACTGATGAAGAAGGTGGCTCGCAAGCATGGATTCCGCGCCCTTCTCCACGAGAAGCCATTCGCAGGTATCAACGGTTCGGGTAA
>JAXEKN010000081.1:0-25296 GCA_034101015.1 Prevotella sp.
GATGGGCAAGGTGCCTCATGGCGTACAGAAGCGATGCCTAAGAGCAGGAGTTGAGGTATGGCTATTGTCTGGTGCAATAGATGACCCTGAGTCTGTACTGTCCCGACATTTCTCAAAGGTAAAGAGCATCAACGAGAATGATTCCCGCCCGCTTGCGCAACTCCTTTTGCCCGAAGTGGCAAAGGAGAATCTAAGGAATACAGTAAAAAGGACGATAACCATCAATAGTGACTTATGAAGAAAAATGGAAAGGACCCAATGGCATGGGAAGTGCTTGAGAGTGAGTACTTATACAAAAGACCGTGGTTGACAGCACGACGCGACCACGTAAAACTGCCAACAGGAGCGGAAATAAAGGATTTCTACGTGTTGGAATATCCCGAGTTCTGCAATGTGATAGCCATTACGAAGGAAGGGAAGTTCCTTATGGAGCGTCAGTATCGCCATGCACAACATCTCACTGCGATAGAGATTCCCGCAGGATGTGTTGAGGAAGGCGAAGACCCAATGGAGGCAGCCAAGCGAGAGCTATATGAAGAAACTGGCTATGCAGGAGGGGAATGGTCGAAGCTGATGACGATAAGTCCCAACGCAGGAGCATGCACCAACTATAGCCACACCTATCTTGCCGTGGGGGTGGAGAAGGTTTCGACGCAACATCTTGAGGAATCTGAAGACATCAAGATTGTGATCCTTGACCGTGAGGAGGTTCTCCGTATGCTACGGAACGACGAGTTTCATCAGGCTATGATGGCTGCACCACTTTGGAAGTATTTTGCAAGCCATAATATCTAACGAAGGAATAACAAACAAGTGATTATAACAACAATGAAAAATTTATTTATGATTATCTCTGCTATATTGTGCAGCCTGTTGGGTTGCACTGCACAGCAACAGAAGTTCGAAAGCCTTGGCACCGAGGCTTTTGAACAAGCAATATCAGACAAGTCCGTAGTAAGGCTTGACGTGCGTTCGATTGACGAGTATTCAAGTGGACACATCACCAATGCCGTCAACATCGACGTGACGAAAGATGACTTCGAGGCACGAGCCACATCGCTTCTGCCCAAGGACAAAACCATTGCCGTTTACTGTCGTAGCGGCAGACGAAGCAAGAAGGCTGCGGGAATACTCGTCGAAAACGGATACAAAGTGATAGAACTCAACACAGGCATCACAGGATGGATAGATGCAGGTAAGGAAACAGTAAGATAAATGATGTGGCTACAATTGGGGAAAGAATCAGGACGGTTAAACATAAAAAATACTATGAATATCAAGATAGATCATATAGCACTCTACTGCCTTGATATAGAGGCAATGAAGGCATTCTTCATCAACCACTTCGAATGCCATTCGAACGACATGTACCACAATCCGAGAACAGGGTTGAAGACATATATCCTGACATTTCCCGAGGGTGGTACTCGTCTGAAAATCATGTCGCATCCCATGGTGAACGAGATTTCTTCAGGATTGTTCAAGGCCGGATATATACACCTCTCCATCGCCGTGGGGAGCAGGGAACATATTGTTGAGAAAACGAACGAGTTGACAGTTGCAGGGTATGAATGCGTTAGTGGTCCAAGAGTGACCGGTGACGGCTATTTCGAGAGTTGTATCATCGGTCCGGAAGGCATTATCCTGGAGATTACTGTGTAATGTGATGACAAACAAACGCATAGAAGAAGAGATAATGGTTGTGGACTTGCAGTAAATGTCCCACCCATTGTGTAGAACCAATTAATTACTTCTGGGTGTTAAAACATTTTTTCTTCAACCACTCACGCACTGGCAGATCATAGAGTTTATAAGCTCCATAGGCAACGAGGATGGAGAGCAGGAATATGCTTACGGATATGAATATATGGGTGCCGATTGGGGCATCTTTATGGCTGTCCACCCACGACATCTGCATATATATGAGAGGATAGTGTGTGATATATATTGGGTAGCTAATCTCACCCAAGAATTTATTGATGGCAGATGACTTCGAGCCTGTCACGCTACTGCCGGCACCCATTGCCACGATAAGTGGGAAACACACCAAGATGCAGAAGGCTTCATAGAGTCCGTTGGTCCAACGAGACTCGCCCTCAGTGCCAAGTCCCATCCAAGGCATACAGAACAGCACGACAATAAATAACGAACACCACCAGAAACCAGCCTTCACCTTTATTAATTTCCTCATGCGCGAGATAAGCAATCCGCAGAAGAATGGATAAAGCAGACGGGTAAGACCCACCTGCAACTGATCGGGCGTTGTGCTCCAACCACCAATGACGGTGTATGAAGCGTAATTACGTTCCACTAAAAATCCTGTCACGTCGATGTTAAGACAGAGTATTATAGTAAGTACGGCAAAGACCACCACGCAGCCGGCAAGTGCCGCCTTCGACAACCTGCGGATTACGAGAGCATAGAGTATGTTGGCTATATACTCCCATTGCAGTGACCATGCAGGACCATTCAGAGGATTTGTCTCCCCCCATCCTCTGATATCCATAGTGTTAGGCAAAGGTATCATCGTAAAACACCATAGCGTCACCAGTAGCACCATCCACCAGGGAGTATCGTTGATAAGTGGAAACTCACCGCAACTGCCGAAATAGAACATAAGGGCACCAAACGATGTTCCGAATATCACCATCGGATGGAGGCGAATAAGTCGGCGTTTAACAAAGCCCCATGTCGTCATCTTCCCCCAACGGTCATCATAGGCATATCCAATGACAAAGCCAGACAACACAAAGAAGAAATCCACTGCCAGATAACCATGATTGGCTGGTTGGTCGGGCGCTCCATGGAAATACGTTTCAAACAAGTGATAGACCACAACCAGCATAGCTGCCACTCCGCGCAGTCCGTCCAGGATTTCGTAGCGCGGCTTTGATTCAAGGTATAAATTGCTTTTATTCATATACATTTTGTTTTGGGTGCAAAGGTAAATATATTTATTTTATTATTATTGTGCTATTATTTGAAAAAATTGTCGTATATTTGCAGCCATGAAACATTCCATACAATTCGACTACGTCAAACTGAAGCCTTCGGAACAGATTGGAAGTCATCAACAACCCACATGGGAACTCTCGCTGATTATCAAGGGCGAGGGCATCAGGACTATTGCCGAAGAAAGCGAGCAATTCAAGAGCGGAGAGGTCGTTTTAGTTCCGCCCGAGGTTTCCCATTGCTGGCAATTCAATGATAATGTCGATAAAATTGAAAACATCACCGCAACTTTCGCTCCAGAACTGCTCCACATATTGGCAGCGACATTCCCAGAGTTGCAAACAATCTTTGGAAATCTTGCGAAATCCTCAATGGGTATCGTTTTCACAGGAAAAACGAGACTAAGACTCCATGATGGTTTGAAGCAGATGATAGGTATGACGGATGCAGAGCGGGTGACGCTATTAATCCACCTGCTGACAATAATCGCTATTGGAGATGAACGAAGAGAAGTAGGTAAGCTAACCTGGAATGACACCCAACAACGTATGAAACAAATTGAAATATATATCAGTTGCAACTACAAACGTGAAATCTCTATCGACGACCTTGCTCTGCACGTAGGCATGAACCGCTCTTCACTCTGCACCTTTTTCAAGCGTCATTCAGGCAATACCATTATCACCTGTCTCAACGAGCACCGCCTTTCTGTAGCATGTAATCTGCTTCAGCACTCGTCACTTATTATTCAACAGGTATGTTACGAAAGCGGATTCAACGATGTTCCCCATTTCTGCCGTGTTTTCAAGCGAAAGTTTGGAGTAACGCCAAAGGAGTATCGCGGATTATACCGGTAACCAATATAGATATTATCGCGAGGACACGTTAAAGCCGATGACATTCAACTTATCCCTGCCCAATATCAGCTATAAGTTGGAGTTTTAGGTCATTTATCTTAATAAATAATAAAGAATGTATCATATTCCAACAATTTGTATTATCTTTGCACCTGCTGACATACAACAGTGCTACGCATTGACACGCAAGAGCAGAATGTCGTGGCGCGTCGTTTCTACTCGAAATTGGGGTTCATGGAAGCGGACATTATCATAACCCCATTTAAAGAAGTCCTGGGTATATAAATAATTGAACGATGAAATCATGAGAAAGAAAAGTAGGGAGATGGACGCCGCTTGGGCTCTTGAAGTAATGGACAAGGCACCGTATATTACAGTCAGTATGACTGATATGAACGGAAGGCCTTATTCTGTCCCGTTGTCCTTGGCACGTACAGATGAGCAGACATTCTATTTTCATTGTGCCACTGAGGGAAAGAAACTGGACATACTGCGGACAAACCCACATGTTTGCCTAAGTGCTGTGAGCAAATGCAAGCCAACAGTAGGTCCCAAGGATGGCAGTTTTACCTTGGAGTTTAAGTCTGCCATAGCATTTGGCAAGACAGAGATTGTTACTGACGATACTGAAAAGCGTGAGGCACTCCGAGCCATTTGCCAACGATTCCTTCCTAAACACATGGATGCCTTCGATGCTGCGGTGGAGCGGAGCATGTCGCGCACGGCTATTGTTCGCATAACCCTCTCAGAGCCACCTGTTGGCAAACGCAAGCAGTATGATGCAAATGGGGATGAGTTGAAATACGGACGGATGGAATAGTAGTGGCAGTTTAAAACACGAAACAATTAGAAAAGATTAATTTTTTTCTAATTGTTTTTGTTAAATTCTCGTAATTATCACACATAAATCATGTGTATATATAGTATTTTTATTATCTTTGCCAATCAAAATCATGCATAAGAATATGAGAAGATTCAATACTGCGGGCACTTGCCGCCCGAATGAGCATTATATGGTAGATATCACCGAGCGTCTGGAAATCATCCGCAAGATGGTTGCCAATGGTGAATATTTCTGTATCAACCGTGGTAGGCAGTATGGCAAGACTACCACATTGGAGGCTATCAGTAACCATTTCTCAGATGAATATTGTATCTTCCAAATCAGCTTTGAAGGAATTTCCGATTCCACATTTGCTGATGAGGAGAAACTATATTCTATGTTTGTGTGGCTCTTGGCACAACAGTTTGAATGGGTTCCTCTTGCGGGTTTAGATGATGAGGTTAGAGAATTTATTCAAAATTTCTTGGAGTCACATGAAGAAAGATGTTCAGAAAAAGAACTGACCAAGTTCATCAGTACAATCTGTCAATGCAACAAGAAACCTTTAGTGCTTCTTATCGACGAGGTGGACCAAGCTGGTAATCATGTGTCTTTCATAAAATTCTTAGGTCTTCTTCGTGGAATGTACCTAAGACGGAATGTCGTTCCCACATTCCAGTCCATCATCCTTGCAGGCGTTTATGACATCAAGAACCTCAAACTGAAGATGCGTCCTGAGGATCTGCACCAATATAATAGCCCATGGAATATTGCCGTTCCTTTCGATGTCGATATGAGCCTATCGGCTGACGGCATAGCGGGGATGCTCGCAGAATACAAGGCTGACCATGGATTGGACTTTGACGAAAAGGCTGTGGCTCAGATGATTCGCGACTATACCTCCGGCTATCCGTTCCTCGTGAGCCGTATATGTCAGATTATAGATGCAGAACAGTATTCGTGGGATAAGGAAGGAGTCCTCAAAGCCGTAAACGCAATATTGATGGAGCGAAACACTCTCTTTGACAATATGATGAAGAAGCTGGACGACTATCCTGAGCTTAAGCAGATATTAAAGGATATCCTTCTCTCAGGCAAAGCGAAGTCATACAACCCTGACGAAAAATATATACAGATGGCATTCATGTTTAACTACATTATAAATAAGAATGGCAAGATAGCTGTGGCATGCAGAATCATGGAGACTCGTCTTTATAATCTCTTTTTAAGCGAGGAAGAGAATTTGCCTATATTCCAACAGGGCATGGTTGACAAAAGCCAATTCATCAAGGACGGCATCATAGACATGGCTCACCTTTTGGAGCGTTTTGTCGTTCACATGAACCAAACCTACAAGATGGATCACGACACAGAATTCATAGAGAACGATGCACGCAAAGTGTTCCTTACCTACTTGCGTCCTGTCATCAATGGAATAGGCAGCTACCATATCGAAGAGCAGACGCGCGACAACGACCGCATGGACGTTGTGGTTGACTATCTCGGCAAACAGTACGTTGTCGAACTGAAGATTTGGCGTGGCAACGCTTACAATGAGCGTGGAGAGGAACAGCTGTGCCGTTATCTTGAATATTTCGATCTGCAAGAAGGTTATCTCCTCAGCTTCTGCTTCAACAAGACAAAGAAGTCAGGCCTGCTGCCGCCTGTGGTGCTCAAGGGACGCACGTTGATAGAGGCGATAGTGTAATATTGGCATTGCAACCTGGAAGGTTTTATCAATATATAATGTATATTTTAATCCACCCAATGTGTATTGAATTTATAAACTGCAAATGGTTTAAGAACATAAAGTTCTTGGTATTGTCTCTGATAGCTATTGGAGCAAGCCTGTTTTGTGCATTGCATGATTTCAGTAGCGATTTCAGGCATTATCCCAATATCGTTGTTCACCCCATAGGCTGGTCAGGCGTCTTATTCTTTGGATATGCACTTATATTCATGATTTACCAAAACGCCAGATATGCTTTGCAAGGCAGGGGCATGGTTGCCCTAACATGGCTCTGTTCATTTGGATTTACAGGAACGTTCGTCATATCTTACGTATATACCTGCAAGAATGGTGCCTGATATGGAATGGTAGGCACAGCTGATGGCACACGGCACTACGCAGAGTATGGCTTCGGGAGTGCGGGCGAGTATGTCGTCATTGGCAAAGAATGCCGTGGCAAGCACCGTGGCCATACCGGCATTCTGCATTCCCACCTCGATGGATATAGTACGCTTCTTGGCAAGAGAGAAACGGAAGAGTCGGCCAACATTATAACCGAGTACATATCCGAGAGTGTTATGGCAGAACACCACGGCAAGCATAAGCAGGAACAATCCCATGCCGTGAATCATTAGTTGGGGCTTTACCTGCGACACTACGCCTCCCACTATAAGCGCAAGACTCGTGACACTCACTCCCGGCATCATCTGCCTCACGTCGTCATACCAACGGTGGCGGCTGGCATAGCGGTTGACCAAGAAGCCTACTGTCACTGGCAAAATCGTGATGAGCAATATACCACGGAACATTCCGAGTGTATCCACCTCAATACGAGTATCGGCAAGCCACCATACGAGTAAGGGAGTCATAAACGGAGCAAGCAGGGTGGAAGCCGTAGTCATGCCCACAGAGAATGCCACGTCGCCACGGCACAGATATGACATGATATTGCTCGACACTCCGCCGGGGCAACAACCCACGAGTATTATGCCGATGGAAAGATATGGATTAAGTCCGAACACCACCGTCAGCATATAAGCTATGAGCGGCATGAGCGTGAACTGTGCGCAGGCTCCGATGAATATGTCCCAAGGACGGCTGAACAGAATACGGAAATCATCAGCCGACAGGGTAAGACCCATTGTCAACATTATCACGCCGAGAATGACGCTCGACACGTCTCCCCTAACCCACCCGAACGCTTCGGGCAGAAGAAAAGCCAACAAGGCTGCGGCTATAACGTAAGTAGATGAGTGTGAAGCCATCCATACACTCACCTTTTTCACTGTTTCTTTCATAATAATCAGGCGCAAAGATACATATTTCCACTTAATTGACCAAACATTTTGGTTGGAAATAGCAAGTTTTCAGAAAAAGCCGCTGTTATTTCAAAAAAAAACAGTATCTTTGCGACCTAAAGGTAACAATTAATGGATATTTCATAAAGTGTAAATCATCACTCATAAAACAATGATACAACAAAAAGAATTCACACTATCGGCCAAGCGCAGAGGATGCCATCTCGTGACTCAGGAGATTATGGCCAACCTGCCGAGACCACTGCCGAAGACAGGGCTGCTGAACCTGTTCGTGAAGCACACATCGTGCGCACTAAGCATAAACGAGAATGCCGATCCCGACGTGCGTTCGGACATGGAGAAGATAATGAACCACATCGTGCGTGAGAATGAACCCTATTATGACCATGTGCTCGAAGGGTCAGACGACATGCCCGCACATGCCAAGAGTTCACTGTTCGGAGTGAGCATAAACATCCCCATCACCGACGGGCACCTTAATCTCGGCACATGGCAGGGCATCTATCTTTGCGAGTTCCGCGACTATGGAGGAGCGCGCAGGATAGTGGCAACGATTTATGAGTAAATGATTCGCCGTATCACTGCCCTTTCAGAAAGCTTTCGACGATAGGCATGACCTGTGAATCGTAATCGGCCGACGCTCCCATCATGCTGCCCATACTGCCAAGGTTGGCGGCATTGAATCCGTGGTTGGCACCCTCTATCTTGTTTAATGTTGCTGAGGGATAGAGCGTCGCTGCCTTTTCGGAATTGGAGATAGGAACTATCATGTCGCTCGTGCCATGGATGATGCATACAGGCTTGGAGAACTTCCCTATATGCGACCATACATCAAAGTCCTTTATACTCTCAATGTATTTCTCGCTCATGGACATCATTCCACCAAAATCGCCCCAATCGCCATAGTCACCCCAGTTGCCGATATTTCCCCAATCGCCAAAGCCACTGAACATTTTCACCAACTCCGGGATATTAAAAGCAGGATAGAACAAAATCATTCCTGCAAAATCATCAGGACACTCATCGGCAAGCAAGGCTGACACAAGTCCTCCCTGACTGCTTCCAAGCAGATACACCTCAGAAGGCTCGACATATCCTAACGACTTGACCGTCTTGACCACAGCCCTCAGATCTTCCAGCTCAGTGAAAACGGTCATATCATCGGTTGCTCCGTCGCTTTTGCTCTTGTCGCTTCCACCACAGAAGTCAAAGCAATAGGCTGCATAGCCCATCTTGGCAATCGCCGCGGCATAGCATTTCATAGCCTCGTGGGTAAGTGAACTGCTATGCGACAGTATCACCGCCGGCTGTTTCTTCGATGTCACAGGGTTATAATACATAATGCCATAAATCTTGTTGGCATCGCGCTGGCTACATAGTTCCACGCTATCCACCACCCACTCCACCTCAGTTTGAGTAGAGTCGGCATCCTCTGTATTTTCGGGTGGCGTAGTCACTTCATTGTCATCCGAAGAACAGGCGGTAAGTCCCATTGTCACCGCCATAAACGCACATAATACAATCTGTCCGAAATTCCTTTTCATTTTTAGTAATGCAATAAAATTACTCTTTTGTTTTTAACCGACGGCAAAAGTATATATTATTTCTGAAACCACCAAATATTTCGCCTGTTTTTTATTCTTATTTCAAGTTTCGCATGTGCTCAACTTTAGGAGTTAAAAGGAGGACAAAATGGTTTTCACTCTTTAATGAAGAAGCGGGAGAACTCGCTCTCGAAATTCGGAGTGAAAACTTCCTTGCCTATGGCAGCACGTATCTCGTCAATAGTCCAAAAGCGCCCACCGGCGAGTTCATCTGCTGACGGAGATATGGTGCCATCATACACCGTGCGGTGGACATACACCAACTCGCGCTCCTTCTTGCTTTCAAACACATACTTGCCCATGCTGACCGGCGTGAAATCCACAATGCCCAGTTCCTCGCGCACTTCGCGACGCAGCGCATCGTCTGGATTCTCACCATAATCGATATGTCCGCCCACTGCCGTGTCCCACTTGCCTGGCTGAATGTCCTTCCAGTCGGGCCTGCGCTGCAGATACACCTCGCCTCGGGAGTTAAACACATGCAGGTGAACCACTGGATGGAGCAGTTTGCTGCCACTGTGACACTCGCCACGGGTGGCGGAGCCCACCACCGTGCCCTCTTCATCCACTAAAGGGAATATTTCTTGCTGATTGTCCATAATATACCTGTAATTTATCTGTATTTGGCGGCAAAGGTACAAAATAAAACTTCTCCAAGCAATATTTTCAGCGAAAAATATCATTTATTATGTGTATTATGCATAGGAATGTAGTCCGCTGAGCAGCATATTCACACCGAAACAGGTCATCAGCAGTACGAGAAATGACAGGGCGATGAAGAGATGATAGTTGCGCTCACTGCGAAGCCATGGGAGACTGCGGTCGTGGAGCGCCACGGCATACACCATCATCGACACCAATGCCCACGACTCCTTGGGGTCCCAACTCCAATACTCACCCCACGAGAGATTTGCCCATATCGCCCCGATGAAAATGCCAATGGCAAGGCATGCCACTGCGGGATAGAGCATCAGACCGGAGAGCTGGCGAATATGGTAATGCGAATATGGTTACCATGGAATTTTATTCCTTTAATCCTACATCAGGTTCTTATCCCTCAAGCATGTCTTTTGTGGCTATTGACTTTGAATTGCAGGATGGTCAGAAAGAAATTAATTCGATGGTGGTTGAAAGTGGAAAGTATCATATATATGTTGCATCTGATGTTTCCATATCTGCAGAAGGACTACAATGTGAAACTGAAGATGGAGAAACAGGTTTGACACACCAATATATAGAATGAAAATACCCATTCGGGAGACTCAGAGGGACAAATTGTCCCTCTGAGTCTTTATTGCGAACGCATACTTGTATAACTATATATCAATCATATCCATTAAATATGGTACTGATAATGCAAGAAGGTTTATGATTAACCAAACTTCTCAACCACCTTGTCGAGCTGTCCTGCGTAATAGAACGGGAGGTTTATCAGACGGAAAGGCTTGTTTTCCGGGGATGAGGTCTCGATGTCTTGTATAGACAGGGGACCGCTCCATATTCTTACGGCAACAACACGGCGGTCACAATTGCTGACGAATGTGTGCAATGAACGCAGATGGGAGTTGGTGCCGACCATGAAATATCTAAAGGCATTATCCCTAAACCATGCTCCCAATGAAAAATACCTACTTTTGGGTATGCCTTAAATTTCGAGGTTTGCCGGAAAAGCCGTACCTTTGCACCCGAAAAAAGAGAGAAAATAAAAAGGAAGAAAAAATGAGAATTTATACTGTTATTATTAATGTGGTGGGCATGATGGTGTTGTGTCCCACCTTGGCTTTTGCATCGATGCAGGCGGACATGGAAAAAGAGACGGTTAATGAAACCCACGGACATAAACACGACATATACAAGACTGTGGGACTTGATGAAGTTGTAGTGTCGGCGAACAAGAATACGGTGAAACGCAAGGATGCTCCTGTTGTGGTGAATGTGATAAGCGCACGACTGTTTGAGCAGGTGAATGCACCGGACCTTGCCAAGAGTTTGTCGTATCAGTCTGGACTGCGAGTGGAGAACAACTGCCAGAACTGCGGTTTTCCCCAAGTGAGAATAAATGGTCTTGAAGGTCCTTATTCGCAGATACTTATAAATAGCCGTCCCGTGGTGAGTTCGCTTGCGGGTGTTTATGGACTCGAACAGATACCTGCCTCCATGGTAGAGCGAGTGGAGGTGGTGAGGGGAGGCGGCTCTGCCCTTTTCGGGGCGAATGCCGTGGGCGGCACCATTAATATCATCACCAAAGACCCCAAGCAAAACTCCTTTCAGGTGGGGAATACACTCTCGCTCATCGGAGGCAGTGCATGGGAGGACAATATGAGTGCTAATGCCTCGATAGTGGGGCATGACAATGACTATGGCATAGCCTTCTATCAGTCATACCGCAACCGCCAGCCCTACGACCATGACGGCGACGGATTTTCGGAGATAGGAAAACTGTCGTCGCACACCTTTGGTTTGCGGGGATTCTACCGTCCGTCACAGTTCACCCGCCTCGGTATTGAATACCATACCACCAACGAATACCGTCGGGGCGGCAATAAATTTGACCTTGAACCCCATCTCAGTGACATCACCGAGCAGACACGCCATATCATAAACAGTGGCGGCTTGAACTATGACGTCGCATGGAAGGAGTGGGCGCAGAAGGTGTCGCTCTTCTCATCCGTGCAGCATATCGACCGCAACAGTTATTATGGCGCTCAACAAGACCCGGATGCATACGGCAAGACAAAAGACCTGACATACGTGGGCGGGGCTACTTATACCGGACGATTCGACCGCATCCTTTTCGCTCCCGCCACACTGACTGCAGGCTTGGAATATCAATACAACTCGCTCCACGACATTATGACAGGATATGGACGGGATCTAAGACAAGACGTGAAGATAGCCAGCATTTATGCCCAGGGAGAATGGAAGGTGAGACAGGTGACGCTGCTTGCCGGTATGCGTCTCGACAGCCACAACCTCATAGACGACCCCATCTTCAGTCCGCGTCTTAACATGATGTGGAAACCCACTGACAACGTTCAGACACGACTAACATGGTCAACGGGATTCCGTGCGCCGCAGGCTTACGACGAAGACCTCCACGTGACGGCAGTGGGAGGCGAGGGAGTGCTCATCCGGCTTGCCGACGGTCTTAATCCCGAACGCTCAAACAGTTTCAGCGGTTCGGTAGATTGGACTCTCTATAGCGGTCACTTCCAGTTTAACATCCTTGCGGAGGCTTTCTACACTTCTCTCAGCGATGTGTTCTATCTGCAGAACATAGGGATGGATACAGAAGGCAATACCATCCAGGAGCGTCGCAACGGCAGTGGGGCAAAGGTATATGGAGTGAATCTCGACACCAAGGCGGCCCATGGATCCAATTTTTCGCTTCAGGCAGGACTAACCCTGCAGCGAAGCCGATACGACGCGCTGACCACTTGGAGCGAAGACCCCGATGTGGCTCCTGTGCGCAATATGCCCCGCACCCCAGATGTCTATGGATATTTCACGATGAACATCCAGCCAGTGAAGCGTCTCGACCTTTCGTTGTCGGGAATATATACCGGGCGCATGCACGTGCCCCACTTCGGCGAGCAGGACGAGATGGTGCATACGCCCGATTTCGTAGAGTTGTCGTCCAAGATAGCCTATACGTTCGCTCTTGGACATCATCTTAATCTGCAAGTGAATGCCGGCATACAGAACATACTGAATGCCTTTCAGAAAGACCTCGACCGTGGCACGTTTCGCGATTCGGGCTATTTCTATGGACCAACCCAACCGCGCACCATATATATTGGATGTAAAGTCTTTATGTAATACCGCTTGACGGAGCCATAATTACGAGAATGCCACCACAAGACCAGCCATCACGATGCTCACCATAGACATCAGTTTGATGAGGATATTGAGCGACGGACCGCTTGTGTCCTTGAACGGATCGCCCACGGTGTCGCCCACTATCGTGGCCTTATGACACTCGGAGCCCTTGCCGCCGAAGTTACCTTCCTCCACCATCTTCTTGGCATTGTCCCATGCTCCACCAGCATTTGCCATAAACACGGCAAGGGTGAATCCGGCTGTCAGACCGCCGACAAGCAAGCCCATCACACCAGCCACACCAAGCAGCAAACCGACTACAATGGGAATGGCGATGGCAAGAAGACTCGGGAATATCATCTCCCTTTGGGCCGAACGAGTGCTTATCTCCACACAACGCCCATAGTCGGGAGTGCCCTTGCCCTCAAGTATGCCCTTGATCTCGCGGAACTGCCGACGCACTTCCTCCACCATCGTCTGTGCGGCACGTCCCACGGCTCCCATAGTGAGACCGCAGAAGAGGAATGCAGCCATACCGCCGATAAAGGCTCCCACAAGCACCTTGGGATTCATCAGGTTCACCTGGAAATAATTCATATAGTCGAGCATGTTGGCAGAGGCAGGATTAAAGATGTTGCCTGCGGCATCAACAAACGACTGACCCTCCTCGACGGCACGCACCATGGCAATCTTTATCTCCTCGACGTATGAGGCGAGTAGGGCGAGAGCGGTAAGGGCGGCACTGCCTATGGCGAAGCCCTTGCCCGTGGCGGCTGTGGTGTTGCCAAGAGCATCGAGGGCATCAGTGCGATGGCGCACCTCCTCACCAAGTTCGCTCATCTCGGCATTGCCGCCGGCATTGTCGGCAATGGGGCCGTAGGCGTCAGTGGCAAGCGTGATGCCAAGTGTGGATAGCATTCCCACGGCAGCTATACCAATACCATAAAGTCCCATAGATATACTTGATGCACTCATCGATAGGTCGAAACCATTGGCAAAGAGATAACTGAGCATAATTGCCACAGAGATGGTGACAACGGGAATCATCGTTGAGATCATACCAGTGCCGATACCCTGTATGATGACAGTGGCAGGACCGGTCTTGGATGCCTCGGATATCTTCTGTGTAGGTTTGTAGCTATGGCTCGTGTAGTATTCCGTGGCCTGTCCGATTACCACTCCAGCCACCAGTCCGCTCACCACCGAGAACGACACGCCAAGCCAGTTTTCAATCTGCAGGAGATATAATATAATAAAGGTGGCAATGGCAATAAGACCAGCCGAAAGATTGGTGCCGAGACCAAGAGAGCGAAGAAGGTCGCGCATCGTTGCGTCCTCCTTGGTGCGAACGGCGAAGATGCCAATCAGCGAGAGGAAAATGCCAACCGAGGCGATTATCATCGGGGCGACAACAGCCTTAAGCTGCATGTCGATGTTCATGGCGAAAGCCGTGGCTCCGAGGGCAGCGGTTGACAAGATACTTCCGCAGTAGCTCTCATAGAGATCGGCTCCCATACCGGCAACATCGCCCACATTGTCACCCACATTGTCGGCGATGGTGGCAGGATTGCGAGGGTCGTCCTCTGGGATGTTAGCCTCCACCTTTCCCACAAGGTCGGCTCCTACGTCAGCAGCCTTGGTATATATACCTCCACCCACACGAGCGAAGAGAGCCTGTGTGGATGCACCCATTCCGAATGTGAGCATAGTGGTGGTGATGGTGATGAGCGCCATACTCGAACCTTGATAGAAATAACTCAGCACAAGAAACCAGATGGCGATGTCGAGGAGTCCGAGACCTACAACCACAAGTCCCATCACGGCACCCGAACGGAAAGCCACCTTTAGTCCGCTGTTGAGGCTCTTGCGTGCGGCATTGGCAGTGCGGGCAGATGCGTAGGTGGCAGTCTTCATACCGAAGAATCCCGCCAATCCCGAGAAGAAACCTCCCGTGAGGAATGCAAACGGCACCCATGGATTCTGCACCTTCAGCACGTATGCCATAAAGGCAAATACCACTGCGAGCACGATGAAAACTATGGTCACCACCTTATACTGCTGGCGCAGATAAGCCATGGCGCCCTTTCTCACAAACTCCGCAATCTGAATCATTCGCGGAGTACCCTCGTCTTCCTTCCTCATCTGGCGGAAGAAGTAGCCTGCCATTGCCAAAGCCACCACAGAGGCTATGGGCACAAGCCAAAACACAATTGGAATGTTCATAGGTCAATAAAGTTTTAAATACATACTTAGGCCTCAACGACCCGTTATCGCTGCAAAAATACATAGTATTTTCCAAATATCCAAATATTTTGCCCATTAATATGTCATCAACCTGTATTTTGGGCAATTACTATATACAAATAATCAATTCGGGAATAAAAATAAAACTAAAGTTAAATAAGGTTGCAATTTGCAATTCTTATCTTTGCAAATTGTGTATTCCGCAAAATTTGCACTACCTTTGCGCCCGATATAGGCGAACTTGAACAAAGGTCAAATTTAAAGCACTATCATTATGACACATATAACATCCGACGGCAACAGGAAAAACAGCCTGCCAAAGTCTCTTGCACGGTTCGACCTGCACCAGCAGCGATATTACAAGAAACTGCAATCGCAGCCTCTGTTCAATATGGTCAGCCCCGTGATTGAGGATACGCATCGGTGGAAAGAGACGGCGACCTGGAGAAATTAGAAAGGGCGAAGCCTCAGTTTGAGGCTTTGGGAATACCGTTCAAGATATGGAAAGACGAGGACTTTCATGTATGGATTTAGTATGAATGACAATATAGAGAAACACCCTTTTGAGCCGTTTGTCCCCGAGGGGGCAAAGGTGCTGATGTTAGGCACGTTCCCACCCGCGCCCCATCGCTGGTGCATGCCTTTCTATTACCCCAACTTCCAGAATGACATGTGGCGCATCATGGGCATCATCTTCTTCGGCGACAAGGAGCACTTTATCGTCAAGGGAGAAAAGCGGTTTGACCAACCGGGGATTGAGGCGTTCCTAAGGGAGAAGGGCATCGCCATGTATGACACTGCCACAAGAATTGTGCGCACCAAGAACACCGCCTCGGACAAAGACCTCGACATCATCGAGGAAACCGATGTGGAGGCAATGCTCGACCGTATACCCCGATGCAATGCCATAATCACCGCAGGCCAACTCGCCACCACCACCCTATGCCGCCGCTTCAACGTAAAGGAGCCAAAGGTGGGCGAATATGCCGAAGTGGAATACAAAGGGCGCAAAATCCGCATCTACCGTATGCCAAGCAGTTCACGCGCCTATCCCATGAAACCCGAGCGCAAGGCAGAGCAATATGCCAAGGCACTCACATCACTATAACAAGACATAAGCCTCATCACAAATCAATGCCGTAGCCCAAGGTGAACATCAGCGTGGAGTTGCGCGCATTGTCTGTCATGTTCTTATACACATGCGTTAATCCGAGATTATAACGGATGTCAAAAGCGATGTTGTGATATTCGTAGGAGAGACCTATGGGAATGGAACAGTTGACCTTGTTGAGGATTGCATCATGTTTGTTTGACACACGGAATTCCGGCTGAACGCCAATCTTCACTGAAATGCCGTACTTGGTGGTTGCCACCAACATAAGCGGCACATTGATATTGTTGGCACTAATCTCCAAGTTGTCAAAACCATCTATTTCCCTGAACGACGTTCCCTGTTGGCTAAACATCACTCCGCCACTAATCGCCAACGGGAAACTCATCTGGTATTGCATCTCCGCTCCAATCACCAAACCGCTCTTGAACTTGGATTTGACATAATCAAATGACTCCCTGTATATCTTATCACCAGAGAACTTGGAGAGGTTCAGTCCCACACGTGGGTACAACGTCAGTGTACCAGGCTCCTTTTGTGCAAATATATTACAGCACAACAACATACCAACCAAAACAGCAAACAATCTTTTCTTCATATCTTCATCAATGTTTTTTTCTATATAAACGCTTGCTCATGTCAATTTATTGTCCCCAAACGATTGTTTTTATATTTCTGGAACTCGTCACACACTTGTCACGCACTCCATACAGTGACGACCCCGTGACGAGTTGACTAGTTTTGAATTAATTCTCATTTTATCTTCTATGCTGCTCCAGTGTTCCTCCAGTGCTCCTCCATACCAAAGTCGGTGATTCTCCTATGTAGTAGTAGAGGAAGAACGGACTTACATCGGAGTCACATCGGACAAACTCTTTGAAAACATAGTCACAGAAATACAGAGATGTCTATATCAACTGTTGTTTCACATTTCGCCTAAAACAGATATTATAAATTCAAACACTAATTAAACAAGTCATCAAGGGTAAGTTCACTTTGGATGGTGTGCCAGCCCTCGTTGTGTTCTATGCCATCAGAGGTTATCATTGTCAGATGGAGTGTCTTGTCGGTTGAGGTGATCGTTCTGAATGCTTCACGACGTTGTGCCATACGGCGGGCATAATCCTGAGAGATTGAGAATTTGCCGCTTACATATTTCATCTCGCACAGGTTGATAGTCTTGTCTCCACGATTGATGATAAGGTCTATCTGTCCGCCACGATGTTCCTTGCCATTCTTGTCGGTGAATGCCTGCCAGGAGAAGGAACAGACGTTGGCGAGTATTCCGGAAATACCAAGAGAGAATTTAATCTGCTGTATATGATGGAGACAGACTTGTTCGAAGGCATATCCTTGCCATGCAGATATGTCCATTTGCCTATGGCTCCAATAATCAGTGTCACCACCGTTGTAAGATTTTACATATCGCAAATAAAATAAGGTGTAGAGATCTGTCAGCTGATACATCATGTCGCGTTCATTGCGTCCGAAGGCGGAATAACGTCGGATGAAATCGCAGTTGCATAGGTCGGCAAGCACTTCGGAGAAGAATCCCGAGTCATCGCATTTCACCTCGCTGAGAATCTCCTTTCGTGTCATGCCCTTTAGTTTTCTTGCAAGACATTCCACAACTTTGCGATAGAGGCTTGATTCCTTAAACAGGGATTTGAAAAGAAATCCGTATTCAGTACGCAATGGGGAATTGTCGCGGAAGAAGAGACGGTCGATATTTTGCGCCACGCTTTCTGATTTTCTCAGCATGAAATGCATTAAACTACTACGGTAACCACCTTTTTTCAGGAGTTACCGTAGTAGTTCAGCGTATTTTTTGCTTATAAAGAGATTCCCTTTACTCTCGAGCACGGGCTTTTCTCCCAGTCATTGTGACTTCCGAAAACTCTTGAATAAATTAGTTAAGAATGGGCAAGGTTATTAATTATGTATTAGGTATTATTAAGCCATTACTCATACTTGGATTACAACGAATGATCATAAGTTAAGTATTTCGCCGCATAAATGTCATAAACTACGGTTTTGGTAATAAAAACTACGGTTTTGGTAATAAAAACCACAATCGGGATGCTTATAATAAGAAATAAAGTTGTAACTTTGCACCATCTTTTTATGTTGAACTAATAATATGATATAAATTATGAGAAACTTTGATTATCAAACTCCCACGCGGCTGATATTCGGCAAGGGCGTGGTGGCAGAGAAACTGCAAGGCGTTATGGCGCAGTTCGGCGACAAGGTGTTAATCACCTACGGCGGCGGAAGCATCAAGCGAAGTGGTCTTTATGACCAAGTGTTAAACCTCCTTGCTGGCAAGGAGATATACGAGTTGCCCGGCATCGAGCCTAACCCCAAGTTTAATCCCAGCGTAATAGAGGGCGTGCGTATATGCAAGGAGAAGAGCATCGACGTGATACTGTCAGTGGGCGGCGGCAGTGTGCTCGACTGCACCAAGGCAATAGCCGGAGCTGCATATTCGGACGCCGACCCTTGGGACATTGTGACGGGCAAGGCTCCCACTCTCAAGGCCATACCCATTGTGGATATCATCACACTGGCAGCCACTGGCTCGGAGTATGACTCGGGAGGCGTGATCTCGCGCACAGAGACCAATGACAAACTCGCATATTTCTCGCCGTTGGTGTTCCCCGCCGTGTCGTTCATCGACCCCACCTATACATTCACACTTCCCGTGAAGCAGACTCTCGCCGGAGTAGCCGACTGTATCAACCATATCATGGAGCAGTACTTCTGCGGTGAACATATCATGATGAACGACGCATTCATGGAGGGAGCGGTGAAGTCGTTGGTGAAGAACGTGAGGATTGTGCTTGACGAGCCGGACAACTACGACGCGCGCGCAGAGATATTCTATGCCACCACACTTGGCTGCAACGGCATCTATGCCCTCGGCAACTCAGAGAGCGGTTGGCCCATGCACGCCATCGAGCACGCACTATCAGGCCACTACGACATCACCCACGGCGAGGGACTTGCCATCGTCACTCCACGCTGGATGCGTCATATCCTCAACACCACCACAGGCAAACTGAACGAACAGGTGGTGGAGCGCATCACGTCGTTTGGCAAGAACGTCTTCGGCACTGCGACTCCCGAGGAGAGCATACAGGCCATCCACGATTTCTATGAGAGCATCGGCATCCCTATGACTCTCGGAGCCGTAGGCATCGACGGCAGCCGCATCGACGAGATGGCACATCACATAGCAGTGAACGAGGGACTCGACCAGGCATGGGTGCCGCTGTATGAGGAAGACATCGCAGCCATCCTGCGCGATTGTATGTAATAATGGACTTGCAGAAAACAAAAACCGTCCCGACCCCTGTATGACAAGGAGCCGGGATGGTATTTGTTTAGTGGACAATACTATTCTTATTTGACTAATACTTTCTTTCCATTGCGGATGTATATGCCCTTGTTTGGATTGGCAACACGCGCACCGCCCAATGAATAATAAGAACTGTTTGTGCTCTCATTATTGTTGTCAACCACATTGCTTATACCCGTTGGATCTGATAATGTGTAGTAGATGTTGTAACAGTACGTTCCAGCGTATTCTGCCGCACATGTCTGGGTAATGACGAGTTTGTCTGTACATAGGTGCGATACGTTTTCGTCTAAGGCAAATTCGTATGTTCCTTCACTTTGGGCAAAAATGTATCTGTCACTTGCACCGGCCCACAGTCCTTGAAAATACAATTCTCCAATTTTATTTTCTCCAATTGACGCTGTCATTTCTGATATTGTAAATAAATCATCCAAAGCAACTTTGGCTTCAATTTTTTGTATTTCCATATTTTTGGGGAGTCCTTCAATAGTGATAACATTGTCTTCACCCGCAAATAAATAACTCATAACTGTAGACTTGCTATTATGAATGATTGAAATATTGGCATCGGTAGGAACATCACCAGTATTTACACAGCCATCCTGCTCAAGGGTTATCTTAAAACATTTTAATTCCTGTGCATTAGCGCACATCACACAAAGGCATAAAGCCATGATAGTAAAAATCTTTTTCATAATGTTGTAATTTTAATGATTATTTAATAAAAACCTTTTTCCCGTTGTGTATATAAAGTCCTGTTGTCGGCTTGGCCACCTTGCGTCCGGTGAGGTCATACCACGAGTCGTTGGCGGCTGAAGGCGTTGGCACGCTCGCTATGCCAGTGGGTATCTCACGTGGAGTGATGATGATGGGATTGTCGTCATAGCCCTCCACGAGGTGAAGGTCCTGGAAACCGCCGACCTCCGTACTTGTCTCGCCGAGCCATCCGCAATACTGGAATATGCCGCATACTACCTTGACAAAGTTTATCTCCTTGAGGTCAACATGGTTGCCGTCCTTGTCAACCGCCCAGTCGATGTCGAATGTAGAAGCGTCCTCGTCATTTCCTGCCGCGTCAACATAGCCGTAGGAGTCCTTGGCGTAGCGGTAAAGCACCCAGTAGGTTCCGTTGCCCGACTGGTCGATAGCATTGTTGGGCAGTTTGCCGCCGCTGAATGTCAGCGTCTCGCCCTTTTCCCATAGCGGCCAGTAGGTCTGTCGGTGGAAGGAGTTCTTCATGTGATAGCCCGTGGAGTCGCGTCGCTCACCGTTCTCTGTCCATGTCGCCTCCCAACGGATGTAGTCGTCATAGAGAGAATACTTCTGGTTGTGCTCGCCTGACTCTGCCGTCGGCTTGTAGTAGGTGATGGAGAAGTCGTGTATCTCACTGGTGTAATACTCCGAGCCTGCCAGTTCATACCATTGGCAGGTCTCCACATCGTCGCCAACCCCGACATAGACGATTCCCGGCTCGATGCTACCGCCGATGGTCTCGCTGCCATAGACGGGGTCGGAGGCTGCATAGAAGGCATTTCCGGTAATGCGGAGGTCGGAGCCACGCAGGTTCTGCACGGCATGGTCGAACTTGACCGTGACATAGCCGCCATACGTGCCGAGATGAACCAGCTCATTGTTGTTGAGGCTTTCGGTAGCCCTTTGGCACATCTCCTCGTGGGTTACCTCTATGCCATCGTCAAAGGTTGGCAGTTTCACACTTTCGCTTGCCACAGGCAGTGTGTTGACAAACTGCCCGGGTGCAGGATGCAGCTCAACGACAGTGACTGTCTGTGTCTGCGCCGTCAGCCCCATGCTCACGAGTAGGGTTGACATGGTAATGATAATTCTGTTCTTCATTTTTGTTTATTTATAGTTGGGTATTGCTAGTATGTGTGCAGGATTGATATACACCTTCTGCTCCGTGAAAAGCGGTGTGCCGTCGGGTCTGTAGCCATACAGATACCCTGCCGTGGCGTAGCTCTTTGCATCGGTGAAATATATGTTTCCCGTATAGGGTGACATGTAAAGCTCGTAGGGCGACACAAGCCCGCGGATCTTCTCCGTGACGGCGTCGCACAGTATGCCGTCGGTCACAGTGCCGTCGGCGGGATGGATGGTCTTCAGATAATAGACGTATTCGCCTGTGTTATATGAGAATTCAGAACCCACGGTGTAGAACTTCTCGCCGTCGGTGGTGTTGTAGGTGCAGGGGAAGTCGTAGGTGCGGCATGTCTCCGTCTCACAATTCAAGATAACTGTTTTAGGAGCAACGTCATAATAGTCACCGCAGGAGTTGATGCAGAGGTACTGCCCTGCCTGTGACACTTCGCCGTAGAGGTTGATGCAACCCGTGTCAATCTTCCTGAGCGGCTGCATCGTACTTGCGTCAACCACCTCTACCGTTGTCTCGTAGTCATGATTTTCCGAGAACGAGTAGCCTCCGGTGTTGACTACAAACAGTTTGCCGTCATAAAGACGGACACCCTCCGGCTCCCAACCCACCTCGCAGGTTGCTACGACTTGCTTCGTCCTGACATCAATCTTTGCGACGTAACCCTTCTCAAAGGTTTCGTAGCCGCACTTGTGGGCATAGCTTGTGATGTAGAGATACGTGCCGTCGGAACACATGCGGCGGTTGTTGGGCACGTTCTCGGTGGCACCGCACGCCGTGCCGTCGGGGTGGATGTACTGGATGATGTTCGACCAGTTGACGGCAATGGCTATCAGCGTGTCGTTCACCTGAATGATGTCGTTGGGAGTGTCGCCAAGCTTTGTGCCGTTGACAGACCGGAACCATTGGTTTGTCATGATTCCCGTCTCGGAGTTGTAGTAGGACAGCTGTCCGTTGTCCGACTGCCAGTTGCCCTCATCGCAGATGATGAGGTTCTCTCCCGTCAGCACCGGGTCGATGACGGGGATGTCATTTCCCGAGTCGTTGTCAGAACTGCAGGATGCAAGGAGCATCGCAGCCCATAGAAGCAGTAGAATTTTCTTCATTGTTTGATATTTTTATATTGTGAGTTTTATCGTCATTCCAAAGTGCCGTCCTGGCATGGGCCATCGCTGAATCATCTCATACCGCACGTCGAAGAGGTCCTGACACTCCACCTCGGCTGTCAGGCTATGCCCATGCCATGTCTTTGGCGCAAACTTATAGCCTATCTTCACGTCGGTGCAGTTATATGCCGTGAGGGGGTCATCGATGGCATTCTCAGCCGTCCAGTATCGCTTATCCACAAATATGTGGGATAGCGATGCCGACCATCCTTTATATATAAAGGTATATACAGCGGTGAACGAC
Source organism: Prevotella sp. (assembly GCA_034101015.1). Lineage (GTDB taxonomy): Bacteria > Bacteroidota > Bacteroidia > Bacteroidales > Bacteroidaceae > Prevotella. The sequence goes on from JAXEKN010000081.1 coordinate 23,118, forward strand.
CACCGGGGCGAATAGGCTATATAGTCGTTATACGCATCCTCTGTAGGGTCGGTGCGGTTGCGGTCGTCCTGAAAGGTGCCTGTTAGCAGGAGGGAGTGGTTCTTGTAATGCGCATTTACCGATAAATCTACACCTAAGCAGCGAGTATAGCCATAGTTGAGCATCGTCCACTGGTAGGAGCCTTTGAGGGGAAGACACACGATGCGGTCTTCTATACGGTTGTAATAACCATCGAGCTGTATGTTGAAGATGTTGTCCTGATAGGTCAATCCCAGATCCAACTGCTTGGTATATTCAGGCTTCAGGTTGCGGTTGCCCACGAGCGTGTAGTAGAGGTCGTTGAGCGTAGGCACACGGAATACACTCTTGTAGAACGAGCGCGCCTGCCATCTGCCCATGGCGTAGGAAGCAAGCACATTCCATGTCATTCGGGAGAGGGGCTTGGCACTGCCCCTCGTGTGGTCGCTCACGTGGGTGTATAGTCCGCTTGCCGTGAGGTTCAGACCGCGATGGTTGTAGAAAGCGGAGACTGAAGTCTTGCTGTCAAGTCGATAGACATAGCTGAAGTTCTTCACGTCGCACGTCAGGTCTGACCAACGGAGGTCTGTAGATAAGGACACGCCAAAGTCTCCGAACCGGTATGCACCCGTGGCTGCACCGTAGATGTCCTGCTGGTGGTACTTGTTGTTGGAGTGGACGGAAATATTCTCAGGGTAGTCGGAGCGGTAGTGCAGATAGTCGTTGGTATATTTGCCGATGGCACGCAGGCTCAGGTCTCCGTATTGCTCACGCCATGTCAGCTGGGAGAAGAAGTTGCGGTCCCACTCGCGCCCCACATCGGTATAGGTGTCGGAAAGGCGGCGGACAATACCTCCAGGCAGTCCCCGCTGAGAGTCGAAGTAATACGTGTGCCATTGGAATCCCTTCCAGAAGGCACAGCCCTCGATGCGGAACATCCTGATGTCGGAGTTACGTCGCGTCCCCGTAGTGTCTTCATACTCAGTATGATATTCAAAGGGATATTTGCCCGACGATGACGTGAAGGCAGCGTCAAGAAGAAGCCAGTTCTTGTAGCTGAAAGTAGCCGCAGCCTTGTGCGTGTCGAAGGAAGCATAAGCGTATGAGGCTGAGAGCGACGTGGAGTCGGGGCGGTGGGTCTTCAGATAGACGGTGGAAGCAGAGGCATACTCCGAGGCTGTCATGAGCATCTCGGTCTTGTTGGCATTGAAGAGGCTTACCGACTCAAGCGTGGTCAGGGAATATTTGCCGAGGTCAACGGTGCCGTTCTGGGCATTGGTGATGCGCACGCCGTCGAGATAGACCCCGACATGCTGTGAACCCAGCGAACGGACGTTGATGGTCTTCTGACCGCCCAGTCCGCCGTAGTCTTTTATCTGCACGCCCGCCATATACTTCAGGGCGTCGGCAACCGATGACGATGGCAGTGCCTGTATCTGCTCATAGCCAATAACTTGATTGGCACTCACCTCCTTGTGGCCGTCAACGACAATCTCGTTGATATGATATATGGAGTCAAGGCTAACATGTTGCGCTTGCACAGTAACACTGCACAAGAACAAAAGCATAGCCATAACACGAATAAGGGCAGTACCATTGCCGCACAATAACATAATATATAGTGTATTTCCGTGTCCGTAGTCCCGCAGACACATGTTACTACTGGCAAATGGCAGGTCTTCTGACTTATCCTCGCCGACACGGTCTTCCCGGATGTCTTCAAAACCCTGTTGTTTTGATATCCAGTGACACTGTTGGTCGGTCTAAAAAAAGGACTTACAGCATCGGGTAATGTCGCAGATTTGCACTGCGTTCCCATCTTAGCTCCGTAGCCTCATGGCATTATCCATAAGGGGGAGAACCAAATGCGGGTGCAAAGTTACGCATTATTTTTGAAAAAGATTAAAACGAAAGAGAAAAACGACAAGAATTTAACTTTTTTAAGACAATCAACTTGTATTATAACTTGAAAATGCGTATCTTTGCAGCGTATATTGCAGGCATATCTCTCCTGCATAGGACTTGAAAACTATGGGTATATATATAAACAGAGGCAACAGAGAGTTCCGCGACATCGTCGCTCACGAGTATGTTGACAAGTCGTCGCTGATACCGATTGTCAACGCTACGCTCAACTCAGAAAACCGCTATAGCTGCGTGA
>JAXEKN010000005.1:0-21910 GCA_034101015.1 Prevotella sp.
CGTTATCGCGATGCAGAAGACGAGTGCTACGGATTTATCAACGAATATCCCGAGAGCGTTGAGCGCAAGACCGCAGAGAGGTATATCAAGAAATGCAAGGAGATCACTAAGGATTAGGATTATAATTATAATAATATATTATGGATTACAAAAAATCAAAAGCACCGGTAAATACCGTCACTCGTAACATTATGGATCTTTGTGATGAGACAGGCAACCTCTATGAGAGTGTAGCCATCATAGCAAAGAGGGCAAACCAGATTTCAGTGCAAATAAAGGAAGACCTCAGCAAGAAGCTCGCCGAGTTTGCGTCATACAATGACAATCTCGAGGAAGTCTTTGAAAACCGTGAGCAGATTGAGATTTCCCGTTATTACGAAAAGTTGCCAAAACCCACACTTCTCGCAACACAGGAGTTTGTGGAGGATAAGGTGTATTGGCGTGACCCATCAAAGGATGTTCATCTATGATACAACGCAAGCAGACCATATTCCTCTTTTTGGCATTCATACTCTCCCTGTTGTGTATGTGTCTTCCGATAGGCACGTTTGATGCAGGTGGATTACACCCGGTCACAGAGTATAATCTGTGGCTTGTGGATGCTCAAGGACATCGTGCTTTCAACTGCTGGCCTTTGTTTGCCATTATGTTGCCGTCGTCTGCCTTGGGAGTATATAGCATCTTCCTCTATCGCAACCGCCGTTTTCAGGCACGTCTTTGTACGTTCAACATTCTCCTCCTCATTGGTTGGTACATTGTATATGGAGTGTTTGCCAATGTCTTGGGCGGGGTGAGTGGCGGTTCATTCCAGATAGAGATGGCAGGTGGCTTCCCGGCTCTTGCCATAGCGTTTTATTTTTTGGCATACAAAGGCATCATGCACGATGAGCAACTCGTCAGGGCTGCTGACCGAATTAGATAATACACATATTATTTGATTATTTATATCACCCCATATTTAGATGGCAATGCGTTGTAGTATTGCCATCTTTTTTATAAAATTAGTTCATTTTGTAGCGTTTATCAATAAAAAAAGTATTATATCCTTGCTATTTTAGAAATTTTAAATAAAAAGCCCGTAATGATGTTTTTAAACATATCGAAATGTTTGTGTAATTGTAAAAAAATGCTTAACTTTGCACTCGTTATCCTGAATACAATCTTTTTATCTTAGAAGGCTAATACCTATTGATTGAGAAATGCCTCACGCTGAGAAGCGAGGGGCATTTAATTTTTACCATACATTCCGATTTTTATCTCAGTGATGCATTTAGTTTGTGCTCTATACGCAGGATATAATGAATAATCCTATCATGGTATATATACAAAAAAACCGCAGACCTGAGGTCGGCGGTAATTTCTTGTCTGGCTATTGCCAAGCAATTACTGAACAGAGTCAGTTGCTGCGCTATCGCAAGCTGCTGAATCAACAGCGGCGCTGTCAACAGTTGCTACTGAGTCAGAGTCTACAGGAGCACCCTGCTTTGTGTTGTTTCCGCAAGAAGCGAAAGAGATAGCTACGATAGCTACGAATGCAAATACCAATTTCTTCATTTTTTCTAAGCTTTTTAAATCTGTAAAACAATCAATGTTTATTAAAACGCTGCAAAGGTAGGCATTTTTTCAATACGACGTATCATTTTTTACGATTTTTTTTAGGTCATTTTTGTAACATTTTTGCAAGTCTTTGTAAATCAACGATGTAACGTATGTTAAAGTTTGTAATAAAAGTATTCGCTATCTAAAAATCGCTATTTTTGAGTGTTTTTTGGATATTTATTGCTAACTTTGCACCGTCAAAGGCATGAGCCGCCTTATTGACCATACACATTATTATATATATAAGAATGATAGATACATCAGTATTTCAAGGCAAGAAGGCTGCCTACTTTACGTTGGGCTGCAAACTCAACTTCTCCGAAACGTCCACATTCGGCAAGTTGTTGTCGGAGATGGGTGTCGTGACTGCCCGTAAGGGTGAGACTGCCGACTTATGTCTCATCAACACTTGTTCTGTGACGGATGTTGCCGACCATAAGTGTCGTCAGGCCATCAACAGGATGGTACGCCAGAATCCCGGTGCCTTTGTTGTAGTGACTGGTTGCTATGCCCAGCTCCAACCGCAACGTATCAGTGAGATTGAGGGTGTTGACCTTGTTTTGGGAGCAAATGAGAAAGCAGACCTCATACAGTTTCTCTCTGAAAAATGGACTGGGTGCATATCTGACCACCTTCATGAGCACCATACAGTCAAGACGAAGGACATACGAACCTTTGCCCCAAGTTGTTCGAGAGGCAACCGTACGCGCTATTTCCTGAAGGTACAGGATGGGTGCGACTATTTCTGTACCTACTGTACCATACCCTATGCACGCGGTTTCAGTCGTAATCCCACGATAGACTCACTCGTCGCACAGGTCAGGGAAGTGGCTGCAGAGGGCGGTAAGGAGGTTGTGTTGACAGGTGTCAACATCGGCGACTTCGGCAAGACCACAGGCGAGAGCTTTCTTGACCTCGTGAAACGCCTTGATGAAATAGAGCCAATACGCAGATACCGCATAAGCAGTCTCGAACCCGACCTCATCAGTGAACAGCTGATTGACTTCTGTGCCCGTAGCCGGGCCTTCATGCCACATTTCCATATACCTCTTCAGAGTGGCAGTGATGAAGTGTTGCGACTGATGCACCGCCATTACGACCGTCAACTCTTTGCCGACAAGATAGCCAGTATTAAGTCGGCTATGCCCGATGCCTTCATTGGTGTTGACGTGATGGTGGGTTGCCGTGGAGAGACTCCGGAATGCTTCGAGGATACTTATGAGCTGCTCGACACGCTCGATGTCAGCCAACTTCATGTATTCCCCTATTCCGAACGTCCAGGCACGGCAGCATTGAAGATACCATACACAGTCGATGAAAAGACAAAGAAGGAGAGGTGCCACCGGCTTCTCGCCTTGTCCGACTCCAAGACCCATGCCTTCTATAAGGCCTTTCAGGGCAAGAAGAAGGACGTGTTGTTTGAGAAGGCGCCACGTGGCAAGGCAATGCATGGTTTTACGGACAACTATATCAGGGTGGAGATGTCAGCCGCGATGGCCTCGCAGGATTATGACAATGAGATCTTGTCAGTGACCTTAGGTGGTTTCAATGCCGACAAGACTGCATTGAGGATTGATGAAGTCAACTTGGAAAAAAATTCTAACAAGTTAGTTATTGGTAAGGAATGAAGACGGCTATAGTGATATTGAATTGGAACGGAGAGAAGATGCTTCGCCAGTATCTTTCAGGCGTGGAGCTGTACAGGGGAGAGGCGGAAGTATATGTCGCTGACAATGCCTCCACGGATAATTCCGTGGATTATCTGCGTGTGCATCATCCGCAATGCCATCTTCTCCAACTCGACACCAATTATGGTTTTGCGGAGGGCTACAACCGTGCCCTTCGCCAGATAGAAGCTGAGTATTATGTTCTCCTCAACTCCGACATACGTGTTGATAGTGACTGGTTGCAGCCTATAGTGGATTTTCTTGACAGTCGTCCCGACGTGGCGGCATGCCAACCGAAACTGCTGTCGGAGTATGACCATGACAGTTTTGAATATGCGGGTGCCTGTGGCGGTATGCTCGACCGCTATGGCTATCCATTCTGTAGGGGCAGGCTGTTTGACTCTGTGGAGCGTGATGAGGGGCAGTATGACGATCCTTGCCAGATATTATGGGCCTCCGGGGCGGCTCTTGTCATCCGTTCAGCCGACTATTGGTCGATGGGTGGACTTGACGGCAGGTTCTTTGCCCACAATGAGGAGATAGACCTGTGTTGGCGGCTATGTATCTCAGGCCGCAAGATATATTGCCTGCCATCAAGCCATTTGTATCATGTCGGTGGAGGCACCCTGCCCAAAGGCAATCCGATGAAGACGTTCCTCAACTTCCGTAATAATCTGACCATGTTATACAAATGCCTTCCCGACGGCGAGCTGCGTCATGTGATGCGCGTGCGCTTTGTCCTTGACTATGTGGCAGCCTTGCAGATGTTGGTCATGCAGCGCAATGTGGCAGACTTCAAGGCTGTCATCCGCGGACGGCGCGCTTTTATGAAATGGAAGGGTGAGTTTGCAGCCGACCGTCGTAGCATACAGGCGATGCGCCATGACAGCCAGGAAATGGGAAGGAAAAAATACTCCATCCTATGGCAGTATTATGTCAAGGGAGTAAAAAGGTATTCAGGTCTTTAGGTTTCTCAGTCTTAGCCTGTCTTTCCGCCCTTGCCACATATTTATTGGCAAAAGCCCGTTTGCCGACCACTTGGTTCACCATCCACTGCATCTTTCCCATGTGGATGTCGCATTCCGTCTGGGTCATATTCCTGGACGACGGGATAGGGTAGTAGCTCAATAGATAAAACAGTATGCAGTCAGGTACAATCATCTCCCTGACCATCATCTTGCGCTGCTGTTCAGGATAAAACTTACGGTAAAGGGGATAGTCCTTGCCGAGATATTTGTCCAGGCAGAACCCTATGGACTGGTTTCCCACGATGACACTCTGGTCGAGCGAGCCAATCTGTGCATATACCATAGGCACCTTGATGTCAGGCAATAGGGTGAGTAGTTTTTTAAATGCCTTTGTAAACTCCTTCTCGATGTCGTCCATATTGCTGTATTGTATCTCTGCCTCCGTGATAATTTGTTGTAGGGTGGTGTCTTGGTAGAAGTGAAGATACTTGGCGTTGATCTCCGGATCGTTCACCTGACCGATCTTCAGCACGTCTTCTATGAGTGTTCGTGTCTGCATCGGATACTTTGTGTTCATCTGCTGCAGTGCCGCAAAGTCGCCTGTGGTGAGATAATGAGTCTGCATCCTGTCATAACGCTCCACAACGACATCTTCGTCTGAAACCTCATTGTTGGGTTTCAGATGCCATTCGCATGCCACGCAGATGGTCATGGCGAATATCATTATGGTGTAGAACTTCTTCATATTCGACTCAGCATCCTATAGACTATTGTTAAAAACCAGTGCAAAAATAATAAATTTAGTTGTAATATCCAAATTTTAACCTAAAAAAATTAAATAAACTTGTATTTTTTTTGTTTTTCACTCTATTTTCCTCGTTTTTCTTGCACATATTATTAATTATGTGTAATTTTGTAGCCATCAAAAAACAAACAATAAGATGAGAAAAACGATTATCACCCTATCCGTCTTGCTCACCTCCATAGTGGCTGTAGCAGATGAAGTGCTCACCGTATCGGTGACCAATCCCTCGCGTGCTCCCCGCACGTCTGTAGCTGTTGACATTCCGTTGGAGTCGTCCGTGGCTTCTGCCTTGGTGACTGATGCCTCTGGCAGTGAGTTGCCCTGCCAGTTGGACGACCTTGATGGCGACGGTCGTTATGACCGCCTTGCCTTTATGGTGCCTTTGATAGGCAAGCGTCAGACATCAAAGTTCACTGTCACCCTCTCAGCCACGGGTCAGCCTCGTGAGTATGTCCCTCTTGTATATGCCGACATGATGCTTACCAACAAGAAGATAAAGAGTCAGAACAAGCAGGACCTTTATATCTCCAGTCTTACTGTCGATAATGGCACCAATCCCTATTGGATGCTCCATCACCATGGTCCTGCCTTTGAAAATGAGTTGGTGGCCTATCGTATCTATTTCGACGAGCGTCAGACTGTTGATATATATGGCAAGTATCGCCGTGGTCTCGAACTTCGTGACACACAGTTCTATCCTGATTCCGACCAAAAGAGTCGTGGCTATGGCGACGATATCCTATGGGTTGGCTCCACATTCGGTCTTGGTGCCTTGCGTGGATGGGCTGATGGCAAGCCACAGATGTTGCAGGATGTGGCTCACCGTACACTCAGCGTGGTGTCGCGCGGTCCTGTCCGCACAGTTGTCAAGGTTGAGGACAAGGGCTGGAATCCCCTTTATCCCTCCAAGTGCGCTATTTCCGACCGTTTGACCCTCACCACATACTATATTCTCTATGCCAACCGTCGTGACTGTATCGTGGATGTCCGTCTTTCCGGCTATGCCGATGCATCACACCTTCAGTCGCTGCGTCTGTCCACCGGTCTTGTCAATGTGAAAAACTCAGTGGAATACAGTGACCATAAGGGACTTCGTGGCTGTTGGGGTACGGACTGGCCCGTCTCCGCCAAGGACTCCGTGGGCCATAAGCGTGAGACCGTGGGACTTGGCATTTGTCTGCCGAAGACTGTCATAGAGTCCGAGCAGCCTGTTGACAAGGACAACTATCCCTTTGTCATTGCCCCGAAGACTGACCATTTCCGTTATCATATCACCTTTGCTTCCGACAACGAGACCTTTGAGGGTTCATGCCACAGTGCCGACGCCTTCTTCTCCTATCTGCGCGAATGGGAGTCGGAGATTGCCGAGCCTTGCCGTATATCGTGCAGTCGCAGGTAGTTGTCAAGCAGGTTGGTAAACTCATGGTTTTTCAGTCCCCATGATGGTGCGATGACCATTCCCTTGGGCGACTGCGACACGAATCTCTCCACCACGATGTCCTCTCTGAGGTGGGCTATGTATTGCGCCACGGTGTGGATATAGTCTTCCACCTTATTATATATATAGGGCATCGTGGTGGAGTGTTCCATATACATCTCTGCCAGACGTGTTCCCTTGACCACCTGCATCTGGTGTATCTTCAGTATGTCAAGGGGTAGGGCGGAGATTTCCTTGGCTTGTCTGATGGTGTCATCGGGTGTCTCTCCCGGCAGCCCGATGATGACGTGCCCCCCAGTGATGATACCTCTCTCGTGTGTTCGCCTTACGGCATCTGCCGCACATGCGAAGTCATGTCCACGGTTGATGAGCTTCAGTGTCTTGTCGTTGGTCGATTCAATACCGTATTCCACGATGAGGAATGTCCTCTTGTTGAGTTCCGTCAGATAGTCGAGCACGTTGTCAGGCATACAGTCCGGCCGTGTGCCGATGACCAGTCCCACCACGTCCTCCTGTGATATTGCCTCCTCATATCTCTGTCGCAGTATGTCGGCAGGTGCATACGTGTTGGAGTAGGCCTGGAAATAGGCGAGATATTTCATGTCGGGATATTTCTTTCTGAAGAAATCCTTCCCCCTCTCAATCTGCATTGCTATGCTTTCCTTTGGGTTGCAGTATGCAGGATTGAATGTGCGGTTGTCGCAGAAGATACATCCCCCGTGGCCGACCTGCCCGTCGCGGTTGGGGCATGAGAACCCTGCGTCGATTGATATTTTTTGTACTCTACAGGCAAATTGTTGCCTTATCCATGAGCCATAATCCCTATATAGTTTCATAATTCATACAAAAATAATTAAAATCGTATGCAAAGTTACAAAAAAAATCGTAACTTTGCACTCGAAAAGCGTAAAATCGCTTAAAAGAGAATAAGAAAACATTTATAGTATGAAGAAAATAGTATTGTTTTGTGCCTCTATGATGATATCATTGACCACAATGAGTGCTGCCGGCAAGCTCGACCTGAAGAGCATCACGTCCGGCGAGTATTACGGTGAGCGACTTGCCGCCGTCCATCCTTCTTCGGATGGCGAGAGCTATATGCAGATTAGTGACGACGGTCGTCAGATAGTGAGTTATTCATTCAAGACAGGCAAACAGACCGGTGTGGTGTTCAATCTTGACAAGGTTCGTGGACCAAAGATACGCATCGACCGTATTGATGGCTATGTAGTCAGTCCTGACGGTAAGAACATACTTATACAGACAGACACCCGTTCAATCTATCGCCGTTCGTTCACAGCCTCTTATTATATCTTCAACCTTCGCAACAACACAATGGTGCCTCTCTCTACGGGTGGGGCCCAGCAGATGCCGGTCTTTTCTCCCGACGGTCAGCAGATAGCTTTCGTGCGTGACAACAACATTTTCATAGTAAAGATGCTATATGACAATGCTGAGGTTCAGGTGACTAAGGACGGAAAGTTTAATGAGGTCATCAACGGTTTGCCTGATTGGGTTTATGAGGAGGAGTTCTCTACCAATTGCAGCATGGTGTTCACAGCCGACTCCCGACAACTCTGTTGGATAAGGTATGACGAGTCTGGCGTGAAGCAGTATGGCATGCAGATGTTTTGCGGTTCCAACCCCTCCTTCGACGACTATGCCACATATCCTGGAGTATATTCATACAAGTATCCCAAGGCCGGCGAGGACAACTCGCGCGTGTCGGTATGGAGCTATGACATCAAGTCACGCCAGACGCGCCAACTTGACGTGCCCGTTGATGCCGACGGTTATATACCTCGTATAGCGTCCACCTCCGATCCCACCCGTGTGGCTGTCTTCACGATGAACCGCCATCAGGACATTCTCTCCATCTATATGGTCAATCCTCTTTCCACCCTTTCCAAGTTGGTCATTCAGGACAAGGTTGACAAGTATATCGATGAGAGTGCCGTCCAGTCCACGAAGATTGTTGGCAACTCCATCCTTTTGCCCTCTGAGCGTGATGGGTATAATCATCTCTATCTCTATACTGTCAATGGACAGCTGAAGCGCCGTGTCACCACCGGCAAGTATGATGTCCTGGAGGTATATGGCTTGAACGAATCGACGGGCGATGTTTTCTATGCCGCCAATACCGACGGTGCCACCGAGAAGCAGGTGTATGTGTCCCATGCCAATGGCAAGACCGACAAGCTCAGTCCCAAGGCAGGCAACAACCGCGCCATATTCAGTAGCGACTATCGTTATTTCATAAACATCTGGAGTGATCTCAACACCCCTACGGTCTATTCCCTCAACACCACCAATGGCTCTCGCCAGACAGCCGTGCTCATCGACAACAAGGCTTTGCGCGATAAGTGGTCGGGAGTGGAGCAGGGCAAGCGCGAGCTTTTCTCTTTCACCACCTCCGAGGGTGTTCGTCTCAACGGATGGATGGTCAAGCCCGCCGGTTTTAATGCCTCGCACCGCTATCCTGTCATCATGTTCCAGTATGGCGGTCCTGGCAATCAGCAGGTACTCAACTCCTGGAACATCGGTTGCAGCGGTCAGGGAGCAGTCATCGAGCAGTATATGGCCCAGCAGGGATATATCGTCGTGTGTGTGGATAACCGCGGCACAGGTGGCCGTGGCTGCGAGTTTAAGAAGTGCACCTATCTTCGTCTTGGCGAGAAAGAAGCCTTCGACCAGGTGGAGACGGCCATCTGGCTCGGCAATCAGCCGTATGTTGACAAGTCCCGCATCGGCATCTGGGGATGGAGCTATGGCGGCTGGAACACCCTTATGAGCATGTCCGAGGGGCGTCCCGTCTTCCGTTGCGGAGTGGCCGTTGCGCCGCCCACCTGTTGGCGTTTCTACGACACGATATACACTGAGCGCTTCATGCGCACCCCCAAGGAGAATCCGTCGGGCTACGACGAGGTCAACCCCATTGCGCGTGCATCCAATCTTCATGGCGAACTTCTGATCTGTCATGGTTTGGCTGACGACAATGTCCACTACCAAAACAGTGCCGAATATGTCGAGGCTCTTGTCCAGGCCGACAAGGACTTCAAGCAGTTGGTCTATACCAACCGCAATCATGGCATCTCCGGCGGCAACACCCGCAATCACCTCTATCGTCAAATCGTGAAATGGTTTGATGAACATCTAAAATAATTAATAAATTCCAAAAACAAATGAAGACATTATTATCAACAGCACTTGCTCTGCTGATTCTGCCTTCGGCGACGTATGCTGCCAAGGCAAAGAAAAAGCAATCTGTAAAACAAGTCCCAGCAATAGAGATTGTCGAGAAAGTCAATGACCACTACCAGTCTGCCCATTCCCCCGAGGTAAGGGCATTTTGGGATGATGCTGCCTATTTCACCGGCAATATGGAGGCATATCGCCTCACCGGCAAGGCGATGTATCTTGAGTATAGCGACCGTTGGGCGCGCCATAACAAGTGGAGCGGCGCCACCGAGTCCGACCCGTCGAAATGGCTCTACAAGCAGTATGGCGAGTCCATGCAGCATGTACTCTTCGGCGACTGGCAGATCTGTTTCCAGACCTATCTCGACATGTTTGCCATGAATCCCGACTCATATAAGATACGTCGTGCCTTGGAGGTCATGGACTATGAGGTCAACAACAATGCAGTGGATTATTGGTGGTGGGCCGACGCCCTTTATATGGTGATGCCCGTCTTCACCAAGTTGTATAAGACGACGGGCGATGTGAAGTATCTCGACCAGTTGTATGCCAACTATCGCTATGCTGATGACCTTATGTGGGACAAGGAGTCACATCTCTATTTCCGCGACGGCAAGTATATCTGGCCCAAGCACAAGACTGAGTCAGGCAAGAAGGACTTCTGGGCACGTGGTGACGGATGGGTACTTGCCGGCCTTGCCAAGGTACTTGCCGACATGCCCTCCGACTATAAGCACCGTCCATTCTTCTTGGAGCGCTTCCAGCAGTTGGCGGCAGCCGTGGCAGCGTGCCAGCAGAAGCAGGGCTATTGGACCCGTTCCATGCTCGACCCCGAACAGGCCGAGGGTCCTGAGACCAGTGGCACCGCCTTCTTCACCTATGGTATTCTATGGGGCATCAACCATGGTCTTCTCCCCCGCGAGCAGTATGTCCCCGTGATGGAGCGTGCATGGACATACCTCTCCACTGTGGCTTTGCAGCCCGACTGGACCGTGGGATATGTTCAGCCCATCGGCGAGAAAGCCATAAAGGGTCAGCAGCTCTCAGCGTCCAACACCACCAACTTCGGCACTGGAGCCTTCCTTCTTGCCGCCTGCGAGAAAGCCCGTTATGATGCCAACCTCAATGACTCAGCCACTCCGCTGACAGTTGTCGTGAGCAATCCCTCTGCAATTCAGCGTCAGGAAGTGGTGTCTATAGATGCCTCCACAGTTTTCTCCCGTCTTGGCATTCAGGGGGGCCGCCAGTTCATCGTCCGCAATGCCCTTGATGCCGAGGTGCCTTATCAGCTCACCTATGATGGCCAGTTGCTCATCGAGGCATCAGTTCGTCCTGGTGCCACCGCACAGTTCACCATCGTCAAGGGCGAACCGACCTTCTATAAGTCAGTATGCTATGGACGAATGTATCCTGAGCGTGTTGATGACATAGCCTGGGAGAACGACCGCGGTGCCTACCGCTGTTATGGTCCGGCCCTCCAGCGTTCCGGTGAGGATGCGTTTGGCAATGACGTATGGGTTAAGAACACCCCCGACCTTGTCGTCGAGAGCCGCTATCATAATGAGCTTGTCAACCATCTGAGCTATCACGTCGATTATGGTTATGGACTTGACTGCTACAAGGTGGGACCCACCCTTGGCTGCGGCACCCCCGCCATCCTTCAGGGCGACAACATCGTCTTCCCCTACTGCTGGCGCGATTATGAGCTGCTCGACAATGGACCTCTCCGTTTCACCGTCCGCCTCACCTACAACCCCTCGCGCATCGGTGATGACGCCAACGTGGTGGAGCATCGCATCCTGAGCATCGACAAGGGTAGCAACTTCAACCGTATGACTGTATGGTATGAGGGTCTCACCCGTCCTGTTGATGTCGCTTCCGGAGTGGTCATCCATACCGAGGACACCGAGAGCGTCGTCCTTGGCAATGACTTCGTGTCCTATGCCGACCCGACCGACAACCCCGCCAAGCAAAACTTCCAGATCTATGTGGCAGCCCTCTTCCCCGAGGGAGTGTCCACCACCAAGAAGGTTATGCTCGACCAGCCCACCCGTGGCATTGCCGGTCATGCCCTTGGCGTGAAGCGCTCATTGTCCCCGTCCGACAAGTTCACCTACTACTTCGGTTCGTCCTGGAGCAAGTACGACTGTCGCAACTCCCAGGAGTGGCTTCAGCGCATCTCCACACAGCGCATTCAGGTCAAGGAACCCCTTGGTGTTGAAATCAGATAGTAAGATTTTTTTATTTTCAAACAATTTATATTAGTATGCGTGTAATAATAGAACCAGACTACGACAGGCTGTCAAAGTGGGCGGCCGACTATGTCGCCAAGCGGATTGTCGATTTCAATCCCACCCCCGAACGTCCCTTTAAGTTGGGATGTCCCACGGGGTCGTCTCCCCTTGGTCTCTACAAGGAGTTGATCAAGAAGTATGAGGCAGGAGAGTTGTCATTCCAGAACGTCATCACGTTCAATATGGACGAGTATGTTAATATCCCCGAGGAGCATCCCGAGTCCTATCATTCGTTTATGTGGACCAATTTCTTCTCGCATATCGACATCAAGCCCGAGAATGTGCATATCCTCAATGGCAATGCCCCCGACCTCACCAAGGAGTGCGAGGACTATGAGAAGGCCATCGAGGCAGCCGGCGGCATCGACCTCTTCATGGGAGGCGTGGGTCCCGACGGTCATCTTGCGTTCAACGAGCCGGGGTCATCCTTGACCTCCAAGACTCGTATCAAGACGCTGACCACCGACACCATCATAGCCAACAGCCGCTTTTTTGACGGCGACCTCAACCTCGTGCCCAAGCAGGCCCTGACCGTAGGTATCGGCACCGTGATGGCAGCCCGTGAGGTTCTCCTTGTATGCAATGGTCATCACAAGGCTCGTGCCCTCCAGCACATCATTGACGGGGACGTGTCCCACAAGTGGACCGCCTCCATGCTTCAGATGCACCCCAAAGCCATCGTGGTATGCGATGAGGCTGCCTGCGATGAGTTGACCGTAGGTACTTATAAGTACTATCTCGACAAGGAGAGAGGCAATCTGTGATAATTGGTTTTTAGTAATAATAAAAGGCGGACCTTATTCATGATGATAAGGTTCGCCTTTTATTATTGTGCATGCGCGGTATAGCTGTTCTGTGAAAATCAGTCTCACCATCTGGTGGGAGAAAGTCATCCTCGACAGTGAGATCTTGTCATTGGCCCGCTGATATACAGCAGGTGCAAAACCGTATGGTCCTCCGATGACAAACACCAGTCGTCGCGCGTTGTTGCCCGTGCGCTGCAGCCATTGCGCATATTCCATGCTTCTCATCTCCTTTCCGTGCTCATCAAGCAGCACCACGGTGTCCGACGTCTGGATATGTTTCATTATCAATTCGCCCTCCATGGTCTTCTGCTGTTCTTCGCTGAGGCTTTTGGTGTTCTTCAGCTCCGGTATGGTGATAATCTCGAAAGGCATGTAGTGTCCGATGCGTTCTGCATAGTCCTTGATGCCCGCTGCAAAATGCTTGTCGGTGGTTTTCCCCACCAGTATCAGTATGGTCTTCATCTTGTGGCGTGAAATCCTTCGATGTTTTCATATCTTCTTGCCATCATCCTCGTGTATATGTTTCTCAACCACCAGTTGTGTGTCGCTGTGAATGCAATACCGATGGTTATCATGATGCAGTATGCCACGGTATTGTCAAAGATGGCAGTGAGTATAAGAGTGATGATCACTGGCACGAAGAATACGACGAGCTCCAGTATGAGTTGCAGTGAGTTTTCAAAGTTGCCCTTGCTTGTCACCTTTTCGTTGAGAGGCAGTGAAGACTTGTTATATACCGCCAACTGAAACAGGATGAAATATTCCAGTCCAGTGGTGATGAAGAGGTATGCGAGCACCATCAGTATGGTGAATCGTCCCGACACGATAGGCGGTATGAGCAGCAGTGTGGGCAGTACCATCACAGCGCAGAAGAAGTAGTACTTTGCTTTCAGCAGGTCCAGTATGCTCTCTCGTCTTGTGAAGAGGAAGTCGATATAGTTGCCCTCTGGTGCCATTATTTTCACCAGGTTGACCGCACCGAAGAACACGAAGCAGTACAGGCACCACATGTTCACCGCGAATGCCCCGTCGTATGCGTCCGTATATGCCAGCATCAGACTGAGCATGATGATGACCACGATACCCTGTATATACCTCTGTCTGATGGCCTTGTTTCTCATTGCGCTTTTGACCTCCAGTGAGAGATATTGTCCTATCATTCCGAATCTCTCAAGGAAAGAGAATTTGGTTGTGGGCGAGAATGTCTTTTCCTCCTCAGCCGCCACTTCCGAGTCAGCCAGTCGTTTCGACAGCCAACTGTTGACGACAAACAGCAGTGCGATGAGTGCTGCTACGACGATGGCGCACCACCATGAGTATCCCCATTCCATAATGAAGTCCATGAGCATGGTGAATCCCTTTTTCACTCCGAGTATCAGCATAGGTATTCCGATAATCGCTCCATACACCGCCGCAGGCATCACCCACCACCATATCTTTTGGTTGACCAGTGTCCTGACGAGCATGTACCATAGGGCGTTGAGCACCACAATCATCTGGCATAATGCGATTAGTCCAATGGTGTCAACCAATGGCAGTCCACCACAGCATACAATAAATGCGTATGGCAGTATGACGGTGAGCCATATCACGTTGTATGAGTTGCACATAGCCATTACAATGAAGCAATCCACGATATGCGCCTTTTTGATAGGCATCATCAGATATGGTTTTATGAGCAGCGATGGGGTCTGTTGTCCTCCGAATCTCATTGCGAAGTCCAATATCATGAGGAAAGCCATCATGATGAAGATAGCTCCTTCATCGCCGCCTTTTGCCGACCATCCGAGGAATGTGCCTATGGCAATGAAGTATATGCTCATCACCGCGAGTCCGATATATGCAAACACCTTTGCGAATTTGTTTTGTTCAAACATAGGGTGTCGCTTCTCGCTGAGTTTCATGTTCTTTCTCAGTAGCCGGAATAATTTTATTCTGTTCATGCTTGGATAATATATAAAACGATAAATATTCATCTACTAAAGATATGTCGTTCGATGTTGTCATCTCAGGTCAATCACCTCCGCGTTGGGATAATCCTTTGCGTTGAATGTGAATGTAGAAGCCGCGAGGTTGGCCTTTTTCAGGGATGAGATAGTGATGTTGGTCCAGTTCTTCCCCTGTCTCATCTTCACCTGTGATGGCATGAAGGTCTGTTTGTTCACCGTGATGTACATCTCCTGTATGGAGCGTTTCTTGTCCGTGGCGGTGAGGTGCACGAGATAGCTGCCGCTCTGTGTCTTCATGGTGTAGTTATATCCCTTTTTGTATATGTTGATGAAGTTGTATGGGTTGATGGCCTGCAGTTGCGCCTCAGTGGGGTGTGCCACGTTGACCTCCTCTTGTTGCTTCATGTATGTCCACTGCGTCTTTCCGTCAAACCAGATGATGGCCTGTGGTGTTGCAGCCTGAAACATTCTTCCCTTTACGGCTATCTTTCCCGAGGTTGTTCCCATCTTTGCTCCCGTGATGGTGAAATTGGCGGTCACTCCTCCCTTGTTGCTCACGGCCGCCGCCGCCTTGTCCAGCACCTGCTTTGCGTTCTGTGAATAGGCTCCGCATACAGTGAGAGCCATAAATAAGATGATATAGAATATTCTCTTCATGATTTCTGACTTATTTAAATTGTTATGTATTTATCTTAAGTTTGACAGCAGGTTTTCTAATGACATCTCGTCCTGTATCAGCACCTCCCTTGGTTTTGCTCCTGAGGCCTGTCCCACGAGTCCCGCCTTTTCGAGTTGGTCCATGATACGTCCCGCCCTGTTGTATCCTATTGAGAATTTTCTTTGGATAAGGCTTGTCGAGCCCGACTGGCTCATGACGATTAGTCTTGCCGCATCCTCAAACAGCGGGTCGAGGTGTCCCATATCGACATCGGCAGCCCCACCGAGTTCACCGTCGTTGGTGTCGGGTTCTGGCAGTTCGAATGCTGTGACATATCCCTGTTGCTGTGCGATATACTGGTTTATTCTCTCCACCTCAGGGGTGTCCACGAAAGCACACTGTACACGCACTGGTTCGTTGCCATTGAGTATCAGCATGTCACCTCGTCCGATGAGTTGGTTGGCTCCCGGTCTGTCGAGGATGGTCTTCGAGTCGATCATAGCGCTGACCTTGAATGCTATACGTCCCGGGAAGTTGGCCTTTATATTACCCGTGATAATCGTCGTCGTGGGTCGCTGTGTGGCGATGATCATGTGTATTCCCACCGCACGTGCCAGCTGTGCTATACGTGCTATGGGCAGTTCTATTTCCTTACCTGCGGTCATGATAAGGTCACCAAACTCATCGATGACCACCACGATATACGGCATGAACTTGTGTCCGTTTTCCGGGTTGAGTTGTCTTTCCTTGAATTTCTTGTTATATTCCTTAATATTACGCGCACCCGCGATTTTCAGCAGGTCGTATCTTGTGTCCATCTCCTTGCATAGCGAGTTGAGCGTCCTCACCACCTTTGTGACGTCGGTGATGATTGGTTCGGCGTTGTCGTCGGGCACCATGGCGAGGAAGTGCTTCACCAGGGGAGTGTAAATAGAGAATTCCACCTTCTTTGGGTCGATGAGCACAATCTTCAGTTCGGCGGGGTGCTTTTTGTATAGCAGTGACGTGAGTATAGCGTTGAGTCCCACCGACTTTCCCTGTCCTGTAGCTCCCGCCACGAGCAGGTGGGGTATCTTTGCCAAGTCAAACATATAGACCTCGTTGGTGATGGTCTTACCCATTGCACAGGGCAGTTCCATGTTTGTTTCCTGGAATTTCTTTGAGTTGAGTATCGACTCCATCGACACGATGTTTGGGTTGGCGTTAGGCACCTCAATACCGATGGTGCCTTTTCCTGGAATAGGTGCGATGATACGTATTCCGAGCGCGGCGAGCGATAGTGCGATGTCATCCTCGAGATTACGTATCTTGGATATTCTCACACCCTGTGCCGGTGTGATTTCATATAGTGTGATGGTAGGACCCACAGTTGCCTTGATACTTGATATTTCCACCCCGAAGTTTCTTAACACCTCAACAATCCTGTTTTTGTTTGCCGTCTGCTCCGCCATGTCTATCGTAGGCGTACCGTCGGTCTCATAGTGTTTGAGCAGGTCGAGGGTGGGGTAGTGGTAGTTCTCCAAATCCAGTTTCGGGTCGTATGGCGACAGTTGCTTGTCGCCCACGGTGACGAGCGTCTTGTCCGACGCCTTTTTCTCGTCCGCCGCCACTTCAATCTCCATGTCGGGCGTTTTCTTTCTCTCCCCGTTCATTGTGCCGTCATTGGCTTCCTTCATGGAGTCCATGCCGGTCATAGTGTCTGCCGTTTCCTCGCCGTTGTCGCTGTTGTCCATTCCGCCGTTGTTGTCATTGTCGCTGGTAATGTCGTTGGCGTCCGTATTTCCCGTGGCAATGTCAAAATCGACGGTCTGCGGTTGTGGGTCGTCAAAGACAGTCGGGTCGGGCGTGGTGTTCACCTCAAACTTCACTCTCTTGAGGAAGATGGTCGGGTTGAGTATTTTTCTGATGACGTATATCGTCTCGGCGCTGATGTATGTGAGAAATCCGATGGCTATTATGGCGAGGGCAGCCGTTAGTCCGGTTGCGCCTACGAGGTTTTCCGCCCATTGGCATACGTATCTTCCGTGGTCGCCCCCGGGGTTGTAGCAGCTGTCCGTAAAGAGCGGTGCGAGGAACTTCGCCAACGTTATCGATGCCCATATCATGACGAGCGAACATCCTAAGAACCATTTTGTCAGCACTATGTTATATACCCTCATCAGGTGGAGCGAGCACAGTCCGAGATAGAATGGAATGATGAAGGCCGTCAGTCCGAAGCATTTCTTCATGAAGAAGTATGAGAGGTATGCCCCCATCGACCCGCATGCGTTTACAAATTCCCCCTTCTCGTTCATCACCTCCCCCGGTCTGGGTGATTCGAGCATACTTAGGTCAATGTCGCCCGTGTTGATGAATGATACGAAGGCGACAGTCATATATATCGCCAGTCCGAAAAGAGTCAGACCCACGATGAAGTTCATTTTCTCGTTTTGAAACCACTCCAATCCAATGACGTTGGAAAACGAAGTCTTAGCCGTATTTTTCTTCTTTTTTGCCATTTTATTTGATTATATTCGAAATATTCTGCAAAAGTAACGTAATTTTTCGAGAAATCAGCGGAAAATCGCATTTTTTTTATTAATTTTGCACTTTGAAATCGTAAAAACATGAAAAAGGTCATATTTAGCAAGTACGACAAGGCACTATTACCCACACTTCCGCGTGCCTTGTATGAGGGAAGGATTGAGGTGGTGCTGTCTGAGTCCGAGGCCGTCAAGGCTGTGGATTATCTGCTTCGCCAGCCCATTTTGGGCATCGACACCGAGACCCGCCCCTCTTTTCGCAAGGGAGTGAAGTATTACGTGTCTCTGCTTCAGGTGGCGTCGCGCGATTTATGTTTTCTGTTTCGGTTGAAGCATACCAAGATGTGTCCTCCCATCATCCGTTTGTTGGAGGATGTCACGGTGCCCAAGATAGGCTTGTCTCTCCATGATGATATCAGGATGTTGCATGAGGTGGCTCCGTTTGTGCCTGGTTATTTCATCGACCTTCAGAATGAGGTGAAGTCATTTGGCGTTGAGGACCTCAGTCTTCAGAAGCTGTATGCCAATTTCTTTGGCGAGAAGATCAGCAAGGGCCAGCGTCTCACCAATTGGGAGGCCGACATCCTCTCCGAGAGTCAGAAGCGCTATGCCGCCACCGATGCTTGGGCGTGCATCCGTCTTTATGATGAGTTCCAGCGCCTTAAGCTCACCGGCGATTATGATGTGGTTCATGAGAAGGAGATAGAGGAAGATAAGGGGAGATAGAAGAAGATAAGGGGAGATAAAAGGAGATAGAAGAAGAAAAAAGAAGATAACTATGTATAAGAAAGTATATTTAAAAAAAGGTAAGGAGGAGAGTCTCAAACGGTTCCATCCCTGGGTGTTCTCAGGAGCCATCCAGCAGTTGCCCTCCGACGTTACCGAGGGCGAGGTAGTCCGTGTGATGACCTCCGGTGGCGACTTCATCGCCGTCGGTCATTATCAGGTAGGCTCCATAGCCGTCCGTGTGTTGTCCTTTACCGACGAAGTCGTTGACGATGCCTTTTGGCATAAGAAGCTCCAGTCGTCGTTTGTGATGCGCCGTTCCATTGGCATCATCGACAATCCCGTCAACAACACCTACCGACTCGTCCATGGTGAGGGCGACAACCTTCCCGGTCTTGTCATCGACATCTATGGCGAGACAGCCGTGATGCAGGCCCATAGCGTCGGCATTCATCTGTCGCGTCATACCATAGCCCGCAGCCTTGTCGATGTGATGGGCGACAGGGTTAAGCATGTCTATTATAAGAGTGAGACCACTCTTCCCTTCAAGGCCGACCTTGGTCAGGAGGACGGTTTTATCATAGGTGGCAGCACCGACAACATTGCCATGGAGAATGGTCTGAAGTTCCATGTTGATTGGTTGAAGGGTCAGAAGACCGGCTTCTTCGTCGATCAGCGCGACAACCGTTCACTTCTCGAACATTTTGCCTGTGGCAAGCGCGTCCTCAACATGTTCTGCTATACCGGCGGTTTCTCCTTCTATGCCATGCGTGGCGGCGCCCGTCTGGTCCATTCCGTTGACAGCAGTGCCAAGGCCATCGAACTGACCACTCGCAATGTCCGTCTCAACTTCCCCGACGACAGTCGTCATGAAGCCTTCTGCGAGGATGCCTTCAAGTATCTCGACCGTGCCGGTGGCGACTACGACCTCATCATCCTCGACCCCCCGGCATTTGCCAAGCACCGTGGTGCCCTTCACAATGCACTGAAGGGTTATACCCGTCTTAATCTCAAGGCCTTCGAGAAGATTCGTCCGGGCGGCATTCTCTTCACCTTCTCCTGTTCTCAGGTGGTGACCAAGGACAATTTCCGCAATGCCGTCTTTACCGCCGCCGCTCTTGCCCGTCGCAATGTGCGCATCCTCCATCAGCTCCATCAGCCAGCCGACCATCCCGTCAATATCTTCCATCCCGAGGGCGAGTATCTCAAGGGATTGGTGCTGTATGTAGAGTGATAGTCCAACTTTTCAGAAAGTCCTGCTTGTCAAGATGAAGAAATACCTTGTAGCCCTCAGCGGCGGAGCCGACAGTGTCTGTCTGCTTCTGAAGACGCTCGACGAAGGTCATGCGGTGGAAGCCGCCCATTGCAATTTCCACCTGCGTGGTGCAGAGTCCGACCGCGACGAGTCCTTTGTCGTGTCGCTCTGCCGTCGTCTTGGTGTCCCTCTCCATCTTGCCCATTTCGACACCCGCGAGTATGCCGCCCTCCACAAGGTGAGCATCGAGCTGGCTGCCCGTGAGCTGCGCTATCGTTGGTTTGAGCAGCTGCGCCTCGACCTTGGCGCCGATGCCATCCTCGTCGCCCACCATCGCGACGACAATGTCGAGACCGTGCTGATGAACATGGTTCGCGGCACCGGCATCCGTGGAGTCTCAGGCATCCGACCCGTCAACGGTCATATCCTCCGTCCTCTTCTCGACATGAGCCGCAGCGACATCGAGTCCTTTCTTGCCCGTCGTGGCGAGACCTACGTCACCGACTCCACCAATCTTGAGGACGATGCCACCCGCAATCTGTTCCGCCATCATGTCGTCCCCCTTCTCCAGTCCATCTATCCCCGTGCTTCCGAGAATATCCATGCTACGTCGCGTCATGTCGCCGAGTGTGAGAAGATAGTCGCTTGGGCATTGTCCGAGGCCATGCAGCGTGTGGTCACCCGTCAGGGCGATGCCGTCCTTGTCGATACCGCCGCCCTTCTCTCTTTTGTCTCCCCCTCCTGTCTTCTCCATGAGATAGTGCATGACGACGGGTTCACCTCCTCGCAGGAGTGCGATATGCTCCGTGCCTTGGCGCAGGGTAGGGTGGGAGCCACCTTCCGCTCCGCCACCCGCATGTCCGTCGTTGATCGCCGTCATCTCGTCGTGATGTCCGCCGCCTTCCGTCCCGTCCATTATGTCATCCCCGAGACGGGCACCTACACCTTTCCCGGACTCACCCTCCGTATCACCACCTTGTCCGTTGACAAGGACTTTCAGGTGTCACGTTCCCCTTCCACCATCACCATCGACCTCGACAAGGTCCGTTTTCCCCTCACCCTTCGCACCGTGTGCGAAGGCGACCGCTTCATCCCCTTTGGCATGAAGGGCAGCAAGCTCGTCAGCGACTATCTCACCGACATCAAGGCCACCGTCCTCGACCGTCGTCATCAGTTAGTCCTTCTCGACGCCACCTCCACCATCCTCTGGCTCGTCGGTCGTCGCGCCAGCCATCTCTGCCGCATCACCCCCCAAACACGCACAGCGCTCGTCCTGAGGACTACGTCCTCAGGAAATTAAAAAAATAAAATATTAAAAAATTAAAGTTTTGGCTGCGCTGCACCTCATCCTTCGGACTATGTCTCGAAGGAAATTAAAAAACTAATTCCTTCGGATATTAAAAAATTAAAGAATTAAAATATTAAAGTTCTCGCTGCGCTGGTCCTTCGGACGTTGTCCGAAGGATATTAAAAGATTTTGTCGAACTGTCGTTTCTTTAATCCTTTAATTGACTTCGTCGAACTTCGTTTCTTTAATTTTTTAATTGACTTCGTCGAACTTTGTTTCTTTAATTCTATAATTTCCCCCAAATGGTGGAACTGCGCAGCCCAACTTTAATCCTTTAATTTTTTAATTTTTTAATTTCCCCTTAGGGGAACTGCGCAGCTAACTTTAATTCTTTAATACTTTAATTCTTTAATTTCCGAAGGAACTGTTTCCGAAGGACTAAGTTCTTTAATTTTTTAATTCTTTAATTTCCCATTACAGCACTTTTGTCCCATGACAGGGACAAAAGTGATGTAATGGGACCCTTTTTCTGCCTAATGAAAGGTAATTTAACGTTTTTTTTTTTTTGTTTGCGGCAAAATGTGTATCTTTGCACCCAAAATAGCCAAAGGTATGAAGAAAAAGAGTAAAAAACCCCGCTTTTTCCCCCGCCAACACCATGTCGTTGACGGACGCCGAAGGCGTACAAATCCCTGAACCATGCCCCGTTGCATCAACGACCAGATCCAGCAGATGGC
>JAXEKN010000007.1:0-38362 GCA_034101015.1 Prevotella sp.
GTGGTCGGGGGTAATCGCCTCTATGCGATACTCGTAGTCGTGGAACGTGATGTCGCTGTAGGTCACCATTATATAATAAGGTGGGGACTGCAGGCTGCACACGGCACTGTCGGAGAGCATCGGGGCAAAGAGGAGACGGGGTCCCTTTTTCGCCACGTAATGGGCGAAGGACATGCCGCGCTCACGGGCGGCGGCGTCGGCCATCTGCTGGATCTGGTCGTTGATGCAACGGGGCATGGTTCAGGGATTTGTACGCCTTCGGCGTCCGTCAACGACATGGTGTTGGCGGGGGAAAAAGCGGGGTTTTTTACTCTTTTTCTTCATACCTTTGGCTATTTGGGTGCAAAGATACGTATTTTTCCGCAAATGAAAAAAAAAAAACGTTAAATAACCTTTCGTTATTGTGGAAATAGTAAAATGCCGCACGCATCGACCCGCAACTGCTGAGAAATGTGGGAGGCCGACTGCTATTGTGGAGGACATGAAGTAGCCACGCCGACCAATTTATTTTGGGCAAAAACTGTTAAAAAAGACAAGTTTTTGCCCAAGATAATTATTCGTTTCAATCTTTTTTATATCTTTGTACCATGATTATGAGGTAATTATGATAATCCACGTCATAAAACTACCCTCGAAAGAATTGATTATTGCAGTGAAGCAGATGGTTTACAATTCCTACGTCAAAATAATAAAAGCGAGGCGCTTCTTACCAGGGCCTCTTGCTTGATTTCCTCTTTCAGATAGACATCGATGTATGCCGACAGTCGCTTTGAAGGATTCTAATTATTCCACTTTATAGCAACGGCGTCATATACAAAGGTAAATACACTATGCCGTTCTCCACTTTTAGGTCCTTGGCATGAAGCACATAGGGTGTGGACATTTGATTGGAATACTTTGCTATGCACTTGTTGAGTGATGTAGTGGTGTATTGTTTGCCTGACTTCACCTCGATGGCTGAGATGTTGTGCCGGCTCGTTATCCGTGATTTGGAGATAAGGAAATCTATCTCCATACGGTCATTTGCCGATTCAGCGGAATACTTGCTGAAAAAGAACAGGCGATGACCTGCAGCACGCAACATCTGGGCTACGATGTTCTCAACTATCATACCCTCGTTTATCTCCAGCTTGTCTGTCATCAACTTTTTGTATAGCTCATTTTTCCCAATAGCTCGGTCATCAAATGCATGACTTATCAGCAGTCCCGTGTCTCCCATGTAGCACTTCAGCGTAGTTCGTTCCTCATTGAGTCGCAGTCCTACATTAGGTTCGGAAGAATTATAACAGCAATTGACTATCCTTGCATCCTCCAACCAGAAGAAGGCTTCGGAATAGTCGCGCATGCGGGCTTCAGATTTCAGGGCGGACAATCGGAACTTCTTTTCGTGTTTCTGCAACTGTCCAGGTATCTCCTCAAATATGGCAGACACTTTAGTCTCTTGATTGTCTGCATATTTTCTGATGTCATTTCTGTATATAGACAGGATGTCGCGCTTAATCTCATCAACTTCATAAAGGTCTCTTTTATTGACGTATGCCTCGACAGCTTGTGGCATTCCGCCTACAATCATGTATTGGCGGAAATAGTCCATAGCCTTCCGATGAAGACCATTCATAGGTTCCAGCCGTTCAAACTGCCGGGAAATAAATGGCATAAGCATCTCGTTGCCAAGTGCCCACATGAATTCCTCAAAGTCCATAGGGAACATTTCGATTGAATGTTCCTCTGACGGAAGCAGTATGTCCTTTACGTTTTTCTTGATAGAGATAAGCGACCCTGTTTCGATGTAGTCGTATCTGCCGTCCGCAACAAGATACTTAATTGCCGAGCGGGCACGCGGACAAAACTGGACTTCGTCAAATATTATCAGCGAACGAGCCTCAGCTCCTTTATTTGGTCTTCTCATTAGCCTCTTCTGCCCATACATTTCAAGACGTGACAACAAAGTGTCAATATCGTCAAGATAGTGGTCGAACAACTCGGTCACATTCTTGCTTGCACGAGCGAAATCTATAAGCAGGTAAGACTCGTATTCCTCTTTTGCAAATAGTTCTACGATATAACTCTTGCCGATACGTCGTGCTCCCTCGATGAGGATAGCAACCTCACCGTGTCTATTTCGCTTCCAATCAAGGAGTTGCTGATAAATTTTTCTTTTCATTGCCATAACGCTTACACCTTTCTAAGAAATTCAAATGCTTGTTTTTACACCTTTCTGAGAAATTCAACGGTGCAAATTTACACCTTTCTGAGAAATTCAGCAAGAAACACGGCAATGTTTTATTGATTATTAACTCTTTTCTATTACTTTTACTGCCGTCATTCATAATATCCGGCAGTAATCTCGCATATCTTGATGATGACCTCCATTGCCTTCTGCATCGACTGTATGCTGACAAACTCGTACGGGCCGTGGAAGTTGACGCCTCCGGCAAAGATGTTGGGGCAGGGCAGACCCTTGAAACTCAGTTGGGCTCCGTCCGTGCCGCCACGTATGGGCTGCACCTTGGGCTGAACTCCACACTCCTGCATGGCCTTGAGCACGATGTCGATGACGTGCATGTTGGGTTCAATCTTCTCCCTCATATTATAATATTGGTCGCGAAGCTCACATTCCACAGTGCCCTCGCCGTATTTCCCGTTCATCTTGGCGGCACATTCGGCAATGAAGCGCTTGCGGGCCTCAAACTTGTCGCGGTCGTGGTCGCGGATGATATACGACAGTTGTGCGCGCTCAGTGTTGGTGGTCATGCCGATGAGATGATAGAATCCCTCATACCCCTCAGTGGTCTCGGGAGTCTCGTCGTCGGGGAGCATCGACGCCATCTCCACGGCGAGTCGGTTGGCGTTGACCATCTTGCCCTTGGCATATCCCGGATGCACGCTGACACCGTGGATGGTGATCTTGGCCGAGGCGGCGTTGAAGTTCTCATATTCCAGTTCGCCAAGGTCGCCGCCGTCCATGGTGTATGCCCATTCGCATCCGAAGGTCTCCACGTCGAAGTGGTGTGCGCCCATGCCTATCTCCTCGTCGGGATTGAAGCCCACGCGGATGTCGCCGTGCTTGATCTCGTTGTGGTCGCGCAGGTAGCACATCGCCTGGATAATCTCGGCGATGCCCGCCTTGTCGTCGGCGCCGAGCAAGGTGTGTCCGTCGGTGACGATAAGGTCTTCGCCGACGTGCTTGAGCAGTTCGGGAAATTTCTTTGGCGACGACACGATGCCCTCGGAGAGCAGTATGTCGCTGCCGTCGTATTTGTTGACGATATGGGCCTTGATGTCTGCGCCGCTACAGTCGGGGCTGGTGTCGTAGTGGCTGATGAATCCGATGGTGGGCACCTTTCGCTTGCCCATGTTGGACTTTAGAGTGGCATAGAGATAGCCCTTCTCGTCGAGCTTCACGTCGTCAAATCCCTCGCGCACCAGTTCCTTGCGGAGATATTCGGCGAACACGAGCTGTTTGCCGGTACTTGGGACGCTGTTGCTGTCCTCTGCCGACTGTGTGTCAAACTTGGTGTAGTTTATAAATCTTTCAGTGATGTCCATATTACATTATTTATTATTTAGGCTACAAAATTACATATTTTCGCAGACATGGCAAAATATTTTGGGAATAATTTTCTTTTTTAAGGAAAAAGTAGTATATTTGCACCCGATTTGTCAACTTGTCAACTTAAATAAATAACAATATGTCACGACAAAAGAAATTTATCCTGGACGAAAGCCAGATTCCTACACAGTGGTACAACATTCAGGCGGACATGGTCAACAAGCCTCTGCCGCCGCTCAATCCCGCAACCCACGAGGCACTCACCGCCGAGGACCTCAGTCATATCTTTGCATCTGAATGCGCCAAGCAGGAGCTCGACATGGAGCATCAGTGGATAGACATCCCCGAGGAGGTGAGGGATAAGTATAAGTTCTATCGCTCCACGCCGTTGGTGCGTGCCTACGGGCTTGAGGAGGCTCTCGACACTCCCGCCCATATCTACTTCAAGAATGAGAGTGTCAACCCACTTGGCTCGCACAAGATCAACTCCGCCTTGCCCCAGTGCTATTATTGCAAGCAGGAAGGCACCACTAATGTGACCACAGAGACGGGAGCCGGACAGTGGGGCGCTGCCCTGTCGTATGCAGCGAAGATATTCGGTTTGGATGCTGCCGTATATCAGGTGAAGATCACTATGGAGCAGAAACCCTATCGCTCTTCCATCATGCGCACCTTCGGAGCCGCCGTCACCGCGTCGCCGTCAATGTCCACACGTGCCGGCAAGGACATTCTCACCGTCGATCCCACCCATCCCGGTTCGCTTGGCACTGCCATCTCAGAGGCCGTGGAGCTTGCCACCACCACTCCGCATTGCAAATATACCCTTGGCTCAGTGTTGAGCCATGTCACCCTGCATCAGACCGTCATCGGCCTTGAGGCCGAGAAGCAGATGGAGATGGCGGGGGAATATCCCGACATGGTCATAGCCTGCTTTGGTGGCGGAAGCAACTTCGGCGGACTGGCATTCCCATTCATGCGCCACAACATCCTTGAGGGAAAGACCACTGAGTTTATTGCCGCGGAGCCTGCCAGCTGTCCCAAGCTGACACGCGGTGTGTTCCAGTATGACTTCGGCGACGAGGCGGGATATACGCCGCTGATACCAATGTTCACCCTTGGCCACGACTTCAAGCCCGCCAATATCCATGCCGGCGGACTCCGCTATCACGGTGCGGGAAGCATCGTCAGCCAGCTCATCCGCGACAAGATGATGCACGGTGTGGATATTCCACAGTTGGAGACTTTCGAGGCGGGCATACTCTTCGCGCGTAGCGAGGGCATCATACCGGCTCCAGAAAGCTGTCATGCCATCGCCGCCACCATCCGCGAGGCCAAGAGGTGCAAGGAGAGCGGCGAGCAGAAGACTATCCTCTTCGGTCTCTCCGGTCATGGACTCATCGATATGCCGTCGTACGACAGATTCATCTGTGGCGACCTCCAGAACTATTCGCTCACGGATGCTGAAATACGCAAGAATGTGAGTGGATTGGAGCAAATAATCAAGTGATTTACTGAAAAAACGTTAAATTCTGAAAGAAATTCGCTGAAAAGTTTGGCAGACTCAAAAATAAGTCGTACCTTTGCACCCGCAAACAAGCAAAGGGCGCTTAGCTCAGTTGGTTCAGAGCGTCTGCCTTACAAGCAGAGGGTCGGGGGTTCGAATCCCTCAGCGCCCACAACAAATAAAAAGACCTTGGTTCTCATCGAGCCAAGGTTTTTTTGTAAGATATACTTTTCTGTAAAATGACATTTCTTTAATACAAACATTTCAGATTATGATAACATACAACTGCGAGGGCGTGAAGATGCCCGACATCAAGAAACGCGAAGTCACGGCATGGATCAAGGCCGTGGCTGCCGAATACGGACGCAAGGTGGGGGAGATAGGCTATATGTTTGTTGACGACGAGAAGATACTCGAGGTCAACCGCGAGTATCTTGGACATGACTATTATACCGACATCATCACCTTCGACTATGACGAGGGCAACCGCATCAACGGCGACCTGGTCATCAGTCTCGACACCGTGCGCTCCAATGCCCAGCTCTTTGACAAGCCATACGACGAGGAGCTACATCGTGTCATTATCCACGGCATCCTTCATCTTTGTGGCATCAACGACAAGGGACCCGGCGAGCGCGAGATAATGGAGCAGGCCGAGAACAAGGCCCTTGAGCTAAGGACTAAGATCCTGGCATAAAAAAAGCCGGCATCAGAAGATGCCGGCGTGTACGTTCTCCCATTTCAGCTTGTCCTCGTTCTGCGGCTGTCGCTCGTCGGCCTTGTGTCCGAGTGCGATGATGCAGAGACAATGATAGTTGTCGGGGATGTTGAGTATGCCGCGTATCACCTCGTCGGCGGGTGTGCCGTCGGTGAGTCCGCGTCCGCGCATCTGCACCCAGCATGAGCCCAGTCCGAGTTCCTCGGCCTGGTATTGCATGGAGATGGCGGCGATGGAGGCGTCCTCCACCCAGCAGTCGTTATGCAGCGGGTCGCCCAGCACGGCCACCGCGAGGGGTGCTCCCTTCATAAACTGTGAGCCGAGGTCCTTGGCGTCGGCGAGTTTCTCGATGGCCTGCTGGTCATCGACGACGACGAAATGCCATGCTCTCTGGCTTTTGGATGTCGGCGACATGAGGGCAGCCCGAAGGATGAGTTGCACATCGTCGGGACTGATTTCCTCATTTGTAAACTTGCGGTGGCTGCGTCTCAGCTGCACCAAATTCCTGAAGTCTGTCATATTGATATATTTACTTCACATTCCCCACCTTGATGAGGTATTCGGCTATCTGCACGGCATTGAGGGCGGCACCCTTGCGTATCTGGTCGCCGCTGAGCCAGAAGGTGAGTCCACATTCGTCGGAGAGGTCCTTGCGCACACGTCCCACGAAGATGTCGTCCTTGCCGGCGGTGTCGAGAGGCATGGGATAGACAAGGTTGGCAGGGTCGTCCTCCAAGGTGCATCCCGGAGCGGCGGCGATGGCCTTCTGTGCCTCCTCCACAGAGATGGGTTCTTCGGTCTCAATCCACACGCTCTCGGAGTGGGCGCGGAGAGAAGACACACGCACGCACATGGCAGAGCACTTCACGTCGCTGTGCATGATCTTGCGTGTCTCATTGAACATCTTCATTTCCTCCT
The DNA here is from genome assembly GCA_034101015.1 of Prevotella sp. Lineage (GTDB taxonomy): Bacteria > Bacteroidota > Bacteroidia > Bacteroidales > Bacteroidaceae > Prevotella. The sequence continues at coordinate 6,694 of JAXEKN010000007.1, forward strand.
TGGTATATCCGTTGGGCTGGAAGACGTCAATCTGAGGTATGACGTTGTATGCCAGCTGATGGGGGAACTTCTTGACCGTGACGGGCTTGCCCTCGACAATCTCCTCATACTGCTGCTGTAGCTCGGCCATGGCAGCCGCGCCCGCGCCGCTTGCGCTCTGATAGCTTGCGATGTGTATGCGCTTGATATGGCTGATTTTCTCCAATGGCTGGAGCACAACCACCATCATGATTGTCGTGCAATTGGGGTTGGCAATGATGCCGCGGGGGCGGTTCAGTGCATCCTCGGCGTTGCATTCTGGCACCACCAATGGCACGTCGTCATCCATGCGGAATGCGCTTGAATTGTCAATCATCACCGCACCGTATCGTGTGATATCGTCGGCATACTCCTTGGATGTGCCGGCACCAGCCGACGTGAAAGCTATATCGACGTCCTTGAAGTCGTCGCCATGCTTGAGGAGCTTCACTTCATACTCCTTGCCGCGGAATGTGTATTTTCTACCGGCACTGCGCTCAGAACCAAACAGGACGAGGTCGTCCATGGGGAAGTTTCTCTCGGCGAGCACGCGCAGGAACTCCTGACCCACGGCACCGCTCGCACCAACAATTGCTACTTTCATTACTTTCTCTTTTTTATAAGTTAATACGTCTCTATTATTATTTTATACGTCTCTAAATCATCCCTTTTAGGGCTTTCGGGTGCAAAATTACAACTTTTTGGTGAATAAACCATTAAAATTTTTAGAAATGTGACGATAATATGATATTTTTTTTGTTACTTTGCATGCTGAAATAAAACTTTTGGTGATTTTATGCTTAAATTGACACATTATTTCCCTATCACGGACCCGACGCTCATCTTCTTCGTCGTGCTCTGTATCATACTCCTGGCACCTATGGTCATGAGTCGCCTGCGCATACCACATATCATCGGTATGGTGCTTGCCGGTGTGCTTGTGGGCCGCTATGGACTGAACATCCTCGAGCGCGACTCCTCGTTTGAGCTCTTCGGCAAGGTGGGATTGCTGTATATCATGTTTCTTGCCGGTTTGGAGATGAACCTGACCGACATCATGAAGCGGCGCAACAAGTTCCTAATCTTCGGACTGCTCACATTCCTCATTCCCTTCATCACGGCGTATTTCGTGGGCACCCGCCTTTTGGGCTATAGCGACATCGGGTCGCTGCTCTTTGCGTGTATCCTCTCGTCAAATACGCTCATTGCCTATCCAATTGTGTGCAAGTACGGTCTGCAGAAACATCGGTCGGTGGCGCTCAGTGTGGGTTCGTCGATGATTGCCCTGACGCTCTCGCTGCTTATCATGGCTGCCATCGTGGGGGCAAGCGGCGGAGGGCACGGAGTAATGTTTTTCGTCACGTTTATTCTGAAGGTGGCGGTATTCTGCACACTGATGACGATGCTCGTGCCGAGAATGACGAGGTGGTTCTTCCGCCATTATGCAGACTCGGTGATGCTGTATATATATATAATGTGTGTGCTCTTTTTCAGTGCAGCGGTGTCGGAGACATGCGGCCTGGAGGGCATCTTCGGAGCCTTTCTTGCCGGACTGATTCTCAACCGCTTCATACCGAGCGTGTCGCCGCTGATGAACCGTATCGAGTTTATAGGCAATGCCCTCTTCATACCATATTTCCTAATCGGTGTGGGCATGCTCATCGACATCACGGTGCTCTTCCGCGGCTTCGACACGATGTGGGTAGTGATATGCATGGTCTTTTTCGCCACGCTCACCAAGGCCGTCGCCGCATACACCTCATGTCTCATCTTCAGATATTCATGGTTGGGAGGTCACATGATGTTCGGACTCACCGAGGCTCATGCCGCAGGCGGAATAGCCATGACGATGGTGGGCATGAGGATGATGCAGCCCGACGGCACTCCCGTGGTCGATGCCAACATGCTCAACGGTGTGGTGATGATGATTCTCTTCACGTGCGTCATCAGTTCGATAGTGGTCGAAAACTCTGCACAGGGCATACTCCTGCGCGAAAAAATGCACCCCGAGGAACCCGACCAGCGCCAGCTCGACGACGAGAAGATGCTCCTGCCGCTGCAGCATGCCGATGATGCCGACCACCTTGTACAGTTGGCCATTCTCATGCGCAACAAGAAGTTGGGGCGCGGACTATTGGGTATCAACGTGGTATATGACGATGTCAACTCGCGGCGCAACAAAACCGTCGGCTCGCGCATTCTTGAGCATGCCGCAGCCACTGCCGCCGCAGCCGACGTGAGGATGATCACACAGAGCCGACTGTCAACAAATATATCCAATGGCATCAAGCATGCCTTCAAGGAATACGATGCCAGCGAGATTATCATGGGGCTGCATCGAAAGACATCGCCCGGCGACACCTTTTGGGGAGCATACACCCAAGGGCTCATCGCCGAGATAAGCCGACAAATCATGGTCTGCAGGATAGAGAAACCGCTCAACACCATACGCCGCATACAGGTGGCTGTGCCGTCGAGGGTGGAGTATGAGCCAGGCTTCTACCGATGGATTGAGCATCTGGCCAGGCTCGCCGACAATCTCGGTTGCAGGATGGTTTTCCATGGCAGGAAAGCAACGTCGGAACTCATTGCGCAGTATATACAAAACCGCCATCCTGAGGTGAGGGCGGAATATGAGGAGATGACCCACTGGAAAGAACTGACCGCCATGGCACGCAATGTACATGATGACCACCTGCTTGTCGTCGTCACTGCACGTAGCGGCACCGTGTCATACAAGGCAGCATTCGAGCATCTCCCTGCCGAGCTTACGGAGGCGTTCCCCAAGGGGTCTCTCATCATCCTCTATCCCGACCAGTATGGACCCGCACAGGATGTGATGACGTTCACCGCGCCACGACTACAGGAGAAGGAGAGTGCTTACGCCACACTGCTTAATCTATGGGAGAGGTTTAGAAGTTAACTTCATAAACTCCAAATAATAAAAGATATATGATAGAACTGAAAAATATTAGAAAGAGCTTCGGCTCATTGGAGGTGCTCAAGGGCATCGACCTCCATATCGACAAGGGAGAGGTGGTCAGCATTGTCGGACCAAGTGGTGCCGGCAAGACCACCTTGCTGCAAATCATGGGTACGCTCGACCGCCCTGACTCCGGACAGGTGAAGGTCGATGGGGTGGATGTGAGCACTATGGGAGGAAAGAAAATATCGGAGTTCAGAAATCTCCATGTGGGATTTGTCTTCCAGTTTCATCAGCTGCTGCCAGAGTTCACCGCTCTCGAAAACATTATGATTCCCGCATTCATCGCCGGCACCAAACCGAAAGAGGCGCGCCGCAGGGCTATGGAACTGCTGGAGTTTATGAATCTCACCGACCGTGCCGACCATAAGCCCAATGAGCTTTCGGGAGGAGAGAAACAGCGTGTGGCAGTGGCAAGGGCACTGGTCAACAATCCTGCCGTGATCTTTGCCGACGAGCCGTCGGGCAGTCTCGACAGCAAGAACAAGGCCGAGCTTCACCAACTCTTCTTCGACCTCAGGGACAGGTTCGGACAGACCTTTGTCATCGTAACCCACGATGAGCAGTTGGCATCCATCACCGACAGGACCATCCACATGAAGGACGGAAAAATATGTGATAGTGAAGTGGCTGAGAATGAGATAACCGACAATGTATTAACAGAAAAAGAAGCAACTGAGAATGAAGAACAGCGAGAACAACAACAACGAGAAGATTAGGCTTGGCGACTACAATACTCTGAAAGTGGTGAAACAGGTGGACTTCGGAATGTATCTCGACGGTGGTGACACGGGCGACATCCTTCTGCCCACAAGATATGTGCCGCAGGGGCTGAATATTGGTGATGAGATCGAGGTGTTCCTATATCTCGACCAGGACGAGAAGATTATAGCCACCACGCTCAAACCGCTTGCCAAGGTGGGCGACTTTGCCTACTTGGAGGTGGCATGGGTCAATGAATACGGCGCCTTTCTCCACTGGGGACTGATGAAGGACATCTTCTGTCCGTTCCGCGAGCAGAAGATGCGCATGAGACAGGGAGAGAGGTACGTCGTGTATGTCATGATCGACGAGGAGAGCTATCGTATCATGGCCACTGCCAAGGTGGAGAAATATCTCAACCAGGAGAAGCCCAGATACAAGCATGGCGATGAGGTCCAGCTGTTGGTGCAGCAGAAGACCGACCTGGGCTTCAAGGTCATCATCGACAATAAGTTTTCCGGACTGGTGTATGACAATCAGGTCTTCCGCCCGCTGACCACAGGCGACCGCCTCAAGGGATATATAGACCACGTGCGTTTGGACGGCAAGATAGACATCACCATCCAGCCCACTGGACGCCGACAGACGGAGGAATTCTCCGACGTGCTGCTCAACTATCTGAAGGAAAACAACGGCCATTGCGACCTTGGCGACAAGAGTCCGGCGGAACTGATTTCCGACCGTTTCAAGGTGAGCAAGAAGACCTACAAGAAGGCCGTAGGCGACCTCTATCGCAAGCATCTCATTGTCATTTCCGACAATGGAATTGATTTGAGGGAATAAACAAATTCGGATGTAGAAAAGATTAGGAAGTTAAGGAAGCTAAGGAGCGAAAAGACTATTGTCCTTAACTTCCTTAACTTCCCAATATCAGAACTCAGCCGTCTTGGGGGTTCTTGGGAATGGTATGACGTCGCGGATATTCTGCATTCCAGTGACGAAGAGGATCAGACGCTCGAAGCCAAGACCGAATCCGCCGTGAGGGCAAGAGCCGTAGCGGCGTGTGTCGAGATACCACCACATATCCTTCATCGGGATGTTGCGGCGCTCTATCTCCGACATCAGCTTGTCGTAGTTCTCCTCGCGCACCGAACCGCCGATAATCTCTCCAATCTGAGGGAAGAGCACGTCGGTGCCCTGGACTGTCTTGTTGTCGTCGTTGATCTTCATATAGAAGGCCTTGATATCCTTGGGATAGTCAATCATGATGACGGGCTTCTTGAAGTGCTCCTCCACGAGATAGCGCTCATGCTCGCTCGCCAGGTCCATGCCCCAGCTTACGGGGAACTCAAACTTCTTTCCATTGCTCACAGCCTCCTCAAGGATGCGTATGCCCTCAGTGTATGGCAGGCGTACGAAGTCGGTGGCGATGACTGAGTTGAGACGCTCCAAGAGGGTCTTGTCGATCATCTTGTTGAGGAATTCCAGGTCGTCCTTGCAATTGTCGAGTGCCCAGCGCACGCAATACTTTATGAAGTCCTCCTCAAGGTCCATCAGGTCGTTGAGGTCGATGAAAGCCACTTCTGGCTCAATCATCCAGAACTCTGCCAAGTGGCGCGGCGTATTGGAGTTTTCGGCGCGGAAGGTAGGACCGAAGGTGTATATCGCTCCCAAGGCTGTTGCGCCCAGTTCGCCCTCAAGCTGTCCGCTGACGGTGAGTGAGGTCTGCTTGCCGAAGAAGTCGTCATCGTAGATAATCTTGCCTTCTTCGTCCTTCTTCAGGTCGTAGAGGTTCTTTGTCGTCACCTGGAACATCTGGCCTGCACCCTCGCAGTCGCTCGCTGTGATGAGAGGTGTGTGGAAGTAGAAAAAGCCGTGGTCGTGGAAGTACTGGTGGATGGCGATGGCCATGTTATGGCGTATGCGCATCACCGCTCCGAACGTGTTGGTGCGTAGGCGCATGTGGGCATGCTGGCGCATATATTCGAAGCTCTGACCTTTCTTCTGCATGGGATAGTCGCTGCCGCAGAGTCCGTAGATTTCTATCTCGCGGCATTGCAGTTCCACAGTCTGGCCGGCTCCCTGGCTCTCCACCAGTTCGCCGTTGACGTTGATACACGAACCGGTGGTAATCTGCTTCAGCATGTCAGCGTCAAACTTGGTAGGGTCAACCACCACCTGAATGTTCTTGATGGTGGAGCCGTCGTTCAGGGCAATGAAATCCACTGCCTTGCTGGAGCGGTGGGTGCGCACCCATCCCCTGACGTTCACCATCTGTCCGTAGTCGGTGCGCTTCAGAGCGTCCACTACCTTCGTTCTCTTTATTGTCTGCATTGTTTTTTCTTACTTATTCAAGTTTTTATCAATTCTAAGAAGTTAAAGAAGTAAGGGATTCTTTAACTTCTTAAACTTCTTTATTCGTAAGCCCCCATTCTCAGGCGGTCCACTTCTTCCTCGGTGAGATAGCGCCAGTCGCCGCGGCGCAGGTTTTTCTTAGTGAGTCCTGCAAACTGCACACGGTCGAGCTTGGTGACGCGATAGCCGAGGCTTTCGAAGATGCGGCGCACGATACGGTTCTTGCCGCTGTGGATTTCGATTCCCACCTGCTTCTTGTCGTTGGCGTCGGCATATTCGCATGCATCGGCCTGGATGGCTCCGTCCTCGAGTTCGATGCCGTCGCGTATCTGCTGTATGTCATGAGCAGTGACGTTCTTGTCGAGATATACGTGGTAGATTTTCTTCTTGAGGAATTTGGGGTGTGTCAGCTTCGATGCCATGTCTCCGTCGTTGGTGAGCAGAAGTACGCCGGTTGTGTTGCGGTCGAGTCGGCCCACCGGGTAGATGCGCTCCCTGCATGCACCCTTCACGAGGTCCATCACGGTCTTGCGCTGTTGCGGGTCGTCGCTGGTCGTGACATAGTCCTTTGGCTTGTTGAGAAGCACATACACCTTCTTCTCGATGGTCACAGGCTGGTCGTGGAATCTTACCTCGTCAGTGCGGAGCACCTTGGTGCCGAGTTCGGTGATGACCTCGCCGTTCACCTTGATTACGCCGGCCTGTATGTACTCGTCGGCCTCGCGACGGCTGCACACACCTGCATTGGCAAGATACTTGTTGAGACGTATCGGCTCATTGGGATCATAGTTTTCCTCTTTGTATTCTATACGTTTCTTCATGCTGTACTTAGCATTCGGGTCATAGCCGGGAGTGTGCTGGCGATAGCCGCCCTTGCCGCCGCGACCGGGCTTGCCGTAGCCGCCCTGCTGTCCGTAGCCGGGCTTGCCGTAGCCGCCGCGTCCGGGCTTGCCGTAGCCGCCCTGCTGGCCATAACCGCCCTGCTGTCCGTAGGCCGGTTTGCCGTAGCCGCGTGGCTGGTAGCCACCTTCGCCCTGCTGTCCGTAGGCGGGCTTGCCGTAGCCGCCCTGCTGTCCGTAGGCTGGTTTGCCATAGCCGCCCTGCTGCTGTCCGTAGCCACCCTTGTTGTAGCCACCTTTGTTGTAGCCACCCTTGTTGTATGCTGGTTTGCCGTAGCCGCCGCGTTGCTGTCCGCCGGCATTATAGCCGCCTTCGCCTCCGGCGTTATATCTTGGACGATAGGATGGGCGCTGGGGAGCGCCGTTTTGCAGTCCTGAACCGAATCCCTCCGGTCTGAAACCGCCCTCGTCGTTGTTGCTGTTTCTGTCGAATGATGCCGGGCGTGCAGCCGGGCGTCCAGTGCTGATTCTTGGACGTGGTGAGCGTCCTGGAGCGCGATAACCTCCTTGGTAGCCTCCTTCTTTCTTCTCGTTCTCTTCCATAATAATAGTTTTTTAAATGCTTGACTTCGTCAAACTTCGTCTCTTTAATTTTTTAATTTTTAATTCTTTAATTCTTTAATTCTTAATAGTCTCACACTCCCGTGTAATTCATAGGTGTAATAGCCATAAGCTCAGCCTTCACGGCATCGCTTACACTAAGAGTATTGATAAATTCATGAATAGTCTCCTCTGTCATCTTCTTGTTCGTGCGTGTCAGAGCCTTCAGTGCCTCGTAGGGATGAGGATAAGCCTCACGCCTCAGTATGGTCTGGATGGCCTCAGCCACTACCGCCCAGGTGTTGTCGAGGTCCTCATGGAGCTTTTCCTCGTTGAGGATGAGCTTGCGCAGGCCCTTGAGCGTGCTCTCGAAGGCGATGACGGCATGTCCCATGGGCACGCCCACATTGCGCAATACGGTCGAGTCGGTCAGGTCACGCTGCAGGCGGCTTACCGGCAGTTTCATGGCCAAGAACTGCAATATGGCGTTGGCGATGCCAAGGTTGCCCTCACTGTTTTCATAGTCGATGGGATTCACCTTGTGGGGCATGGCACTTGAACCCACCTCGCCGGCCTTGATCTTCTGCTTGAAATAGTCCATGGAGATATACATCCAGAAGTCGCGGTCGAGGTCGATGACGATGGTGTTGATGCGGCGCATGGCGTCGAAGGCCGCGCCGAGCCAGTCGTAGTTGCTGATCTGAGTCGTGTATTGCTCGCGCTGTAGGCCTAACTTCTCGCTTACAAACTTGTTGCCGAAGGATTTCCAGTCGTATTCCGGATAGGCCACGTGGTGGGCGTTGTAGTTGCCCGTGGCACCGCCAAACTTGGCGGTTATCGGCACCTGCTTGAGGCTCTTGAGCTGCTCCTCCAAGCGATAAACATATACCATCACCTCCTTGCCCAAACGGGTGGGCGAGGCTGGCTGACCATGCGTCTTTGCCAGCATGGGCACGTCCTTCCACTCTTCGGCATACTGGCGCAGCTGGCCGATGAGCTCCTCAATGAGGGGGTAATACACATCGTTGAGAGCCTCCTTAATCGTAAGGGGCACGCTTGTATTGTTGATGTCCTGGGATGTCAGGCCAAAATGAATAAATTCCTTGAAGCTGTCGAGTCCGCCAATCTTGTCAAACTCTTCCTTGATGAAATATTCCACCGCCTTCACGTCGTGGTTGGTGGTCTGCTCGATGGTCTTAACTCGTTGTGCGTCCTGCTCTGAGAAATTGCGGTAGATGTCTCTCAATGTTTCAAACAGGTTGTGGTCGAATCCCTCCAACTGTGGCAGAGGAAGTTCGCAGAGTGTGATGAAATATTCTATCTCCACTCTCACCCTAAATTTGATGAGTGCATACTCTGAGAAGTAGCCTGCCAGTCTTTCGGTTTTGCCTCTGTATCGTCCGTCAATCGGCGATATGGCTGTCAATGCATCTAATTCCATGTCCTAATCGAATGATACTATATTAATTCTTATATTCTTATATTAAATGTCTTGATATTCTCTTTTTACCTTATTATATATTCTATATTCTATATTCTATGTTTTGTGATTTTTCTCAAATCGGCTACAAAGGTAGCAATTTATTTTTAATTACCAAGCGTTTTCACGTTTTTTTTGCCTTTTTATGCTGTTTTTTTATCATAACGCCCCGCTTGCCTTCACATCGAGCCTCCATTCTCGATGTCAATGCCAACGAGCCACCGTTCCCCGCAGTTTTGCTGCGGGGCCTCAAAACCCGCAAATAAAAAAATCCTGCGGCTGGAAGACTCCATACCACAGGATAAACGAAAGGAGGAGTGGGCGCTGAGGGATTCGAACCCCCGACCCTCTGCTTGTAAGGCAGACGCTCTGAACCAACTGAGCTAAGCGCCCTCTTGCTTGATTGCAGGTGCAAAGGTACGGCTTTTTTTTTATTCCACCAAATTTTTTCGGCATTTTTTTAAAAAAAAGTGCATTTTTTTTGTTTTTTCGACCGAAAACCACTACCTTTGCACTGTTTTTATAATAATTTCGACTTATGAGATATGGTATTATAGGCACCGGAGCCATTGGCGGCTACTATGGTGCAAAACTGTCGAGGGCGGGGCACGAGGTGCATTTCCTGCTCCATTCCGACTATGAATATGTTAAGGATAATGGACTTCAGGTCAACTCCTGTGACGGGTCGTTTCATATCGACCGTCCATCCGTGTATCGCTTCACGGCGGATATGCCTCAGTGCGATGTCGTCATCGTGGCCCTCAAGACCACCAACAATCATCTCCTTCCTTCCCTGCTGCCTCCATTGCTCAAGTCCGACACCATCGTAGTGCTCATCCAAAACGGCATCGGAGTGGAGGCGTCCGTCGAGGCGATGTTTCCCAACGTGCAGTTGGCTGCCGGACTGGCGTTCATCTGTTCGGCCAAGACACGTCCCGGCATCGTGGACCATCAGTGCTATGGCAATATCAACATAGGCAACTATTCCTGTCGCGACTCCGCCCGTTATGCCGCGATGCTTGAGGAATGGCGTGGTGCGGGCATCGGTGTGGCCGACGTGGAATACCGTCAGGCCAGATGGAAGAAGGCGGTGTGGAACATGCCCTTCAATGGTATGACCGTGGCATTGGACACCCAGACAAATTCCCTACTTGACAATCCATCCACGCTGCATCTCGTCAGGGCACAGATGATGGAGGTGATAGGAGCGGCGAATGCTCTCGGTGTGGAGGGTCTCGACGACTCGTTTGCCGACAAGATGATACGCAACACCCAGGTCATGGTGCCTTATTCGCCGAGTATGAAGCTCGACTACGATTTCCGCCGTCCGATGGAGATTGAGTTTCTCTATACACGTCCCATTGCCGAGGCGAAGGCGGCGGGTTTTGATATGCCCAAGCTCGAAATGCTTGAGGCCATCCTCAGATATAAGGAAGCATCCACGAAGGCGTAATTATTCCTCCTTATTGGTTTTTTACTTCTGAAACTTGCCGCAAATAAGAAACCTCTGTTGTATCTCAGCGACAAATCTCGCCGAGATACAACAGAGGTTCAATATAGTCCCAAACTTTATGTCTGAAGATTATTTTTTATACCAGTCCTTGTCCTTTGAGCCGTTGCTCTCCACCCATGACTTGTATGTGGGATAAGCCTTTTCCAGTGGAATGTTCTCGTAGTCTGCATTAAGCATTTTGGTCATGTCTTTCTCCGTGGCACCGTTGAGGAAGATGGCGAACGGATAGTTTCCGCTGCGGACATAGAAGATTTTCTTGTCGATTTGTGAAGCATCGTCCTCGGTATTGAAGAATGACTTGTCGGCCACATTTGTCGGAGCCTCCTTCGCTACATGTACTTCGAGTCGCTTGCCCTCCACGTCGCGGTAGATGAATGGCTTGATATTGATTTTCTTGTCCTTGAGCGCGCCGAGGTTTTTGCCGTCGTGCTTCACGTAAAACATAAACTCAGTGCCCACTTGCGCCTTGGCGTCGTCGGTGAGATATACTATCTTGTTGTTCTTGTCGTATTCGAAGTTGGCGGCTGTGAACTCCTCCTGTCCGGGCTTCCTGACGAAGAAGTCAAGAGTGTCGGCGCTTACCAGACCCTCAATCTTCACGGCGATGCCGCTCTTGAGCTTCTCGGCCTTTGCGGCATTGGTGTAGGTCTTGAAGGTGTAGCCCTCCTCGTATATGGCCTTGTTCTCGGTGGAATAGACTTTGGTGTATGTGGCGTTGAAGATGACGTCGTTCATGTCGTAGTCGCCCTTGGATGGCCACTGATCCTCGAATGCGTAGAAGCCCACGTTCTCCTCGACCTTCACCTTTTGGTATTCAGGCTCGGGTGTGGGTACTGTGGCGTCGATGGGGTTGGTCTGGAATGTCATCACGAGGTCGCTGTAGTTGTGGTCCCAGTCGTTGTCGTCTTCGAATGACACGAGCACCTGTCCGTCGATGTTATACACGGCGCTCATGGGCTTGGCGTAGGGCTTGCCGTTGATGTCCTTGCTGATATAGGCTGATGTGGCCGAGCGTTGCTTTCTGTCTTTGTTGAAGTTGGGGAGACGTTCCGACCATGAATTGGCTGCGAGTACGAATCCGATGCGGTAGTCCTTGGGGAAGAAGGATGTGGCGCCTTCCTTGCTGCCCGATGCGATGTTGGGATAGTACGTCAGTTTGACGCAGTCGCCGTTGACGGTTCCGACATAGTTCTTTGAGCCGTTGTATGCGCCGTTTTGTATGTTGGGAAAGAGCTGTATGACATCCACTTCGTCCAATGATGTGGGGGCGTTGTCCTTGTGATAGTAGTAATATCCCATGCTGCTGTTCCAGCAGGTGTTGCCGCCGACGATGGTCACTGCCACCTCGGCATCCTTCGCCAGCTCGATGTCGGCCTGTTTGATATACTTCTCCGGGAATGAGCTTCTGTCCACGGGGAACACGGCGAGGTGGGTCTTGATATAGTCGTCGAGTGTGGCCTGCGGGATAAGTGGCAGTAATGGCTCGCCTGTAAAGAGGTTTTGCACGCGTCCCTTGTTGTCGTAGTCAACGAGCCAGTCGTTCCACCGCTTCTCGGCCTGGTAGCTGTCGATGGCCTCGTCGGCGGGGCATACCATATAGCTCTTGTTGGTCACACCGGCGATGGGGCCTCGCATGATGGCGGATGAGCTGGCGCCGTTGTCAACGAATGTGGCGGTGTTGCCCGTCATCGTGGTCTCGAGGATGGGGGTGGCTATGAAGTATGGGGTGTAGGCATATAGCTTGGTGACGTAGGATGGCAACGTGAGGGTCTTTTTGAACTCGCCGTTGTCATCGGTGTATCCTGCATATAGTGGCTTTACGCCTTCCTTCTTGTAGTATTTGCCGTTGTCGGCCCATTCTCCCGGCTCTTCGTCGAAGAGTTCAAAGTAGATACTTGTCTTCACGCCAAGATTGTAGGTGAGGTTGACGCTCGACTGTGGGTTTTCTGTTGAGAAGTCGAATGTGTTGTATTCCTTTTCGACCACCTCCGGTACATCCGGTTCCGGAGCGATGAAGTCGCTTGCATTGGAACATCCTGACAACAGCAATGCTGAAGCGGCGATGAATGTGTAGTAATTTTTATACGTCATAATATGAACAATAAATTAAATAATAAATATTCCTATATATTTTGTATTTATGATTTCATTGTCACTTAATTTGTGTGGCTATGATTTCATTTTTACTTATATTCGGCTGCAAATATAATACATTATTTTTATTCTGCAATGATTTTGTATAAAATATTAACATTTTTTTAAATGTCAATCGTTTGCAATGTCATTTCGTTGGCAATTCGTTTTCCATGTCCTTGCGGCTCTTGCTGCGGGTGACGAACCGCACGCCGAAGAAGACGAGGATCACGGCCAAGGCGTGGGCTGGCTTGAAGATGCCTATGCCCGTGAGCACGCTCACCACCACAGCCACCATCGGCTGGACGTAATTATACACGCTGACCACCGTGGGGCGCAGGGTCTGCTGGGCATTCATCGTGAGTATATAGCAGACGTAGGTGCAGACAAAGACCACGAATGCAGTCTCAAGCCATGTCGATGTGGGGACGTTGGGGAAGTCAATGGCAGCGACATGTTGGAATGTGAATGGCAAAATGTATAAGGTGGCGAAGGTGAACATCCACTTGTTGACCGTGAAGACCGAGTATTTCCTGACCAAGGGGTTGAACAGCGATAGATACAGGGCAAATGACAACTGCGCACAGAGGCAGAGGATGTCGCCGCGGATGTCGCCCACCTTGTCGCTCGTGGCTGTGGCGCTCGACAGTATAAGGATGATGGCGCCCGAGAATCCCAGCATCACTCCGCCCACCTTCTTTCCCGTGAGCGGCTCCTTGAGGATTAGGGCCGAGAGGAGCATGGCGAAGATGGGCATCGAGGTGGTCACGATGCTTGCGTTGATGGGCGAGGTGATGCTCAGTCCGATGGTGAATCCGCACTGGTTGAGTGTCAGCCCGAAGAGTCCCGCCAGTCCCAAGCGGAAGACATCCTTCACGGGCACATGCTCGCGCCTGACGAAGAAGGAGGTCAGCCAAAACAGCAGTGCCGCTCCCGCCACGCGGAAGGTCACCATGTCGATGCCTGATATGCCGTGGGTCATCGCGTCCTTGCCCAACGGTGCCATCAGTCCCCAAAAGGCACAGGCGAAAAACATGCTCAAATGAGCCAAAAGAGGTCTTTTGTTATCCATTTTTTCCTTTTTTACATTTTTTTCGGGTGCAAAGTTACTCATTATTCGGGAATTATTAGTATATTTGCGGCAAAAATATCACGATTATGCAAAAATATGCCGACTATATCAAGCAAATAGAAATAGACTCCTTGTGGAGCGGTACGAAACACATCGTATGGGACCTTGACCAGAGGGTGAACATACTCAGCGGTATCAACGGTGTGGGCAAGAGCACCATACTGAACAAGGTGGTCAGGGGACTGGTGGCAGGAGGCGAGTTTCCAAGCCATCTGCTCAAGGGAGTGAAGCTGAAGGTGGTCCCGGAGGACGCCAGGTGGATACGCTACGACCTCATCAGGAGCATGGACCGCCCGCTGATGTCGAGCGACACGGTGAGCAAGATAGTGGATGCGTCTGTAGTGACGGAGCTTGACTGGCAGCTATACCAGCTACAGCGCAAGTATCTCGACTATCAGGTGAACATCGGCAACAGGATTATCGACGTGCTCCAAAGCGGAGCGGACGACGCGGCGCAAAGGGCGCAGGAAATCTCGGCGCCCAAGAAGATGTTTCAGGATCTTCTCGACCGTCTCTTCGCCGACACGGGCAAGCGGCTCGTCAGGAGCAAGAACGAGATAATGTTCACACAGATAGGAGAGCAGCTCTCGCCCTACCAGCTATCAAGCGGTGAGAAGCAGATGCTCGCCATACTCCTCACTGTGCTTATCGAGGACCAGCAGCCTTATGTGCTCTTCATGGATGAGCCTGAGGTGAGCCTTCATGTCGATTGGCAGCAGAAACTCATTGACATGATCCTGCAGCTCAATCCCAATGTGCAGATCATTCTCACTACCCATTCGCCTGCTGTCATCATGAACGGATGGATGGACAAGGTGACGGAGGTGACGGATATCACGGTGTGGGATTAAAGGATTAAAGAATTAAAGAATTAAAGGATTAAAGAATTAAAGAAACGAAGTTCGACGAAGTCAATTAAAGAATTAAAGAATTAACGCTTTTGAAACGCCTGAAGGACAATATCACGTCGGGGTATGTGGCGGCAGCCAACAGGATGACGCCGAAGAATGCCAGGAGGAAGATAGTGGCATACGTGGAAAGCTATGACGACGTCTTCTTCTGGCGCACCGTGCTCGCACGATTAGAAAACAACACCAGATACTTCGAGGTGATGCTGCCCACACGCGACAAACTGGAGCGAGGCAAGAAGTCGGCACTGATGAATGTCATCGGCGAGAACACGGGCTCCGACATGATAGCCTGTGTGGATGCCGACTATGACTATCTGCTTCAGGGGGCGTCGCCAATGTCGAAGACAATACTCCAGTCGCCATACGTCTTCCACACCATAGTGTATGCCATAGAAAACTATCAGTGCTATGCCGAGAGCCTGAACACCGTGGCGGTGATGGTGACGCTCAACGACCGGAGAATATTTGACTTTCCCACATTTATGCGTGGCTATTCAGAGGCCATCTTCCCTCTCTTTGTTTGGTCGGTGATGCTATACCGCTCAGGGGAATACGGCAGGTTCTCGCTCACCGACTTCAACTCGACCGTTGACATAGGCGGATTCTCCTTGCAGCATCCTGAGGAGTGTATCGACCTTCTCAGGGCAAAGTGTATGCGCAAGGTGAAATGGCTGCAGCAGAAGTTTCCTGGTCGAAAGCAGGCATATCTCGACACGCGCAACGACCTGCAGCGATTGGGGGTGACTCCGCAGGAGACCTACCTCTACATACAGGGGCATCACCTCTTCGACGCCGTGGTGGCGCCAGTGATGACCAAGGTATGCAACAGGCTTCGTATGGAGCGCGAAAACGAAATCAGCCGCACCGCCGTCCATCGCACACAAATGCACAATGAGCTCTCATGCTATGAGAACTCATTGGCTGACACTAAGCAGATGCTTAGAAAGAATACGGGATATATGCAGTCGCGGCAGTTCGCGCGGCTACAGAAGGAAATAGGGGATAGGCTTGACTCTGATTACCAGAAATCGACAAGCCTCAAGTCGAATATCAATGTGCTACCGCCCGGAATGGAGCTGTTGTCGGAAGAGCCGTAGCCCAACTGGTAGGGGATATACACCCTGTAGTGGTCGCCGCGGCGCATGTTGAGCAGTGCGGTGGCGAAGCCGTCAACCACACCCTTGACTGCCATCTTGGAAGGGTTGGCGATGTCGGCATTGAACTCGCCCCTGAACGATGTGTCAAACAGAAAGCCGTTGGGGTATGAGGGCGACGGTATGAGGCGGCCCTGATAATGAACCTTTACGGAGTCGGTGTATTGCGGACATGACATGTCAAGACTGCTGCCGTCGTTGCCTAAGTCCTCCATCAGGATGAAGTCGGAATTGGCCAAGGCGCCTGCCTCGTTCTTCGACCATGTCCTCACACGCTTCCACATGCCCGGCACTGAGCCAGACTGCACCTTGGCGGTGAGGTCGTCGAAGTATTTGTCGTTGACATTCTGCCAGTCGGCATATTCTTCCACGGTATTGTCATCCTCACTGCATGAGGTCATGGCAAACAATGCCACGACCGTCATGAGCAGGGAAAAGATTATTCTGTGTTTATACATTTGTCATTGCAGCTTTTTGAGGAGGCTTGCTATGCTCACCTTGTCCTCGATGATACTGTTAAGCTCGGAGATGGGCACACGCTCCTGCTCCATGGTGTCGCGGAAGCGCAGTGTCACGCAGTTGTCCTTGAGAGTGTCGTGATCGACAGTGACACAGTATGGCGTGCCGATGGCATCCTGGCGGCGATAGCGCTTGCCGATGGAATCCTTCTCGTCATACTGGCAGTTGAAGTGAAACTTCAAGTCGTTGATAATCTCGCGGGCCTTCTCGGGCAGGCCGTCCTTCTTCACGAGCGGCATCACGGCGAGCTTCACCGGAGCCAAGGCAGCCGGCAACTTCAGTACGACGCGGGTCTCGCCATTCTCCAGCTTTTCCTCCTCGTATGCGTGGCACATGATGGAGAGGAACATACGGTCAACACCGATGGATGTCTCGATGACATACGGTGTGTAGCTCTCATTGGTCTGCGGATCGAAGTACTTGATGCTCTTGCCCGAAAACTTCTCATGCTGCGACAGGTCGAAGTTGGTGCGGCTATGGATGCCCTCCACCTCCTTGAAGCCGAAAGGCATCTTGAACTCGATGTCGGTGGCGGCATTGGCATAGTGTGCCAGCTTGTCGTGGTCGTGGAAGCGATAGTTCTCAGCGCCGAAGCCGAGAGCCTGGTGCCATGCCATGCGGGTCTGCTTCCACTTGGGGAACCAGTCAAGCTCAGTGCCGGGCTTTACAAAGAACTGCATCTCCATCTGCTCGAACTCGCGCATGCGGAAGATAAACTGGCGGGCAACAATCTCATTGCGGAATGCCTTGCCTATCTGGGCAATGCCGAATGGTATCTTCATGCGGCCGGTCTTCTGGACGTTGAGATAGTTGACAAAGATGCCCTGGGCGGTCTCTGGTCGGAGATAGACCTTCATCGAGGCGTCGGCCGATGCACCCATCTCGGTGGAGAACATCAGGTTGAACTGGCGCACGTCGGTCCAGTTCTTGGTGCCGCTGATGGGATCGACAATCTCCTCGTCGAGGATAATCTGCTTCAATGCCTCAAGGTCGGGACCCTGCATAGCCTCGGCATAGCGGGCGTGGAGAGCGTCGCGCTTGTCCTTGGTCTCCTTCACGCGCTCGCTGGTCTCCATATACTTTTCCTCGTCGAATGAGTCGCCGAAGCGCTTGCGGGCCTTGGCAACCTCCTTCTGGATCTTCTCGTCGTACTTGGCTATCTGGTCTTCGATGAGCACATCGGCGCGATAACGCTTCTTGGAGTCGCGGTTGTCGATGAGAGGGTCGTTGAATGCGTCCACATGTCCGCTTGCCTTCCATATCGTCGGGTGCATGAAGATGGCGGAGTCGATGCCCACAATGTTCTCGTGGAGCAATACCATGCTCTTCCACCAATACTGCTTGATGTTGTTCTTCAGCTCCACACCGTTCTGACCATAGTCATACACAGCTCCGAGACCATCATAAATCTCGCTGCTCGGGAATACAAATCCATACTCCTTGCAGTGTGAAACAATTTTCTTGAATACGTCTTCTTGTGCCATTTCTTATTTTATTATTGTTGATTACAATATTATTATGCCATATCAAAAAATGCCAATTGGTGATTATCACCACATTTTTGCGTGCAAAGTTACGGTATTATTTTGGAAAAACCAAAAAATATTGCGTTAAAACTACAAAAAGAATTAAAACACGCCTTTTTTTTTGCATAATTCAAATAATTATTGTAACTTTGTGGGAAAATTGTGACAATATAAAAGATGAGCGACGAAACAAAAGACAATGAAATGATGGAATCGGGAGATACCGGAGCCCATTCCGACTATAAGCCTGTAAACCGGTTTGACGCATCCGCCGTGCACCATCTCAGCGGAATGTACCAGTCGTGGTTTCTTGACTATGCATCATACGTCATCCTTGAGCGTGCCGTGCCACATATCGAGGACGGACTGAAACCCGTGCAGCGGCGTATCCTCCACTCGATGAAGAGGATGGATGACGGACGATACAACAAGGTGGCAAACATAGTGGGACACACTATGCAGTTTCACCCCCACGGTGATGCCTCCATCGGCGACGCCCTGGTGCAGTTGGGACAGAAGGACCTGCTGGTGGACACCCAGGGTAACTGGGGAAACATACTCACAGGCGACCGTGCCGCCGCACCCCGATATATAGAGGCGCGACTGTCGAAGTTTGCACTCGACACCGTGTTCAATCCAAAGACCACCGAATGGCAGATGAGCTACGACGGGCGAAACAAGGAGCCCATCACGCTGCCAGTGAAGTTCCCGCTGCTGCTGGCACAGGGAGTGGAAGGCATAGCCGTGGGTCTGTCGTCGAAGATACTGCCGCATAACTTCTGCGAGTTGTGCGACGCTGCCATTGCCTATCTGCACGACATGCCATTCCAACTCTATCCCGACTTCCCCACGGGAGGAAGCATCGACGTGGGCAAGTATAACGACGGACAGAGGGGAGGCTCGCTGAAGGTCAGGGCAAAGATAGAAAAACTCGACAACAAGACACTCGTCATACGCGAGATACCATTCGGCAAGACCACGTCCACACTCATCGACTCCATACTCAAGGCCATCGAAAAAGGCAAGATCAAGGCCAGGAAGGTCGATGACAACACGGCAGCCGAGGTGGAGATACAGGTGCACCTCGCACCAGGGGTATCGTCGGACAAGACCCTCGACGCCCTCTATGCCTTCTCCGACTGTGAGGTAAACATCTCGCCCAACTGCTGCGTGATTGAGGACAACAAACCGCAGTTTCTTACAGTCAGCGACGTGCTACGCCATTCCGTCGATCACACCAAGGACCTGCTGCGACAGGAACTGGAGATACGCCGCGGCGAACTGCTTGAACAGCTTCACTTCGCGTCGCTCGAAAAGATATTCATCGAGGAACGCATATACAAGGACAAAAAGTTTGAACAGGCTCCAAACGTTGACGCAGTCTGCGAGCATATCGACGAGAGGCTCACGCCGTATTATCCACAGATGGTCAGGGAGGTGACAAAGGAAGACATACTCAGACTGCTCGAAATCAAGATGCAGAGAATACTGAAGTTCAACAAGGACAAGGCCGACGAACTCATGGCACGCATCAAGGAGGAGATAGAACAGATAGAGCGCGACCTCAACAACATGGTGGAGGTGACAAGCAACTGGTTCCAGTTTATCAAAGACAAGTACGGTCATGAGCACCCGCGACGCACTGAGATACGCAACTTCGACACCATCGAGGCGACAACAGTGGTGGAGGCCAACGAGAAGCTATACATCAACCGCCAGGAGGGATTCATCGGCACCGGGCTGAAGAAGGACGAGTATGTATGCAACTGCTCCGACATCGACGACATCATCATCTTCTACAAGGACGGAAAATACAAGGTCATCAAGGTGGCTGACAAGATATTCGTGGGAAAGAACGTGCTGCATCTCGCCGTGTTCAAGAAAAATGACAAGCGCACGATATACAACGTGGTGTATCGCGACGGAAAGAAGGGATTCTACTTCATCAAGCGATTCAACGTCACCAGTGTCACACGCGACCGCGAGTACGACCTTACACAGGGCACACCAGGCTCAAGGATAGTATATTTCACAGCCAATCCCAACGGCGAGGCGGAGGTCATCAAGGTGACTCTCGAACCGGCGGAGGTCAAGAAGGGCTCAATCTTCCTCGACAAGGACTTCTCGGACATTCTCATCAAGGGAAGAATGTCGAAGGGCAACCTGCTCACCAAGAAGTCCATACACCGCATCGGACTGAAGAGCCACGGACACTCCACTCTCGGAGGACGGAAGGTGTGGTTCGACCCGGATGTCAACCGACTCAACTACGACGAGCACGGAAGGCTACTCGGCGAGTTCTATGATGACGACCAGATTCTCGTCATACTCAAAAACGGCGATTACTATCTCACCAACTTCGACGCCAACAACCACTATGAGGACAATATAGCCATCATAGAGAAATACGAGCCGGAGAAGGTGTGGACGGCGGTGCTCTTCGATGCCGACAACTCTGGCTATCCGTATATGAAGAGATTCCTCATGGAGGCAACAAAGAGAAAACAGAACTATCTCGGCGACAATCCGGCCAGTAAGCAGGTGCTCCTCACGTGTGAGGTGTATCCTCTCATCAAGGTCACCTTCGGAGGCAACGACGCCTTCCGCGAGCCGTGGATGGTTGATGCCGAACAGTTTATAGCGGTCAAGGGTGTCAAGGCCAAGGGAAAGCGCATATCATCATGGAACATTGAGTCCATCGAGGAACTGCCACCCGTGAGATTCCCCGAACCCGATGATGACACCGACAACGCCACCGCCGATGTCAACGACGCCGATGCCGACGCTGCCGATGCCGACGCCGATCCCGATGCCGGCAAGAGCGAGCGCCAGGTGCGCGACGAAATCCTCGGTCAACTAAATCTCTTCCCCGACGATGAAATTTAAGATAATATCCATAATGCTCGCCGTAGTCCCCATGTCGATGGCAGCCCAGGAGATGGTGCGCACCTCCACCTATCAGGTGGGAGTGGGCTCCACAAATATCCTCGACACATATCTCTCGCAGGAACATTTCAGCGGCACGGGCTTCACATATCTCTACACCACCGACCGCGCCCGCAACGACCGCTCGTGGCACACACTGATGGAGCATCAGGCCAATATCGCCCATGTCAGCGACCGCCCCGACCAGGTGGACGAACTCCAGGGCGACTATACGCTCTTCATCGGTCGCCTGCGACGGTGGCAGCTTCTTTCCTCGCGTCTCACTCTTGAGGCAGGAGCCATGGCAGCCGTCAACATTGGATTTATCTATAACACCTACAACAGCAACAATCCCGCCCAGGGGCGATTGTCGCTCAACGTCATGCCCACTGGGGCCGCCACTTACCGATTCCGGCTTTTCGGGCGTGATGCTGCCATGAGATACGAGGTGCAGATGCCGCTCGTGGGGGTGATGTTCTCGCCCAACTACGGACAGTCGTACTATGAGATTTTCAATCGTGGAAACTACGACCATAACATCGTGCCCACGACATTCGTATCCTCGCCCACCATGCGCCACCAGCTCATGGCCGACATCAACGTAGGCGGCAAGACCACACTGCGCTTCGGTTATCTCGGCGACATCCAGCAGTCGCACGTCAACGACCTCAAGAGCCATATCTATTCCCATCGCTTCATGTTGGGATTCGTAAAGAAATTCTCAGTCAAATATCATCGCCCATGAAAAACTATATTATATATATAATAATGTGTGGATGTACCTTCCTGTTCAGCTCGTGTGTCGATGAGGACGAATATGACAATTCGCCGAAGGGCAACTTCGAGGCACTGTGGAAGATTATCGATGAGCACTACTGCTTCTTCGACTACAAGAGTCAGGAGTATGGACTCGACTGGAATGTGGTGAGAGCGCACTATGCCAAGCGTATAGACACGTCGATGAGCAGCGACCAACTCTTTGAGGTGTGCGCGGAGATGCTCGCCGAACTGCGCGACGGACATGTCAACCTCTCCACCACGGGCGACTATGCCCGCTATTGGAAATGGAAGGACAACTACCCCGCCAACAGCAGCGACTCGCTCTACCGCCGATACCTCGGCACCGACTACAAGATTGCCGCAGGTGCGTCATACCGCATTCTCGACGATAATATAGCCTATGTCAGATATGACAGTTTTCAGGACGGACTCGGCGAGGGCAATCTCGACAAGATGTTTATCAACCTGATGTTTTGCCAGGGAATGATCATCGACATCAGGGACAATGGAGGTGGCAGCCTGGCATACGCAGAGAGGTTTGCCGCACGATTCTTCAACGAGAGGACACATGTGGGATATCTGAGACATAAGACAGGCAAGGCCCACGACGACTTCTCGCAAATGGAGGAGCAGTGGCTCGAACCGTCGTCAAATATACGATGGCACAAGCCAGTGTGTGTGCTCACCAACCGCGGGGTGTATAGTGCAGCCAACGAGTTTGTGAAGTATATGAAGTGCTCGCCGCTTGTCACCGTTGTCGGCGACCATACCGGAGGCGGTGCGGGCATGCCCATGTCGAGCAGTATGCCCAACGGATGGTCCGTGAGGTTCTCCGCCTGTCCGATGTACGATGCCGATGGGCGCGACACCGAGTTTGGCATCAGTCCGGATGTGGCCGTGTCCCTGCTCCCCGACGACATGCTGCGGGGCGAAGACACCATCATCGAGGCGGCAAGAAGGCTTTTGAGATAAAAAATATCGCAATTTATTTGCAGATATGAAAAAAAAGTTGTACCTTTGCACCCGCAAAATGCGCCTGTGGCGGAATTGGTAGACGCGCTAGACTTAGGATCTAGTGTCCAAGACGTGTAGGTTCGAGTCCTATCAGGCGTACTAAGAGAGAGAGTCCGGATGATTGCTATTCAGTCGTTTGGGCTCTTTTTGTATTAAATAACTTATAAATAAAAAACAGTATGATTATGAACTACTCAGGCCTGATTGTTGCAGTCATCACGTTTCTGGTGATTGGTATGTTTCATCCCCTTGTCATCAAGGGAGAGTATTATTTCGGTACACGCTGCTGGTGGGCATTTGCCATAGCCGGCGTGGCATTCATTGTGGCGAGCCTAATGGTTGACCATCACATGGCGAGCCCGGTGCTCGGGGTTGTAGGTTGCTCCTGCCTGTGGAGCATACTTGAGATCTTCGAGCAGAAGAAAAGAGTGGAGAAAGGATGGTTTCCCATGAATCCAAAGCGAAGGGACGACTATAAGCCAATGATAAGGATGATGGCGACAATGGTGATGATAGCCATGACGACAGCCGCCAACGCCGAAACCCTCAATGTGGCCTCGCCCGACGGACGCCTCACTGTAAAAATCCAAGATGAGGCAGGCAGGGTCAACTATGCCGTGGCATACGACGGCAAGGAGGTGATGAAGCCGTCACTGTTGGGATTTGTCAGCAATGTGGGCGACTTCTCGCGCGGACTTACCTACCGCGGATGCAAGACACACGAGGTCAATGACTCATACAGCATCCGCAACATCAAGGCACGCAACGTGAAATATCATGCCAATGAACTCAACGCCACATACGCCGACAGCAAGGGTAGGGAGATGACCGTCACATTCCGCGTGTCGGACAATGACATCGCTTTCCGCTATTCCATGCCACAGTGGGGCGAGACGGCAAGCATCATCATCAAGAGCGAGGCCACCTCATTCCGCCTGCCCGACGACCGCACCACGTCGTTCATCTGTCCGCAGTCGGGACCTATGGTGGGATGGATGCGCACCAAGCCCAGCTATGAGGAGGAATACAAGCCCGACGCACCGCTCACCGACAAGTCGGCATACGGTCAGGGATATACCTTCCCATGCCTGTTCAGAATCAGCAATAATGAATCGGGAGACAACACATGGGTGCTCATATCCGAGACGGAAGTTGACGGCAAATACGTCGGAAGCCACCTGAGCGACTATTCCTGCGAAAAGGGCTATGGCATAGCATTCCCAATGGCGGGTGAAGCCAACGGTCACGGTACAGCTGACGCGGCCCTCGCACTGCCCGGAGCCACACCATGGCGCACCATCTCCGTGGGCGGCGACCTCAAACCAATCGTCGAGACCACCATCTCAACAGATGTCGTGACACCAAGATACACGGCCTCCACTGACTATCGCCCCGGCAGATACACATGGAGCTGGCTCATCTGGCAGGACACGTCAATCAACTATGACGACCAGGTGAAGTTTATCGACCTGGCAGCGGCCATGGGATATGAATATGTTCTCGTGGACAACTGGTGGGACAAGCAGATAGGACGCGACAGAATAGTCGAACTGAGCCGATATGCACAGGGAAAGGGTGTCAGCCTGATGCTATGGTACAACAGCAACGGCGCATGGAGCGACGCTCCGCAGACACCAAAGCAGTGCATGAACACCTCACTGGCCCGCCGCAAGGAGATGGCTTGGCTCAAGAGCATCGGTGTGAAGGGCATAAAGGTCGATTTCTTTGCCGGCGACAAGCAGCATACCATCCAGCTCTATGAGGACATCTTGGCCGACGCCAATGACTTCGGCATACAGGTGATATTCCATGGATGCACACTGCCGAGAGGATGGGAGAGAATGTATCCCAACTACGTGGCAAGCGAGGCCGTGCTGGCATCTGAAAACACGTTCTTCAATGAGCACCACGCCAAGCAGGAGGCTTTCGAGTTGACCATGCACCCCTTCTGCCGCAATGCAGTGGCATCAATGGACTGGGGAGGCACGATCATGAACAGATATATGTCTCCCGACAACAAGAGCCGCCATCGCAGATATACATCCGACATCTTCGAGATGGCGGCGGCCATCACCATACAGACCAGTGTGCAGTGTATAGCCATGCAGCCCAATAATCTCACCGAACTGCCACAGATGGAACTCGACTTCCTCCGCGAGGTACCTACCTCATGGGACGAGACACGGTTCATCGACGGCTATCCTGGCAAGTATGTCGTCATGGCGCGACGCTCAGGCAACAAATGGTATGTCGTGGGTCTCAATGCCACTAAGCAACCGCTGAAGCTCGACATCGACATACCGATGTTTGCCGGGACCACGGCGGCATACTATTATGACAAACCCTCAAAGAAGAGCCTGTGGCCGGAGCCTGTGCTCGGCAAGCTCAAGGTTGATGCCAAGGGCAAGGCAAGGGTGGTCATTCAGCCTGACGGAGGAATCATTATTAAATAATTATATACCACACATTATTCAATGCTGATACGGCTGCTGGAGTTGTCGCCCTCCTGAACGACCTGTATCTGCACGGGGATGTTGGCCTTCACCTCATCTACATGACTGATGACGCCTACATGTCGGCCGCTTTGGCTGTGGAGTGCGCGCAGGGTGTTGATGGCATTGGTGAGCGACTGTCCGCTCAGTGTGCCGAAGCCCTCGTCGATAAACAGGGTATCGACGGATAGGCTGTCGCCGATGTCGGCAAGGGCGAGGGCAAGGGCGAGGGAGACGAGAAAACTCTCGCCGCCGCTGAGCGAGTCGGTGCCGCGCGAGGCAAAGCCCTGATAGGCATCCTCAAGGGATATGTATAGTGTGCCGGGCACTGCCTTGAGCGTGTAGCGGGGGGCGAGGCGCTGCAGATAGGCATTGGCGGAGTGGAGCAGGCTGCCGAGGATATAGCTTTGGGCTATCTTCTGGAACTTGGTGCCGCCGGCATCCCCGATATATGCGTTGACACGCTGCCATCGGTCGTATTCCTCACGTGCACGGTCGGCCTCTGCCTTCAACATTGCCGCTCCGGCTTTCTTGGCCTTGTCATCGTCGATTGTCTTCTTCTTGGCGCCATAGTCCTGGTTGAGACCATTTATATCCATGTCGAGACTCATGATGTGTTCATTGAGGGTCTCGACATGGTCGTTTTCGGTGATTGCCTTGCTTGTCGGGTCGTCAAGATGGGTTTGGATGCGCGTGTTGACACCGGCGAGCAATGCCTGGCGGCGCTGGATGTCGGCAATGAGTCTCTGGCATTCGGTCTCGATGTCGTCGATATGCTTTTGTGTGAGGAAACACAGCTGCTCTAACCTGGTGATGTCCATCGTCTCATTGGCGGCGAGACAGAGGTCTATCATGCGCCGTGACTTGTCGGCGTTCTCGACGGCCTTGCCGCTGAGGGCTATGTTGGTTGTCACGTCATTTGCCAAGGTGGTCAGGTCGGCGAGGAGGGTGGCCACGGGTTTGCGTTCCGCTGCCACGATAGTCTGCCATTCGGGTATGGCGGCGAGAAGGTGGCGCCTGATGTCGTTGGCATTGTCGATGATGTTGCCAAGCCGTTCCTGTTCTTTCTCTATGGTGAGCTTCTCCTGTAGTTTATCGCGGTAGGTCTTGGCGGCGGCGTTCAGTCGTGCGGCATAGTTCATTGGTGAGTCAGCCCATTCCTGTAGAGGTATAAACCCGTTGATGGCTGCGGCGCATTTTGCCATAGTGTCTTCGGCTTCCTTGATGATGATATTGGCTCTCTCGATGGCTTTCTCACTCCTTTCCCTTTCCGTCTTGCATTTTTCAAACGAAGGTGTCAGCACAGTGTCGATCTTCTTTCGCATTTCTGCGAGCCACTTGCCAAGCTGCTTTATTTCCTTGTCTTTGGCCTCTCCGGTGGCGATGGTCTTCTTCACTTGTTCACTCTGCGTCAGGGTGTCGCTCTTCATACTGCTCAGTTGCATTCGGGTGTCGTCTGAAATCATCTCGATGCCACATCTGCGGCAGGCTTCCGTAGCCGCCTGTCCAGCGTCATAAACAGACCTGTCACTGTCGAAAGCCTGTTTGTCGCGCTGATAGGAATTGCTCTCGGCGGTGATTTCCGCTGTCAGCCTGTTTATCGTTGCCACGAGGTCGTCATATCTCCTTTTGGCTTCAGTCCATTTGGTTTTTGCGTCAGCATATATAGCCTGTATGACTGACTCCTCGGGAATGGCGGTGACGGTTTGGCGGCATACGGGACAGACATCTCCCACGTGCAGTGAGTGGCGCATATTGACCGCCCATTTCTCCACCGTGTCGTTGAGTTTTTTGAGCAATTCCTCATCTTCCTCCATCTTCGCTTTTGCGATAACCACCTTAGGGCTTGTCTCGTCGGCTAGTCTTTTCTTGTCTTGTATTGAGGCGAGAGCCTTGGTGAGCTTGCATTCTCTTTCGGCATAAGCCTTCTTGGCGTTGTCAAGACTGTCGAGCATTGTCGTGGCATGGTCGATGCGGGTCACAAGGGCTGTGAGGTCCTGCTGCTTTCTGTATAGTTCACTCATCCCCATGGCGTCGAG
The DNA here is from genome assembly GCA_034101015.1 of Prevotella sp. Taxonomy (GTDB): domain Bacteria; phylum Bacteroidota; class Bacteroidia; order Bacteroidales; family Bacteroidaceae; genus Prevotella. The sequence continues at coordinate 33,809 of JAXEKN010000007.1, forward strand.
GGCTTCCTGTCGGTTCCTGAGGTCACTGTCAGTATGGGCCACTTGTGCGTTGGCTTCGTCGAGGGCCTTTTGCGTGCTTTCGTATTGCGGGATAAGCGTGTCGGTCAGCAGTCGCTTCTCATCTTCGATCTTCCTTTTCTCCTTTTCTGTCTTGGCGCGGTTGTCTGCAACCTGTTTTAGTTGCAGGACTATGCCGTCGGCCTTGGCATACAGGTCCTCCTTGTCGCCATTGTCAGCGATATATTTTCTGACGAGGGAGTATGCCGCGTCTTTTTCCTTGTATTGATGTTCGTAACAGGCGATGGCTCCGAGCAGTCTGCGGTATGTGTCGGCAAGACCGTTGCGCTCTTGCTCATATCGTCTGATGGCGGCTTCCGCCTCCTGTCTTTCCTTGACAGCCGCCCTGGCGTCAGCGGTCTCGCGCCATTGCCTTAAGGTAAGCTGATTGCTTGTGAAGTCATCGCTGCGGGTCTTTTCCTCCGCCGGCTGCAATGCCTTTTCCGCATCAGCCTTTTCCTCTTTCAGCCTGATGTCATCCTCAAGCCAATGCAGTTTGCGGGCGAGCAGTGCTTTTTCCTCCGCCTTCAGTCTCAGCTGGTTTTCTATCGACATGATTTCCTCGTTGAGTGCAGCTATCTGGTCGTCGCTGAGTCCCGTGTCGCGTGCTCTCATGAGGGCCTCGTCGAGCACTCTCTTCTTGTCGGCGGTAATCTCGTAGATGCGGCGTCCTATCATGGTGTATTCAGTGAAATGGGTGATCTTTTCAAGTATCTCCACCTTTTCCTTCTCGCTGCTTTTCAGGAATCGGGTGAATTCTCCCTGTGCGAGCATCGTGGTGCGGCAAAATTGGCTGAATTCAAGTCCCACGGCCTGCTGTATGGCTTGTCTCACCTCCGCCACCTTTTCGCCCCGCCCGGTGTATTGCTTGTCGGCAGTGAGGTCGTTGAGTCTCCATGTGGCAGGGTCGAGATTGGCATTGGGTCTTTTCTTCTTGCCCCGCTGCACGTGCCATTCCGCCTCATAGTCATGTCCGTCGATACCCTCGAAGGTGAGGATGACGAATGCCTCGCCCGTATTGCGCCGCATGAGCTGTCGTGGATCGTCGAGGCTGAGGTTGTCACTGTTGTTCTCCACCCTGACTCCGGTGCATTGGCTGAGTCGGGGAGTGGTGCGGTATAGTGCTAAGCAGATGGAGTCGAGGATGGTGGTCTTGCCGGCGCCGGTCTTGCCAGTGATGAGAAAGACGTCGCTGTCGCAGAGTGGCGATGCGCTGAAGTCGATCTGTTCGTCTTCTATTGAGGCGATGTTATGTATATGCAGTGTCTTGATTTTCATGATGTCTGTTGGTTATCGTGGTTTAGCGTTACGTCTTTTTTCACTTCCTCGATGATGGCCTTCATGTCGTCGTCGAAGATGCCGCCCTTGGATTCTATCCACATCCGGGCCACGTCGGTGGTGTCGAGCTGTTTGAATTCGGATGTGGTGAACGACCGCCTTGACCCGTCCTGCGGGGCTGCTGGCTTGCGGCGGGTGTTGATGAGACAGAATCGGCATTTCTTGCCGGCTGCTGTCGTGGCTGCCTCGTCGTTGGCTCCCGATGGCAGATAGTCATCGACTTCCACATTCAGCCGGATATACGCGGGGATGTCGTCAGGATAGTCCGCCAAGAGCCGCTTTGCCTCTTCCCATGATGCATATCCGTCAGGGGGGATATTGACCAACGGACGGGGATTCTTGATTTCCAATGGCCTGACCGTCACTCCATTGCCATGCCCGTCGCACTCCACCAACATCACGCCGTGGCTGTTGCCGCTATACGCCTCCTCAAAGCTCACCGCTATCGGTGTGCCGCTGTAGTATATCCTCCGGTCGGGGTCGAGGCATTGCTGCTTGTGGATATGTCCGAGGGCGACGTAGTCATATCCCTCGCCAAAGACACTAAGCTCCTGGCAGTCGAGTCCGCCAATGTTGTCGTCCGACGCCTGTTCATGTCCGCGGCGGTCGCAACGCGCCACGGCGAGATGGGCGGTGAGAAAGACGGGCAACTGCTCATCGGCATTTCTTTCGGCCACTATCTCCTGAAGTCTGACATATACGTCGTCGGGCATGAAACGGTCGGCGGCAAAGGGCACTGCCACTATATATCCCTTGCCCTCCACCTTGAAGATATAGTCCTCCAGGCGGCTGTCGCGCGAGATGGTGCCCACCATCTCCACGCGGAGCGCCTTCCATGGGGTGCGGAAGATGGTATGGCGGCTGCCGCTGTCGTGATTGCCGGCGATGCATATTATCAGCATCTCCGGACAGGCGTTGTGGATGGACATCAGTGCGTCGGTCAGCATGGTCTGTACAGCTGAGGTGGGCTGCATCGTGTCGTAGATGTCGCCTGAGATGACGAAGGCGTCGGGGCGGTGGGCCTTCACGGTCTCTGTCATCTGACGGAGCATATCATGCTGCTCTTCCTCGCGGGAGTAGTTGTAGAGCACATGGCCGAGATGCCAGTCGCTGGTATGTATTATCTTCATTGTCTCTGTCTTTATTATTTATGAATTGTCTTATCCCTATTATTTATGAATCGCAATATCCAATGCAAAGATACTGCTTTTAATTGAGATGTACAAGGAATTTATCAAAAAAATATAGTTACGTTTGTCAACTATATAGGTTAATTATAATTAATTTATTTGGCGTTATTTGTTTTGTATGGGAGTTTTTTATAATTTTGCAGTTCTGTAGGCATCAATGGAATATGATGACGGGAAACATGTTGAATGTAAATAATGAGACAATATATAATGGGAAACATCAAATTGTTGAGAGGTGACTTCACCTCCAAGCTCGAACTCGAACATGCGTCGGTGGTGGCGGGATTCCCGTCGCCGGCGGACGACTATAAGCATGACCGGCTCGACTTCAACCGCGACTATATACGCCATCCCGAGGCATCTTTCTATGGGGATGTCACGGGCGACTCAATGAAGGAAGCCGGGATATTCGACGGCGACAGGGTGATCATCGACCGCGCCGTGCAGCCACACGACGGCTCTATTGTCGTGGCATTCTGGAACGGCGAGTTCACAATGAAATACCTTGACCTCACACACAAGAGCGAGGGATACGTCGAACTGCGTCCGGCCAACAAGGACTACCCCGTATTCCGCGTTGAGGCTGGCGACAATTTCGAGGTGTGGGGAGTGGTGGTCCATCTCATTCGCACATTCGAGAAATTATGAACTAAAGGCATAGGTGAGATATGGTGATGTATGGTATCATTGACTGCGACAACTGCTATGTGTCGTGCGAGAGGGTGTTCCGGCCCGACTTGGAGGGAAAGCCCGTGGTCGTCTTGTCCAACAACGACGGCTGCGTCGTGGCGCGGAGCAACGAGGCCAAAGCCATGGGCATCAAGGCCGGTACTCCGTATTTCCAGTTGCAGCAGCTGTTTCCCGACAGTAAGATTGCCGTGTTCTCATCCAACTATGAGTTGTATGGCGAATTGACCGGACGTGTGGTGGACATCATACGCAGTGAGGCTCCGGCATATTTCAGATACAGCATCGACGAATGTTTCGTGAGATTTCCCGATGCCGACAATGTCAACCTCAAGGAATGGGGCGAACATCTGCATGAGAAAATCAAAAGGTGGGTGGGTATGCCAGTGAGCATCGGTATCGCTCCCAACAAGACCCTTGCCAAGGTGGCAAGCCATTTCGCCAAGAAGGTGGCGGGGTATAACCATTGTTGTCTTATCGACACGGAGGAGAAGCGACGCAAGGCACTGAGCCTTTATCCCGTAGAGGAGGTCTGGGGAGTGGGCAGGCGATATGCAGCCCGACTGGCAGGCGTGGGGGTGAAGACGGCATACGACTTCGCCGAGCTCCATGGCGACTGGATAAGTGCCACGCTGCGCAATGTGACCATCTGGCGCACATGGGCTGAACTGAATGGAAAGGACTGCGTGCCCGACGAGGAGTATGCTGCCAAGAAATGCATCTGTACCAGCCGCAGTTTTAACGGTATGGTCGATGACCTTGACACAATGTCAACACACGTGTCCAACTATGCCTCGCGATGCGCCGAGAAACTGCGTTCGCAGCATAGCGTGGCATCGGTGGTGGCGGTTTTCGCCCATACCAACTTCTTCCGCGAGGACCTGCCGCAATATTCCAACTTCCGCGAAGTAACGCTCACCACACCGTCCAACTCCACCATGACCATCGTCAAGGCTGCCAAGGAGGCTCTTCGCGACATCTTCATCCCAGGATACCGATATAAGAAGGCGGGAGTCATCGTCATGGGCATCACACCCGACACTCCCGTCCAGCACGACCTCTTCGACATCGCACCGGAGAAATACGCCCGTCTGCGCTGTCTCGACGAGGCCATCGACCGCGTCAACCGCATTTATGGCTCAGAGACTCTCGTCGTTGGCTCACAGCAATACACCTCCCCCAATGGCAAGGGAAAGGCTGACGTCTTTGCCAATGCCATCCGCCATGACTATCGCAGCGGCAATCCCACGACGAGATGGAAGGATATCATCAAACTGAAATA
>JAXEKN010000008.1:0-13583 GCA_034101015.1 Prevotella sp.
AGGACGGGAACGTAGCAAAGGTAGTTGGTTGTAGCGGCGCGATGTAAGTAGCTTGCCCACCCGCCTCTTTAGCTCAGTTGGCCAGAGCACGTGATTTGTAATCTCGGGGTCGTTGGTTCGAATCCGACAAGAGGCTCAAAAAGTTACCCAATTCACCAGTCTAAGAAAAGGATGAATCTCTCTTTTAGAGGGTTTCATCCTTGATTTTTTATTAGTTGACGAGTTGACAAGTTGACGAGTTCGTTGTCAACTAATCCTGATAGTGATTGTTGCCGGGTCGAAGCAGATACCCTTTCTCTCGATGAATCTTGATAGAGTACCGTCGGCGGCGAGTGTGGCCGTTGCACCGATGGTCAGCCTGCGGCGGTTGTCGGCATCTCTCTCCATCAGCCATACCATGTCCGTGATTTGCAGTGCGAGCGACACGTCGTGTGTGGATAGCATGATAATCTTGCCAGTGTCATGTGCGAGCGATTTGAGCAGTCTCATCATATCCACCTTACTTGGGAAGTCCAAGAATGCAGTGGGTTCGTCAAGGTATATCACGGGTGTTTGTTGTGCCAATGCCTTGGCTATCATGACCTTCTGTCTTTCACCGTCGCTCAGTGTGTTGATATGTCTGTGGGCGAGGGTAGAGGTGCCTGTAATCTCCATGGCATTATCCACAATCCGTTGGTCGCCGGCATTGAGCGTCCCCCAGAAGTTGGTGTAGGGAGAGCGTCCTAATGCCACCATCTCTCTTGCTGTCATGTCCTGAACGTCAGGTTTGTACGTGAGGACCACTCCGATGATTCTCGCCAGCTCTTTGTCGCTGTATTCCTCAATGTCCTTTCTGCCAATCTCTATTTGTCCTCCCAGTTTCGGCAGGAATCCCGACAGCGTCTTGAGCAGCGTTGACTTACCCACACCATTGGCACCCAACAGTGAGGTGAGTTGACCTTCCTGCAGGGTGCCGTTAAGATGTTCGGCTATGACCTTTGTCTTTCTTCCTCCATAGCCTATAGACAGTTCCTTGATGATAATGTTGTTCATTGTGAAATGATTAACATCCCTTATGGGTCATGATGTTGAGCACCATATCGTCAGTGGTGCGCATGGCGTCCGCCCCGATGCTGGTGAGATTATGTATGCTGCGGTCCACATCGTCGTCGATGATACCCTCGGCACTCGACACACACTTGCCCTCCATCGACAGCAATGCTGATAATATGGCAGTGCTCACTCCCGATGAAATCTTCAGTGCACAACTTGGTTTGGCTCCGTCGCATATCATACCCGTGAGATTGGCAATCATGTTCTTCACCGAGTGGCATATATGCTGGTAGTCGCCTCCCATGAGATATGTGATGCCGCAGCTGCTGCCTATCGATGCCACCACACATCCGCACAGCGCCGACAGTTTGCCGAGGCTCTGCTTGATATATATGGCGGTCAGATGGCTCAGTGTCAATGCCCTGACCAGTTCCTCCTCCGTGTTTTCATTCTCAATGGCATACACCACCACGGGGTTGGTGGCACATATCCCCTGGTTGCCGCTGCCGCTGTTGCTCATCACGGGTATCATGGCTCCTCCCATACGTGCGTCGCACGCCGATGCTGTCTTTGCTATGATATGCGAGAAGATACTGTTGCCGAAGATACCCTTGGACAATGGTCTGTCGATAGTCTTTCCGAGGTTATGACCGTAGTTGCCGAGTATGGCTTGGTGTGCCGCCTTCATGTTGTAGTCACGTGTCTGCAGTATGAACATTATCTCGTCGAGAGGTGCTTCCGTGGCAAACTCATGCACCAGTCTGAGGTTGAGTTGTATGTCGTCGTCCTCAGCCTCTCCCGTTTTCTTTCCGTTGCGGCAGTCGGTCACTACCCTCTTTTCTGCGTCTTCCACATAGATGAAGTTGGTGTGTCCTCCTGAGATGATTGCCTTGGCAGTCTTGCCCTTAGCGTCATGACATACGATTTCGATATACAGTTTCTCCGAGATACCCTCCTTCAATTTGATGTTGATGTCATGCTCCTTGATATACAGTTTCCCGGCTTCGAGCGAGTCTTGGTTGAGGTCGCGCAACACCTCAAGTTGATATTCCGACTTGCCGATGGTGGCTCCAAGTGCGATGGCGATAGGCAGTCCGATCATTCCCGTTCCGGGTATTCCCACCCCCATGGCGTTTTTGAGTACATTGGCGCTGAGCATCACGTCGATTTTCTCCGGCACATTGCCCAATGCCTCGCGTGCCCTTGCAGTGGCGAGTGCCACCGCCATCGGCTCCGTACATCCGATGGCAGGCACCACCTCTTTGTGTATCAGTGAGATTATTCTGTCTCTTGTGTTTTTGTCAAGTGTCATAACTCTTCCGCCTTATTTCTTGAAATTGTCCAGGCCAGTCTGCAGATAGTCGATATATGCATTGATGTCTTCGTCGTAGGAGCGTGAACCGGCGAGCGGTTTTCCCTCTTCGTCAATGAGCACATAGAACGGCTGCGTGTTGGCTCCGAACTTTATTCTCTGCAGATAGCTCCATTTATCTCCGATGGTGCGCAGTGTGCGCTGCTGTCCGTTTTCGTTGACAGTGATAGGTTCTGCCAGCGGTGTCTTGTCATCCACATATAGCGAGATGAGCACATACTTATCATTGAGCATGTCTGCCACCTTCGGGTCTGTCCACACTGCTGCCTCCATCTTTCGGCAGTTGACACATCCGAATCCCGTGAAGTCGATCATCACCGGTTTGCCAGCAGCCTTGGCGGCGGCCATACCCTCCTCATAGCTATGGTATTTCGCCTCCACCGACGATTTGTGCAAGTTAAAGTCCTGGGTGTTCATTGGCGGTGCGAAAGCGCTGATGGCCTTGAGCGGTGCGCCCCATAGTCCAGGTATCATATATATTGCGAATGCCAATGATATCATGGCGAGGAAGAATTGCGGCACGTTTGTTCGGTTGCCTTCGTCGTCATGCGGGAACTTAAGCCATCCCAAGAGATAAATGCCGAGAAGACCGAATATCACTATCCACAATGAGAGGAAAGTCTCCCTGTCGAGTATATGCCATCCGTATGCCAGGTCAGCCACGGATAGGAACTTCAGTGCGAATGCCAGTTCGATGAATCCTAAAACCACCTTCACCACGTTCATCCATCCTCCCGACTTTGGTGCTGACTTGAGCAGGCTTGGGAACATGGCAAAGAGCGTAAACGGTATGGCGAGTGCGATGGCAAATCCGAGCATACCTATTGTCGGTGCGAGAATACTTCCCTGAGTGCTCACCGCCACGAGCAGGAATCCGATGATAGGACCAGTGCATGAGAACGACACTAATGTCAGGGTGAAAGCCATGAGGAAGATGCTGAGCAGTCCGCTGGTGTTTTCCGACTTCATGTCTATCTTGTTGCTCCATGACGATGGCAGTGTTATCTCGAATGCCCCGAAGAATGAAGCAGCAAACACAATGAGCAGCAGGCAGAAGAAAATATTGAATATGGCATTGGTGGAGAGGGCATTGAGAGCGCTTGCTCCGAAAAGCAGTGTCACCGCCAGTCCCAGCACCACGTATATCACCACGATGGATATACCGTATGTCCCTGCCTCCCGTATAGCCTTCGAACGTTCTTTGTTGCGCTTAAGGAAGAAGCTCACTGTCATTGGAATGATAGGCCATACGCATGGAGTGAGCAGTGCGAGGAATCCTCCCACAAACCCGGCGAAGAAGATATATAAGAGCGATGAGTCCGTCGGCGCAGCCTCGTAGGTCTTTAGTTCGTTGACTACTGGTGTCCAGAGGTCACCTCCCGACGTATTGTCGCTTGCAGCCGTGGCGACAGAGTCCGTAGCCACTGTGTCTTGTGGCGCAACATCTTGGTTGTCAGCCGTCTCCTCAGCTATTTCCTTTTCCTTGTCAGCCTTGTTGTCCTTGTCGGCAGTCTTTTCATCCTCTTTTGCGGCGGCGGCCTTTGCCACGGCTGGCGACTTGCCGCTATGCTTCAGTTCCACTGATGATGGTGGCAGGCAGTTCTCATCGTTGCATGCTCCGTATTCAAGATAGCAGTCTATGGAATAATTGGGTTTGGTGAACTTGATTTTTTGTATAAACTGCACGCTGTGTTCGAAGAATCTGAGTTTCATGCCAAAGAGATTGTCGAATTGCGAAATCTCCTTGCCCTTGTGCGTCAGTCCTCCTACTTTCTCCACACCCTCCATCTTCACTGCATTGAAAGTGGCAGAGATAGGCCCGTCGTTGCCTAATCCTGTGGAATAGACATGCCATCCTTCGTCGATTTGCGCTGCGAACACGATTTGTGCCTCCCCGTTATTGAGCATTTCCAGTTTTGATGTGAAATGCACTGGGTCGGCCATTTGAGCCTTCACGGCTAAGGTCAGCATCAGCATGACCAGAAAAGAAAATGTCTTTTTCATCTGTTTTATTTATTTGGTTTGCTATATATATATAACAAGGTACTGGCAGAAAAGGGTCTGCGTCCTTGCATTTATTAACTATTTTAACCTTTATTTCAAGTCCAATTCCACCGGGCAGTGGTCACTTCCCATAATGTCCGTATGGATTATTGCGTCCTCGATACGTTCGTTGAGTCTTTTCGACGTGACGAAGTAATCGATGCGCCACCCCGTGTTTTTCTCCCTTGCCTTGAATCTGTACGACCACCATGAGTATGTCACCTGTTCGGGGTATAGCATTCTGAACGTGTCTGTAAATCCGCTGTCGAGCCATTTGGTGAATTTGCCTCTCTCCTCGTCGGTGAATCCCGGGTTCATCCTGTTGGTCTTAGGGTTTTTCAGGTCTATTTCCTGATGTGCCACGTTGAGGTCTCCGCATACGATGACTGGTTTTTTCTCGTCGAGTCTCATGATGTATTCTCTGAAGTCGTCCTCCCATTTCATTCTGTATTCCAGTCTTTTCAGTCCGTCCTGTGCGTTGGGCACATATACGCATATCAGGAAGAAGTTCTCCATTTCGAGTGTGATTACCCTTCCCTCATGGTCATGTTCGTCAATACCGATACCGTATGTGACGTTTATGGGATTATGTCTTGTGAAGACCGCCGTACCGGAATATCCCTTTTTGTCGGCGTAGTTCCAGTATGACTGGTATCCGTCGAATTGCATGTCGAGTTGTCCTGCCTGCATTTTTGTCTCTTGCAGGCAGAAGAAGTCTGCGTCGAGTCTTTTGAATATCTCCTCAAATCCTTTTCCGGCGCAAGCCCTCAGTCCATTGACATTCCATGATATGAATTTCATAATATTCTATTTTATGTTAGAAAGATATATATTAAAAAAAGATAGAAGGGAGCGGACCTGTTAAGATACGCTCCCTGAATATCACCTTTTTATTAGAATTTAGCCATTTTGATGGCATCGATAGCACATTCGTCCCCCTTGTTGCCAAGTTTTCCCCCGCTTCTGTCCTTTGCCTGCTGCATATCCTCAGTGGTGAGCAGTCCATAGATGATAGGGATGTCATTTGATGCGTTGAGCTTTGCAATGCCGTAGGTGACTCCCTGGCAGATATAGTCGAAGTGAGGTGTTTCCCCTCTGATGACGCTTCCTAATATGATGATGGCGTCATATTCTCCTCTTCTTGTCATCTGCCTTGCTCCGTAAATCAGTTCGAAGCTTCCCGGCACCGTCTTGACGTGTATGTTCTCCGGCAGCGCCCCGTGTTTTTCGAGGGTTGTCACCGCCCCTTTGAGCAGGGCGTCGGTGATTTCCGGGTTCCATTCCGCCACCACTATACCGAAGCACATGTTGCTTGCGTCGGGGATGGACTTGGTGTCATATTCCGACAGGTTATGATAAGCTGTAGCCATATATCTTACTTGGATGCGCGTTCGATGTATTTGTCGATAGTCTGATACTGCATCGAGTAGATATACTTCTCCTTAACCTGCTTGTAGAGTTCGAGGGCTTCAGCCTTTTTCCCCTGGCTTTCGAGGATTTCCCCTGCCTGTATGAGGAAGGTGGGCGAGAGGCTGTTGTTGTCAGCCTTCTTGGCTGCGTTGGTGAGATGGCTTACAGCCTTGTCGAGCTGGTTGAGGTGTGCGTAGGCATTTCCGAGCGCACCTTCTGCCGCGGGACTGATCATCATGTCGTCCTGAGCGCTGAAGTCCTCAAGATATTTAGCGGCCTCGTTCCATTTGCCTGTCTGTGCATAGCATAGTCCTGCATAGAGTTTGGCGAGGTTACCAGCGTCAGTACTGCTATAGTCCTGTGCCACCTTCACAAATCCTGCGTAGCCGGCGCCGTCACCGTTGAGTGCTTTTTCGTAGAGGTCCTGCTGGAAGTACTCCTGTCCTTTGGCCAGTGCGGTGCTTGCCTTGTCCTCACGTGGTGCAGCCACATAATTGTCATAAACCACCCATCCGGCGATAGCCACGATCACGACAGCCACTCCGGAGATAATAGCCTTCTTGTACTTCATGAAGAAGGCTTCTGAACTGTTGAGGGTCTGCTCTACATTGAGAGTTCCCTGCTGCTCTTCATTAATGTTTGCCATTTATTGTTTTATGTTTTATTTTACTATTATCTATGTTATATAACTATGTTTTTCGTGCCATCGGCACAATTTCGGGGCAAAATTACCAAAAAAATGGCATATAATGAAATTTATTCGCAACTTTTTTTGTTTTTACCCCCGAAAACTTGTAACTTTGCACAAAATTTAAGGTTTTTAGACACATGACACTCGAAAAATTGACCATATTCAATTATAAGAACCTCTCAGAGATGACCCTTGACTTTTCTCCGAAGGTGAATTGTTTTATCGGACAAAATGGTGTTGGCAAGACCAATGTACTTGATGCCATCCACTATCTTTCCTTTTGCCGCAGCAGTATCTCCTCGCTCGATTCCTATGTGATACGCCACGGCGAGGACTTTTTCATGCTTGAGGGTCGCTATCTGACCGACGATGGTGAGCCTGAGTTGGTGTATTGTGGTATGAAGCGCGGCAGCAAGAAGCATTTCAAGCGCAATGGCAAGGAATATCGTCGTTTGTCCGAGCATATTGGTTTGATACCGATAGTGATGGTGGCCCCCTCCGACACCCTTCTCATCGACGGCACGAGCGAGGAGCGCCGTCGTCTGATGGATATGGTCATCTCCCAGTACGACCGCAGCTACATCGACCATCTCTCCCGCTATGCCAAGGCCCTTCAGCATCGCAACACCCTGTTGAAGCAAGATGACGAGCCCGATGCCTCCCTTCTTGACATCCTCGAGCAGCAGATGGGTCATGAGGGCGAGCAGATCCATGCTATCCGTCGCGCCTTCGTAGATGAACTCATTCCCGTGTTCCGTCATTATCATCAGTCCATCTCCGGGGGGCTTGAGCAGGTCAATATCTGTTATGAGAGCCATTGCAGCCGTGGTCCTCTCTACGAGGTCATTCGTCGCGACCGCCATAAGGACCGTGCCGTGGGCTATTCCTTGCATGGAGTCCACCGCGACGACCTTGTCTTCACTCTTGGAGGTCATCAGATGAAGCGCGAGGGCAGCCAGGGTCAGAACAAGACGTTTGCCATCTCCCTCAAGTTGGCACAGTTTGACTTCCTCAAGCGCACCGCCTCCCATACCACCCCTCTTCTCCTTCTCGACGATATCTTCGACAAGTTGGATGCACGTCGAGTGGAGCGCATTGTTGAGATAGTGAGCACGTCCGATTTCGGTCAGATATTCATCACCGACACCAATCGCGACCATCTTGACAAGATTCTTGCCTTTCATGGTGGCGACCATAAGATATTCCATTTGCCGCAAACCGACGGTGAGGAATGCGTAATTAAATAAAAGAAGAAAGATGTTCAGAAGAGATGTAAAGACGATAAAGGACCTGATTATGCAGAATCTTCGCAGTCAGGGACTTGAGACCCCGCTTCTTCAGAAGCGGCTGATAGAGTCATGGCCCGAGGTGGCAGGTCCGGTGGTGGCCCGTTCCACCCGCAATGTGTATATCTACAATCAGGTGCTCTATGTCCAGTTGGCCTCCCCTGTGTTGAGGGTTGAGTTGGGCATGCGTCGCCAGGTGTATGTAGATCAGCTCAACCATAAGGTCGGTTCGCGTGTCATCACCGACGTGAGGTTCAATTAGCCACCACCTCATCCATCCTGATGTCATGTTTTTCCGCCGGTATGCTTTCGAGCAGTTGAAAACCGAAGCATACACCTATTTTATATATATGCGCGTGAAGTCCGTTTAGAAATCTGTCGTAATATCCCTTTCCCCTTCCCAATCGGTTGCCCTGTCGGTCAAAAGCCATTCCCGGTATGATGGCCATGTCAATGGTGTCATATTCCGTGAACAGTTGTCCGCAAGGCTCCATGATGCCGAAAGCTCCCTGTCTGAGGTCCTTTTCTCCGTCATATTTTCTCACCACCATGGTGTCGTCGCCCGTCACCTGTGGCATCACCACCGTTATTCCCTCCCTTCTCATCTTCTCGAGCACCGGTGTGATGTCCACCTCGTCGCTGAGAGGGTGATAGGCCATGACCACCTTAGCTCCTCCCACTTTGTCGTAAAGTCGTCCGCAAATGTCAAGCGACAATGCGGCAAGCTGTTCCCTGCCGTATTGTCGCTTGGTGAGTCTGATTGTTTTTCTCAGTTCTTTTTTTTCCATTCCTTGTTATTTCCCGTTTTTTGTCTTGGCGTTTCTTTTCTTCCCCTTGTTGTTATTGCCCTTCGTCTCCGGTTTTTTGGGGAATGCGGCCTTTCTTTCAAACACGTCGAGCGTTGCCTTGATAGCCGGGTCGTCCTGGTTGAGATATTCCGTCCAGGCCTCGTCGTTGAGCATGTTGTATATGATACGGCTGTTGATGTATCTCTCCAAGAGGTGGTGCGACTTTCTTATCATGAGGTTTCGTCTCTTCAGTCCGTTGCGGTTGGCGAAGTCGGCGAATCTCTCCACCATGTTTTGCTTGTCGAGATAGTTCGCCAGGGGCCTCAACTCCTTGAATTTGTTGAGCTTCATCCTGTTTTCGTCCGTATATGAGAAGGCAAACTGCAGGATGAGTCCCGACATGGCAGCCTCCTTATAGTATGACGTGACGTTGATGGTGTCTTCCGGCACGAAGATGTCAGGCGTGATGCCACCCCCACCATAAACCACACGTCCTATGCTGGTGTGGAAAGCCTTTCCCGAGTGGTGTATGCTGTCCTGCGAGAAAAACTCCCCGTGCTGGTATCTCTCCATGAGGTCCTCCTCATAACTTTTCTCGTCGCCCATGGTGTAAGGCTTCTGTATGCATCGTCCCGATGGAGTGTAGTATCTTGCGATGGTCAGTCTGATCATCGACCCGTCGGCAAAAGGCACGGGCTGCTGCACCAGTCCCTTTCCAAACGAGCGTCTTCCGATGATGGTGGCCCTGTCGTTGTCCTGCATTGCCCCGGCGAAGATTTCCGATGACGAAGCCGAAGCCTCGTCGATGAGCACCACCATAGGAATGTGCTGGTATGATCCTCTTCCGTCGCTTCTGTATTCTTGTCTTGGCGACTTTCTTCCCTGGGTATAGACTATGAGTTTTCCCTTGGTGAGAAATTCGTTGGCCATCTGCACCGCCGATGCGAGATACCCTCCGAGGTTGCCCCTGAGGTCGATGACGAGGTTGTCGATGCCCTCCTGCGATAGTTTCGCCAGTGCGATGAGCAGTTCCGGGTAGGTGTTCTCCCCGAAGTTCTTCACCTTGATATATCCTGTCGTTTCGTCGAGCATGTAGGTGGCAGTAATGCTTTTCTGCGGTATCTCCCCCCGGGTGATAGTGAAGTGTTTCACCTTTTTCTCCCCGTATCTGATGATACCCAGTTTCACCTTGGTGTCCTTCGGTCCCTTGAGTTTTCTCATTGCCTCCTGGTTGGTCACCTCCTTTCCCGTGAATGGTTTGTCATCCACGCTGACTATTTTGTCACCTGCGATGAGTCCCGCCCTTTCCGCCGGTCCGTTTCCGATGACGTTCTGCACCCTTATGGTGTCGTTTCTGATTGTAAACTCGATGCCTACTCCCGAGAACGACCCCTTTAGGTCGTCATTGGCCGCCTGCACGTCCTGTGCTGAGATATATACCGAGTGTGGGTCCAGTTCCGACAGTATCTGCGGCATGGCCTTTTCCACCAGTCTGTTCACGTTGACCGTATCGACATATTGGTCGTCGATGATGTGCAGCAGGTTGTTTATTTTGTTGCTGCTTGAGTTGATGATGCTCAGTTTGTTGCCTGCAAAGTGGTTGGCGTAGAAGGTACCGATCAAGATACCCACCACTACGCATATTGCCATCAGCAAAGGCACAAACCTGTTGTTTTTGTTCTTACTCATATATGTCATTATTAATGAAATCCACCTCTATGCCGGCCTGCTTGAGCAGGTCTATGCCGTCGGTAAGCCTGTATTCCTTAGCATATACCACTCGCTTTATTCCCGCCTGAATTATCAGTTTGGCGCATTCGATGCAAGGGGCGTCCGTGACGTATAGCGTGCTTCCGTCACTGTTGTTGCTGCTTCTTGCCAGTTTTGTGATGGCGTTGGCTTCCGCGTGCAGCACGTATGGGAATGTCGTGTTGGTGTCATCTTCGCACACGTTGTCAAACCCGCTTGGTGTGCCGTTGTATCCGTCACTGATGATCATCTGGTTTTTCACCACGAGGGCTCCCACCTGTCTGCGCTTGCAGTAGCTGTTTTCCGCCCATATCTTCGCCATTCTGAGATACCTCAGGTCCAGGTTATGTTGTTTTTCCGTCATGTCACCTTATTATTGTTATTATTTCTTTTTCTTGATGCCGTTTCTTTTCAGCAGTGCGTCTATGGTCGGTTCGCCCCCTCTGAATCTCTTGTATAGCGTCATGGGGTGCTCCGTACCTCCCTTCGACAGTATGTTGTCCCTGAAGCTCTGCGCTGTCTTTCTGTCGAAGATGCCATGCTTTTTGAATACGCTGAAGGCGTCCGCGTCGAGCACCTCCGCCCATTTGTAGCTGTAGTATCCCGCGGCATATCCCCCCGCCATGATATGGCTGAACTGCACCGTCATGCACGTGTTGTTGGGCTGTTTAGCGATGATAGCCTTTTTCCATGCCTTTTTCTCGAAAGCGATGATATCCTCGTCAAATTCATCCTTCATGGTGTAGTATGCCATGTCGAGCAGTCCGAAGCTCACCTGTCTCATGCAGGCGTGCGCGGCGTTGTAGTTGCGGCTTTTCCTTATCCTTTCGATGAGTTCGTCTGGCATTGGCTCTCCCGTCTTGTAGTGAAAGGCGAATGTCTTTAGGAAGTCCTTCTCCACTGCATAGTTCTCCATGAATTGCGAAGGCAGTTCCACAAAGTCCCATCTGACGTTTGTGCCGCTAAGGCTTTCAAATCTCGTGTTGGCAAACATGCCGTGCAGCGAGTGCCCGAATTCATGCAGGAAGGTCTCCACCTCTCCGAGAGTGAGCAGAGCCGGCTTCTCCGGTGTCGGTTTGGTGAAGTTCATCACCAAGCTGACGTGCGGTCTGACGTTTTCCCCCTTTCTGTTGATGTACTGTCCCTGGTATTGCGTCATCCACGCCCCGTTTTGCTTACCCTTTCTTGGATAGAAGTCCGCATACATCACGGCGAGGAAGCTGCCGTCCATGTCAAACACCTCATACGCCTTGACGTCGGGGTGATACGTCTGTATCTCCTTGTTTTCCTTGAACGAGATGCCGTATAGTCTGTTGGCGAGTCCGAACACACCCTCAATGACTCTGTCGAGCTGGAAGTATGGTCTGAGCATCTCCGCGTCGATATTGAATTTCTTCAGTTGCAGTTTATGGCTGTAGTATGCGAAGTCCCAGGGCTCCATCTTGAAGTCCTTTCCCTCCGTTTTCCTTGCGAAGTCTTCAATGGCCTTCACCTCCTTCTCGGCGGTTGGTTTGTATGCGTCGATTAGGTCGTTGAGCAGTTTATACACGTTGCGCTTGTTGGACGCCATCCTTCTTTCGAGCACGTAGTCCGCATAAGTCTTATATCCAAGTAGCTGTGCTATTTCCCTTCTGAGGTTGACGAGTCTCTTGCATATCTCCCTGTTGTCCTCGTCGTTTCCGTGGCATGCCACCTGGTTTTTCTCCATATACATTTTCCTTCTCAGTTCCCTGTTGTTGGAGTAGGTGAGGAAGGGGTTGTAGCTTGGGTAGTCGAGGGTGAAGACCCATCCCTCCTTACCCTGTTCCTGCGCTGCCATTCTTGCCGCCTCCCTTGCCGTCTCTGGCAGTCCGTCGAGGTCCTCCTCGTTGGTGATATGCAGCGAGAAGGCCTTGTTTTCCTTCAGCAGGTTTTGCGAGAACTTCAGCGACAGCATACTGGCCTCTTCCGTCAGGGCGCGCAGTTTCTCCTTACCCTTGTCGTCGAGCAGTGCGCCGCTTCTTGTGAATCCGATATAAGCGTCTTCGAGCAGCACCTTCTCCTCTGGTGTCAGCCTTCTGTGGTATCTGTGCACATATTTCGTCCGTTCAAAGAGTTTGGGATTTAGCCTGATGTCGTTGGCGTGCTTTGTGAGCAGCGGTTGCATTTTCTCCGCTAATGCGTCCATCTCGTCGTTGGTTTCCGCACTCATGAGGTTATAGAATACGGTTGACACCCTGTCCAAGAGGTCATAATAGTTTTCCTTTCCCTCCTCGTGGTATATGATGGAGTTGTCGAAAGTCGGTCTGTCGGGATTATTTGTGATTTTCTCTATCTGTTCATTGTCTCTCTTAATACCTTCGATGAAGGCCTCCTCAATGTCCGCGAGCGTGATGTCGTTGAAAGGCACCGTCTCGTGCAGTGTGTGATATGGTTCAAAAAACGGATTTTTACGTATCTGTTCACTCATGTCCTTTACTTTTTTTTCAATATATTTTTATCGGCTGCAAAGATAGTGCAAAAAATTGATTTAGCAAAGAAAATCACGAAAAATTTTATTTTATTCCCATAATGCCTCAAATTTTATCCCCAATTAAGCATCCGAGGGTCCTTCGGACTACGTCCTCAGGAAATTAAAAAACTTAGTCCTTCGGAAACGTGTTTCCTCAGGAAATTAAAAAATTAAAGGATTAAAGAATTAAAGGATTAAAGCTCTCAATGCGCAGCCATCTCTCCTTCCCTGACAGCGCAGCCCAACTTTAATCCTTTAATTCTTTAATTCTTTAATTCCCCGTCAGGGGAAAAACCCCTGTCATGGGACAAATTCTGCCTAATGAAAGGTTATTTAACGTTTTTTTTTTTTTGTTTGCGGCAAAATGCGTATCTTTGCACCCAAAATCGCTAAAGGTATGAAGAAAAAGAGTAGAAAACCCCGCTTTTTCCCCCGCCAACACCATGTCGTTGACGGACGCCGAAGGCGTACAAATCCCTGAACCATGCCCCGTTGCATCAACGACCAGATCCAGCAGATGGCGGACGCCGCCGCCCGTGAGCGCGGCATGTCCTTCGCCCATTACGTGGCGAAAAAGGGTCCCCGTCTCCTCTTTGCCCCGATGCTCTCCGACAGTGCCGTGTGCAGCCTGCAGTCCCCACCTTATTATATAATGGTGACCTACAGCGACATCACGTTCCACGACTACGAGTATCGCATAGAGGCGATTACCCCCGACCAC
>JAXEKN010000037.1:0-3674 GCA_034101015.1 Prevotella sp.
TTGACCGCCTGCCCATCGACCATCACGAACTTGCTGCCCTGATAGCTCCGCGTGCCTTGCTCGTACTGGGTAACACTGATTATGAATGGCTTGCCGAACGCTCAAACTACGAGTCGTCGAAAGCAGCTCGTGAAGTATGGAACACCTTTGGCATTGCCGACCGCATGGGCTACTCCATCGAGGGTGATCATCCCCATTGCCAACTGCCATTGAGCCAATATCCCGAGGTGGAGGCATTCGTTGACAAATTCCTTTTAGGCAAAAAGAATATCGACACTAATGTGACGAAGGCAATATTCAATACTCAGGAATAATGCGAATATTTGCAGTACTTTAAACTATTAATATTTTTCGTTCGAAAGCTTCGAACGGATATCCGAAAGCTTTGAATCTCCGTTCGAAGCTTTCGGATGGACATCCAAAGCCTTTTGAGGATACAACGATAGTCTGTTGTAAACATTTGACAAGTTCGATTCAGATAGTATCTCAACAGTCTGTTCAGATAGTTCCACAACAACTGTTCTTTTATTATCACAACAGCTATTCTTACATTGTCACGACAGCTATTCTTTCATTGTCACGGCAGCTTTCCTTTTATTGTCACGACAGTTGTTCTTTTAAAAGATAATTTTCTATAAAAATCTTTGCCGTTTCGGGAATAATATGTATATTTGCAGCGGTTAAACATACAACGCTTATGATTACGAGAAGAGAATGTATCAGCAAAATCATTCCATACAAGGATGAAATAATGTCTAAATATGGGGTGCGTTCAATGCATATCTTTGGCTCAGTCGCCCGCAGCGAGCATAGTGAGTCAAGCGATGTTGACGTGTGCGTTGACATGAAGCCCAACCTATTGAAAAGGTCGGGACTTAAACAATATCTTGAACAATTATTAGGATGCAACGTGGATGTCCTTCGCATACATCCCAATATGGACGTTATCCTGAAAAATCAAATTGACCACGATGGAATCCTTGTCTTCTGAATGTTGATATTTTAGTTTAAGCTGCCGTTCCGTATTCGTAGATACAATCACTGGCAAGATCTATTTCATCATTCCAATACACACACGTCCTACTACTGTCAAGTTGCGCTTGACCAAACAAGCCGAAAGTCTCCGACAAAGGTCGGAACGATGGCAACGTCTCAATATCTTCCTTTACATCATAGATGACCTTATAGCCATCATCAAACTCAACGGCAAGACGGAAGTCATCCAATACCGCAAGCGTCTTAATCCTTGGTATCATAACGGTGGCAATTTTGTTATTACTTGTTTATCCCACATTTCCAAAAGTTCTTCCTTATGGATTTCTAACCATTCGGAAACCAACTGTTGGGCAATTTTTGGCAAATCACCCTCAAACATTTTGCATGTACGAAGATTAAATAAGCCAACATGCTCATTATAAATTGCATGGATATGTGATGGTTCATGTTCTTTGGGTTTGAAAAACATTTTTATCACAATACCATAAAATCTAACTATCTCTGGCATAATTATCAATTAATATTCGATGCAAAGATAATAATAATTATCCATATTATCATCCTTTTTTAGAATAATAATAGTGTTTTCACAAATATTATACAAACAAATGCCTGAAGGTGAATAGTAGCTGTCAAAAGACCTTAGGGTAATTCATACATTTAAGAACTCAAACCAGAGGCCCCGATGCGCGATGCACTGGGGCCTTTCAATTGCCCTCAACTTAGACGTAAGACCGACACCGCCAACGATTAACATTGTGGGGTCACTTCAAACCTGTCCCTCTGACCCTTTGTGAGTCTTTCTATCTTGCAAGAATGTTGCTTCGTCTCCTTATCGTAGTTGATGCCTACGAGAAGGATGGCGCCGGTGTATTCAGCTATCTTCGAGGGATAGGCCTTGCGCTTAATCTGGCCGATGGCTGTATCGGCTGAATGATTGAACTTCAGCTCTATGACCAGGGCTGGCTTGGAGACATTGCGACGGGGAATCAGAACAAGATCGGCAAAGCCCTTGCCAGTGGCATACTCACGATGGATGATGTACTCGTTTTTTGCCCAGATATATGCCAGGGAGAGCACGCAGGCAAGTGAGTTTTCGTCGTTGTAGGAGAGAATGCTGGTGTTCTCGTCGTGTGCCAGTTCGACGGCTGAAGCCACGACTTGCTCGTTGCCGGAAATTGTAGCTTCAAGAAGATTCTCGGAGTCAGTCAGCACTTTGGCGATACGAGTCCAGGCTGTATCTTCCACTGCATTTTGGAATTCGTCGGCAACCTCCTTATTAGGTATAAAACACTTCCTCTTGTCTTCATCGTAGGCAAGGTAGCCAAGGTGAATCAAAACGGTAAGTACATCGTTCTTGCTTCTCACTATGTGCATATCATTCTGGAACTTAAGTGTGTTGACACTTACACGTTCTCCCGTCAGCATACGTATGATGTCGTCCTTCAACCCTTCGTAATTCATCTGGATATAGGTGATTATCGAGTCGTATGCCCCAGTGGTTGTCCAGTAGATGCCATACTCTTCATTCCTGATAGCCTTGACCACCGAATAGGGATTAAACATGCGTGAAGCCCTTCCTATGCGATAACCGTCATACCAGCGTTCCATTTCACGCAAGTCCATTTCGTGTTTCTCGCATAACGCCTCCACTTCCTCATGCGTGAATCCCAAATCCTTAGCCATCTTGCCAGGACGTATCATCGAATATTCGCAGAAATTGTTCAGTGCCGACTCTGTGTTGTATCTCTTTATGGGCAAGATGCCTGTGAGATATGCACCGGCGAAGACCTCATCCGAATCTTGGGTCTTGAACAAACGACGAAGAAGCATTACATACTCGTCCAAGATGGTGGGAACGACTGTAGCAGGGTCACCCTTCATCTTCTGACGGTCGGGAAACTCGCGACAGATGGCATCCCACTCGTCGATGATGAAAAAGAACTTCTCACCAGTATTTTGGTGGATGGCGGCAAGGGTATCCATAAGATCAGCCCCCTCCTTATACTTCACATCGGGAAATGCATCCTTTAACTCATAAATAATCTCAGACTGTATATTCCGCACAATATTAACCCTGAGTTCTGGTCGTGCGGTGAATGATGTCACGTCAAGATATATCACGACATATCGGTTGAGATATGTCTCGAATGACTTGTCCTGCTCTGCCTTCAAGCCACGAAACAGCTCACGCGAGTCGCACGACTTGTCATAATAGGCACACAGCATCTTTGCCGCCATCGACTTTCCGAAGCGACGGCAGCGCGTTACGCAACTATAGCGGCTCTCGGAGTTGAGAGTTTCGTTGATGAATGGTATCAGCGACGTCTTGTCAATATACTCATGACTCACGATGTTGCGGAAAGCATAATTGCCTCTATTAATGTATGTACCCATAGTTTCATGTATGTTGCAGGAGTGATTAGCCTGTAAATCGTTGCAAAGTTAAGGAATATATTTGGATTCACCAAACATTTAACCGTTTTTTGCCATAAAAAGGCATCGTTAATCACCCCTTCACCTTCTTGACGCTATACCCTATCTTCTTGAATGCTGACTCATAGTCGGCATAGGTGGTCTTCCTGCCGTCATATACGATGGTTACTGTCTGATTGGGCACTGATGTCTCAATCTTCTTCGTTCCCTTTACGAAACGGATATTCTTCTTGATCTTGTTC
>JAXEKN010000048.1:0-3182 GCA_034101015.1 Prevotella sp.
CTCCGCGTTCTTAAACACCTCGCCAATCTTCTGCTGCGTACCGTGCACCCAGGTGCATGCGAGGTCGTCAGGCACAATCTTCATGAAGTTGATGCCTATCTCCTCTGCCATCTTTTCGGCGAAGAAAGTCTTGCCGCAACCCACAGGGCCATAGAAGAGCATAGAGGGAGGCTTGATGCCATATACCTCGGCACACTCGCGGTTCTTCAGCACGTTGATGAACCCTTCGGTCACGAACTCCTTCAGTTCATTCATGCCTGCAATATCCCCGAATCCATTCCCTTTGGCTTTCTTTTCTGCCACAGGCTTCTGTTCAGCCTTCTTGACTGGGGGAACCTTATGTTCTTCCATTGGCTTTACTCCGCAGATGCGGCGCAACCAGTCTTTCTCGGCTTCCGAAGCGCTGAATTCGGTTTCATCCTTGACTACTTTTGTCACAATTCCGTTCATATTCATTACCTCCACTGTTCTTGTTTTACCTTTTATGATAATAGAGTGGCATTTGTAACCCCAATCTATCATTCAAAATATACTTTTTCACCTCATCGAATGACCACTTTTCTTTTGTTTATAATGTATATACCGGGTTTCAGAGAACCTGCGTTAATGCTTGAGCCTATGCGCAAACCTGATATTGTATAAACAGAATTGACATCCTGGTGCTCATCACTAAATGTTTTCTTGACTGCATCCACCTCGGCTTGTGGAACATAAAGAGTCTTCTCCTCGCCATAAATTCTCGTATCTGAATCTGTAAGTTCCACGTAAGCGCGATACATATAGTACACATCCTTAAGCACATTCATCGAGACGGCCATACCTGTGATTAGTTCGGATGTGTCCTCTATTGAGATGTATGGCGATGACGAGTCGTATGACAGCCTGTATTCTATACCCTTTGACTTTATCTTCTCGCCGTTGCCGAAATATGTTCCATATAGCACTACCCTATCATCCTCAAGTATCTCATAATTACGGGTAAACACCTCGTGTCCGGAATCGTATTTATAGACAGGGTAGCCCTCGTTGATAGGATAATCCTGACTGTCCGCACACCATTGCGAACCGAGTAGTGCCACAAAATCCTGAGACTTCATTTCCTCTTCTGTTTTAGGGTACATGTGATCCAATATCTCATTCGCCACCAAGTCGCCCGACTGATAGTAGGAGTCAAATGACTGCCAGGGGAATGACAATGTCCTCCCATCTTCAGGATTGGCAATACCTGCTGCAGGCTTACCGTCTGTAGGCAGGACCACAGAGTAGCAATGCTCTATACCATCCGTAAAACCACTTGCAATACCTACAAGGCCACCTCTTTTCACTCCTCCAGAAAGCCGAACGACAGCACCGCAGTTGTAAAGTGGGGATTCTACATATCCAAACAATCCTCCTACGGCATAGCCTCCACTTACCTTCCCATGGAAGAAACATTTTGAAAACTCAGTAGAAGCATACGTCTGACTGCCTGCTATACCACCTGAATATATCGAATGTGAAGCGTTGACCTCATTCTCGCCGAGAAAAGACACATTGCCTACGTTTCCGTTTGTGCCAAGTATGCCAAAGAAGCCAGCGTATGGGTAATGGTCGTCCACATACAGGTTGGTAAGCTTGTGGTTTTTGCCGTCATATACACCCCTAAACCCTAATCCGTAGTCGCCTATGGGAACCCACGGATGAAGGCTGTCACAGGCCAAGTCAAGGTCGCATTCTTGATTGAAGTGATGATAGGTATATGACTCGCCGTTATTTACAAGAAACGCCAAGGCGCGCAACTGCTCTGTCTTGTTGACGATGTGGGGGAATTGCTGTGTGCCAACTCCCTCAAAACCAGTCGCAACCTCTTTGTATGCTGACGTATTTCCATTCGTGGCATACAATGTGTATTGGGTAGCAGGCTTAAGACCATTCAAGCGACAAACGGCATAAGTGTCAAAGTGGGCAATTTTCTCTGTCTTGACGATCATGCCTTCGCTGTCCCTTACTTCAATTTGCAACGAGGGGTAATCCTTGTCGGTATTTATGATTGGTATGGTGAATCCATCTGCGGAGATAAAATACTGTCTTCCGATGACGATGGGATTCTCTTCTGGGATGGGCTGAGGCAAGGATGCGTCCATAGTCCATGCCCTCTCTCTTTCGTGATTGAGCTTTTCAACCACATCTTCGAAATCTGAAACTTTAATCTTATGGCCTGTCTCAGATGGATGCTCTGACCCGTATTCCACATAGAAGCAATTATTGCATAAGTCTGACTTCATGTTTCCATATACGGGTCGTATGTATGCTGCTACTGCCTGATTGCCAAAGGTAGAGGTGTTGTTTAGCGTCACGTTGGCATTGTTTATGCAGTTCTCAACATACCAAAATGAACTTGCCGCAATTCCGCCTACGGATACAGCTGGATAGGTTCCCTGTGCCGAAAATTTTACTAATACTTCTCCGCCATTATAGCAGTCTTTGATTACATATTTGTTAGTGTATGTGTCTTCTCCAGCCGCAACACCCGCAATGAAGGACTCCCCGTTATTAACATCAACGGTGATATTTCCATAATTTGAGCAGCGTAAGACTGTGCCATATCCATTTCCCGCTACGCCGCTGGCAGTGAAGGAACCTCCCTTAGCATTTATTGTTCCGAAATTTACGCAATCCTCAATGGATGCAATATATGTCCTGTCATCATGGAATGGATAAGTCCTCCCCTGTAATGTCTCCCCGGCAATACCTCCTATCGTACCAGACCCCGTGGCATAAAAGTCCCCATAATTGACACAACCTTTTATAATCCCACAGTTGCTGCCAGCTATACCACCAGACTCTGGTGAATACAAATTTACCTTGCCATGAAATTCACATGACACGATATTACCGTAATTGCGTCCAGCTATGCCTCCCCAACTACGAATTATCGAATATTTTGAACCAAGGTTACAGTTTGTATTGAACGTTTCGCTAACAGAGGAACTGCAATTAGCCACGAGACCATGATTGGTCGCCACAACAAGTCCGATATATCCTCCAGAAACTGTATAAACCCTTAATTCCGCAACACTTTGATTTAACTTTATTTATAAGCACCTGAGCAACAAAAAGTTGCTCAGGATTTTGCCATGTCAGAAATTTCACTTATCTTAGTGTTGCAAATAAAAAACAAATAAAACTCTGAATGACATGGC
>JAXEKN010000049.1:0-3888 GCA_034101015.1 Prevotella sp.
ATCACTTTTGTGATTCCCCCAATTTGTCACTTTTCGAGGGTGATTGGGGGTTTTTCTTATCATCTACAAAGATACAAAATTTCTATCACATTGAGAAATAGATAGTTGTAAAAAATCTTAATATTTAACGACACTCCCTAAATAACAGTTGCAGAATTTGAGCGGTACAACCTACCTGTTTGTATGGCAGATGATGTTTTTGATGAGAATGTAGGAAAATGACGACAAAGATTTCATCAATAAAGGGCGTTCATCTTGTCTTGGATTAGGTTGACCGCTCTCTTTACTTGATAGAAATGTTTATGATTATCGCTCTTATATTGTAAATGTATAATATACTTAGAAGTTGCGCCCGATAAACGTATAAGGGTATATGACAATGAAGAAGTTTAAGAACAATGAGACCATTGAGGTCTTGGGAGCATCATTCGATGGTGTGAAAGACATGATTGAACATGCAAGGAAGAAGACTCCAAAGGATGGAGTGTATGTGGGTGAGGATTCAAAACTATATCCTTGCTTTGACAGTGAGGACTATATGTATGAGAATAGGTATTTCACGAATTTGGTGTTTGGTGAGAGCCTGGAAGAGGTGGACAGAAAGTTGAAAGTGCTATGGGGAATGAGCCAGTTTACTTGCAACTACAACAAACTGACTGTCGAACTTCATCCTATGGCTTATTGGGAGGGCGACACTCACCATGACGTGATACTGACAGAAGAAAATGATTAACGGTGGGTTAATAGTTGATGAAGTGATGAAAAGAATGACAATGGTTTTGGCATTGCTCCTCTCGGTGATTGGAGCGGATGTCTGTGCACAGGAGGACGTGGATTCGGTCTGGGTTGATTCCGTCGAAGTGGATTCCGTGGCACTTGCTGAAGAGTTTAAATCGGATTATGACTCTGAAGAGGACAAGGCGAGGATGGACAGTTTGATCCAGGCACGTTACGCATACCGACAGGCTTTGCTCAACAAGTCGAGAATCGGGATGTATCATGCCATGATGACCCTGCCTGAAGGTATGGATTATTGGAAGTACGCCACTGACCAAACGAAGAACACCAATGCGATGGAACTGGCTACGGTATTCAACAATATCTTCCATTTGGATTCCGTGAACGTCTCTGCGGAAAGGCGCGGCAATATCCGTGCAATTGCCATCGGGATGTTCAAGGAAGGGGGCATACAACATAAGCGTGCGCCCAAGGAAGTGGAACTGGCAGGAGTGTATAACATAGCTGATGACGAAATGGAGCAGACATTCACGTTTGTAGGCTGCTTCCCTGCCGACAAACCGAAGTATGCTGTCAGCATGGTCGTGCAGAGAAAGCATAAGCTGCCGGCATCGCCAGCAATGGTGTCAGACAAGGTGAACAAACTGGTTGAGTGGTTAAACAAAAAGTAATCAGATTAACGCAAGGAAATAAGGTTACTTTTACCTCTATACTATCATAAACGTAATAAAGCAGACAGATATGAAGACTTTTGATATTGAAAGAATCATGGCGACCGGCATCCCTGATATCCATCCAGCATACGGGGGAGTAAGAGGCAAGACCATGTCATCTCGTGGTCAGGGGTATGCCTGGCCTGTCATCAAGGAGGCCGGAGTCGATACCATCATTGACTTGCGAAATGATGGTGCCAATCCCCGCATGATGGCCCTTTGCGAGGAGTATGGCATGGAGTATTTCTATTACCCGGTAGATAACCATGCCGACATCATCAAGAACATGGTTGACTTGTTCCCGGAATTGTGCAGGCGCATAGACCGTGGCTGCTTCTATATAGCCTGCGCTATGGGCCTGCATCGCACGGACATCGCCCTGTGTATCTATTGGGTGTTCTATGGAGCAGACCAGGGAATCGAGCCGCCCGTACTGCGTGGCTACCTGAAGGAGAGTGGTCATGACACGTCAAAGATCCTGCGGGTGCTCAATGCGTTCTACGACGAACTTGCTGACAGAAACGGGCACGAGCCTATGCCGATGCAGGAGTTCAAGCGCAGGAAGCAGGTTATCAATGAGCTGTCAAAAAGAAGCACAGAGAAAACTGCCAAGATGAAGAAGACCGTTTATGTGGATATGGATGGCGTGCTCGTGGATTTCCAGTCGGGGCTTGACCTTCAGCCGGAGGACATCAAGAAAGAATACGAAGGACGCTTTGACGAGATTCCAGGACTCTTTGCCGAGATGAAGCCCATGCCGGGAGCCATCGAAGCCATGCATACGCTGCAGGAGCATTTCGACCTGTATATCCTCTCCACAGCACCTTGGAAGAATCCATCGGCATGGTCCGACAAGGTGAAGTGGGTGACACACTATCTCGACGACGTGTTCCACAAGCGGATGGTCATCACCCATTGCAAGAACCTCTGTAAGGGCGACTATCTCATTGACGACCGTGGCAAGAACGGCACGAGCGAGTTTGAGGGCGAATGGATACCCTTTGGCAATGACCAATTCCCTGATTGGGAGAGTGTGGTATACTATTTATTGAGTCAGAATAATTATGTTAGTGATACATCCAAAAGACAAAACCACGGCGATGCTTTCAGCCCTGTATGATGGGCTGGAAGCACAAGTCGTTACCGACTGCCGTTCAACAAAAGAGATAGGGCATCTGTTGCATCATGTCTCTACGCAGGAGCGCATCATGCTGTTAGGGCACGGCTCGGATAAAGGACTGTTCTTCCGCAAGGATGACAGCAAGAATGAGTTTGATAAGATTATCGTGGGTCATTCTCACAGATACCATCTGCACAATCATGGGAGCAACATTGTGGCTGTATGGTGCAATGCCGACCAGTTTGCCCGTGCAGAAGGCTTGCATGGCTTGTTTACTGGAATGATAGTTTCAGAGTTAAATGAGGCTCTATTATATCAGGTAGAGACGACGCAGGAGGAACTTGACCGTGAGAATGTAAAGTTGGCCCATAGGCTGAGAGCATTGCTTGATGAAAGAATCCCCCTGAGCGAGATACCGGAACGAATGCTGGCAATGGATGATGTACGCTCTCCCTTGACGACATTCAATTATAACAATTTCTACTACCTATAATTTTGAATGAACATGAACTACAAGATTTGCTTTGTATGCACAGGCAATGCCTGTCGGTCACCGTTTGCAGAATGTGTGACAAAGAAACTCTTGACCGATGCAGGGATGAGTTGCATCGAAGTGTATTCCTTAGGCACATTGGACTGGGGAGATAATCCTCGTGATGCTGCCATGGTAGATGTGGCGAAGGAATTGGGATATGATTTAAGTGGTACGACCACGGTTATGACACGTGAGAAACTGATGGCAACTGATGCGGTCATTGTGTTTGACGAGCGTCACCGTGATGCTATAACACGAGTATTGGACTATAGCCATTGGAGTCGAATCGTTCTGTTCAATAAGATAGCATTGGATGAAAACGGCAATGTGGAAGACCCGCATTATCAGACTGCAGCTGTATATTGTCGTGTGGCTAAACACATTGAAAACGGTTGTAAACGATTAGTAGAGCAGTGGAAACTACAGCCACCAAAGCCTAAAGATTGAAGATTGCATGAATGCAATGATAATATCCCTTTGGCTAATGTGGCAAACAGGCACAATAGACCAAAGGGATATTTTTTCAGCAGAAAGTAGTGTTAGATGATAGACAATGGTTACAAATGCCACTCTATTATCATAGAAGTAAAACAAAATTGTGGAGGATAGAAAGATGCATACGTCAGAAGCCGAGAAAGACTGGTTGCGGCAAGACTTTCTTCGCCGAAAAGATGGCAGAGGAGATAGGCATCAACTTCATGAAGATTGTGCCTGACGACCTCGCATGCACCTGGGTGCACGGTACGCAGCAGAAGATTGGCGAGGTGTTTAAGAACGCGGAG
>JAXEKN010000057.1:0-3225 GCA_034101015.1 Prevotella sp.
GCCACCTCCTCAATAGGCATGGCTCTGATTTCATTCAAATCAATGTTTTGCATAACTAAAAAATGAATTTGCAATTTGCAATTTGCAATTTTTACTACATGATTAACCGATTTTCTCAAACGAACCTGTATTCTGCTTCTCTATCAGCTTTTTCTGCTTCCAGTTAAAGAGCATACTGTTCACCTTTTGGTTAGTTGGCTCCTCACCATTGTTCATTTTGCATTGCTGAACAAGCATTTCTCTGCTGAAAACCTTCGGCAGGCATTCATATATAGAGTCGTTGGCAGTGCGATAGGATCTTTCTTCCCCTATCACTCGGCAGTTCTTGTCCTCGTAGTTAGCCTTCAGCTTATCACCAAAATACAGCATATCCATATCCAGGATATAGTCGGCAATATTGTCATACACCTTCAGCATAGTCGGTGTCTGCTCATCCACAATCATCTTGGCGGTGATGTCAGGATTTTCCACGAGCACCTTTTCCGCACCCTCATAACCATGTTCCTTGATAAGCCTTTCCGCCACCTTGAAAAGCATAAGGCAAACCGTCATGCGATATGCCGAAATATGATCGCGCAAGCGGCATCTTGCCATAACGTCGTTTCCGTCCTTAGCAGCCGTCATACACACGTTGTTGGCCCATTTTATGGAGCGAGCCTCCAGTTTCGGCACCACCATTGTTCCCTTCATCAAGCCCAGCAGATGAGCCACCTCATGAATTCTGCGCTTTTCGTCGTCGGTAAACGGTCGGTCGCTGCAGAACAAGTCATACGTATTGTCATGCATCTTGGCGATGGCAGCTCGCGAGAGCAATCCGTTGGTCATGTTCGACATCAACTTATAAAGTGATTCCGGCTGACCGCACATTATCACGCTCCATTGCAAACTGCGGATATGCACGTTGGCGGCCTCAAGGCTCTTTGCTTCTCGCTCATAGCATGATCCATCATAGCTCAAACGAAGCATAGTCGAAAACTCGTTAG
Organism: Prevotella sp.; assembly: GCA_034101015.1. Lineage (GTDB taxonomy): Bacteria > Bacteroidota > Bacteroidia > Bacteroidales > Bacteroidaceae > Prevotella. The sequence continues at coordinate 984 of JAXEKN010000057.1, forward strand.
TGCCCGTCTTGCCCCACTTTGTCAGCGGAATGTCAATCTCGGGTGTAAATGAAATTGCCCGTTTGCCGTCAACATCCTCCAGGCGTTCAGCCAGATTAGCCACCGTAGTATTCAGTGTTTGCACTCTTAGAGGAAACCGAGGTTTGTCCTTCTGCTTCTTGGCATTGCGGTCGCGCTTGGCTTCCTGTCGCCATTTTTTCTCCTCCTCCACAATGCGCCATTTCTCTTCAATCAGTTCATAGGCGAGTTCCTCAAATATTTCGTCCATTGCACTTTTCTTCGAAGCAGCCTCACCGATGATGTTCACAATCTGATTCAGCGGGTGCACCCTGTTGTGGATTTCCACCGTCACATCCGATGCCAATACACTTGTTGTTCCAGTTGTGGTGAACAATGCAGGCATCTCGTTCTCCACTCCCACATGGTTGAGGCATTCCCTCACTCCCTGTGCTCGAGCCTGTCGGGGGATTCTTGTTCCCCCGACTTGCTCTTTCTTCTTTACATTCTGTGTTTTATTCATGGTAAAAAATTAGTTATTTACTATTTTAAACCCCTCACCGATGGCCTCCATAGCTTCCTTGGTCATCACCATGGCGGCATCCAGTCCCTCATGCTTGAACACCTTCAAAGTCAGCAGATACGCTCCGTCCTTAGTAGCCGACAGTCTGCCATGAGCAACCTTCTTCAGCAGCGTTCCTCTGCTTTTCTTCTGTACAGGCAGCGGCGAAAAATCAAAAGTCCCGTCTCTCATCATCTGACCCTTGCCCTTCAGGTTGAAGGCTTCTACCACTCCCGGCACTGGATTGTCCGGACAGAACATCACAAACTTGTCAATATTGACGTGAGCAACTCCTTCCAACTGCACATTCTGGCAGTCATTCAAATTAAAATTTTCTGTTTTCATTGTAAAAAATATATTAAGATTAAAAAGTTGGACTCAGCACCTGGTGCTTGTTCACCCCGTTGCGCTTATAGCTCACATGCACCCATTGCGTCCCTTGCTTGTTCTTCTCCCAGATGAGCTGGTCAAAGTCCGTCTCGTCCATAATGAAGTGCATAATCTTCAATAAATGTTCGGTGTTTTCAACATGGATGTCCGCCGCTTCCCCTTTGAGGTGTTGCGACCCCTTCACGCCACCAACTGCTCTATTTACGTCCTCCGAGCGATAGCCGCTCGAAATCACCACCGGTTTCCCGAGATAGTCCCTCAGTGGCTGCAGCACTTCCATGCACAGTGCCTTCAGATTCTCGATCACCTTCTTCTCTTCCTCCTTTGTCTTGGGTCTGTTTCTCAGTCCCTTTCGCTCCGCCACATTAGAGTGCGTGAGCTCCTCATACGTAAAATTCTTTGATAGTCTCATAATTATTATTGTTTATATCTACTGAAAATCTTTTTTAAACTTGTTGACGAAGCAACGTTCCTTAGTTTTATATCTCTTAATAAACTGATTCAGGACAGCCTTGTCATTAGAGTCCCATACAGGAATTATATCTTTCACGACAGGCTCTTCGCCTTTGGCAATTGCCATATAAACATTCTCAAATTCAAACGCTATAGTCAGTCTTCGAAACAAATTGTGTCCTCTACGATCAGTCAATAATACCTTATTACTTAACGGTCTGTTAAACAAACCATAATAGCCAGAACGCAACTTTTCAGTCAAGATAGGATAACGCAATTCAGAGTTAATAGGAGAGCACATTTCCTCGAACTTACTGAAAGAGTTTTCCTTTAACATACCCCAATCCACCAATATTCGAAAAACGGCAATCCAATCGGATGAATACCTAATTAAGTACCTTATTCCTTTTGTTGAAGTAAAATAAACATTATTTATTTCAAGAATAGCCTTACGAACAATATCTTCTTTTTCCAATTCTTCAACTTGTTGTTCGCCGTGAATAATTGTCTTACTTGCCATTAGCTTCGCGAGTCTGCCAATTTCATTTACTTCATTTTTCAACTCAGACAATCTCGTCATCATTTCTTCTAATATACTATCCATATTAATACATTTAATTTAAAAAGTAAATGTTAGTAATAATAAAATAATCCTTTTTAAGTAGGCCTGCCCCGAAGGGCAAGCACTACCATTTCCATCATTGAGGCCTATCCCCAAGAGATGATGATTCCCATCTGCTCAGTGATATCGTCATGGCAAACCGCTACAGTCGCCTTCAGCTCATTAGCGATCTCCACCAACTCGATGGGGAAGATACCGCCCTTCACGACAACCGGCAT
>JAXEKN010000062.1:0-11534 GCA_034101015.1 Prevotella sp.
TCCAATACCGCAATGGTTCGCTTCTTGTACTACTTTCTCTGTTTATGTAAGTCTTTCAAAGAACTCTTTCTTTAATGCTTCGTTGAACCGTTGTTCTCAAAAGCGGGTGCAAAGGTACGGACTTTTTTCCAAACCTCCAAATAAATATCGAAAAAAGTTCTATTATTTAACAGTCTTTGACATTTATAAGGTGTAAATCGGACAATTATTAGACTTACACCTTATTATATAATTTATAGGGGCAGAGTATATCGCATAATAATAAAAGTCTGAAATACGTCAAGTTTGCGCACACAATTACAAAAAAAGCGAAAATATCCTTGGAATATTCTAAAAATATGACTACCTTTGCAATCGAAATCAGATATAAGACATAGAAAAGAAAGAAATGAAAGCATTAGAATTTCGTCCGAAGCTTTTCGACACAATGAAGAGCTACAACCGCAAGAGTTTCATGACCGACCTCATGGCGGGAATTATCGTTGGTATAGTGGCCCTGCCTCTTGCCATTGCGTTTGGTATTGCCTCAGGAGTGACTCCAGAGAAAGGAATCATCACCGCCATAGTAGCCGGTTTGATAGTCTCCGTCTTTGGAGGCAGCAAGGTCCAGATAGGCGGTCCCACGGGTGCCTTTATCATCATCATCTACGGCATCATCCAGCAGTATGGCATGGAAGGATTGGCAATAGCGACGTTTATGGCAGGCATCTTCCTGGTATTATTTGGCTTGCTTCATCTTGGCACGATCATCAAGTACATCCCCTATCCGATAGTAGTAGGCTTCACAAGCGGAATAGCGGTGACGATCTTCACCACTCAGATCAAGGACCTGTTTGGTCTTCAGTTGACCGAAGTGCCTTCCGACTTCATTGAGAAATGGATAGTATATATCCAGAATATGAACACCACCGACTTGTGGACAGCCATCATCGGCATATTGAGTGTGATAGTGATAGCCGTCACGCCCAAGTTCAGCAAGAAGATTCCCGGTTCCCTTGTAGCCATCATCGTGATGACCATAGTGGCATTGTTATTAAAGAACTTCGGCGGTGTTAGCAGCATAGAGACCATCGGCGACCGTTTCTCCATATCGAGTGAGCTTCCCGACGCCCATGTTCCTGAGATGACTTGGGAGACGATCAAGCGACTGGTATCCCCGGCGCTGACGATAGCCATCCTTGGCGCCATCGAGAGTCTACTGTCCGCCACTGTTGCCGACGGAGTCATCGGTGACCACCACGACTCCAACACCGAGTTGGTGGCACAGGGAGTTGCCAACCTTGCCTCTCCTCTCTTTGGCGGTATTCCCGCCACTGGAGCCATCGCCCGCACTATGACCAATATCAACAATGGTGGTCGCAGTCCTATAGCCGGTATCATCCATGCCGCAGTGTTGTTGCTCATCTTCCTGTTCCTTATGCCCCTTGCGCAGTATATTCCGATGGCCTGCTTGGCGGGCGTGCTGGTAGTGGTGAGCTATGGCATGAGCGGTTGGCGCTCATTCCTTGCCCTGATGAAGAATCCGAAGAGCGACGTCACCGTATTGATAATCACCTTCCTCCTTACCATAATCTTCGACCTGACCGTGGCCATAGAGGTTGGCCTCATCATCGCCTGTCTTCTCTTCATGCGCCGTATGTCCGAGACCACAGATGTGAAGGTCATCAGCGACGAGATAGACCCCAACAAGGAGAGCGAGTTGAGCTCCGGCAATCTTGAGCACCTCACCATCCCTCAGGGAGTTGAGGTATATGAGATCAACGGTCCGTATTTCTTTGGAGCCGGCAACCGTTTTGAGGAGATTATGGCAGCCTTTGGCGACCGTCCGAAGGTACGTATCATCCGAATGCGCAAGGTACCGTTTGTTGATTCCACGGGCATCCACAACCTCACCAACCTCTGTCTGATGAGCAAGAACGAAGGCATACAGATAGTGTTGTCTGGAGTCAACGACAAGGTGAACGCCCAGCTTCAGAAGGCAGATTTCTACAAGTTGATAGGTGAAGAGAATATATGCAGCCATATCAACTTGGCATTGGAAAGAGCCAAGGAGATTATAAAGGAATAAAAATCATAGCATGAAAATCAAACAAAAAGTCCCGGCATTACAATGGATTTTGTAATGCCGGGATTTTTTGACTAACTTGATTGTAGATTACCACTTCCAGCTTTGAGTATATGTGACAGCCTCGACCTTGTTTTCAGTTTCATCGGGGAGGTTGCAGAAGAAGTCAATGCCAGTGAGTTCCTCCAGTCGGTCAATGGAGATGACATATTTCTTAAGGTCATCCTTACTGCGGTCCACGTTTTCGTTTTGAGCCCAGAAGGCGAGAGCCTTATATCCCTCGGAGTTTTTGTACAGTATGGCCATATAGAAATACTTCGGCACGATGAGTTGACCTTTCACCCTCTCGATGATGTTCTGCTCATCGTCGATAGTACCGCCCTTGCATACATACATAGTGTCGGTGGCAGGCGAGTTAGCAATCCATTTTCTCATTCTGTTCTCCATCTCAGCCCAAAGCTTTTGGTTGAAGTTGGCATATTGTGGTTGCATGTTTGTGAGATAGAATGTCTGCCTGTTAGCCTGCTTGGAGTATTGTCTGTCGGCAGACGGACAGATATGTCCGTGGTCATATCCGGAGCCTCTGAAGAGGTCGTCGTCCCAGTACATCTTTATTCCCGTCTTTGTCTCGATGGCCTTCAGGTCCTCGTCGAATGGATATTGGGGATTGCCCTCATATCGTCCGGCATCGCCTCCATAGCCCTTGTACATCTGATAGCACGACCACCTCTGCGACATCTTCTCGTAGTCCCATTCAGTGCAATAATTCAGTCCGAAGGAGTCGTTAGTGGTATGCACTATGACGACATTTTTGCCATCCTTGAGTCTTGGGAATTCGAGTCTTGCCACCTCCGGTTGCCCGTTGGTGTCGTTTTTGTTCACGTTGAGCTCTTTGGGGTTCTTGCCTCCACCTGTGGTTTCGTCATCATCAGAACCACAAGCCGCCACCATGAGCATGGTGGCGGCGAGCAGCATATAGATTTTAATATTCTTCATTAAATACGGTAAAATCTCTTATTCCAGATTATTTGATAATCTTCTTGCCATTAACGATATTGATGCCCTTGCTGAGCTTGTTCATGCGCTGACCAGCGATGTTGTAGATAATGCGGTCGGAAGCAGTCTCGGCATTAATTGAAGATACACCAGTGGTTATGCCATTCTTGGAATAGATAGAAGAACCTGTATTGATCTCCATTGTTCCATTGTAATCAATCAGTTTGCCATAAACTATGACCTTATCGCCAACAATGATTTGATCCTCAGAGGTGAATTTCTCACCACCAATGAAATAGCCCCTGAATATTTCCAAATCACCAGAGGTATATTCATTACCATCACCAATCCAATAAGTCGCATTACCATAAGATGTACTAACAGCATCAATCTTTGTAATAGTACCAACTACATAGACCTTAGTATCCAGTCCTGCACCAGCCTTAATAAGTTCGATGGCCTTAGCAACTGTATATGCAGTCTCTGGGGTATTGGAAATATCAACAGATGGGTCGGGGGCGGCCTTAACAGTAAGCTTGTATGTTACAGAACCAGCCTCATACTCATCATTACCGGCAAATTCAGCAGTAATATTTGCGATACCAGCTGCCACGAGAGTAATATTTCCCTCTGCATCAATAGTGGCGACCTCTGTATTGTCGCTACTGTATGTAACTGCGAGATTATTATCATTAGAAAGAGTTGGGAAAACATTGTCTTCACTGCCGATGGTCACCTCACGAGAAGCAGTTCCCCAAGACAGTCCAGGCGCATTCTTAGAGACGCCAAAGAACAGCTCTGCATCGTCGAAACGGACATTAGAAGAAGAGTTAGTAAATACTATTGTCACAGACTCCTTCCCGGCAGCAACAGTAACAGGAACTGTATAATCATTTCCCGATTTTAACTTTTCACCAATTGTAGCATCAGAAGAAGTGACTGTGATGCGGTCATAATTTGCCTTATACCTCAAAGTCATAGCGCCACTATTACCGTTCATTGGAATAGTAACAGAGAAAGAACCGCCATTCTTACCGATAAGCAGCTCTGGCGACACACCACCTGCCAAATTCTGGGTATAAATTTTTGTACCACTGCCAACGCAGGCATATCCATAATCACCACCAGTAGGGACATCATTAGCCGCATAAGAACTGAAATCTTCAGACCAAAGTGTTGTTTTCTGTGCAAATGCACTTCCACACATGAGCACCAAAAGGCTTAATAATGAGTAACGTAAAAATTTAACCATAACTGTAAAATTTAAAATTATTAATTATTTGTATTTATTTGGGACAAATGCGATTCATTTGCCCCAAATGGAAATATTTTATTTAAGTTCAATAACGACCTTCTCGATATACAATGCACCCACCTTGTTATTCCAAACTGTGAAGTATTTATAACTTCCACCACTGAAATCATAAACCATGGTATATGTATTGAGAGTCTCCCCCTTAGAAGTAGATGTAGATGCAGAGATTGCCGTAGAAACTGGGTGTGCCTCTGAACCAGCATAAACCCCATACTCAGTAGGAGAGTCATATTTAGCGTCGCCCTTAACAACAAGAGTAATGGTCTTTATGTCATTAGAGAAAGCCGTCTTGTTGAAGAAGAAGCCCTGCTTTGCAGTATCAGATGCATTACCCTGAACCTGAATACAACCGGTGAAGTTACCATTGGCCTTGCAAACCTTAGCACCTTGGTATATGACATTGTCATATTTCCATGAATACCATGTACTCTCAGTTGTCACAGTCTGGCTACCATAGCTGTTCTCAGTCAAAACAACATCACCGACCTGTCCGCTAACAAGAGAAGATATGGTCATGCCATCACCGACCTCTGCACCGGGTTCATCGCCGCCACCAGGTTCATCACCACCTCCGGGTTCGTCGCCGCCAGCTTCTGCACTTCCCTCCTTAACAATAAGATTCTTTACTTCCCAAGTAGCAGAGTTGTCCTCACACGCATAATGAAGAGCAATGACAACCTTATTCTTTCCGATGAAATCAGCAGGAATATTAGCATTGTATGTGTACCATGTATTCCAGTCTGAACCTTCAGTCAGTTTACCAGTTATGTCAGTCCATTTAGTGGTAGATGGATCGCCAGTGTAATTGTCAGTGATAAGCACTTCATCCTTAACGCCAGGCTTTGCTGCACCAGAATTGGTGAAATATCTCAAAATATATGAGAATGTAATGTAAGCACCAGAGGATTTCGAGAGGTCAATAACATTAGAAACGAGATAGCTATCTGAAGGAGTTGTAGTCTTAGAGTTATTGTCATATCCAGTAGCCTTAGCTGAGCTAAAATCAATGACCCAAGGAGTGCCCTTGACATTCTTCAGTGTAAACGAGCCAAATGATGTCGCAAAAGACTCATTTACATACTCGCCTTCTCCAGGCACATTTGGCTCATCTCCGCCTGCATCCTCCGTCACTCCATTGAGTGAGTAGAGATAAGCCTTGTTCTGCACAGTCTCAGGGGTATTGCCATAATAGTTGACCACCTTACCGCAGATGACAACATCATCGCCCACCTTAATCTGGGTCTTTCCACTTGTAAATTTCTTGTTGCCAAGATATAGTGCACGCCATACCTTGAAGGTATTGGTGTTCTCACCATCATTGGAAATATCAAATGATGCATTGCCATAGTTTGTTGAATATTCCTCAGTGATGCTCACCACCTTACCCTTGATATACACATCTTCGGTAGATTCGACATCAGCACCAAGTTGCTCACAATACTTTGCGGCAGCCACACAGTCGAACGGGTCATTCAGAGTACCGGCACCAGTACCTTCGGGCTCGTTGTCACCACCATTATCTCCACCTGTACCGGGCTTCTCCGGCACGTTGTATGGTTCGGGCACATCCTCGCAGCTTGTTAGCGAGAAGACAGCCATTGAAATAGCGAATAATGAATAAAAAATCTTTTTCATATCTTGTAATTTCTAATTTCTAAATATGTCGTTAATAAAATAATAATTATCGGAATCATTGAGCCGACTGCACATCCTCGGCTGTGCGCAGATAGATCTGCCAGTCAGAGCCATATCGAGTGAAGATGCCAGTGATATTGAGCTTGCCCGAAGGGATGACAGAGTTGGCGAAGTCGGCGTATGTGCTGGTGCGCACATAAACATTCGACAGTCCGGTGATACCCTGGTTGACCTCCGTCTGATTGCCCTGTGCGTCAGCCTCGGCAGCCCATACCGTCTTTCCGTTGGCATTCTTCATCGTCACGCCCTTGATGGTCATCAGTCTTCCCGCATTCTCGCTCATATAGTTGGAGTCCTTGGCCTTTGAAGCGTCAAACTCGATGGGAGTGACCTTCGAGGCATCAGGCTCGCCGAGAAGTTTAAAGCTCTGGTTCCACAGCGCACGACTGATACGTCCAACGTTGGTCTTGCCCGACGAACTGATGTAATAGACACCAATCTGTGGCTGATAGCCGTAAGTGCCAATCCACAGTTTCGAGAGATCAACAAGTATTTCCTGTCCCACGGGCAGATAAGCAAAGAGTCCACCGACGCCCACACTGAAGATGATAGCACCCGTGCCATCATCAATGACCACCTTGGAATAAACATTACCCTCGATGTCATTGCCGAGCACCCGTCCCTTGATCTGCACGTCCTGAGATATAGGCGTCAGTCCATACTGCTGTGAGAGAGTCGATTTAAACATGTCCTTGAGTTCCTTGATAGTCACCACATTAGTCTCCTCGATGGCATTATTTCCAAAGACCTCCCCGGTGGTTTTTCCCGGATTGTCCCAGTCATCGTCCATACATGCCGTCATCATGCAGCATAGACAAGCCATTATGATATATTTCAATTTCTTCATATCGCAATAGAATGATTAGAATCTGTAAGTAAAGTTGAGCATACCGTTAGTGCCATAGGCATAAAACTTCTTAGGGTTCATCGAGAAGAGATAGCCACGCGAGTTGCCCGACGAAGTCAGGTCGCTGCGGCTCTGCTCATATCCTCCGGTGCATATATCCCTGTTGTTGAGGATATTTGTGAGCGTAAGATTGATGGAGAGCTGTCCCTTCTTGAGTCGGATGAGCTTACCGATGCTGGCGTCGAGCATGAATCCTCCGTTGCCCTCCCACTGGTCGGGCACGATGGCATTACCGTCGTTGTCATGCTCGCATATTTCGTCATATCTGTGATATACCGACGGGCTGAGATACATACGGTCATAGTAGTTGCCAGTGAGGTCGATGAACCATCCCTTGTTGTTGTAGCTGAGGGTGAGGCTCTGTGCGAGCAGTGGTGTGCCAGACTCGCGCACACCCTTGAGGTGGCAGATGTCGGTGCCATAGTCACCGCTTGTTGAGAGCATATAGCGAACGTTGGCGTCAGAGGCATACTTCGCCTCGCTAACCGTACCCACCGCCTGAATGCTGAATGCAGAGATAATCTTGAACTTCAGACCATATTCCACACCATAGTATTCCTTCTCCACACCAGTCAGCGACACGTATGAGAACGAGTTGGCATCGTCGAAGTAGAAGCACTGCCATTCCGTGGCATCCTTGATACGCGAGTAGTATGCGTTGACGTTAGCCCTCATCCATGAAGTGCTCAGGCTGTAGCCAAACTCCGCCGAGAATACCTTCTCGTTCTTGAGGTTGGTCACGAAGTCATTGTTGATCTCCGGCGAGGCGAAAGCCGTCGAAGCCGTAGGCGTGCGAAGTTCATATCCCGCACCGAGCTGCACGATGTTGCCCTTGCCGAGATTGAACGACAGACCAGCCTTGCCGCCACCGTCGAGGAATCGAGCGGTGCCGCTCTTGCCGTATGAGTTGTCCTTGGCCAGTCCGTTGCGCATCTTTCCGTCGCGCTGCATCTGCGTGCCGCCCACCTTACCGCTTACGAAGGCATGCACACCCGAGAGCGTTGCACTGTATGTGGTCCAGAAGTCTGCCCTGTCCACGAGGATGTTATAGTCATAACCGAATCGGTCGCCCTCGCCCACCTTGGCGTTGGGATTGTTCAGGTCATACTGCACCTGTTCGGAGTTGATGTCATACTTGCCGAGCGCATAGTAGTTGATATTATGAAACTGTGATGCGCCGAGCATGTCGTCCATTGTCTGATAGTGCATTCCCTTGGTCGTTCCGAGGTTCAGGCCCATGACGAGTTTCTGCTTGTCGTCGAGCTTCATGTCGAGCGTCGATGACAGTTTGAAGTCGAGCTGGTTGTTATGCTTTGCCTGAATGTAATACATGGCGTCCGCTCCCTGCTTGCTTGCGCCCACATTGGCGGCATAAAGTCGGTCGAAGTCGATCTGTCGGTTGGCCTTTGAAGCCGTGAGCCAGTCGTATGCCGTGTTCCATGCGTCCCATGCCGACTCTGTGCGATAGCTGGAGTCGTCCTCATTCCATACGTTAAAGTAGCTGCTTGGCAGCACCTTCCAGTAGTCTGGATGTGGGTTGTCGCTATTGTTGTAGTTGAGCTTCGTGCTCTTGTACATGCTGTACTTGCCGGTGAGCGAAGTGGTGAGCTTCGTGTCGTCGTTGATTTTCCAGTCCCATGTGAGCAATGCCGTCGGTGCAAAGTCGTTGATGACACGCGAGTTGCGCTTCTTGCCGTTCTGGTATCCCCAGTAGGGGTTGTAGTATCTGTTGTTGGCTATCCAGTACATCTCGTCAGTGGATGCACCTTGGGATGCACGCTCAGTGGGGTTTCCCCATGTGACGAAAGAGATTGAATGATTGCCGGTGACCTTCTCAACACCGAGGAAGTATGACAGAGAGTTGTAGAATGTGCCCTCTACATATCCGCGGTCGGCCCAACGATACGTGAGAGCGGCAGCCACAGCCCATCCCTTGTCGTTGAGTCCGCTGCTGTATGAGTACATGCCGCGCAGAGTATAGTTGCGGTTGGCCACGCTGAGTGCGGTCTTGTTTCCGATTGGCATGGCCGATGGTCGGAAGTTATAGTTGTTCGTTCCTCCCATCGATGGCATGGAGAAGTTATTGGCCTCGAAGGGCAAGGAATACTCGCCGCTTCTGGCCTGATTGTTCAGTCCTCCCACCTGAGAGTATCTGAACTGTCCCGACTCCGCGTCGTTCATCAGTGCTCCGTTAATATACACATCGTTGTACTTTTGGTTAAAGCCACGATAGCGGAATCTCACCGGGCTCCACAGGTATCCCACCTCGTTGGCGTAGATATTACTGTTGGAGTTGACGATGGTGACATTCTGCGACATATCGTCGTCCTCACCGAGCTGCGACTCAGTGAAAGTGAACGCCGACTCGTCCTTGTCGCCTTCCCCTTCCGTTTTCTTGTCCTCCACCTGTGCAGTCATCATCGACGAAGATAGCAAGGCGAGAACAGCCAATGTCAGTTTTTTCTTCATAAACAATTGATATATTTCTATAATTTTGGGGCAAAGATAGCACTTTATTTCGGAATAACACACTTTTTTATGAGAAAATTTTGTTTCAATTCGTCTTTTTCAATAATTTTTGCGATATTTGCACCAAATTTGGCGACTAAAGCCGTTAATTGATTGAATGTATAATATATAATAAGGTATAAGAAGTATGAGAAACATCATCATCGCATTGCTTCTCGCCCTCACCACGACGGCGACAGCACAGGAGAAAAAGCTCAAGGTCTATGGCGTGGGATTCTATAATTTAGAGAATCTTTTCGACACATGCCACGACGAGGGCAAGAACGACTATGAATATCTTGCCACGGGCACCAACAAGTGGAATGCCATGAAATACAAGAGTAAACTGGCCAATATGTCACGGGTGTTGGCGGAGATGGGCACCGACTTGCTGAAAAACGTGGGTTGCGCCGTGATTGGCGTTAGTGAGGTTGAGAATGCTCGCGCCCTGACCGACCTTTGCAGCGAACCTGCGCTGAAGGCTCGCAACTTCCAGTTTTGCCACGTGGAGGGTCCCGACCGCCGCGGTGTTGATTGTGCCCTATTGTACAATCCGCGCCTTTTTACCCCCACCGACGTACATCTCTATCCCTACGTACAGAAGTTGGAGAAGGACAGTGGCTTCGTCACCCGCGGATTCCTCACCGTGAAGGGACGTTTGGCTGATGAGGATATAGCCGTGATAGTGTGCCATTTGCCGAGCCGTGCCGCCACCTCGTTCTATCGCGAATTGGGAGCGGAGCAGGTGCGCCATCTCAAGGACTCGCTCATTGCCGCGCAGCCCACGCTGAAGGTGTTTGTGATGGGCGACATGAACGACGACCCCAACGACCCGTCCATGGCCAAGTCACTGCGTGCCCGCAAGAAGGTCTCCGACGTGAAGGACGGCGACATGTTCAATCCCTGGTGGAAGACCTACTCCGACGGCAATGGCTCCATCAAGTATGACGGCGGCTATAACCTCTTCGACCAGATTATCCTCTCTCCGGGACTGCTTTGCCGCGACGGCAAGAAGGACTACTCCACCCTGAAGTATCTCAAGCACCAGATATTCCAGCGCAGCTATATGCTCCAGCAGGAGGGCAAGAACAAGGGTTATCCGCTTCGCACCTTCTCCGGCGGTGTATGGATGAACGGCTTCAGCGACCACCTTCCCACCATAGTGTATTTGGTGAAGGAGCAGTAAGCAAGGCTAAGAATGTCATTTGCAAACGCTCGCGCTATAGGTTGCTAAAGGACGAAATATTATTTGGTAGTTAGCAAAAGAGCGGAACAGTTCGTTTCTGTTCCGCTCTTTTCCGCTATTTTCCACCTATTCCACCACTTCCACCTATTCCACCACTTCCACCATTTCCACCATCTCTACACCACGATACACCACACAGACCTTGTAGAGATAGTCCAATTGCTCCACACAGCCATTTTTCCGGTTCATGTCCTCCTTTATGCCCTTAGGCAGATAATCAGAATACACATCACAGAAATAATTGAATTCCGTATTACAATGTGCATCCAAGGCGCTGCGGTAATTGCCCAGGTCGGCATTTACTACTGCGAAGTTGAGATATATTATCAGATACTTGTTGTGATTGGGTGTCGGATGCTTGCCGATATACGTATCCCCATACAGTCTCTCGAACTTATCCTTGGCGTTGATGTCGTAGTAGTGGTGGAGCATCGACATAGTGAGGCTCTTGCCAAAACGGCGGGGACGCATGAAGAAAAAGTACCTGTTGGCTCTCTCCACCTTCTCAATAAATCTTGTCTTATCGACATAATAATAGTTGTCCTCGCGTATTGCCACAAAGTTCATCATACCGTATGGTATGCGCTTTACCTCATTGTCATATCATCTTTCTTCCATAATTATGATGCTCTTATCATTTATTGGGTGCAAAGATAATGCAAATTGAGAATATCGCCCAAATGGTACCGCTGTAGCGGTCTGTTGGTACCGCGCGTAGCGGAAGCGTGGTACCGCTCATATCGGTCTGATGGTACCGGTACCAAAGTTCCGATATACACGCTGTCAAAGGGTGCCGTGAGGA
>JAXEKN010000063.1:0-20098 GCA_034101015.1 Prevotella sp.
TATAATAATAACGCAAAGATAGCAATATTATTGTGTACGGCCAAAAACAAGAAAAGCGTGTAACTCATTGAGCTACACGCTTTCCATTTGATATTGTATTCTTATTTCTCTATGTGCTTATTTCACCTCCTCGAAGTCAGCGTCCTGGACATTGTCACCTTGTGACTGCTGTCCGCCCTGGGCACCAGCGTTCTGGTCGGCACCAGGCTGAGGACCAGCCTGTGCGCCACCCTGCTGATACATCTGTGCACTGGCAGCCTGCATCACATTGTTGAGGTTGGTCATGGCAGACTCGACAGCGGCGATGTCCTGAGCCTTGTGAGCATCCTTAAGCTGCTGGAGAGCCTGTTCGATAGGAGCCTTCTGGTCAGCTGGAATCTTGTCGCCATTGTCCTTCATGAAGTTCTCTGTGGTGAAGATGAGCGAGTCAGCCTGGTTGAGCTTGTCGATGCGCTCGCGCTCAGCCTTGTCGGCAGCTGCGTTCTGTTCAGCTTCAGCCTTCATGCGGTCGATTTCCTCCTTGCTCAGACCTGATGAAGCCTCGATGCGGATGGCCTGCTCCTTGCCGGTGGCCTTGTCCTTGGCAGATACCTTGAGGATACCGTTGGCGTCGATGTCGAATGTCACCTCAATCTGAGGCACACCACGGCGTGCGGGAGCGATGCCGGTGAGGTTGAACTGACCGATGGACTTGTTCTGGGCAGCCATAGGACGCTCACCCTGAAGTACGTGGATGGTCACCTCAGTCTGGTTGTCGGCAGCTGTGGAGAACACCTCACTCTTCTTGCAGGGGATAGTGGTGTTGGCCTCAATGAGCTTTGTCATCACACCACCCATGGTCTCGATACCGAGAGTAAGAGGAGTTACGTCGAGAAGCACGATGTCGCCCACGCCGCCTTCCTTGTTGAGGATGGCACCCTGGATGCAGGCACCTACGGCTACCACCTCGTCGGGGTTGACACCCTTTGAAGGCTCCTTGCCGAAGTAGTTCTTGACGAGAGTCTGTACGGCAGGAATACGGCTTGAACCACCCACGAGGATAACCTCGTCAATATCAGCTGTATTCAGCTTGGCATCACGCATAGCGTTCTGGCAAGGTACGAGACAAGCCTGGATAAGAGAGTGGGCGAGCTGTTCGAACTTGGCTCGTGTGAGAGTCTTCACCAAGTGCTTTGGCACACCGCCTACAGGCATGATGTAAGGCAAGTTGATCTCAGTGGATGTAGAGCTTGACAGCTCAATCTTTGCCTTCTCGGCAGCCTCCTTCAGACGCTGCATTGCCATTGGGTCCTGAGTAAGGTCGGCACCCTCGTCGTTCTTGAACTCCTGTACGAGCCAGTCGATGATTACCTGGTCGAAGTCGTCACCACCGAGGTGAGTGTCACCATTAGTGGAGAGCACCTCAAACACACCGCCACCGAACTCGAGGATAGAGATATCGAAAGTACCGCCACCGAGGTCGAACACGGCAATCTTCATGTCCTTGTTGGCCTTGTCCACACCATAGGCAAGAGCGGCGGCTGTAGGCTCGTTGACAATACGGCGCACGTTCAGACCTGCAATCTGTCCGGCTTCCTTAGTGGCCTGGCGCTGAGAGTCTGAGAAGTAAGCCGGCACGGTGATGACAGCGTCAGTCACTTCCTGTCCGAGATAGTCCTCGGCGGTCTTCTTCATCTTCTGGAGCACCATGGCAGATATTTCCTGCGGAGTATATTTGCGTCCGTCGATGTCAACACGTGGATAACCACCTTCGTTGACTACAGAGAATGGCATGCGGGCCACTTCCTTCTCAACTTGTGCCCAATTCTCACCCATGAAGCGCTTGATGCTATATACGGTGTTCTTCGGGTTGGTGATAGCCTGACGCTTTGCAGGGTCGCCCACCTTGCGCTCACCACCTTCCACAAAACCGATCACCGAAGGAGTGGTGCGTTTACCTTCGCTGTTGGCTATTACGACTGGTTCGTTGCCTTCGAAAACGGCAACACATGAATTAGTAGTACCTAAGTCAATTCCAATAATCTTTCCCATAATTCTATTCTTTTTTATTATTATTATTCATTATATTATTACTATGAGGCTGAAAGAGCTTATTGTCCTTATGACCTCGCTTTTTCTTTGGCAAAGGATGTGCCAAAACACGAAAAGACTGCCAAAAGTATGACAATTTGGCAGAATGATGCTTTTTTTTTGCCATTTTCCTTTGGTATGTGCCTTTTTTTTGCTATCTTCGCCCCGTGAAACGACTAATATTAGATATATAACCTCTTATAAGAGTATGGAACTTAAGAAAATTGCAGTGATGACATTGACCATGATGATGGCAGCGTCAAGTATGGCACAGGAGTCATATTTCGTAGTGACCAAGAATGCCAAGAAGAAGGCCGTAAAGGCCGAGAACGTAACCAACACGGATGCTGTAGCCGACGCCGAAGAGGAGGAGACTGCAACAGACTTTGTGGGCATGAACTTCAAGTATCACAACCTGTGTAATTGGAAGAAAGACATGAAATTCATGGTTATGCCCGAGAAGTATGACTTGATAGTCAACACGTTCTGTGACGCACAAACTGGCAAGGAAGTGAGTAGTGGCAAGTTGAAGCATAAGATAATGCTCTACAAGAACCATTCCGAGACACCAGAGGGATTTGCCCGTATCAACTTTATATGCCAGGATGACGGAAAGGAATATTACTATCAGATACCAAGTGGTTCGTTCGACGATTACTGTTATGGTAAGATGGGTGTGCCCACCTTGGCCTATTTGGGTGATGTCGATGTGGCGCGCACCTTGTTGGCAGGCAAGACCATGTACACCAAGGCCACATTATATTATGAAGACAATGATGTCAGTGGCGAGGGTTTCACGGAAGTGAAGGTGCCTTTGAATGAAGAGGTGAAGGTTGTGGCGATAGGAGTGGGTACACGCTCTTATCCCGTTAAGATTATCGTTGCTGACAAAAACGGCAGGGAATTCTTTCAGAATGTGGCGATGAGCAAGACCAATAGCGGAATGCGCGACGACGAGTTCATCATGGACAATACCAAGCACACATTCTATGGTTCATTCGAACTGTCAGATGCCAATGAGGCCAAGGCCAATCAGTATGCGGAATATATCGGCAAGACATATTATACACGCTATCGCACCACGATGACCAACGAGTCAGGCAAGACAGTGCCCATACTTCGTCTATCTACATTCACCATCAAGGCCATCAAGGCTCAAAACGGCACCCAATACATGAAGTTGACCCTGAAGAGCCAGAAGACGGGCGAGGTGTTCTATAAGGACGTGACCTTTGTACATGAGGACAATGTGACAGGAGACATTGACGGACGTCGTGAGGACTATTTCGGCTACTTGTTTATCAAGGGCAATGCCGACCTTTCAAAATATCCCGCAAATATCGTCACAGCCATCCAGCAAGGCAAGGTTGTCAAGGGCATGAACAAGGAGGCTGTCAAGATGGCCAAGGGTTCACCGAGCCGTACTGCCAAGGGCGGCAATGGACGCGAGGATTGGATATATGACAATGAAGGCGTGATCGTCAAATTTAGAAATGGCAAAACTATATAATTGAAATATATATGGCAAAAAAAGAAGAACAGACAATTAATGAGAACGAAGGCAAGCTGAAAGCTCTCCAGGCTGCAATGTCCAAGATAGAAAAGGACTTTGGCAAAGGCTCGATTATGAAGTTGGGCGATGAGAAAATAGAGAAGGTGGAGGTCATCTCCACTGGCAGCATATCGCTTAATGCCGCTCTTGGTGTAGGCGGATATCCCAAGGGACGTATCATAGAGATTTACGGACCTGAATCATCCGGTAAGACCACTCTCGCCATTCATGCCATAGCAGAATGCCAGAAAGAGGGAGGTATAGCCGCCTTTATTGATGCAGAGCATGCCTTTGACCGTTTTTACGCAGCCAACTTGGGTGTCGATATTGACAACCTGTTGATTGCCCAGCCTGACAATGGTGAGCAGGCACTTGAGATAGCCGACCAGCTGATTCGTTCTGCGGCTGTGGATATTGTGGTGGTTGACTCCGTGGCTGCACTGACTCCCAAGAAGGAGATAGAGGGCGACATGGGAGACAATGTGGTGGGACTGCAGGCTCGACTGATGAGTCAGGCGCTGCGCAAGTTGACCAGTACGGTGAGCAAAACAAACACCACATGTATCTTCATCAACCAGTTGCGCGAGAAGATAGGCGTGATGTTTGGCAATCCCGAGACCACCACGGGTGGTAATGCCTTGAAGTTTTATGCCAGTGTGCGCCTTGATATCCGTCGTGTGACAGCTATTAAGGATGGTGAAAACGTGGTAGGCAACCAGGTGCGTGTCAAGATTGTGAAGAACAAGGTGGCGCCTCCATTCCGCAAGGCTGAGTTTGAGATCACCTTCGGCGAGGGAATCTCCAAGGTTGGTGAGATTGTTGACCTTGGCGTTGAATACGGCATTATTCAGAAGAGCGGTAGTTGGTTCTCATATAATGACACACGTCTTGCCCAGGGTCGTGATGCCACCAAACAGGTGATTAAGGACAATCCCGAGATGGCTGAGGAGATTGAGGCCAAGATAATGGAAGAGCTAAAAGTGAAAGAGAATTAAGAAATTAAGAATTAATAATTAAGAATTAATAATTAAGAATTAAGAGAATATGTAAAATGCATGGATGTTATGCAGAAAACTATTTTTCTTAATTCTTAATTTTTAATTCTTCATTATATGACATTGAACTTTGAGTAAAAAACTCAAAGTTCGATGTCTTCATCGTGAATCTCATGCCATGGCAGTCCTTGCTTGTTGAGCTGCTCCATGAAAGGATCGGGGTCAAACTCCTCCACATTGTGTACACCTGGCTTGCTCCATAGTCCCTTGAAGAACATTAATGCTCCTATCATGGCAGGCACGCCAGTGGTGTAGCTTACGCCCTGCATACCCGTTTCCTTGTAGGCATCCTGGTGCTTGCAGTTGTTATATATATAATAGGTGTGCTCCTTGCCGTCTTTCAGTCCTCTGATTCGGCATCCGATACTTGTCTCGCCGTCGTAGTTCTCTCCCAAGTCCTGTGGATTGGGCAGTACAGCCTTAAGGAACTGCAGCGGTACAATCTTCACCTTCACTTTTTGTGCAGGGTCGTCGGCGAGAGGAGCCTCGTATGTTATCTCGTCAATGCGCGACATTCCGAGGTTCTGTATGCAGTCAAGATACGTGAGATACTGCTGTCCGAAAGTCATCCAGAATCGTGCTCTCTTGATGGTGGGATAGTTGATTACCAATGACTCTATCTCCTCGTGGTGGAGCAGATAGCTCTCCCTTGGTCCTATGTTGGGATAGGTGAGGGGCTGGTGAAATTCCAGTGGTTCGGTCTCCACCCATTTGCCGTCTTCCCAGTAAAGTCCCTTTTGTGTTATCTCACGGATATTGATTTCCGGATTGAAGTTAGTGGCAAACGCCTTGTGGTGGTTGCCTGCATTGCAATCGACGATGTCGAGGTATTGTATCTCGTCGAAGTGATGCTTGGCGGCGTATGCTGTAAAGATACTTGTCACACCCGGGTCAAATCCGCATCCGAGGATAGCGCATAGTCCGGCCTTTTCAAATCTCTCCCTGTAAGCCCACTGCCATGAGTATTCAAAGTGTGCCTCGTCCTTAGGTTCATAGTTTGCAGTGTCGAGATAGTTACATCCGCATGCCAGACATGCGTCCATAATCGTCAGGTCCTGGTAGGGCAGTGCGAGGTTGACCACTAACTCTGGCTTAAAGTCGTTAAACAGAGCCTTGAGCTGTTCCACGTCGTCCGCATCCACTTGGGCGGTCTTGATGTCCATGTTGTGTCCTGCCTTGTGTATGGCATCCACAATCTGGTCACACTTCTCCTTACGCCGACTTGCTATCATGAAGTCCGTAAAGACATCGGCATTCTGAGCTATTTTGAATGCCGCTACGGTGGCGACGCCACCGGCACCAATCATAAGTATTCTTCCCATTGTTTATACATATATATATTAATATATCCTTAATTCTTGATTTCGTCGGCACTGATACCCAGTGCAGCCATGAGCGAATATCCGAGTATCTCCTGACGGAAGTTGCCACCCGTCATGGGTTGCATCGCAAAGACCGTGACACGCTTTTCGTCATCGATGTTCCTGAGAGCCTGTCTCACACCGTCGTAGTATTCCTCTGCATTGGGTATTGCCATGACACGTTTAACCTCAGGTTGTGAGCATACGTGCATCAGTGCGTCACAGAAGAGATGTTCCTTGTCTGTCATTTCCTCCACACGTATTGCCGACAATTGAAATTCTCCGAGGTGGTCCTTGAAGGCTTTGCCGTCGAGTTCTTCTTTGTAGGATGATGGGGAGAAGTTGTCCAACTGTTCTTTTCCGGCATTATGCACCAAGATGACCTGCACCTCATTGTCTCCCTGTCGGATGCCACCGTCAAGGGCGATGCAGTCTATCCATCTTGGCATGTCGGCCTTGGGTATTCTTCGTCCTATCATGCGTTCGAAGTTGACCGTCAGGTCAAATGCCACCTTGTCTATATAGTCGGCATCCGCCAATATGATATTTTCACTTAGTCTGTTGTTTTCCATCAATTATATCTTTATTCCTTCATATATCTCGTTTTCACGTGCAAATATACGATATTTTGTCAAACCGACCAAATCAAATCGGTCTTTTTTGCCATAATTAGCGATAATAATCCCTTTTTATGCTGTTTTAGTCATTTACGGCAGTCATTATTCCTCTATTTCGCATGGTATCCATAGCGAGAATGTAGAGCCCTTGCCCTCCTCGGATGTGACATTGATATGTCCACCGCACTTATTGGCGATGGCTTTGCAGATGCTCAGTCCGATACCCGCTCCCTGTATATACTCATTCACCTTGAAAAAGCGTTCGAAAATCTTGTCGAGCTTCTCCTGTGGAATCCCCGCACCGGTATCCTCGCAGTAGATGTATAGTCCGTTGTCCTGTCTGCGGTAGCCCAGTTTTATGTGTCCATGATGGGTGTATTTCACTGCATTGGTCAGGAAGTTGGTGATGACCTGAGTGATGCGTCCTTGGTCGAGAACGGTGTATAGATGTTCGTAAGGATTGTCGCATATAAATTCCACGTCTGGTTCCTGTACTCTCTGTGCCAGTGAGATGCACAGTAGCCTGAACTCCTCGGCGAAGTCACATCTCTCAGGCGATATCGATAATGCGTTGGCGTCGAGTTCCGACAACACCAGGATGTCGTTGATGATTTGCAGCAGGTTGTTGCAGTTGTTGTGTATTATCTTGAGCAGTTCCTGCCTCTCCTGTTCAGTCTCCACCACGTTGATAATGTCGCAGAATCCCACGATGGCATTGAGCGGAGTGCGTATCTCATGGCTCATGTTGGCGAGGAATGTGCTCTTTAGTCTGCTGGAGTCATTGGCGCGTTCCTTCTCCTTCATCATCTTTATCTGCGTCACCATCAGGTCGTTGATGTTGCGTATCAGTCCGAAGCATCCTTTATGGTTGCCGTTGTCGTCATATTCAGGAATGGAGTTGATGGAGTACCATGTGTCACGGTCCCATTTGCGGTCGTGTACGAGAATGGTGTCCTTCATTGCCTGTCCATTGTTGGGTCTCGGGTCGATGATACATCTTGCCGTTTCCCTCTGGTCTTCCGCAATACTGTTGATAAAATCCTCGAACGAGAATTTAGCGTCGTATGTGTGTAGGTCGCGATACAGTTTGATGACACCTGTCTTGATGTCCGAGCGCCACACTCTCATCTTGCTTCCCTTGAGCAGATAGCGGAGTTCGTTTTCGTATTGTGTCATTTTCTCGCTGACCTGTCTCACTCTCTCGTCGTTTTGTCGGCTTTGGCGGTACATCATTCTTTCGTCGGACTTGTTTCTGCAAGTCAGCATGCGGTAGATGATATTGCCCTGGGAGTCTTTTATGGGTCTCATCCTTATCTCAACATGGTCAGGAATGTTGTCGCTTGTACCGTCAGAGCATGTGCAGAAGAAGAGGTTGTCGTGGTTTTTTCTGTCAATCACACCAGCGAAAGCTGGGAAGTTGTATAGAGTGGTGTTGGCGAAGAGGTCGTCCTTACCTTTTTCCGACTTGAATATGTCCCTCATCACCTGGTTGGCCTCAATGAAGTAGCCGTCCTTGTCGTAAAGTGCCAGTCCCACGATAGGCATGTCAAAGATGCTTTTGTATATCTTTGACGTCTCCCTGTCCCTTTTGGCCTGCTCGCTCTCTTCGGTGATGTCGTTGATGGTGGTGATTTGGTTGATGACATTGCCGTTTTTGTCATATTCTGGTATGGCATTGGCATAGAAGAGTCTCCATTCTGGATTCTCTTTGGTGCCGACGTTATACTTGTATGTGAATTCAAGGTTGTCTGTTTTCTTCTCCGTCAGTTGATGGAACATTTTTTTAGTCTTTTCCAAGTCATCGGGATGCAATCTTTCTATCAGCGTTTTGGTTGATACGCCATTTTGCGGCATGAAGTTGCCATATAGGCAAGTGACCCACATTTTCTTGATGTCGGTGTTGAGCACGTTGGTGTTGATGATATCAAGGGCCTTCTTCATGATATTGTTGGTCTCGATGGTGTTTTGCATGCTTTTGCGTATCCTATTTGTCACGAACCGGTTGACGAGGATGATGGTGATGGTCATAAGTAGGATGGCAAACACGCTTACGAGGATGTATGGTGTGGCATAGTTGCGCTTGGTCTTTATGGTGCTTGCCTGAGCCAATATTCTGTCCAGTTCGCCGTTGGCTCTCATCTTCGTGAGTTGTTCGTCTATTTGGCCTATGAGTTGTCTGTCCCTGCTGTATATTCTGATTTCCCCATTGGGTATGTTGATGTCAGAAGTCTCCAGATTGTCGATGTCATACTTTTTGCATAGCAGTTTGAACGTTGTCTCGCAGCAGAGCATGTATTGGTAGTCGCCGCTTGATATGCCCATCAGTCCCTGCTTGACTGTTCTGTTCATGACGTTTTCGTTGTTGACCAGTCGGTTGGCCATGATATATTCCGCCTCGTATGTTCCTTCCTTGACGATGACGATGTCGTTTTTTTTAAGGTCATTGAACTTTCGTATGGGTAGTTTGCCTTTAGGATAGACGATGATGGTCTTGTATGCCCACAAAGGTGTCTTGGTGTAGAACACTCCTGGTATTTTGTTTACCGGCGCGCTTACGATGATGTCAGCCTCATTGGAATAGAACACTCTGTTGGCTTCGACCCTTGTAGTCATGTTGATGGTATATGGTATGTTTAGGCTGCCTAAGATTTTCTGCAGCGCTTTTATTGTGCAGCCATCCGGTGAACCGGAGTCATCCCTGAATTCATAAGGCATAAATTCCGAGTCGCACACTATTCTCAGAGGGTTGCTGTTGGTGTATTTGGCGGCGTGTGATGTGATGACCATAGCGGCGGCTATGGTCATCATCGCCATTTTCTTGATTGTATATGTCATATTCTTCATTCGTCTTGAGCTACTCATTGTCACATTCTTTTTTACTTAAATAGGGGAGTCTCTCCTGAGAGCAGACCGGCTGCATCCCCCGAGAGCAGGTCCGACATATCTCCCGATAGCAAGGCTTGTGCCTCTTCTGGCGAGAGCATGCTGGCTATGTCCCCCGATAGCAGTGATTCCATGTCAGCCTGCGACATTGCCGGAGTCACGGCTGCCGGTTTAGGCTTGGGAGGCTCAGCTATCTTGCATGGTATGGAAATCCAGAATGTGGTGCCCTTTCCGACTTCGCTTTCACATTCCATTGTGCCTCCCATCAGTTCCACGAGTTCCTTGCATATACTTATCTGTATTGAGATACTGTAGTCGCCATCGTCGCCATTGTTCATTTCGCGGTGCTTCAGTCCCTCCACTGTTTCCTTTGACATTCCCGGTCCGGTATCCTCCACCATGATGGTCATGGTGCTGGAGTGGTATATGTATCTTGTCTTGATATGTCCTTTGGACGTGAATATCGCAGCCAGTCGGCATAGGTTTTCGATTACCATGCCAACGTTGTTTTCGTCTATTTCGACATATAGGTGGTCGTTGTTTGACTCGATGATGGTCTTCACGCCGTCAGCCACTCCTTGAGTCCATCCCATCATGCATTTCGACTTGAAGAATTCCGGGAAATCGATTGTCTTGGTGGTGGTATCGACCATCTTGGCGTCAATTCTTGACAGCAGCAGGATGTTGTTCACCAGTTTGAGCAGCTTGTCGGAGTTTTGCTTTATCTGTTCGATAAACACGGGCTCGTCGTCCTTGTCGTGTTCGTTTTGGAACAGTTCGGCAAACCCCACTACGGTATATAGCGGAGTACGTATTTCATGGCTCATGTTTTTGAGGAATGAGTTTTGGAATTGTTCCGCATCCTGTGCCCTTTTTGTTTCCTCTTCGAGCTGGTTTTCCGTGGCTACGAGCTTGCTGACGTTGCGACACAGGCAGAAGTAGTGGTCTATCTTGCCGTTTTTCTTGATTGGAATACCGTTGAATTCATAGTATGCCCATTGGCTTTCCGGGTCTTTGAACATTGTTTTCACCCTGATGTCGAATTTTTTCAGTCTTTTCTTGTCGAGGTTTATGAGCAGCCTTGCCACCTGGTGCCTGTTTTCCATTGCCAAGAGTTCCACGCTTCTGATTTGCGACAGTGTGACGAGCGGGTTGTCGAGGTCGTTGTAAATAGTCATCTCGTGCTTGTTGGTGTCATAGTTGGCAAGTCGTGTCCCGCTGACTTCGAGAGCGTAGTTGATGTTCTTGGTGTAGGTTTGTATCTGTTCTGAGGTCTGTTCTATGCGTTTTTGCCTTATTCTTTCCTTGTTCATCTGTTTTGCCGTTTCGGTGACGTCCTTTCCGCACGACACGAAGCAGATTGTCTCGCCTTTTTCGTCGAGAATGGGGATGATGGTGAATTCATAATAAACCATGCCCTTTCTGGTCCAGTATTTCGTGGAGTCCTTTTCGATGTGCAGCCTGTCCATGTCGGTGATTGACGACACCCATAGTTCTCTGAGCACGTCTCCCTTCAGTCCCATGAACACAGGTATTTCCGATATGTGTGTCTTTGATTTGATGAGTGTTTCCCTGTCGGTGATGCCAAATGTCTCGCATGCGTTTTTGTTGATGTCCGTGAGTATTCCGTCCTTGTCGTAGTATGCGAGGTCGGCCATCGACGTGTTGAAGATGGTGCGGTATTTCAACAGGTTGTTACGGTTGTCTATAAATCTTTTTTTCTCGTTTGTGATGTCGTGCATGATACCTATTAGCGTTGTGGGCATTCCTTCCTCCTCCTGTTGCAACACTGAGATGTTAAGGTCGAAGTATAGTCTTTCGTCGGGGTTTGATGTGGTGATATTGCTCGTCACCATCATCTTAACCTGTTCCTCTTCTCTGTTTTCAAGTCTTTCGATGGCTTTTGTCATCTGTTTGAAGTCTGGGTCAGGGAAGAAGAGCGCGAATGTCTTGCTGTTGTACTCGTCCTTTCCCGTGCCTTCGTTGTTGATGATGTTGAATATTTTTTTGTTGACGTTGTAAGTCCATAGCGTCACCTTTCCAGACTTAAGCAGCAGTCCGAGTCGTTTTCCCTGTCGTTCGTTCAGTTCATTGAGTCTTCTTTCCTTTATTCTGTAGTAGATATTGTATGATATGAGCACGAGGATGAACAGTCCAATGACAAATGTGACATACCATACAAAGGCCGATTCACTCTCAGTGTCTTCTTCATTGTAGAACCATATCTTCCTCAGTGTCATCACCTCGTCGTTGTTTACCATCTCGTCATATACGCTGTCCATCTTTACGAGCAGCAAGGTGTCGCGCGAGATGAAATGATATTCGCCGTATTTCATGCTCACGGCATTGAGCTTAAGGTTGGTGAGTTTGTTTTTCTGTATCAGTTCCTTCAGTGCGGATGTGTTCCACAACACTATGCCGCTGTCCTGTGCTGCTATTTGCAGCATCAGGGCCTTCATGTCGTCACCAGGAATGGCGTTGGCCTCCATTCCTGCGTCAATCATTGCGTTGTGGCTGAAGCTTCCCCTGTGTACGTATATCCTTTTGTCTTTGAGGTCGTCGAAGTTGTGTATCTCAGTCTGGTCGTTTTTTGACATGGCCACCGACTGTGTGAACAGCACGATAGTGTTTCTGCCGTATGCGCCGTATTCGTCGTGGTAAGGTGCTTTCATGCCTATAGTCAGGTCAGCGGTTCCGTTGGCCACATCCTGGAAGTTGAGAGGTGTGTGTTTGAGCTTGACGACGAAAGGCACGTTGAGCCTTTTCATTATCTCCTTGACCAAATCCACGTTGAATCCCGAAGGCTGTCCCTCTTCGTTCATGAAGGAGTATGGCGGCATGTCCCACAGGTCTTCATATACGAGAGGGTCTTGTTTGGTATATTTCAGACCATTGTTATTTTGGGCTTTTGCCGTTATGGATGAAATAATCGCGGCGATTATGAGGAAAACTATCTTGTTGCGCATAATATTATTTGGTAAATTTATGGTACAAAGGTACGAATAATATTTCATATTACCAAATAATATGCAATAATTTTGATTTTTTTTAATAAAAAAGCAGCCTTGCTGCTCATAGTATCTTCCCTAAGAAAAAAATGCTTTGTTCCTTCGTGTCTTTGTGTTTAAAATTATACCAGCTGAATAGTTACGTCGGTTGAAGATAAAACAAGTTGACGAGTGAACGAGTTGACAGTATTGGAATACCAGTCAACCCGTCAAACGACTCGTCAACTTAAAAATAGAATTTACAGAGGATATTCGTCAAATGCATATAGCACAGTAGAAAGATACCTCTCGCCGGTGTCCGGCAACAGAGCAACAATCTTCTTTCCCTTGTTCTCTGGCCTTTTGGCTATCTCCGATGCTGCGAAGGCGGCTGCTCCTGATGAGATGCCCACGAGCAAGCCCTCCTCGCGTGCCAGTTCGCGTCCGGTGCGGATGGCATCGTCATTTTCCACGTCAAACACCTCGTCGACGATTTCCGGATTGTATGTCTTCGGGATGAATCCCGCACCGATGCCCTGTATCTTGTGAGGTCCGCTTGGCTGACCGTTGAGCACAGCCGACGACTTGGGCTCCACGGCCACAATCTTGACATTGGGATTGTTTTCCTTTAGTCTCTTGCCGATGCCGCTGAGAGTGCCACCTGTTCCCACACCGGCCACGAAGATATCTATCTTGCCTTCGGTCTGTTCCCACAGTTCCACTCCTGTGGTGTCATAATGTTTCTGAGGGTTGGCTTCATTCTCAAACTGTTGCAGTATGATTGAGCCTGGAGTGGCGTCGCGCAGTTCCTCCGCTGCCTTGATGGCCCCTGCCATACCTGCTGCTCCGCTGGTCAGTTTCACCTCAGCCCCGTAGGCCTTGACGAGGTTGCGCCTTTCTATGCTCATGGTCTCAGGCATGGTCAGCACCAGTTTATATCCTTTCACGGCTGCCACTAAGGCCAGTCCCACACCAGTGTTGCCGCTTGTTGGCTCTATGATGGTGGCTCCGGGTTTGAGCAGTCCCTTTTTCTCGGCGTCCTCAATCATGGCCAGTGCTATTCTGTCCTTCACGCTGCCTCCGGGGTTGAAAAACTCTATCTTGGCGATTATAGGGGTGTCCAGTCCCTTGGCGGCTGAAAACTTGTTCAGTTCGAGCAGCGGCGTATTGCCTATAAGCTCCGTCAGCTGTTTTGCTATCTTTGTCATAACCTTTTAATTTATAATTTACAATTTATAATTTACAATTTATCAAATGCTCTCGAGTGCATTTGCCAGGTCGTCGATGATGTCCTCATAGTGCTCCGTACCGATGCTCAGTCGGATGGTGGCAGGAGTGATATGTTGCTCAATCAGCTCTTCCGGCGACAGTTGCGAGTGGGTTGTGGTGGCGGGATGTATCACTAACGACTTCACGTCAGCCACGTTGGCGAGCAGTGAGAATATCTTCAGGTTGTCGATGACGGTCCATGCCTCCTTTTCACCGCCTTTCACCTCGAATGTAAAGATACTTCCGCCTCCGTTGGGGAATAGTTTCTCATATAGCTCATGGTCAGGATGAGAGGGCAGTGAGGGATGGTTGACCTTTGCCACCTTGGGATGGTTGGCGAGGAATTCCACCACCTTCTTGGTGTTGAAGGCATGACGCTCCACACGCAGCGACAGTGTCTCAAGTCCCTGAAGTAGGATCCATGCGTTGAACGGGGATATTGTCGCACCTGTGTCTCTCAGTATGACGGCACGTATTCTCGTCACGAAGGCAGCCGCACCGGCCACGTCGGCAAAGACGGCACCGTGATAGCTTGGGTCGGGCTTGGCTATGGAGGGATATTTGTCGGCATTGGCCTTCCAGTCAAACTTTCCGGCATCTACGATCACGCCTCCCAATGAGCTACCGTGTCCGCCGATAAACTTTGTAGCGGAGTGAACCACCACGTCAGCGCCGTGTTCGATGGGGCGGAAGAGGAATGGTGTGCCGAAAGTGTTATCTACGATGACGATGGTGTTGTGCTTGTGTGCTATCTCAGAAATCTTGTCCACGTCGGTCACGCTGGCGTTGGGATTGCCAAAAGTCTCTATGATGATAGCCTTGGTGTTTGGGCGGAATGCCTTATCGACGGCGTCGAAGTCGGCTGGGTCAACGATGGTTGCCTCCACACCCTGTGTTGTCAGCGTGTGCTCCACCAGGTTGTATGTACCGCCGTAGATATTGTTGGCGGCTATGATATGGTCGCCGTTGTGTGCCACGTTTTGCAGTGCGTATGTGATAGCTGCTGCACCTGATGCCACTGCGAGGCCTGCCACACCGCCCTCAAGGGCTGCCACTCGGTCCTCAAACACTCCCTGTGTTGAATTGGTCAGTCGGCCGTAGATATTACCGGCGTCGCGCAGTCCGAATCTGTCGGCGGCATGCTGTGAGTTGCGGAACACGTATGAAGTGGTCTGGTAAATTGGCACCGCACGGGCATCGGTTGCGGGGTCTGCACTTTCCTGTCCTACGTGGAGTTGTAATGTCTCGAAATGAAGTTTCTTGTTGCTCATAATCATCTATTTTTAAATTGTTAATACTCTTTGCTTTTTCTCTCTCTGGGATTCATCGACGCGTTGTTTCTGAATTCCGCTGCAAAGGTACGACGATTTTTCCATTCCCACAATACCACATATATAGCATTTGATATACCACAATTATGGTATATTGCCTTTTTTATAGGATTACACCTTATTATATAAAGGAAATACTCCTTAATTTTTAATTTTTAATTTTTAATTTTTAATTCTTAACTATATAGTCCCCTTTCCGCCCAGTCTCCCCGGTCGAGGTTGCGATATCCCACAGCCTCAGCGATGTGTTGGAACAGGATATTTTCAGAGCCAGCGAGGTCAGCGATGGTGCGAGCCACCTTGAGTATTCGTCCGTATGCTCGCGCCGACAGCTTCAGTCGCTCCATAGCCGAGCGTAGCATGTCGAGCGACGTGTCGTCGAGACGTGCGTACAGATGCAGCATCTTTTCAGTCATCTGTGCATTGCAGTGTATGCCAGGACAGTTGGCGTAGCGCTGCTCCTGTATCTTGCGTGCGGCGATGACCCGCTGTCGTATGTCTGTTGATGGTTCTCCCGGTTCCATCTGTGCCAGGTCGCTGAATGCCACAGGCATTATCTCACATTGTATGTCTATGCGGTCGAGCAGCGGTCCCGATATCTTGTTCATGTATTTCTGTATCTGTCCGGGGGTACATACGCAATGGTGCGTGGGGTCGCCGTAGTATCCGCATGGACATGGGTTCATCGATGCCACGAACATAAACGAGCACGGATATTCCACCGTGTATTTTGAGCGCGAGATGGTAATCTTACGGTCTTCGAGTGGCTGTCGCATCACCTCCAGCACGGAGCGTGTGAACTCAGGCAGCTCGTCGCAGAAGAGCACCCCGTTGTGAGCCAGTGAGATCTCTCCTGGCTGAGGATTGTTGCCGCCGCCCACGAGGGCCACGGATGATATGGTGTGATGAGGCGAGCGGAAAGGCCGCTGAGATATGAGCGACGTGTCTCTTGCGAGCTTTCCCGCTACACTGTGTATTTGTGTGGTCTCAAGACTCTCGGCGAGCGACAGCGGCGGGAGTATCGACGGCAATCTCTTGGCCATCATCGACTTGCCGCTTCCTGGCGGACCAATCATGATAAGGTTATGACCTCCGGCAGCCGCCACTTCCAGTGCGCGCTTCACGTTTTGCTGTCCCTTGACGTCTGCGAAGTCGAAGTCAAATTGTCCTTGCTGCTGATAAAACACCTTTCTCGTGTCGATGTTCTCCGGCTGAAACGAGTTGTCGCCGTTGAGGAAGTTCACCACATCCAATAGGTTGTCCATACCATATACGTCGAGGTTGTTGACCACGGCAGCCTCCTTGACATTGGCTTTAGGCACGATGAGTCCCTTGAACTTCTCCTTTCTGGCACGTATGGCTATGGGCAGTGCGCCCCTTACCGGCCGCAGTGTGCCGTCAAGTCCCAGTTCGCCCACCAGCATGTATTGGCTTAGCCTCTCCGCATCCACTCGGCAGTCCACGGCAAGTATGCCCACGGCGAGGGGCAGGTCGTAGCCGCAACCCTCCTTGCGCACGTCGGCAGGCGAGAGATTGACAGTCAGCTCCGCCACCGGCATACGGTGTCCGATATTTTGTATGGCGGCCCTGATGCGGTCAATGCTCTCCTTGACACTCGTGTCGGCGAGTCCGGAGAGATGAAACATCACTCCTCTGTCGAGATTGGTCTCCACCGTGACGGTGATAGCCTCCAGTCCCATCACTGCTGCGCAATATGTCTTGACTAACACGTTTATTCTGAGTTGATTTGTTTAAAGTCCCTTTGTCTTGTATGCCAGTGCATACATCTTCATTTGCTTCATCATGGCGAGCAGGCCGTTGGCGCGGGTGGGGCTGAGGTGGTCCTTCAGTCCGATGGCGTTGATGAAGTATAGGTCGGCGTCGATAATCTCCTGTGGGGTATGGTGTGACAGCACCCGTATGAGCAAGGCAATGATACCCTTGACGATGAGTGCATCGCTTTCCGCCGTAAACACCATCTGTCCGTCCTCATAGTCGCATTGCAGCCACACACGGCTTTGGCATCCGTCGATGAGGTTGCTTTCCGTCTTGTATTTCTCGTCAAGAGGATCCTGTTCGTTGCCGAGGTCTATGAGCAGTTGGTATCTGTCCATCCAGTCGTCCAATCCTGAGAACTCCTCGATTATCTCGTCCTGTATTTCGTTTATTGACATAGTTGTAAATGATTTTTATTATTATCGTGCAAAGTTACATATTAATTATGAAATTATGTGTGATAACACCCCGATACATGTCCGTTTTTAGATTTATTTAAGAAATAGTCCCTCTGATATATCAATTCAGCGTCCCTAAACGTGATTTTTTTGCTCAACTCTTCCTTCGCTGTTCCTTCGCTCCTCCTTCGGTGTACCTTCGCTCTTTTGCCTCTTACGGAGCAGTAATCAAGCGGACTTACAGCGAAGTCACTGTCCAGAAGATTATATCATAGGCACTCATTTTGGAAAAGTAAATATTATGCTGTCCCTGTCATAACAGAATGCCTTGTCCTTATGGCGACCGAATACCTTATTCCTGTTGTATCTGAATGCCCTGTCCTTGTTGTATCTGAATGCCCTTTCCTTGTGATATTAGAATGACTGTTTTTGTGGTTTGTTGCCCATTGACAAATGCTCTTTTGCTAACTGGCAAAAGAACTTATGCGAGCAGACAAAAGAAGTTTTGAGAGCTGTCAAATGCACTCTTTCCCATTCATTGTCCTTCATCCTTCACCAATCGTGCTGAATCCCCTGTGTTTATAAGGGTTTCGCGAGGTGAAGGTTGAAGGTTTATTAACAAAATGGCGTTTTTTTGCCCAAAATAATCCCCCAATGCTCATCCAGTGAATTATTATGCGATTATTGGAATCACTATAAATTATTCTGAAAGTAAGTCACAGTACATGAGCCGAGTTTTTAACTCTTCCGCAACGTCTTTTTCTTTCCCTTTTTCATGCATGTGCATATATTTGTATTCGTCAGACTCTGTATTGAATAGACATTTGAAACCGTTCTTCTCATAAAATGAAAGGATATTCTTACTGTTTTTGGCATCAACAATAGCAAGTCGGCAACCAGACTTATTATCATTATCAACAAACCATTCTTTAACAAATCGAACTACGTCAGATCCAAATCCTTGATTTGAGAAATGCTGTGAAATGGCTAATCTGCCAATGAGTATTCCTGGGTATCTACTCAAGCGTTTTCACGATTTGATAGTTCTTTCCACATACGATTTTTCTTTGAACTTCCAAGATCGAATATTCTGATGCTATCATTTGATACGGTGAAGAATGCAACAATAATTTTTGGATTCTCAATCAAACGAAAACAATATGACTTACCCATGCGAAAACGTGTATAGTTGAGTGCGTCATTATAGAAGAACTCATTCATATCTTCATCTCCGCATGAGAAACGTTCGCACTCGTCAAGGATTTCCTTAGTGAGTACTTCAAGAGTACATATACACTGTATTCTTGTTTTCATCTCATTCCTGACCTCTTGAGCATTTCGCGCATTTCAATTATGAATGGATCTTTTTCTCGATCTTTTTTTTCGCGAGCCAAGAATGCCCTTTCGTTGGCTTCCATCTCCTCACGAAAACGGATTGCATCTTCTCCATAGAGGGTCGGTATCGCTTTTATTGCTGTTGCCATAACCTTTTTATTTTAATCAATAATATTTATTTTATTATTAGTGTGCTGCAAAGATACGTGTTTTTTCTCACATACACAAATAATATTGATAAATATTCGTATTTTTAACAATTTGACGTTTTCTGTGCCCAAATAATCCCCCAAATGTTCCTCCAGTGTAAGTCCAGTGTGACCCCAGTGAATCATTTCGAGATTATTGAGGTTACAATGGAATAGTAGTGGAGTAATACCATCGCTGTAATAACACATTATTTTATCGGCTCATTTTTATTTTTTGAAGTCGGTTCTACCTTCTTTAAATTTGAGTTAGTGACAGAGTTAGTGTCAGAGTTAGTAACAGAGTTCGGACGCCTAAATGTAATCCATACAAATCCCCCGTCAGTACCATATTCTGGTTCTGGCAATCCTACTGCTTTGCAAGCATCCACCATGCGGTTTACTCCCGTTCCCCAACTCTCCAAGAAAGCAGTCAGATACAATGCATCTGCAATGATTGGGTTTTGCGGATATGAGCGATGAGGCTGCTTTATTGTCTCAGTTGTCAATTCATTTGGCAGATGTCCAGTGTTCTCAATTTCCACGCGGTCATCAAATATGGCAATGCCCACACTGCTGCTTGGCGAGTCCAGAAGCCTGTGACACAGTGCGTTGGTCAGTGCCTCACGCAATGCCTCAATTGGTATCTCCAATTGTTCTTCCCTACGCATCCCTTTTACAACACCACTTTGGTTCAAGTGTTTAAAAAAGAAAGACAAACCGGCATCAAGCAACTCGAAGAAATTGCCTTTCACGCGCATATTGTCAATAAAATCCTTTTTCTCAACACCTCTAAATCTGGCTTTATCTTATCTCCCTCCAACATTCCGAACTTGTCCAATAACGACATCGCATTTTCTGCAACTGCCGATGCTGGCATACGTCCTTTTTCCACACCATACGTAACCACACCTTTAATTCTACTCTCGTCCAAGTCCTCGAGACGTAGATTGTCTGGTGTTTGACTTTCCCAGGCAAAACGACTTGGATTACTGCGCCTTAGTCGTTCTTCAAACATTGATCTTGGCACTAGTTTCCAAAGATTCCATATATATCTTCCTCAAGATCTATTATACATAATTATAAATATGATGCAAAGATACAATTTTTTATGATTTTCGCAAATAAATCATAGATTAATTGAGAATATCGCCCAAATGGTACCGCTGTAGCGGTCTGTTGGTACCGCGCGTAGCGGAAGCGTGGTACCGCTCATATCGGTCTGATGGTACCGGTACCAAAGTTCCGATATACACGCTGTCAAAGGGTGCCGTGAGGA
>JAXEKN010000067.1:0-3834 GCA_034101015.1 Prevotella sp.
CAAGGCCTTCATACATATTTTTATTGCTGCTACGATTCATAGTGCAAAGGTACTAACTTATTTTCAATCATGTATCGTATAGCGACAGTTTTTGAGTTAGCATCCGTATGCCCTCCTCCACAGGGTTTGTCGGGTGCGCCCTGATTCCATTAATCAATGCCACTCTCAACACCGAGAACCGCTATAGCTGCGTCACCCGCAGCCGCCGCTTCGGCAAATCGATGGCGGCAAAGATGTTGTGCGCATACTATGACAAGTCGTGTGACTCGCGCGAGCTGTTCCGTGGTTTGAAGGCTGAGGAAGACAAGACGTTCGAGACATACTTAAACAAATACAGTGTGCTCTATCTTGACGTGACTTCTTTCACTGCACGTCCTGAGATGCGTGTGAATATAGTGCGTAACATTCAGAATGAAATATGTTCTGAATTAAAAAAGAATTTCCCGGATGTTGACTATTCGGAGACAACGGATCTTATGGGAGTTCTTTCAGCTATCCATACCGCCACGGGTGAGAAATTCTTCTTTATCATCGACGAATGGGATGCCATCTGTCGTGAGTTCCCTGGACGACAGAAAATGAAAGGTGCACCCGAAACAGTTACTCCGACCATTTGGGACGAGTATGTGATGTTGCTACGCCGATTGTTCAAAACCCAGGATTCAGACAAGGTCTTTGCCGGAGCCTATCTCACAGGTATTCTTCCCATTAAAAGATACAATACCGAGTCGGCATTGAACAACTTCAATGAATACTCTATGATTGACCCCGCCTATCTTGCCCCGTGTTTTGGATTCAATAAGGATGAGGTGCAGGTATTAGTGAGTCGCTACAACGCATCTATGGAAGAGCTTAAGATGTGGTATGACGGATATACTATCGGTAGAGAGAAATCCATTTACAATCCATATTCTGTCATAAAAGCCTTGCAGCGTGGAGTGTGCAAAAGCTATTGGACAACCACTGGTGCATACGATTCAGTCATTACCTACATCCAAATGAATTTCGAAGGGCTGAAGGATGACATCATACGTATGTTGGCTGGGGAACACGTAGATGTTGACACAACGGAGTTCCTTAATGACATGCATATTGTGAGGAGCAAGAATGATGTTCTCACTGTATTGATACATCTCGGCTATTTGGCATACGATGGTGATACACAAGAGTGTTATATCCCGAACAAGGAGGTGGCTGACGAGATGAACAATGCCATTAAGGCCACATCCTGGGAACCTTTAATCAAGACGATACAGAATTCCAAGAATCTTCTCGCCGCCACCATCTCGGGCAACGAGCAAGCCGTGGCACGCGCCATCGACCTTGCCCACGACGAGAACACGAGCATCCTCTCCTACAACGATGAGAACTCTCTTGCCTGCGTGCTGTCCGTAGCCTATATATGGGCTAAGAACGAGTATGTCATCCATCGCGAGTATGCCACCGGCAAGGGCTATGCCGACCTCGTGATGATTCCACGCCGCAACGTCAGCAAGCCCGCCCTTGTCATCGAACTGAAATTCAATCATTCTGCCGACACCGCCATCGACCAGATAAAGCGTAAGGAATATCCTGCAAAGTTGGCGGAATACACTGGCGAGATACTGCTTGTGGGTATAAACTACGACAAGGAGACGAAGCAGCATACCTGTAAGATTGAAAGGGTGGGGTAGTCATATTCCCCACATCCTTTGTTTAATAATGTTAATGAATTAAACTTTCTTAGCTAAATATTTGCGAATATCGAGAAATAATCTTAATTTTGCAGCATCGCTCGTTAGCCCCTTGTGGGTGAGCGGGCGGTCATATATTTGAGAAAGACGTTTTCATATAAAGAAACAGGCACCTGCGCCTTTTTTCGTATATATGCGATAGAGATAGTTCAAAACAATAGTTGCCGAATTTGGATCAAATTCGTTTAAGGTGTGGCGTGCTTTACATTTAGGCAACCAAAAATATACTTCGGGGAAAATACAAATACAAATAGGCGATGAAGTCGTTATATGTGGAAAAGTGGTCAATTATTATGGCAATACTCCTGAGACAGTACAAAATAAGGCCTATTTGTATTCAATTAATGGTTTGACAAGTGACGAAATACAATCCATTTCATACGTAATAGAGAATGGTGTAATGGGCAGTAAATATATAATTAAGGGTATCTGCACTTCAATACTCAATACTAAATATGGCAATTACTATTTAAAGGATGATACAGGAGAAATCTATATTTATGGGACGGTTGACAACTCGGGAATTTATTGCTTTGAAACACTTGGTATATCAGAAGGTGATACATTGACTATTGAAGGACCATTGAGTGATCATATGGGTGTTCCACAAATCAAAAATGGAGTTGTAATAGATATTCAAAAGGCAGGAAAACTATAGACAATAGATTTATTTATAAGTGATTGTCCGCCGTTATATGAAGCGCTCGGAATTGTCTAAAATATACGAGGATCGTATCGCAAAGGCAAGGGACATGATTGCCATTGCCGATGAGTCGTTGCAGAGGGCAAAGGTGGATATGTCCTTGCAATATTATTATTGGGCTTACTCTCTTATCCGTTCGTTGATGTTAATGACAACAAAGGCATGTGTCTTGTCGAGATGTAGTCACTATAGATATCCCCAATAATGGATGATGTAAAGGTGGAATACGACAAAAAGGACGGTGACTGCGTTGACTTTTTGTTCACTTATAATGGTAAGCCGGTGTCGAGCCTTGACTATACATATCTTGATGGTCGTGCCGAATGTCAGGGAACGGCTAAGGACGGAAGAGGTATGATAGAAATGATACCTGGTTATGATGCCAAGGGCATATACCATATTGATATTGAATATCAGTATAAGGGGCAGGCCCGTGGTGATGCCGAGATGTCGGGAGTGTTGGAGGAGATACCCAAAAAGATATTCAAGAACTCGATGGTTACATAAAGGCAATTGAAAAGCATGTCACCGCTGTAATGGCATGAGCCGCAGATTAAGATCAGAATATGGCAGCCCAACGAGGTGTCGATGGACAAACTGTATAACGCAGGTGATTTCTATAAGGATTAATCCATCACCTTCATCATTTATTAGCGTTTCCGCAACATCCGCTTTGACAGTGGATGTTGCGGAAATGTCTTTCTCTCTCTCACAATTTATCTAAATAAGATTATCTTTTCCCGCATTTATTTGGTGATTTCATTTTTATTATATAACTTTGCAAACGATTGCAGGCTTATCTCTCCTGTGACAGTCTAAAGATTATGGGCACATATATAAATAAAGGTAATAATGCGTTTCGTGACATCGTGAACAGTGAATATGTTGACAAGACATCACTGATTCCATTAGTCAATGCCACGCTCAACACTGAGCGCCGCTATAGTTGCGTCACCCGCAGCCGACGCTTCGGCAAGTCGATGGCGGCAAAGATGTTGTGTGCCTACTACGACAAGTCATGCGACTCTCGTGAACTGTTTGTGGGATTGAAAGCAGAGCAGGATAAGTCGTTCGAGACTTTCCTCAACAGATTCTATGTGCTCTATCTTGATGTCACTTCCTTCACCGCACGACCAGAATTGCGGAAGAATATCGTGAGGAATATTCAAGATAAGATGACAAATGAACTGAAGAAAACTTTTCCCGATGTGGAATATGATGACAACTCCGACCTTATGGATGTTCTCTCTTCCATCCATCAATCCACCGGCGAACAGTTCTTCTTCATCATCGATGAATGGGATGCTATCTGTCGTGAATTCCCTGATCGTCAAAAAATGAAGGGCGACCCAGAGACAATCACTCCAACCATTCTCGACGAGTATGTCATGTTGCTCC
>JAXEKN010000082.1:0-6590 GCA_034101015.1 Prevotella sp.
AGAATCACTGAACTCAAAGATCAAATGCTTCCGGGCACAAGTGAAAGGAGTCAGAGACATCCCTTTCTTCATGTATCGTATAGCAACAGTTTTGGGCTAGCATCCGTGCGCCCTCCCCACAGGGTTTGTCGGGTGCGCCTATTATTCATATCTTTTACCATGATATTCACTGTCAATAACCAATTTGCCTGATTCCCTAAAATATAAGCTGCCATCTATTGACACAAAAGTCTTGTTGTCGGGATGAACTGTGATATAAGGGGGATAATCAGGGGTATCTACACATTCCTCATAATAGAAATCCGGTGCAATTTCCACTAAACCCCACACGTCGATGAGCATCTATTCATGCAAATATATTGTCTGATAATTGTCTGACATGATACATATTCACAACAAATAGAAACAATTTACTCAATTTTTCCTTTTTTTATTTGGAGATATGGAAATAATATCCTAACTTTGCACTCATAAACAAAATGGAATATTATGACAACATTGACATTAAACATTTCAGACCAAAGCATATTGCCTGCACTGCTCAATACGCTTAGACAATTTAAAGGGGTCGTAATAGATGAAGAATCCACTTACGATACCTATTCAGATGTCATACCTCAGGATTTGCTGATGGAAGCTGCGGAGTTCGCTATCAAAGAATACCGTGAGGGTAAATGCATACCTCATTCTCAGGTGATAGAAGAGATTAAAAAAGAAAGAGGATGGAATTAGTATGGTCAAGTCTTGCCAAAGAGCAATTAAGAAATGTATTGTCTTACGTCGAAGAAGAATACGGTGATAGAATAGCTCAAAAGACATTATTGAATATCAGTCAAAAAGTAAATCAATTGTTGTCATATCCAGAAAGAGGAATACTTGATGCGAAGTTGTCTTCTCTCTCATTTTCTGATAATTATGTTATCAGGTACATTTTGGTTCTGCCAAATGTTATATACTATATCGTCAAGAATAATTCTGTTATAATCATTGCTATCGCTCATACAAAGCAGTCACCATCTACGATAAGAAAAATGATTAAGGCATTCTTGCGGCAAAGTTATGAATAATATTCGAAATATCCAAATTATTAGGTAGAAAATTGAAGATTCTTTCTTCACTCGGGTGGAGAGCATGGGATGGAGGGAGTAGAGTTCGTCTATCTTTTTATGTTGGGATTAGATATGTCTCATATCTTGCAGTCGTATATGGCATAGTCGCCGAGGAAGGCTATGTCCCAGTTGCCTGTCGATTCGTTGCGCCAATATATTCACAACAAATTGAAACAAAAACCACAACTTTTCCTTTTTTTATTTGGAGATATGGAAATATTATCTTAACTTCGCATTTATAATATTGGCCAAATACCATAATGAAAATTGGCCAAATACTATAATGAAAATTGGCCAAATGGCATAATATAACATTTTTTATACCTATTAATATGCTGAATATCAATAAATATTCGTAACTTTGCCGCCGAATAGAAAATTGAAAATATGAAGCAGTATAAAAATAGGGTAGTTGACAGTCTCTTGGCAGAGAAATTAGAGGCAATGGGAGCTGTGCTGATAGAGGGTCCGAAGTATTGCGGCAAAACCACTACAGGCGAGCAGCAGGCACGCAGTGTGCTCTATATGGCAGACCCGGAGATAAAAGAACGCAACCTCACCATGGCCTCTACAAACATCAAACGTTTGCTGAAAGGAGACACACCGCGACTCATTGACGAATGGCAAATCGCCCCCAAATTGTGGGATGCCATCCGTTTTGAGGTTGACCATCGTGGCGAGGACGGGCAGTTTATGCTTACAGGTTCGGCTGTTCCTGCCTCTACATCCGAGATATTTCATACAGGTACAGGTCGTTTTGGCTGGATAAAGATGCGCACTATGTCGCTTTGGGAGTCAGGCGATTCTTCTGGCAAAGTGAGTCTTGGCAGTTTGTTCTCCAACGGTGGAGAGGTTGACGGAACGAGTACTCTTGACATACGTCGTATAGCTTTCCTCGTATGTCGTGGTGGCTGGCCTAAGGCTTCGCTTAAAAGTAGTGAGAGGGCGTCACTGATTGAGGCAAGAGAATATGTGGAGTCGGTATACCGCAGTGACATCTCGCGTGTTGATGATGTGCAGCGAAATGCCGAATTGGCTCGTCGCCTGATGCGCTCCTATTCGCGCCATCAGGGAGCCCAGGTGTCCGTGGGCACTATCCTTGCCGACATAAAGGCAAACGAGGCCTCCGACACTACCGAGGCAACAGTCGCTTCATATATAAACGCCCTTAAGCGCATTTTTGTCATCGAGGATATGGCGGCATGGAATCCGAATCTGAGGTCGAAGACTGCCATACGCACCAGTGACACCCGTTATTTCACCGACCCATCCATTGCCGCGGCAGCCTTAGGTCTTGGTCCCGACGACCTCTTGGACGATCCCAATACCTTTGGCTTGCTTTTCGAGACAATGGCAGTGCGTGATTTGCGAGTATATGCCGAGGCACTTGATGGACAAGTATATCATTTTCGCGACAAGAACGGACTTGAGTGCGATGCCATTGTCCATCTGCGCAACGGCAGATATGGCTTGATAGAGATAAAGTTAGGGGGCGACAGCCTTATTGAGGCGGGGGCGACAACCCTAAAGAAGCTCGCCTCAAAGATTGACACCGATCGCATGAAATCACCCTCATTCATGATGGTTCTTACCGCCATAGGCGAATATGCTTACCGCCGCCAGGACGGTGTTATGGTAGTGCCGATAGGCAGTCTGAAACAGTAATTTCATTCTTCACTCTTCTTAGCCTTTTTGTTGAATCTCCATGTGAGTCTCACCATGCAATAGCGGGGAATGACGTTGTAGAAGGTTTGGGTCATGCCCTGGGCATTAACGAAATGGCGGGCGTTGCTCAGTTGGCCGAGGATGTCGAGGGCATCAAACTGCAAGAGGATATTGCCCTTGAAGAATCGCTTGGTCAGTCGGGCATTCCACAGGAGTTCGTCGGTGTTCATGTCAGATGACGAGTAGCCTCGTCGCTGATACATCGTCAGGTCGGTGGCGAGTTGAATGTTCCATGGCAGTTCTATCTGAGTGGCAAAGCCGTAGTTGAAGTCGGTGACATTGATGGTGGCGAAGTTCTCGCGGTTGCCTGTTGAGTGTCGATAGGTGATGTCGCCCTTCAGGCTTGTCTCCATCTTGTCGGATGCCCGCCAAGTGAGTAGCAGTCCGTTTCCGATGTTATGTGTATTCACCACCGAGCGCGTTGCCTTAACAATCTCCGTGGTATAGCTATCCTTGGAACCGTTAAGGTCAACATTATGCAAATATTTATACGACGGTTTCACCTTCAGTCGCCATTTGTCGCTTTTCACCAAGGGGAAGTCAACCTCCGAGTTGAAGTCTATGTTCCAGTTGCCGTTCACGTTCTCCGGCTTTGCGGTTGTCTTGCCCGTGGTGCGGTTATACACAGTTCCCATGGCGATGGCGTTCTGCGTTACATACATGTTCATGCTTGTGTTAAACAAGGTCTTGCCCCATCTGTTGGCATAATATGACGAAATTGTATGGAAACGCATGTCCTTAAGGTCAGGATTTCCGAGTGTTATGTACAACGGATTACTGTTGTCGATCAACTGCAACTTCTGTTCGAGTGGGGCAATGTTTTTGCTTGAAAAATATGCAATCCTGAAACTCATGCCTTTTTCAAAGTTTTGCAGCATAAAAATCATGTTAGTTTCCCATGCCCATTTGTTGTCTGTAATAGTGGTGTCTGTTTGGTTGCTGATGTAATGCAGGCGGTTGTTTGTATTGGAGAAACCGAAGCGTGTCATAAGCGCTAGAAACACTCCATTCTTTATCCATTTGTCATACTGGTATTGAAACTTAGGAGTAATAATGTCCTCATTATTCTTCCTCCATTTGCTGTTGTCTCTGTCCATTGCCTCTTCCATTCTCTCCATCGACGGCAATGTGCCAAGCTCTCCGTCGAAGTCTTTTAGTCTGTTCAGCAGATAGAGTGAGCGGTTGTTCTCTGCGCTGTTGTGTTGATATTTCATTCCGGCATATATAGAATGGTATCTCTCCTTGCCAAGCCTGCAACCCAATAAGCCTTCGATGCGAAACTCCTGCTTTGTTGATTTTGTGGCGTCGTACCTGTTGCGGCGGTCGTCCTGATCACTGCCCTTTTGTGGATATTCAAGCAGATAATGGTCGAAGTTGTCATTCTTCTCTTCATTGTAATTATGTTCCCAATTAAGGCCTATGTCGATTCTGTCGTTATATTTTGGTGACGCATGCAGTGAACTCCACGTCTGTGACGTCATAGTGTGTCCGTCGCCCTTTGAATGGGTGAGGTTGCGTGTTATGGCATACTTGCGTAGCAGTGAGCCGGCATTAGGATTGAGTATGCTGTCTGTCCAATTTTCGCCCAGTCTTTCCCCAATGTCCTCAAGGAATGTTGCACTTGCGCCTTGGGCACAGTTGCTCCTGTCCTGATATTTTATGTCATTGTGGAAATTAACATTGATGTGTTTAAGTCCCATAAAACTTCTTTGCGACAAGAGGTATATCCTATTGCTCATTGACAAGTCTAAGTTCTTGCCAAACGAGTTGTTCACGCTCCTGCCATAAGTGTTGCCCGACTCAAGAAAACTCTCGTTGACGCTGTGACTGTCGTTTTCGCTGTCAGTGTATTTTAGTCTTCCCGAACCGTTGTAATTTATTGAAAAACCGTCTTTCTCGTTCTCATATTTGCCCTCAATGCCAAGGTCGTAGAGGGTCATGAGTCCTTGTGACTGTTGCAGCGGTGTCCAGTCGCCTTGTTCACCCGGTTTGCGGTCGTCGTTGAGGTTGTTGGTGTTGCCGAAGATGGAGAGGCGCGACTTGTCGGTGAATCGCAATCCGAATAGTCTGCCGAGCTTACGGCTTTCGCTGCCTGCTCCCACCTCCACGTTCGACACCCAACTCTTGGCGTATTCGCGTTTCAGTCGGATGTTGAGCACCGACTCTTTTTCCACATGTTCTGCCATCGACGTGTTCTTGTATTTATCCGGTACTCTCAGATACGACTGCACCTTCGTCACCATATAAGATGGCAGGTTGTCGAGTATCAGTTCGCGGTCGGAGTTGAAGAAGTCCTTGCCGTTGAGCATCAGCACATCCACGCGTTTGCCGTTGACGGTTATCTCGCCGCCCTTCTTCAACTCCACTCCGGGCAGCTTTTTTATCAGTGCGTTGAGCATAGAGCCTTCGGGCAGTTCGAATGCGTCGGCATTATATGTCAGTGTGTCTCCGTCCATATAGAACTTCACCTTCGATGCCGTCACCACCACCTCGTCGAGCACTACCTCACGCTTCTTTGGCAGTCGTTTGAGAGCCACATCTTTCAGTTTGCGATAATACTCGTACTTATGAAACCGTTTTATTTGAAATGGGATATATCTCACCTGATATTCAGGAGTCTCGTACTTTATAAGATAGTTGCCCACCGAGTCGATGTTTACGTTATATTCAGTGCCTACCCATTGGTTTTTCCTCACCATCTCGCTTTTCATCTCCGTACTGTCGCTTCTGAGCAGTGAGCATTTCACGGAATCCACCGCCTCACGAGTGAGATAATCCACAACATTCATGCGAATGTAAAGTCCGTGCTTCTTCTCCTTCTTCTGGGCTTGCACGCCTATGGCAATGCATAATAAGCCCATTAGTGTCAATAATATCTTCTTCATATTTGCACAACTTAGGTCCATTTAGTTTGTCAACTGCTTTATCACCTCCTCCAAAGCCTGAAGATTGTAGGGGCTGACCTTGATGTCGAGCACATTGCCTTGGGGGGCAACGAGCTTGTAGGTGGGGAAGCTGTTGACTTTCAGATAGCGCTCAATAGCCGATTGCTGCTCTTGGGGAAGATTGAAGTGGGCTACATTGGGGCCTGTCACATTGTATTCCTTGATTACGTTCTCCCAAGAATCTTTAGGACT
The DNA here is from genome assembly GCA_034101015.1 of Prevotella sp. Lineage (GTDB taxonomy): Bacteria > Bacteroidota > Bacteroidia > Bacteroidales > Bacteroidaceae > Prevotella. The sequence continues at coordinate 5,972 of JAXEKN010000082.1, forward strand.
GCGGTTGGCGAAATATACATATTGGATGTCATACTTGGCAAGTCGGTCGTACAATTCCTGCGAATGAGAGAGGGCTGCCTTGCAAGGACCACACCATGTGCCCCACACGTCGATGAGCACAATCTTTCCCTTGTATGGCTCAAGCAGTTTTTTCAGTATCTCCTCGCCCTCGGTCATGCCAGCTACATCGTCGCCGGTCTTCATCACCAGTTTGTCCAACTGGCGGTTGGCGAGGGCAATGTAATACTCATTCTTTTTCATCAAGTCGTTATAGACATCGGGAATAGTGATTAAGGTCTTTAGTGTATCCATCAATTCAGGTGCCAATGCCTTGTGCTCACTGTCAAATTCCCTGTGTGCAACCCTTGAAGCCCATATACATTTCATGGTATCGTCAGTGCCGAGAGAGTCAATACAATTCATATATGTGTCAAGTTCCTGAAGGAATAATACATTTTTTACCACTTGCTTTGCATGGGGAGTCTGGAATAACTGCTCAACCCACTTGATATCCTCTGCGTTATTCGACTTGTACTCTTCCAAAATGCGTTCCTTTTTCTTTGCATCAGTCGTGGTTTCCATCTTCTTCCTCACATCGTCAGTATTCTTTTTCATTGCC
>JAXEKN010000086.1:0-40152 GCA_034101015.1 Prevotella sp.
CCGCCGTTTCAAGAACCTGAGTCTCATCCTCAACGGCACAGAGTCCTCCGGCGGCCGCTACAGTTACCGCTACGGCTACCGTTATGGTTACCGCTACGGCTACTACGGCAAGTCCTACTACGGCAACCACTCCTACTACACTGAAAAGTAAAAAAAGTATTCCACTTTCAGATAGAAAAAATCCCACCTTGAGTCAACTCAGGGTGGGATTTTTGTAAAGTGGATATAAAGATATGGAGTTAAGGCTATTCCTTTCCTTCGGACTTTTCTTCTTCCTCAATGCCCATATATACAGGTTGGAAAGTAAAATCCCCGTGGTTGAGATAATGAACATCATATCCACCTTTAGCCTTAACAGTATAAGTTTCCTTTAGTTTCTTATATTTCTTGTCAATTTTCTTCTTGTCAGTGGCAAACATAACGATACATGTGCGATTTGGCTTTTTCATATCGTTGAAGTATTGCTTCAACTGAAGAGAATACTCTTCCCTGCCTAATAGAAACTTGGTCTTGGTGTCCAACCAAGTACTGTCAAGTTTTTGAATGTCAGTAAAATAGACTGTGGAATCAGCGAATGACGCAGAGAAACCAAAAATATAGCAAGGTGTTACTTTGCTTTTGGCATACGTGTGCAGGGTTGTTCCTGAACCAACAAATAATGCCACGAGGGCTAATTTCAAAAATTTCATCCTAATGATTATTATAGTATTTACTTTATATAAATGATGCCTAACTTCCCAAGAACGTCTTGAGCACCTGACTATTGGTGCTCATGCGCAACTTGCGGATAGCCTTTTCTCGTATTTGCCTTACCCGCTCGCGGGTGAGGTTGTATTTCGCCCCAATCTCCTCAAGAGTCCTTTCCTGACAGTCTATGCCATAAAATTCCTTCACCACATTTCGTTCGCGCTCCTTGAGTATGACAAGCACCTTGCGCAATTCAGCACGTAGAGACTCCAAAAGTAGTTCCTTGTCAACCTCAGGTGCTGATGTGTCAGCCATAATGTCAAGCATACTGCCACCGTCATCGTCGCTTGATATGGGAGCGTCAACAGACACGTGGCGTGAGTTGGCCTTGAGAGCATCGTCAATTTTGTCTTCAGGAATGTCAGTTGAAGCCGCAATCTCCTCAATGGAGGGACGTCTTTCGTTTTCCTGTTCAAACTTGTTGAGCACCTTGTTGATTTTATTGACCGAGCCAACCTGGTTGAGAGGCAGCCTTACTATACGGCTCTGCTCGGCTATAGCTTGTAGGATGCTTTGCCTTATCCACCATACGGCGTAAGATATGAATTTGAAACCGCGAGTTTCGTCAAACTTCTCAGCAGCCTTGATGAGCCCCACATTTCCTTCATTAATCAGGTCGGAGAGTGTGAGCCCCTGATTTTGGTATTGTTTAGCTACGGAGACAACAAATCTTAGATTGGCTTTAGTCAGTCGCTCCAAGGCCTTGCGGTCTCCCTTGCGTATCTGTTGCGCCAATTCCACTTCTTCGTCCACCGAGAGCAATTCTTCCTTGCCTATCTCCTGCAGGTATTTTTCCAGGGATGCGCTCTCACGGTTGGTGATTGATTTGTTGATCTTAAGTTGTCTCATTCCTTGGTCCTCATATTTAGTTGTTACAGGCATGACTCGCTTAGGAGTCCATATCAAGTGCAAAACTATAACAAAAAAACGGAAACACCAAAACTGTGCTCCGTTTTTTCGTATTTTTTAACTATATTACCGTCTATTCTTGTAGAGGAACAGCAAAGTAACCCTTCTTGCCCGTTGGGTAAATACCCTGGATATAAAGAACCGGCTCCTTGCTTGTTGATGCGTCCTTGACCACCTTCTGCAGGTCGTCGATAGACTTGATTGATGCATCGTTGACCTTCTGAATGATGAATCCGCGTGTTATTCCGGCATCGTTGAGTTTGCCCTTGTTGACCTTGAGCACTTCGAGACCATAGCTAATATTCATCTGCTTCTTGGTGTCCTCAGTTACAGGTCGGAAGGATGCGTCGAGTACGTCGAGGTCAGCCTTCTGTACCACCTTGGTGGTTCCTTGTTCGTTCTTAAGGGTGATAGTCTTTGTGACACGCTTCTTGTTGTGAAGGTAGGTTAGTGACAATTTGTCACCCGGTCGTTTCTTTGCCATAAGCTCCTGAAGCTCCGCCATCTTTGTCACCTTTTGTCCATCAGCCTCAACGATGACATCGCCAGCCTGTACACCGGCATCGGCAGCAGCACCGTCGTCCACTACTTTGGCTACATAGATACCCTCCATAGTGCCGAGATCAACTTCCTTGCCCTGGTCTTTTTGGGCGTCAACCCAATTCTTCACATCTCCACCCTGAATACCGAGAAGTGCTCTCTGGACAGTGCCGTACTGCTTGAGGTCATCGACCACCTTGTTCATGATGGTTGTTGGGATGGCAAATCCATATCCGCTGTAAGCACCGGTGGGAGAGTAGAGCATGGCGTTGATGCCAACCAGTTCGCCGCGGGTATTGACAAGAGCACCGCCGGAGTTGCCCTGGTTGATGGCAGCATCAGTCTGGATAAACGACTCCACGCCATTGGCTCCGAGGGAGCGGGCTTTTGCACTTACTATACCGGCAGTCACTGTATTGTTCAGTCCGAGGGGATTGCCGACGGCAAGCACCCATTCACCTACTTTCAGGTTGTCGCTGTTGGCGATAGTGATGGCAGGTAGGTTTTTGCCATTAATCTTTATGAGTGCAAGGTCAGTCGTTTTGTCGGCACCGATGATGCGTGCGGAATATTCCGTATTGTCATTCAGAGTGACTGTCAGTTCGTCAGCTCCATCCACCACGTGGTTGTTGGTGACGATATATCCGTCAGCGGAGATGATGACACCAGAACCGGCAGCCTCCTTCTTTGGAGTCTGGATTTGCCTTTTCTGTGTGCCACCGTTGCCGCGTCCGAAAAACCCTCCGAACGGGTCGCTGAAGAAGTCGGCAAACGGGTCGCTCTGTACATCCACGGTCTTGATCTTGCTGTTTTGCACATACTTGATATAAACGACGGATGGCAGGGCCTTGTCAGCTGCATAAGTAAGGTCAACTGGTTGTCCTGCAACGGCAGCGGGAGCAGCATTTGGAGCTGCTTCAGCCTTATTGAATGCTGCCAATGAGAAAGCTATAGCCACGAGGCTGATAGCAGGAAGGATAAAATTAACAATCTTTTTCATGTCTGTTTTCTTTTATGATATTAAACTTATTTCTTTTTTGAAATCCTGTGCAAATATAATGTCAAAAATTGGAAAACTGACAATTTGTCGTAAATATTTGTTACAATTTAACAATTCGCCCAATACCATTAACCACTCTTTGAATTTGGACAATAAACACTGAAAAAAAGAAAAAAAACAAAATTTGTTTGGTTGTTTGTACTTTTTTTATTACTTTTGCATTTCGAAAGCACTGTCCTGGTCTGCCGCTGGTCATTTTTATGGTATGGCGAGAGGAAAGTCCGGGCAGCATAGGGTGTCCCACTTGTGAAAATGCAAGCTATTGGCGACAGTAGGCGTAAGGCAGAAGAAAACAACCGCCGCATCCCATTGAGGGATAGGTAAGGGTGAGAAGGTGGTGTAAGAGACCACCGGCAGCCGGGTGATCGGTTGGCCGTGCCGGCTGGGAGCTGCAAGTTCATGTAAACCACCGTTGGAGGGTTGCCCGTCCGAGTTTGACTTCAAAAGATGTCAATACGGTGGAGGGTAGAATGCTTAGGCCGTGTGGTGACATGCGGATTAGATAAATGGCAGACACCTTATTTTTATAAGGATACAGAACCCGGCTTATAGGGGCAGTGCTTTTTTTATATTCTTCAATTTAGTATTAACGAAACAATGAAAATACGTGAGACAATAATATTTCTTAAGGATGGTATATGGCGGGTGTCGGAGGAGAATATGTCGCCAATGAAAATTTTTCTTCTTGAAGTGGTGAAGAAAGTATTGCTCGCAATAAGGTTTTTTACCACCAAGAGGGTTATGAGCAGTGCATCGGCTCTCACTTATTCCACATTGCTCGCTATCGTCCCGATATTGGCGGTGGTGTTTGCAGTGGCGCGTGGCTTTGGCTATAACAAATATATAGAGATATGGTTTAGGGACGCATTGCGCTCGCAGCCCCAGGTGGCAGATGTTATAGTGGGATTTGTCAACAGTTATCTGATACATACCAAAAGCGGTGTGTTCCTCGGTGTGGGTCTGGTCTTCATGCTTTACACGGTGATGATGCTGGTGAGCAATATAGAGGCCACCTTTAATGATATATGGCAGGTGAAGAAAAAGAGAAGCATCTTCCGTACGTTTACAGATTATTTTGCTATGATATTCCTCATCCCCATAGTCATAGTCCTAACCTCAGGATTGAGCATATTCATAGCCACAGTCAATGACTCCTTGCTCGACTTCTATCCGTTTGTGCTTATGTCGGCATTGTTTGTGGGCCTATATGTATTCATGCCCAATACCCACGTGCGCATCCGTTCGTGCATACTTCCGGGAATAATGGCGGGAGTGGCTATGCAGGCCTTGCAGATTGTCTATATTCATTCCCAGATATGGGTGTCGTCATACAATGCCATATACGGTTCGTTCGCTGCATTGCCGATGTTTATGTTGTGGGTTCAGATATCATGGACAATATGTCTCTTTGGGGCTGAATTGTGCTATACGAGCCAGAACCTCGACTATTACGATTTCAACACCACATCACAGGACATAAGCCATCGCTTTCAGATACTCATCTCGGCCACTATAATGGGATATCTCTGCCGACGGTTTGATGAAGGCGGAAAACCCTTGACGGTGAATGAGTTGAGGGATGCAAGCAATGTACCAATCAGAGTGGTCAATGACCTCCTTTACCGTCTTGTGGATGCAGGAGTGGCAATCGAGATTACTTCAGATGAGAAAGGGGAGCCGTCGAGGTTTGTTCCGGCCATAAGTACTGACAAATTGTCATTAGGAGTGATGATAGACAGACTGGAGTCGTTGGGCAGATGGAAGTTGGCGTGGAACCGTTCGTGTGTCAACACAAATCTTATGTTGTCAGCCATACGCCTTCGTAGTCAGTTTCTTAAGGATGCTGACACATTGCTTCTAAAGGATTTTATTTCTTCCTGAGAATGATATATATAATCACCGGGGCACCAATGATTGGTGTGACGGCATTAAGAGGTATTATGCCGCCATGTGACGGCATTGTACAGAAGAGATTGCAGAGCAGGGCTACAACACTGCCGGCAAGCATGGAGGCAGGCATCAGCAGCCTGTGGTCAGACGAGTGTATCAATAGTCGTGCTACATGCGGCACGGCAAGGCCTATGAACGAGATTGGGCCACAGAAGGCGGTGACGATGGATGTAAGTGCCCCCGTGATGATGAGAAGCCAATTGCGCACCACCGTGGTTCGTATGCCTAAATTCTCCGCGTAGTCTTTGCCCAATAGCAGTATGTTGAGCGGTTTGATGAGCAGTATGGAGGCAAACAGTCCGCAGAAGCATACTGTTGAGAATGCAGGAAGATAAGACAATGAGACGCCTCCAAACGACCCCATGCCCCATACAAGGTATGACTTGACACCCTCTTCTGTGGCAAAGAAGTTGAGCAGGCTGATACATGACGATGCTATGTAGCCTATCATAATACCAAGAATAAGAAGCATCACGTTGCCGCGAACGATAGTTGAGAAAAAGAATATTATAGCCATCACAATCATCGCACCGATGAATGCGCCAAGGAAAACCGCGGTAAACCCAGAAAACGACAATGCACCAGACGTCATGCTCCCTCCGAACATCAACATTACCACCGCCGCCCCCAATCCGGCCCCACTGCTGATGCCAAAGATTGACGGGTCGGCAAGAGGATTGCGGAAGGCAGTCTGAAGCATGAGTCCGCTGACTGACAAAGATGCACCGGAAAGCAAGGCGCATACTGTTTGGGGAAGCCTCGACTCAATGACGATATATCGCCAACTTGCCTTTTCCGCACCATTGCCTGTGAGGATGGAAAAAACCTGGCCTAATGGGATGTCCACCGACCCGTATGCTAAATTGGCAACAAAGAGAATGATTGCTGCCACCACAAATAAAGAGAACCGGTTCACTCGCTCAGCAGTTTTTCAAGAAAGTCGTCAAGGTCCTTGTCGAGCCCCTCCATAAGGTCGGGGTCTATAATCACCGTGTCGTCATCCACGACATATAGCTCAGAGATGTTTTCCTTGTCTTCATCTTCAAGCACGAATGAATAAGGGCGGATGATGGACATGCCTTCCACTTGACGCTTGAGGTGGTCGAGGCGCTTGTGAAGCATCTTGGTAATCTCAGCATAGAAGTCATCGTCCTGATTGTTGATCCATTGTTCGATGACTACTCTTGTTATTTCCTTGTCATCATCGTCATAAGCCACCAGTTCGCCTGTCTCCTGATTGACACGGATGTGGATGTCGGTGAATATTGTGGGTTCATTCACCTTTGGAAACTTGTCGGCAATCTTATTGATTGCACGGTCAACTTGCTGAATTGTCTGTTCTGAATTCTTCATGATTCTTAATGCTTTTTCAGTTTGCAAGGACAAAAGTATATAAAAAAAACGAAAATTGCAAACGATTACGAAGTTTTTTGCAAAAAAATGCGCTTTTTTGTTTGATATTTGCAAAAGTAGTCGTACCTTTGCACTTGATGAAAAGCGAAATCAGTCATAAAGGTGTCGTTAAGACCATCGGCAAAGAACGTGTTTCGGTGATGATTCACCAGGCTTCGGCATGCTCCTCTTGCAAGGTGTCAGCTCATTGCAGTGCATCTGAGAGCAAGGAAAAAATTATTGAGGTGATGACCCCACAGTCAGACAAATATAAAATAGGTGAGGAGGTGCTGGTCACCGTGTCCTCTGATGCTGCCCATCGTGCCGTGATGGTGGGGTTTGCCTTTCCTTTGGCCGTGATGGTGGGGGTATTGCTGACAGTGAGAATAGTCACTGGTGACGATGTGGTCGCTGCGTTGTCCGGGATATCCTCGGTGGCTGTTTATTATGCCTTGGTCTTTCTTATGAGAAATCATATAGAGTCAAAGGTGCGGTTCGGAATATCAAAGACGGACAATGCAATTTAGTAAAACAAGCGAGATTAAGACAATTAAAAAAAATATTAGTTTATTATGAATTTTATTATTATCGCAGTGATTGTACTTGGAGTGATCGCTTTGGTGGCGTCTGTCATCCTGTATGTATGCTCCAAAAAGTTTGCTGTGAAGGAAGACCCGCGTATCGCCCAGGTGTCAGCCGTATTGCCACAGGCCAACTGTGGCGGTTGTGGATTTCCCGGATGCAGCGGAATGGCTGATGCACTTGTGAAGGCAGCAGACAATGGCAGTCTTGACGGACTGAATTGTCCTGTCGGTGGTGCTGACGTGATGACGCAAGTGGCTGACCTTCTCGGCATGGCTGTTGCCAACACAGACCCGATGGTGGCTGTGGTGAGGTGCAACGGAACGTGTGAAAACCGTCCACGGACTGTAGAGTATTGCGGTTTGCGGACTTGTTCTGCAATGAATGCCTGTGCAGCTGGTGAGACTGCCTGCGGATATGGCTGTTTGGGGTGTGGCGATTGTGTTGCCGCCTGTCAGTTTGGTGCCATTGTGATTAATTCCGCAACAGGTCTTCCAGAGGTGGATGAGGACAGATGTACAGCTTGCGGTTCTTGCGTAAAGGCCTGTCCTCGTCATATTATCGAGCTGCGCAAGAAAGGTCCGAAGGGACGTCGTGTGTATGTCAACTGTATGAACCGTGACAAGGGGCCGGCAGCCAAAAAAGCTTGTGCCGTGGCATGTATAGGTTGCGGCAAGTGTGAGAAGGAATGTCCCTTTGGTGCCATTACGGTGGAGGGCAACTTGTCATATATCGACATTCAGAAATGCCGTTCATGCCGAAAGTGCGAGAAGGTGTGTCCGACGGGTGCCATCAAGGCAGTAAATTTTCCACAACCGAAAAAAACAGATAACAATGAAGATAAAAACATTTAGTATTGGAGGAATACATCCAGAGGAAAACAAGCTCACTCATGAGGTGGCGACAAAGGTGGCTCCTCTGCCAAAGACAGCCGTATTCCCTCTGTCTCAGCATATTGGTGCACCTGCAAAGCCCGTTGTGGTTAAGGGCGACAAGGTGAAGGTTGGTCAGATGATTGCCGAGGCGGGTGGTTTTGTCTCTGCCCCAATTTATTCGTCGGTTTCGGGCACAGTGGCAAAGATTGACTCCGCTTGGGATGCTTCGGGATACCGCAAGCCTGCAATTATTATTAATGTAGAGGGGGATGAATGGGACGAGAGCATTGACCGCAGTGACGACTTGGTGACATTGTCCGACCGTCCCGACCTGACCCCGGAACAGATTGTTGACAGTATCAAGCGTGCCGGTGTGACAGGTATGGGAGGCGCCGGTTTCCCGACGTTCATCAAACTGTGTCCTCCTCCCGGTGCCACGGCTGAGTGTGTTATTATCAATGCCGTGGAATGTGAGCCGTATATCACGTCCGACTACAGGTTGATGATGGAGCATGCCGATGAGATTATTGTAGGGTTGCAATTGCTCATGAAAGCAGCGAAGGTGGAAAAGGGATATATCGGTATTGAGACCAACAAGCCGGCTGCCATAACCTTGCTCTCTGAAAAGGTCAATGCCGTTGACAGTAGGATAGAGGTGGTGCCGCTCAAGCAGCGCTATCCTCAGGGTGGTGAGAAGCAGTTGGTGGATGCGGTGATAGGACGTCAAGTGCCGGCTCCTCCGGCAATCCCCGTTAATGTAGGTGCTATCGTACAGAATGTGGGTACAGCGTATGCTGTCTATCAGGCAGTGATGAAGAATAAGCCTCTCTTCGAGCGTTACACTACCGTGACAGGTAAAAAACTCTCTCAGCCAGGTAATTATCTTGTGCGTATGGGTACTCCGATGAAGGATCTTATCGCCATTTGTGGCGGTATGCCTGACGGCGACAATAAAATACTTGCCGGAGGACCGATGATGGGACGCGCCTTGACCACCGACGAGGTGCCGGTGTGCAAGGGTACTAACTCAATCACAATACTAAGTGGTGCTGACGCTCGTCGCAAGCCGGCTGATCCCTGCATACGCTGCGGCAAGTGTGTCAATGTATGCCCGATGGGGCTTGAGCCTTATCTTCTTGCCACCCTTTCGGCAAAGAAGATGTGGGACAGGGCAGAGTCAGAGGATATTGTCTCGTGCATAGAATGCGGTTCGTGCCAGTTCACATGTCCATCGCATCGTCCCATACTCGACAATATCCGTAATGGCAAGCAGACAGTGATGGGTATCATCCGCATCCGCAATGCAAAGAAATAGCTTCTTATATGTCATGTGTAATTATATAACTGTCATTTAACAATTGAAATATATATAAAGATGAATAAGTTAATCGTATCATTGTCGCCTCACGCTCACGGCTCTGACACAGTGGAAAAGAATATGTACGGTGTGATTATCGCCCTTATTCCCGCATTGTTGGTGTCGTTTGCCTATTTTGGATTAGGAGCCGTGGTGGTGTGTATGACAAGCGTATTGGCCTGCGTGGTGTTTGAGTGGGCCATCAACAAATATATTCTCGGCAACGAGCGAGTGTCCGTCTGCGATGGTTCGGCAGTGTTGACAGGCCTTCTGTTAGGCTTTAATCTTCCATCCAATCTTCCCGTGTGGATTATTCTCATAGGTGCACTTGTCGCCATAGGCCTTGGCAAGATGACATTCGGAGGACTTGGATGTAATATCTTCAACCCGGCACTTGTTGGCCGATGCTTCCTCTTGGTCAGCTTTCCTGCACAAATGACCTCATGGCCCACGGCAGGACAGTTGGGCTCTTATCTTGATGCAGAGACCGGAGCCACACCACTATCAGTGATGAAGTGGGCCATAAAGAGCGGTGACCCATCCGTGCTCGAACAATTGCCCAGCAGTTTCAATATGCTTATCGGCTTGCCCGACAATTGCCAAACTGGTGCTGGCTCTCTCGGTGAGGTGTGTGCTCTCGCACTTCTCCTTGGCCTGGCATTCATGCTTTGGCGCCGCATTATCACGTGGCATACACCCGTGAGCATCCTCGCCACGGTGTTTGTGCTCAGCGGGCTGCTCCATCTTGCCAATCCTGCATACGCTCATCCGTTGGCAGTGCTCTTTAGTGGCGGTCTTATGCTTGGTGCCATCTTCATGGCCACCGACTATGTCACATCACCGATGTGTTCAAAGGGCCAGTTGGTTTATGGAGTGGGTATCGGTGTCCTCACGGTGGTCATCCGCAATTGGGGTGCCTATCCAGAGGGAATGTCGTTCGCAATCTTGATAATGAATGCGTTTACACCTCTTATTAATGCGTATGTTAAACCAAAACGATTCGGGGAGGTATCAAAGAAATGAAAAAACTGGAATCAACACTTACCAATATGGTGATGGTGCTCGTGGCAGTGGCAGTCATCACCAGTGCGCTACTTGCCTGGATTAACCACGCCACGGAGGAACCAATCCGAAAGCAGAATGAGATGGCGCTTGCCAATGGTATCATGGAAGTGATGGGCACCACAAGTCTCACTGTGACTTCAGATGACACACTCCGCAAAAGCATTGACGGCAAGGAACAGACTTTCGTGGTACATAAGACAGCCGACAAGAATGGAGGCTTCCTCGGTGCCGCCGTGGAATCGACCACAATGGGATTCGGTGGCGACCTAAAGGTGCTTGTGGGATTTGACACCAATGGCAAGGTCCTTGGTTATACATTGCTTCAGGCATCCGAGACACCTGGTCTTGGAGCCAAGGCAGACAAGTGGTTCCAGAAGGACGGCAAGGGCAGCATAATCGGCAAGACATGTGAACAGCCACTTACAGTCAACAAGGATGGTGGTGACGTAGAGGCCATCACGGCTTCGACCATCACCTCGCGCGCATTCCTTAAGGCAGTCAATCAGGCATACCAAGTATATGCCCATCAGGACAAAGGCCAGGATGGCAATAGTGGAGCCACCGGAAAGGCGCACTGATTTATGTAATCAACAAGCATTAATTCTAATTTGTAAACAAGTATGAATTATATAAAGATAATAACGAATGGCATCGTCAAGGAGAATCCCACGTTTGTACTTCTCCTTGGAATGTGTCCCACACTTGCCACTACGACATCGTCCATCAATGGCATGTCAATGGGACTTGCCACGATGTTTGTGCTGATATGCTCCAACATCGTTGTGTCGCTCATCAAGAACCTCACCCCCGACAAGGTGCGCATACCAGTGTTCGTGGTGGTCATAGCATCATTTGTGACAATACTCCAAATGTCGCTCAAAGCATATCTTCCGGAAATCAACAAGTCCTTGGGGCTGTTTATTCCATTGATTGTGGTCAACTGCATCATCCTGGGACGCGCAGAGGCATTTGCATGCAAGAACGGGCCATTGGCGAGCTTCTTTGATGGCGTGGGCATAGGACTGGGTTTTACCCTCGGACTCACCCTTTTGGGCACCGTGCGCGAATTTTTCGGTGCAGGCAGTGTGTTCGGTTTCACTCTTATGCCAGAGACCTATAATGTGCTTCTCTTCATACTTCCTCCCGGAGCATTTATCTCTTTAGGTTATCTGATAGCTTTGATTAACAAATTGAAAAGTGAATGATTATGGAATATATATTGATTTTCATTTCCGCGATATTTGTCAATAATATCGTTCTGTCGCAATTCCTTGGTATTTGTCCGTTTCTCGGAGTGTCCAAGAAAGTCGATACAGCACTTGGAATGAGTGCTGCCGTGGCATTCGTCCTCACCTTGGCGACAATAGTGACATGGCTTGTCCAAAAACTCGTTCTTGACGCTTACGGCCTGCAATATCTTCAGACCATAGCATTCATTCTCGTCATAGCCTCACTTGTGCAGATGGTAGAAATAGTGATGAAGAAGGTTTCGCCTTCGCTGTATCAGGCGCTTGGTATCTTCCTCCCTCTTATCACCACCAACTGTGCTGTGCTTGGTGTGGCAATTCTCGTCATCCAAAAGGACTATTCGCTTGTTGAGAGTATTGTTTATGCCTTCTCAACAGCCATTGGCTTTGGTGTGGCCTTGACAGTATTTGCCGGTATCAGGGAACAGATGGAATTAGTGAATGTGCCAAAGGGCATGCGCGGTGTAGCTATAACCATGATTTCCGCCGGATTGCTAAGCCTTGCCTTTATGGGCTTCTCAGGAGTTGATGGTGGTTTGAAAACACTGTTTGGACTGGAATAAACAATTAACATAACTTAAAAAAGGTGGCTTATTCTAAAAATAACCGCCTTTTTTTTGTCACTTCAATAATTATTGCTATCTTTGCACGTCAATTATTCAAAACTAAGTGTTATATGAAACAGACAATACTTGTAACAGGTGGAACCGGATTCATAGGTTCTCATACCACAGTCGAGCTTATTAATGCCGGCTATAAGGTGATAATTGTGGATAATCTAAGCAATTCCAATGCCAATGTGGTTGATGGAATAGAGAAGATTACTGGTGTTCGTCCTGCTTTCGAGCAGGTTGACTGTTGTGACTATGAAGGAATGGAGAAAGTATTCTCCAAATATCCCGAAATAGAGGGTATCATACATTTCGCTGCAAGCAAGGCAGTAGGCGAGAGTGTCGAAAAGCCCCTTTTGTACTATCGCAACAATCTCACCTCGCTTATCAATCTGCTTGAGCTTATGCCAAAGCATGACGTTAAGGGTATCATCTTCTCTTCGAGCTGTACAGTCTATGGTCAGCCAGATCCCGAAAACTTGCCTGTTACTGAGGATGCACCCATAAAGCCCGCTGAAAGTCCTTATGGCAATACCAAACAAGTTAATGAGGAAATCATACGTGATGATATCAATAGCGGTGCCCCCATCAAGGCCATCTTGCTTCGCTACTTCAACCCGATTGGTTCCCATCCATCGGCAATAATAGGTGAACTGCCAAATGGTGTTCCTATGAACCTCATACCATACGTGACCCAGACTGCTATTGGCATACGTGAGCAACTGAAGGTGTTTGGCAATGACTACAACACTCCTGATGGTACATGCATACGTGACTATATCTATGTTGTTGACTTAGCAAAAGCTCATGTGAAAGCTATGGAACGAGTTCTTGATACCGATAGCGAGAAGCTTGAAGTATTTAACGTAGGTACGGGTCGTGGTGTGAGCACCAAGGAGATTGTCGATGCCTTTGAGAGTGCTACGGGAGTTAAAGTCAACTGGGCTTATGCTCCACGTCGCGCCGGTGACATTGAAAAGGTGTGGGCAGACCCAAAGAAGGCCAATGAGGTGCTGGGATGGAAAGCCGAGACCAGTCTTGAGGACACACTGAAGTCAGCATGGAATTGGCAGAAGAAACTCCGTGAAAACGGAATACAATGATTAAGTTGTTGAAGGATTCGTTTTAATCAGAACAGATTTAAATATAAAGGTAAAGTAGTTTAGGCAATTATTGCCGACTATATTTTGTGTTTGTGTTGTTATTATCCCCCCGATGTGAATCGCGGGGATAATTTTGTTATTATGCTTAGGTGTAACTATTCAGCTTATGTGTTTAAATGCTAAATAATCTAAATAATAAGATAAATGTTTGGCGGTTAGAGAAAAAAAGCGTAACTTTGGCGCAATAAAACTGATAATAAGGATTATGTACAAACATATTTTTTCAATATTTCTGATGGTCACAGCCTCCATTAGTATGTCAGCCCAAAAACTCACATTGGGTACATGTACTACCCGGGATGGCGGGGAGTACAAAGGTGAAATGGTGGCCGGCAAACCACATGGCAAAGGTAAGGCCACCTATAAAAACGGAAACTGGTATGAAGGACAATACGCCAAAGGCAAGCGTGAGGGCTATGGTGTATATACTTTTGCAGACGGTGAGAAGTATGAGGGTCAATGGTTTCAAGACCAACAACATGGCAAAGGTATATACTACTTTGCAAATAACAACAGATATGACGGGTTGTGGTATCGTGACTACCAGCAAGGTGTAGGTATCATGTACTATTACAATGGCGACAAATACGAAGGTCAGTGGAAGCAAGACAAACGTACAGGTGAGGGGACATATACCTTTGCCAGTGGTGCATATTACAAAGGCAATTGGCTGAACGATAAGAAAAACGGACAAGGCAAGTTTGACTGGGGAGACGGTTCGGTATATGAGGGCCAGTGGGCGGACAACCAGCGTTCGGGCAAGGGCACATTCCACTATAGTGACGGTGATGTATATATCGGACAATGGAAAAATGACATTCAAAACGGAAAGGGAATATACAAGTTCAAAAACGGCGATGTTTACGAAGGAGACTATGTCCAGGGCGAACGCACAGGTTCGGGTATATTCAAATATGCCAATGGAGACAAATATTCCGGACAATTCCGTGAAGGAGACAAAGAAGGCATAGGCACGTTGACATGGAAGAACGGTGATGTCTATTCAGGTGGATGGAAAGCCGACCGACAGGATGGACAGGGAAAGCTCGTCATGAAAAACGGAGATGTCTATGAGGGACAATGGAAGGTTGGCAAACTGAATGGAGAGGTTATAATCCATTTTGCCGACGGGTCAAAGTTCAAGGGTATTTTCAAGAATGACAAACGCAACGGACCCGCTATCGAGGAAGACAAGGACGGAAAAAGATTTGAAGGCTCATACGTCGATAATAAGCGTGACGGAAATTTTGTGGAAAAAGACCGCAACGGGAACGTAACAGCCACAGGCTCCTACTCGCAAGGGTGGAGAACCGTGAAGCGAGAAAACTGATTTACAAGTGACATAAAAATAAGAAACAGCTTAAGCAACAATAAAAATATAACAGTTATGATAATAGATTCATTGGAAAAATTGAGCTATTATGCAAAGCTCAATCCTTTATTTGAGGATGTGTTGACTTTTATCGCCAACAACGATCTAAATGGCCTTGCCGAAGGCAAGCATGAGATAAAAGGCAAGGACCTTTTTGTCAATATCGCATTAGCTAAGGGTAAAACTCGCGAAGAGGCAGTCATGGAGACACATGACGAGATGATAGACATCCAAATACCATTGTCATGCAGCGAAACATACGGATATACACCGAGAGAGGAATTGCCCGATGCAGAATACAATGCCGCCAAGGACCTTACTCTCATACCGGGGGCTCCCGTGGTTGAATATGTGACATGTAAGCCAGGTATGTTTGCCATATTTTTCCCACAGGACGGACATGCACCATGTATCTCCAATGAGGAATGCATACGAAAGGCAATATTCAAGGTAAAGAATTAGTTGACAAATTAATATTACACAGGTTATGGCTGAAAAAAAAACTTGCACAAGAAAAAAGACGACTGCTGCCGCAAAGACAAAGACAGCAAAGCCAAAAGCTCCAGAACATATCGGACTGGTAAAGAATGATTCATGGCTTGAGCCTTTCGAGGCTGCCATCAAGGGAAGACATGATCACGCACAGTGGAAATTAGAGCAACTCACAAAAAAAGGAAAAATCACACTTTCTGACTTTGCCTCTGGCCATCTCTATTTCGGTCTTCACAAAGTTGCAAGAGGATGGGTCTTTAGAGAGTGGGCTCCCAATGCAACAGAGATTTACCTTATCGGTGACTTCAATGAATGGAAGGAAAACGAAAAGTACAAGCTAAAAAGAATAGAAGGTACCGGTAATTGGGAACTGAAGTTGCCTTCCAAGGCGATGAAGCATGGCGACCTTTACAAGATGAAAGTTAAATGGAATGGCGGTGAGGGCGAACGCATACCGGCCTGGTGTCGCAGGGTGGTGCAGGACGATACTACAAAAATATTCTCAGCGCAGGTGTGGGCGCCCGAAAATCCATACGTATTTAAGAAGAAATCCTTTAAGCCCAATAAGAATCCGCTTCTCATATATGAATGTCATGTGGGTATGGGACAGGATGCCGAGAAGGTTGGAACATACAAGGAGTTTACAGAGAATGTACTTCCCCGCGTTATCGAAGACGGATACAATTGTATTCAGGTGATGGCTATTCAGGAACATCCATATTACGGCTCCTTCGGCTATCATGTAAGCTCGTTCTTTGCACCATCAAGTCGCTTTGGCACCCCCGAGGACTTGAAGGAACTTATAGACACTGCACACAAAAACGGCATAGCAGTGATTATGGATATTGTACATTCTCATGCTGTGAAAAACGAGATGGAGGGATTGGGCAACCTTGCAGGCGACCCCAACCAATACTTCTATCCCGGTGACCGCCATGAGCATCCGGCATGGGATTCCCTCTGCTTTGATTATGGTAAGGATGAGGTGATGCATTTCCTGCTTTCCAATTGTAAGTACTGGTTGGAGGAATACCACTTTGATGGATTCCGGTTTGATGGTGTCACCTCAATGCTCTACTATAGCCACGGCTTGGGAGAGGCCTTCTGTGGCTATCCTGACTATTTCAACGGTCATCAGGACGACAACGCCATATGCTATCTCACACTTGCAAACAAACTTATACACGAGGTCAACCCCAATGCCATCACCATCGCTGAAGAGGTGAGCGGTATGCCTGGACTGGCTGCAAAATATGAGGATGGAGGCTATGGCTTCGACTATAGAATGGCTATGAACATTCCTGACTATTGGATCAAGACCATCAAGGAACTTAGAGACGAAGACTGGAAACCGAGTTCGATATTCTGGGAAGTGAAAAACCGCCGTCCTGATGAGAAGACCATAAGTTATTGCGAGAGTCACGACCAGGCTTTGGTGGGCGACAAGACTATCATTTTCCGACTCATTGACGCCGACATGTACTGGCACTTTAAGAAGGGCGACGAGAATGATATGGCCCATCGTGGCATTGCCCTGCACAAAATGATACGACTTGTGACTGCCGCTGCCATCAATGGAGGCTATCTTAACTTTATGGGCAATGAGTTTGGACATCCAGAATGGATTGATTTCCCGAGAGAAGGCAACGGATGGAGCTATAAGTATGCACGCAGACAGTGGAATCTGGTGGATAACAAGGAACTCGACTATCATTATCTCGGCGATTTCGACCGCGAGATGCTTAAGGTGATAAAGAGTCAGCGTAACTTCCCCAAGACCCCGGTGCAGGAGATATGGCATAATGACGGCGACCAAGTGCTCGCCTTTATGCGTGGTGACTTGATTTTCGTATTCAACTTCAGTCCGAACCGCTCGTTTACTGATTATGGTTTCCTTGTGCCGACAGGCTCGTATGACGTTGTGCTCAATACTGATGCAAAGGAATTTGGAGGCAATGGTCTGGCAGATGACAGTATTACGCATCTTACAAATTTCGACCCTCTGTATGTCGATGACCACAAGGAATGGCTGAAACTATATATTCCAGCTCGTTCGGCAGTGGTATTGAAGAAAAATTAATCATTCCAGATAATGAAAAAACGAAGTTTGGCGACCGAAAGGATGTCCAATGACATATTCAGCAATAGCACCACCGCACTGAGGGCGGTGTGTGCTATTGCTTTTTGCGTGTTTGCCTTTGTGTATGTCTATTTCTATCAGGCGGACACACTTTCTCAGACTCAGTATGTATTGAGTGGAGGCAAGACAATCTACAACCGCACTGTTGGAGCTATATTGATACCGTTGGTTCTCATACTTGTTCAGAAGGTATTGTGTAGGATTGTGTCAAAGATAGACAGCCGTTTTTATGCACTCACGTATCTTCCGTCATTTTTGTTGTTGGCTTTTCTCACCGACATAGATATGGAAGTTGACGGTCATTTCGAAGTCGGTAAATGGATTTGGGGTGGACCGATTTTGCTGGCTGTATGGGTCATGACCATAATAGCCGTAAGCAAGGTTCTTCCGCCAAAACAGTCGTTTCATCCATTCCATTCTGCTCTATATTGGTCCAATTTGTCAGTGATGTGTGTAATGATGATCGGTGTGGGTTGTCTGTCCAATTCCAATGATGTGTTCCATTATCGTATGAAGTGCGAGCATTGTCTTATGGCAGGTGATTATGACAAGGCACTTACAGTGGGTGAGAAATCCGACAAGACTGACGCCTCACTCACCATGTTGCGTGTGTTCGCTCTTGCCCATCAGGGGATGTTGGGAGAAAGATTGTTCTCATATCCAGTTGCCGGCACATCCTCTGACATCGTCCCTCAGACTGGTGATGCGCGGCTGATGCAGCTTTCGCCTGATTCCGTATATAAGATGTTGGGGGCAATACCGCGCAAGGGCATGTCCACACATGATTATATTAATGCCATAGTCAAGAGTGGACAGGCCACCGACGTGGTTGTTGACTATCGTTTGTGCGGAATGTTGATAGACAAGGATCTTGACGGTTTTGTACAGCTGTTGGTGGAGACTCGCAAGATTGACGATACACTCCCCAAGCACTATCGTGAGGCACTCACACTGTACAGCCATCGTCGAGCAAATCCGATTGCTGTCTATCATAATACAGTGATGGACACGGATTATAATGATATGCAGAAGTTGGAGTCAACGGGCAAGTCTGCCGGTGAGCGCAAAATAAAGGTGCTCGAACAGTATTCGGGCACCTACTGGTATTATTACGACTATAGATAGAGCCAATTGGAATAATCACGAATGGGTATATTATGTGTGTCTTCGTAGGAAGATGCTGTGGTCGATGCATTTGGGCAGTTCTTCCTTATAATGTGTCACCATAATAAGCGTTTTGTTATGGCGTAGGCAGAATGCTTCGATGACATCCTTCACCAGTCGTCGATTGACATTGTCAAGCCCATGGAGCGGTTCGTCGAGAATGAGCAGTTGAGGGTCTTTTACAAATGCGCGTGCCACAAGAACCAGTCTCTGTTCGCCACTCGACAGTTTGAGAAACGACGTGTTCTCCTTGCCTTCCAGTCCGAATATCTTCATCCATAGCCGGCATATGTCATATTCCGATGAGTCGGGACGCACGTATAGTCCCACGGTGTCCTTAAGCCCGCTTGCCACAATTCGTATTGCGGGTATGTCGCGATGGTATGAGCGGTGCATCTCCGGTGACACATATCCTATGTGTTTCTTGATGTCCCAGATGCTCTCTCCAGAACCGCGTGCATTACCGAAAAGAGCAATGTCGCACGCATAGCTTTGCGGATTGTCTGCGCAGACGAGTGATAGCAGGGTGCTTTTTCCCGCTCCATTCTGTCCGCTTAGTGCCCACCTGTCGCCATTGTTTACAGTCCAGTCGAGCTCTTTCAGTATGGTGCGTTCTCCATAAACAATGCTTACCTTGTTCATCTTGACCACCTCAGTAGTATGATAGTCGTTGTCCTTGTATGGCAGATTGATGATGATGTCTTCCATTTCGTCGGTCAGCACTTTTGAAGGTACAGGCTTTTGTGTCTCGATGTATTGTTTGCGAGATTGCTTTTCTCCGACGCGCATGTCTTTTACCTCCACGACATGAGTGATGAACGACGGTATGTCGTCGGTCTTTGACAGCACGAGTATCACCTGCAGGGAGTGATCATGTGCGAGTGCGGTGAGCAGCTCTTTCAGTTGGTCACGTGTCTCGCTGTCCAGTCCGATGAATGGGTTGTCCATGATGAGCACGCGCGGTTCGGAGAGTAAGGCCTTCGTGAGTTGAAATTTGCGGAGTTCGCCGCTTGACATCAGTATGAGATATTTGTCAAGCAGGTGACGGATATGAAACAGTTCGTAAAGATGTGCCTGCATCTTGCGTCTTTCCGGTGTATCCTTGCCGGCGATATGGTATGCCTTTTCGAGTTCCGCCCCCACACTTGGTGTCTCCTCGTCGATTTCATGCTGGTTCCATCTCTGTTGCAGGAAGTACTGTCCATCGATGTCACCATACGAGTCGCGGAATGTGATATACTTGATGTTGTCGGCAGCCAATGGCTTGGTGCTTGGCGCAAAGTCGTAATGCGGTTCGGTCATGACAAGTGGATGGCGTCCGATGATGATGTCCACCAACATTGACTTTCCGCCTCCGTTAGGTCCGACAATGGCAATGTGTTCTCCATCACACAGGGTGAAGTTGACTGGCTCTGCCATTCTCCATTCCTCCATTCTTGTCACTCCATTTTCTATTTTAATAATCTCTTGCATATTACAAATATTATCAATAATCAATATACAGTCTTCTAATAATTAATTTCCCCTCACTTTCTCCTTGTTCTTGATGGCAAAATCCTTCCAGCTGCTATAGTGTCGTCCAGAAGTCTCTGGTCGGTTCATCTGCATGAAATGACAGTATGCCGCCCCGAGGGCATCCGTGGCATCCATAAACTTGCACATCTCCTTTTCGTCGAGCCTGAGAAGACGCTGGAGCATGGCAGCCACCTGTTCTTTGGAGGCCTGTCCCTGTCCGGTGATAGCCATCTTGATTTTTAGAGGTGCATATTCATGAATAGGCACTCCGTGGTGTACTGCCGCTGCAATGGCAGTGCCCTGTGCTCTTCCTAACTTGAGCATTGACTGTACGTTTTTGCCAAAGAATGGGGCCTCTATGGCCATCTCGTCAGGCAGGTATGAGTCTATGATGCCGGTGACCCGTTCAAATATATGACCGAGTTTAAGATATGGGTCAGGGAATTTTCTAAGGTCTATGACACCCATGGCGAGCATTTCAGCCTTGTTGTCCTTGACTTTGATGACGCCATATCCCATTAGATTCGTTCCGGGGTCTATGCCGAGTATTATCTTTTCCATGTTCCTTCTCTTGTGATGTAAATAGGTAAGCTTTCATAGCCATATCTGTCGATAGCCGTCACTGCATAGTGGGTCTCGAAGAGTCTTGACTCACAGGGTAGGGGAATCCTTGTGTCCGCGGTCCTTGATACGACAAGAAGTCTTGGGTCGGATGTATCAACTGGCAAGTCACTTGACTTATATATATTATAAAAGGTGTATTTCCCTTCCGAATCATCATTATTTGCGGCTGACCATTCCAACCACTCCTGATTGTATTCGTCAGTGGTCAGGCGCACGTCTTGTGGTGGAGCGGGGGATGGCTGTCTTGACCACTTCATAGGAGGTATCTGCGCAGGATAGCGATTATACTCATTGCATACGAAGTCGTATATGCCCTTGGTGTTGTCGAGCAAGAACTTACATCTGAAGAAGGCATGTCCGATACCTTCAGAGCGGAGGAAATACAGTTGTCGTTGGATCATGTCCAATGTCCACTTGCCTTCCCTTGGCGACAGGAAGTATATGCCCAGTCCGGCTCCGATAGTCTTGCCGTGTGAATTTTCCTGCCAGTCGAGGGCGAAGGGAAAAAACTGGTTGTCCTTGAAATACATCATTGGATATAGTTGGTCCATCAGTCCGTCTTTCAACCATCCCTGTGCGTCCTGTGCCACCTTTGTATATGCATTCCATCCATGACTACTGTAGCGGGAAAGGTCGTCAAACTTCCCCACAGGCGAGCAACTCATCTTCACCCAAGGCTTGATGGCTTTAACCCGATGAGTGATGGTTTTCACTATACGTGTGATGTTATTGCGCGCAGATGATAGTTTCTGACGTGGTATGGCGACCTGTTCAGGATAGCGTATATAGTCGAGGTGAATGCCGTCGATGTCATATTTGCTTGTTATTTCCTCACAGATGTCCGCCAAATAGTTGGCTGTACGTGGGTCTTCCGGTTTCATGTATCCGTCCGCCCCGATGCGTCTGGCTATTCCCTTTTTTCTGGAATTAAGTGTTCGGCATCCCAGTTTGTCCCATTTTCCTACTGGTATGGTGACCACCCAGGCATGCAGTTCCATGCCACGTTTGTGACATTCTTTTATAGCGAAAGCCAGCGGGTCGTAACCAGGAGACTTGCCGGGATGTCCCGATATGCATCCGTCCCATGGTTCATATTTGGAGGGATAGATGGTTGTGGCCCTGATTCTTGTCTGAAGCAGGATGGTGTTGATGTTGGCACGTTGCAGTTGGTCGAGGATGTCTGTCAGCTCCCTCTGTTGTTTTATTGTAGAGGCTGATGACTGTGAATAGGTGTGTGGCCAGTCGAGTCCTCCAATGGTAGTAAGCCATACGGCCCTTACCTCGTATTTAGGATGGTCTATGTCTTGTGCCCCAGCCGTGAAACAGCAAAATAAGGCCCAAATAGACGCCATAATGCTTGAAATTCTCATTTTTTTTTCTATTTTGCGTGCAAAGTTATGATTTTTTTTTCATATATCAAATATAATTGTTACTTTTGCACGAAAATATGTGCAACTTTATATAAAAAAGTCAATGATTTCGTTTTTAGTCAGTCTTATGGCCCTTGTTTTGGGCTATTTTGTATATGGAAAGTTTGTTGAGCGAGTGTTTTCGCCCGATGACCGTCCTACTCCTGCCATCACAAAGGCTGATGGTGTGGACTTCATGGTTCTTCCGGGCTGGAAGATTTTTATGATTCAGTTTCTGAACATAGCCGGCACAGGTCCCATCTTCGGTGCCATCATGGGCGCTAAGTTCGGTCCTTCGGCATATCTGTGGATTGTATTTGGATGTATCTTTGCCGGTGCCATGCACGACTATCTCAGCGGCATGGTGTCGATGCGCAATGGCGGTATAGGTCTTCCGGATGTTATTGGAAAGTATCTGGGCGGCAGAATGCGTGTCTCGATGCTTGTGTTGACGGTATTCCTTCTGATGGTTGTCGGTGCCATCTTCATCTATAGTCCCGCAGTCATCTTGAGCAATATTAAGGGAGACATGACTTTTTGGATTGTCGTTATCTTCATTTATTATCTGATAGCCACATTATTGCCCATCAAGAAGATTATCGGCAGGATATACCCTTTGTTTGCCATGTCGCTTTTGTTTATGGCCGTTGCCATGTTGGTGATGCTTGTTGTCAAATGGCCCACGATGCCTGAGATTTGGGATGGCATCGGCAACAAGGCTGTAGCGGTTAATCCTTCTTTGAAGGACAATATCTTCCCGTGTCTGTTTATTGTCATATCATGTGGTGCCATCAGCGGTTTCCATGCCACCCAGAGTCCGCTTATGGGTAGATGTATGAAGAATGAGCGTTTGGGTCGCCCCATATTTTATGGCGCAATGATTACGGAAGGTATCGTGGCACTGATATGGGCAGCCATCGGTTCGTATTTCTTCTATGCTGCTCCCCAGCCAGGCTATGCCCTGTTTCCGGCAGTTGGCAATAGTGGTTTTTCGACTCCCGCTCCCCAGGTGGTGAATATGGTATGTATGGATTGGCTTGGTGTGCTTGGTGGAGTATTGGCATTGTTGGGTATAGTGGCTGCACCAATCACTACTGGTGACACAGCACTTCGTTCTGCCCGTCTTATCATAGCCGATTTCATCAGGGTTGAGCAGCGCACTGTCAAGCGCCGTCTTCTCATCACTATTCCCTTGTTCCTTTTCACCTTCTCACTCTTGATGTGGCAGGTGAGCAATCCAGAGGGCTTTGGTGTGTTGTGGCAGTATCTTGGCTGGTTCAACCAGTGTCTTTCCGCCATCACCTTATGGGCACTCACCGTGTATTTTGTCAGGGAGCACAAGATGTATGTCCTCACCTATGTACCAGCCCTGTTCATGACAGTGGTCTGCTCCACATATCTCTTTGTGTCTCGCCAACTGCTCTCACTGCCCGACGTGGTGGGCTATCCATTGGGACTGGCAGTGACGGCTGTCATCATGGGTGTATTCGCTGTATGGCATGCGAAATATAAAAAGCAAGAAACCGAAAATAATAATAAATCATTGTAGTTATGTTTTCATTTGTTATCTGTCTATTAGCCCTTGTCGTGGGATATATGACCTACGGCAAGTTTATCGAAAGGGTGTTTTCACCCGACGACCGCACCACACCGGCAGTGGCAAAGGCCGACGGTGTGGATTATATCGTGATGCCCAACTGGAAGGTTTTTCTTGTCCAGTTTCTCAATATAGCCGGCACAGGACCCATCTTTGGCGCCATTATGGGAGCGAAGTTTGGTCCGTCGTCCTATCTGTGGATTGTCTTTGGATGTATCTTTGCAGGTGCGGTTCACGACTATATGGTGGGTATGTTGTCCATGCGCAATGAAGGTGCGGGATTGCCTCATATAGTGGGCAAATATCTTGGAGCCGGCGCATATAAGGCCATTCTTTTTTTCTCGGTGTTTCTGTTGTTGATACTCGGTTCCGTGTTTGTGTACAGTCCTGCGGAAATACTTGAGATGTTTGGCGGCACCACAGCAATGTGGGTCATCTTAATATTCGTGTATTATATCATAGCCACCTTGCTCCCGATAGACAAACTGATAGGAAGGATATACCCGCTGTTTGCCATAGCATTGCTGTTCATGGCAGTGGCACTAATGGTGATGCTCGCTATCAAATGGCCTGCCATACCGGAGATATGGGACGGTCTTGGCAACAAGGCCCTTACAGTCAACCCCTCCTTCAAGGACCAACTCTTTCCCTGTCTCTTCATCACCATCGCTTGTGGAGCCATTAGTGGATTCCATGCCACGCAGAGTCCACTGATGGCACGTTGTCTGAAGAGCGAGAGGATGGGAAGGCCGATATTCTATGGAGCAATGATCACCGAGGGTGTGGTTGCCCTGGTATGGGCAGCCGTGTCGTCATATTTCTTTTATGGTCAACCGACAGCCGGCTACACTTTGTTTGAGGCCACCAAGGAACTCGGCCTGTCAACGTCGGCGCCCAAGGTGGTCTATCTGATATGTGAGGACTGGTTGGGCATCGTGGGTGGCATATTGGCTGTATTGGGCGTAGTGGCAGCTCCTATCACAAGTGGCGACACCGCTTTCCGTTCGGCCCGCCTGATTGTGGCAGAGTCGATACATTTCGATCAAAAGGGTGTGCGCAACAGACTGCTTGTCTCCATACCGATGTTTCTCGCCTGTTTGGCATTGCTATTCTGGCAGATAGACAACCCCGACGGTTTCAATACTGTATGGAAATATTTTGGTTGGGCCAACCAGACATTGGCGGTATTCGGATTGTGGACGATAACAGTATATCTTGTCATACACGACAAGCCATATATCATCACGCTCATCCCAGCCCTGTTCATGACCACGGTATGCTCCACTTTTCTCTTTGTATCCCACCAGGCATTGGCACTTCCAGAGACAGTGGGCTATTCATTGGGCGTGGCAGTATTGATTGTCGCATGTATATGGTTTTATTTGTGGCATTCAAAGTATAACAAAAAGAAAAACGAAAAATTGAATAAGGAATAATCAAATTATTTTTAATAACTATGCTTAAAGTAGAAGAATTGGTCGATAGACTCATCGACCTGTCATTTGCCGAAGACATCGGCGATGGCGACCATACAACGCTCTGTTGCATCCCCGAGGATGCCATGGGCAAGTCAAAACTCCTTATTAAGGAAGACGGCATACTCGCCGGAGTTGAAATTGCCAAAGAGGTATTCAGGCGGTTTGACCCCGAGATGAAGGTAGAGGTGATGATGGGCGACGGCTCAAAAGTAAAGAAGGGTGACGTGGCAATGATTGTCACAGGACGTGTGCGCTCACTCCTTCAGACGGAGCGGCTGATGCTCAACATCATGCAGAGAATGAGCGGCATAGCCACCATGACAGCCAGATATGTGGCCCGTCTCGAAGGTACACACACGCGTGTGCTTGACACCCGCAAGACCACCCCCGGTATGCGTATGCTCGAGAAGCAGGCCGTGAAGATTGGCGGTGGATGCAATCATCGTATAGGTCTCTTCGACATGATACTCCTCAAGGATAACCATGTGGATTTTGCCGGAGGTATATCCAATGCCATCAACCGCTGTCATGAATATCTGAAGGCCAAGGGGCTCGATTTGAAGATAGAGATTGAGGTGCGCAACTTCGATGAACTTCGTGAAGCGATGGAATGTGGCGGTATTGACCGTATCATGCTCGACAACTTCTCTGTAGAAGACACAAGAAAGGCGGTGGAGATTGTTGCAGGAAAGTATGAGACCGAGTCAAGTGGCGGTATAACCTTCGACACACTCCGTGATTATGCCGAATGTGGTGTGGACTATATCTCTGTCGGCGCTCTCACACATTCCGTCAAGGGACTTGACATGAGTTTTAAGGCTGTGTAAGTTATGAAGAAAATAATACTTGGACTATTACTCGCGTCAGTCGGCAACATGGCCGGAATGGCCTGTACTAATTTCATTGTGGGCAAGAAAGCCAGTATCGACGGTTCGGTTATGTGCAGCTACAGTGCCGATGACTATGGAATGTTTCAGCATCTTGCCCATTATCCCGCAGGTAAGCACCAGAAGGGAGAGATGGTCCAGATATACGATTGGGACACCAATCAATATCATGGTGAGATACCTCAGGCATCAGAGACTTATAATGTCATCGGCAATATCAATGAGTGGCAGGTGACTATTGGTGAGACAACATTCGGCGGACGTGAGGAGATGGTTGACAGTACTGGAATCATCGACTATGGTTCGCTCATCTATCTTGCACTCCAACGTTCGAAGTCTGCACGCGAGGCCATTGAGGTGATGACCACCTTGGCGGAGACTTACGGATACAACTCCGAGGGAGAGACATTTACCATCTGTGACCCCAATGAGGCATGGATTATGGAGATGATGGGATGCGGACCAGGTAGCCATTCCGTCGTATGGGTCGCATTGCGTGTCCCTGACGATGCCATCTGTGCACATGCCAATCAGAGCCGCATCCGCACTTTCAACATGAAGGACAAGAAGAATGTGCTCCATTCGAAGAATGTGGTAAAGTATGCTCGCCAAATGGGATGGTTCGACGGCAAGGACGCCGACTTCAGTTTCTGTGAGACCTATGCTGCTCCAGACTTTGGCGGACGCCGTTTTTGTGAGGCCCGCGTTTGGACATTCTTCAATCGCTTTGCCGATGGTATGTCGGAATATGTTGACTATGCGGCTGGAAGGGTGAAGGATGCAAAGCCAATGCCTCTGTGGATAGTGCCCAAGCGCAAACTGTCAGTGCATGACATGGAGATGGCCATGCGCGATCATTACGAGGGCACACCATTTGCCCTTGACAGCGATATAGGCGGCGGTATATGGGAGATGCCCTACCGACCGACACCATTGCGCTACAAGGTTGACGGCAAGGACTATTTCAATGAACGCCCCGTCAGTACACAACAAAGCGGATTTGTGTATGTCAGCCAGATGCGCTCTTGGCTTCCACGTGAGGTGGGCGGCATACTGTGGTTTGGTAATGACGATGCCAACATGGTGGCGTTCACGCCAGTTTATTGCTGCACCACCAAGGCACCGAAATGCTATAACACCCCCGGTGCTGACAATATCACCTTCTCAATGGACAACGCTTTTTGGGTGTGCAATTGGGTTAGCAATATGGTCTATCCTCGCTATGCCCAGATGTTTGCCAGCCTTGAGGCAGTGCGCGACTCGCTCGACCAGTCATATTTCGCCTCACAGATGGCAGTGGAAGACAAGGCGATAGAACTGTCAAAGACTGACCGTCAGGCCGCGGTTGATTATCTTGGGAGATACACATCCGACAAGGCCGAGGAGATGCTTGCAAGATGGAAACAACTTGCCACCTATCTCATTGTGAAATACAATGATATGGTAGTCAAGGAAGATGTCAACGGACAGTTCGTGCGCGACCAGTATGGACTTGGCAAGCGTCCCAAGCGTCCCGGCTATCCAGAACGATACTCACGCGAACTGATTCGTCAAAGCGGCGATAAATTCCTCGTGCCATGAGAATATTGTTTTATGCCGATACCGTATTCGGGTTTGGAGGTGTGCAGAGAGTGCTGGCAGTGATAGCAAAGTCACTTTCCGTCCGACACGACGTGAGCATACTATCAACAGACCTCAATCCCGACATGTCTATGTATGGGTATGGAGATTCCAATATCCATTTCGACTATATTCATTATGAGTCGCCCCATGACATGCAATATTGTCTTTGCAAGGCCGCAAGCCTCCTTTATAAGACTTTGCTGCCGAAAAATGATGCTACGGCATCGGTGTATGCCCGCAGTTTCTTCTTGCCGCGATACAAGAAGATGCTCGTTCGTAAAATCAATAATGGACATTATGATGTGGTGATAGGGGTGCATGCATTCCTGTCACTGCATCTTGCATCCGTTCGCGCTCAGTTGGATGTGGGCAGGGTAATCGGATGGATGCACAATTGCTATGATGCCTTGTTTGAGAAGCAGTCTCCATATCTTCCCGGTTTGAAGTCTTTCTTTTCCTCAGCAATGCGTCATCTTGACGATATTGTCGTCTTGTCACAATCTGACAGCAGGGATTTCGCCTCACGTCTCGGACTAAAGTCCACGGTCATATATAATCCACTGACGCTCCAACCCCGTGGACATGCTTCCCGTTCCCACTGCCGCTTTCTGTCAGTTGGGCGGTTTTCTCCGCGCCACAAGGGGTTTGACCTCCTCATACGTGCTTTTGCCCTTTTTGCCAAGACCAATGATGAGTGGACATTGGAAATAGTGGGAGAGGGAGAAGAGGAATCCATGTATCGCGAGATGATAAGCAAGTATGGATTGCACGACCGTATCCTTATCACCCCTTTTACCAAGGACATACAAAGCCACTATGCCGGCAGTAGTGTATATGTGTTGAGTTCCAGGTGGGAGGGCCAACCGCTTGTGCTCGTAGAGGCAATGTCCCACGGCCTTCCAGTCATATCCTCCGACATCCCCATTTCCACCGAGATATTGTCGGGCAAGTCCTTTTGCCGACTGTTTGAATGTGGCAATGCCGATGCTCTCGCGGCGGCAATGAGCGAGATGTCTGGCATTGACGACTGGCAGCGCCTGTCAGACGAGTCAATGGCTTATTCCCGCCATTTTGATATTTCCCATATACTAAATCAATGGAATAACATAATAAAAAGCTGAAATTATTTGGTCAATTGAAAAATTATTCCTATCTTTGTGCTCAAATTGTAAAAACTAAAATAAAATGAAGCAAGATTGGGATATTATAATTGACAATAAGCAGCGTCTCTTTAGCCTTGACCTTGAGGAAGTGTGGCGCTATCGCGACCTTCTTATGATGTATGTCCGCAGGGATATAGTCACATTCTACAAGCAGACCATCCTTGGTCCTGTATGGTTCTTCATACAGCCTATTTTGACCACGGTTATGTTCATGTTTGTCTTTGGAGGCATAGCTGGCATATCCACTGATGGGGTGCCCCAAGCGGTGTTCTATCTCGCCGGACTTGTCTGCTGGAACTATTTTGCCGACTGTATCAGCAAGTGCTCCGACACGTTCAATGCCAACCAGCAGATATTCGGCAAGGTGTATTTCCCGCGCCTTGTCGTGCCTTTCTCCATCGTCATATCCAACATGATAAAGATGGGCATTCAATTCTTGTTGTTTCTCGTGGTGTATCTCTATTATGCCTTAACGCTTGGAGGATTCAGCGTCAACTGGACGATATGCCTCCTGCCGTTGCTCATTGCCATGCTCGCTTGCATCGGACTCGGATTCGGACTTGTCATCTCATCAATGACAACAAAATACCGCGACCTCCGTTTTCTCGTCTCCTTCGGTGTCCAGCTATGGATGTATGCCACACCGGTCATTTATCCGTTGTCGGTGATGAAGAACAATTATCCCGACAAGATATGGCTGATTGTCGCTAATCCGTTGACTGCCATCACCGAGACGTTCAAGTATGGATTCACCGGTGTCGGAGTATTCGACTGGTCGTATCTCCTCTACAGCTTGGCTTTTGCCGTCGTTATCCTCCTGTTGGGAATCGTGGTCTTCAACCGCGTGCAGAAGAATTTTATGGATGTGATTTAAGCTTTATTTCAAACTAAAAATGTAGAATTATGAAATACCCTATAGGAATACAGACATTCAGCCAGATAATCCAAGACGGATACGTATATGTCGATAAGACAGATATGATATATAATTTGGTTAAGGGAGGAAAAATTTTCTTCCTTAGTCGCCCGCGCCGGTTCGGCAAGAGCTTACTTATTTCTACTTTGTGTAGTTATTTCCACGGAAGGAAGGAACTGTTCAAGGGGTTGAAGATTGATGCTCTTGAGAAGGAGTGGAATGTATATCCAGTATTCCATCTCTCCTTTGGTACATCCAATTTTACCCAACTCAGTACTTTGGAAAAGGTTATTCTTGATTATGTTGAGGAATTTGAACGAATATATGGAAAAACGACAAACTCGGATGATTATGCCATAAGATTCAAACATGTAATTAAGGCTGCGCATGAGAAAACGGGACAGAGAACTGTTGTTTTGATTGATGAATACGACAAGCCATTACTTGACGTGATGGACGACAAAACTCTTTATTTTCTGAATGATAATGGCGATAAGGTGACATACGAGACATACAACCGAAACATCCTCAAAGGATTTTACGGAGTCTTCAAGGATGCCGACGAAGACCTGCAGTTTGTGATGCTCACAGGAGTGACCAAGTTCTCGCAAGTGAGCGTGTTCAGCGGATTCAACCAACCCGATGACATCAGTATGGACGCTCAGTATGAATCGCTATGTGGCATCACAAAAGATGAGCTACTAACAGTATTTGACGACTCTATCCATTCACTTGCTGCCCAAAAAAGAAAGAATTATGATTCTACGGTCACTGAGTTGACGAAGAAATACGACGGCTATCATTTCAGCAGCAAGATGACAGGCATTTTCAATCCTTTCAGCATACTTAACTGCTTTAAGAAGAATGACATGCGCAACTACTGGTTTGCCTCGGGTACACCTGGTTATCTCGTACGGCTTCTTGCCCACAGTAATGAGAACATCAACGAACTCATTGGCAAATACTATTCCGCTGAGATGTTCGTTGACTACAAGGCCGATGTCGAACAACCTCTTCCGATGATATATCAGAGCGGCTATCTCACCATCAAGGCATACAATGAAGTAATGGACACTTATCTTCTTGATTTTCCAAACAATGAGGTAAGACATGGCTTTATCTCTGTTTTGGCTGGGAGTTATTTTAAGGAGTATCGTCAAGATGCATCATCGTGGGTCATTGAAGTACAGAATAGTCTTCTTAAAGGAGATGTCGAAATGTTCATGAAGCAGATGACTGCCCTGCTATCTTCCGTCACCTACCGTTTCCAGCGCAAGCAAGATGCCTTTGAGTGCGAGCGATATTTCCAATACACGTTCTATCTCATCGTGCAGATGCTCGGCCGATACAACACGCTTGTAGAAAAAGAGACGAGTGAGGGTAGGATTGACTGCGTGCTTGAATGTCCCGAATATGTATATATCCTTGAGTTCAAGCTCAACGGCAGTGCCGCTGCCGCCTTGAAGCAGATAGAAGACAATGGCTATGCCAAGCCATACATGGCCGACAGCTGCAAGATTATATGTCTTGGCATAAATTTCTCATCAGATAAGGGCACAATAGACGATTGGCAACCGAGAAACAATTATTGAATAGTTATGAGCAGAAAAGTAATAGAATTCGACGGAGTGGGCAAGCAGTATGTGCTTGGCACGTTTGGCACAGGCACACTGAGCCAGGACCTCAACCGCTGGTGGGCAAGAGTCCGTGGCAAGGAAGACCCGTATCTCAAGATAGGCGAGGTGAACGACCGCACGAAGAAGGGCGACAGCCGGTTTGTATGGGCATTGAAGAATATCACCTTTGATGTGGAGCAAGGCGACGTGGTTGGTATCATAGGCAAGAACGGAGCCGGAAAATCCACTCTTCTGAAGATATTATCCCGGGTGACATCTCCCACTGTAGGTTCCATAAAGGTAAAAGGCCGCATTGCCTCGCTGCTCGAAGTGGGCACAGGTTTCCATCCCGAGATGACCGGTCGTGAGAACATCTACATGAACGGTTCCATTATGGGCATGACCAAAGCCGAAATCACCCGCAAGCTCGATGAGATAGTCGATTTCGCCGGAGTGGAGAAATATCTCGACACCCCCGTGAAGCGCTATTCCTCCGGTATGATAGTCCGTCTTGGCTTTGCCATAGCCGCCCATTTGGACCCGGAGATTCTCGTTGTGGATGAGGTGTTGGCAGTAGGTGATGCCGAGTTCCAGAAGAAGGCCATCGGCAAGATGCACGATGTGGCCAACGGCGAGGGGCGCACTGTCCTCTTCGTGAGCCATAACATGGCGGCGGTGAAGAGCTTGTGCAAGAAGGGAGTGGTGATGAAGAATGGTGGTATTGAATACTCAGGGGATATAGAGTCGAGCGTACGCTATTATCTTCAGATAGGCAATCATTCATCTGAAGAAAAGATTATTGATCGCGTAAAGTGGAAAAAGCCTTCTATGACAATAAAAAAAATTGTCATCAATGGTACAGAAAAGGCAGAGAGTACAATATTATCAGATCAGAAGACACTGGAGATTGAAATATTAGGTTATAACGAAGACCCTATAACAACAGACGTTATGCTTGTCTTTAATAATAAGGACGGGATGCCACTTGCAACATTTGCTCCTGGACACTATTATGGCAATCTGATGAAGTTGCCTGCTGGTGATTTTCATATCCGTAAAACTATAGAGTTGCCCAAGATATTGACACGCGGATATCTTCATGTTGATTTGTTGATGCATCATCCCATGGTAGAATATCAGTTGAAGGCACCAGAATGTGCAGTATTAGAAACACAAGGTTTTCAGTCGGGCTTCGGTTCTGCCATGAACCAAAATGACAACGGACTTATTGGTTTTGGCGAATTGTAATAGTATGCAGAGCTACGTAATTCTTCTCACGGCGTGTGTGAATCCCGGCGGTATGCCTTTCACCGTCTTAAACGACACCTCTGAACGTTTAAATCAGTACAGAGAAGCTCTTGACTTCTATCTAAGTGAGACGATTCTGCCCATTGTATTTTGTGAGAATACTATGTGCGATATCAGCAACGAGTATTCTGAATTTATAGAGTCAGGAAGAATGGAGTATATAGCATTCAATGGCAATGACTTCGACAAGTCGAAAGGCAAGGGCTTTGGCGAGGCCATTATTCTGCAAACTGCAATCTCTCGCTCTTCCCTAATAGATGAGAAAACTATGATAATTAAAGTAACAGGAAGACTAAAGGTATTTAATATCAATAGTTTGATAACGGATAATGAACAAATAGGAAACGAAGTCATACAAACATTGTTTTCTTCTTCAAATATGATAGACAGTCGATTAATCATTGCCCCTTGTCTGTTTTTTACAGAAATGTTCTTACCGCAGTCAATTAAAATCTCAGATAGCGATGGTGTGTTCTTTGAGCACAAATTATATGATGCGATTGTTGAAAGAAAGCGTTATAGCTATTATCCCTTCCTTATTGTCCCCCAAATTATTGGAATTTCCGGATCAACAGGAAACAGATATGTAGAGTGTGTTTGCGCTCGCTCTGTTTCCATGTTTCGCTACGATATGCTTGGCAATGCAATGCGTTTTGATAAAAAATGCAGTTGTTCCCATTTCCGCTTTTGGGATAAAATAATTATTATACTCAAACGTTGTTCCATTCTGATTACTAAAGCAAGTCGTTTATATAAGTTTCCCAAACTTATTATATATAAGTAGTTTAATATCATATTTAATTATCTAAGACATTATGACAAGTAAATATAAATTTGGTTCAAAAGAAGTAGTGGTATCAAATATCTGCAAGTGGTTTTTCCTAAAGCCATTAGTTAAGTCAACGCCTCTCTTTGTATTTCTTTATCTCATTTATTTTATTTCATTCCATCTTGAAGAGAGTGAGGATAACATTTGGTTCTTTGCCAAAATGGGACTCTTTGATTCCTTTGTCCTGGCATATATTGTAGGGCTATTTCCATATAAATTGTCGAAATTAGTTGGATGGTGCGTCTTGTTTTTTTGTTCGTTAGTTGCTGTTGGCGAATTTTTTACTTGTCATTTTTTCGGTACACTACTGACTCCTTCTATATTGCAGTTAGTCTTAGACACTAATGGGGGTGAAACAAAGGAATTTTTTAGTGCTTATTGCAACAATAAATATTTTGTTGTCCTTATTATTGGATGGATTTTATTTTTGGGGGCTTTTTTTGTTTGCAACAAATGGTTCGTTAAGATATTAGATTATTCAAAAGCGAAACTTGAAAATTCAAAATTATCTTGTTATAATAATACAATAAAAGTATGTATTATATCTGCCTTATATGTTATTATTGTCTTTTGCGGATTTAGTTGTAAAGATGCGAGACCATTACAATATAAATATTTGACGGCAAATTTTGAAGAAGAAAAGGAACTAATACAATCAGGTTCACGTTTTGTATTAAACAATTATAGGCCATTATATCGTTTTGCATATTCATTACATTGGAATCTGATTATAAACCAGTGTTCAAAAGATGCCTTAATGTCAATCAAGTCATGTGATATATATAGCTGTAATTACAGTTCTCCAACATTGGTGTTGATAATTGGTGAAAGTCTTGCACGTAAACATTCGTCATTGTATGGATATGATAAAGAAACGAGTCCTTATCAAAAAAATATGGAAAAGCAAGGTAAATTGACTCTTTTTTCAAATATTGTTACACCATACAATATAACAGCTGATATTATTCCTTATATATTTTCATTAAACAACATTGATGATAACAGATATTGGTCTTCTTCCATCTTTTTCCCTTATATTTTCAAAAAAGCAGGTTATGTGGTTACATTCCTTTCGAATCAATTTACAAAAATACAGGATAGGGATGTATTTGATTTTTCTGGAGGAGGTTTCTTGAATATTAATTCTATCAGCAATTCATTGTTTACATATAGAAATTCTAACAAGCACAAGTATGATGAAGGATTATTAAGCGATTATGACAGTATTAGAAATACCATAGATCACTCAAAATATAATTTGGTCATATTTCACTTAATGGGTCAGCACGTTATGTACTCAGAGCGTTATCCAAAACAATGGGCGAAATTTACAGTGAAAGAATATGAAGACCTCAATTTGGACGCTAAAGCAAAACAGATTATAGCTGATTATGATAATGCGATGTTGTATAATGACCATGTTGTCAATCAGATAGTTTCACGTTTTGTTGACAAAGAATCCGTAATATTGTATTTGCCAGATCATGGTGAAACTATTTACGACGGAACGAATGTCTTTGGAAGGAGTCACAACATAGCAAATAACCGGCTAATTTGGGATAATGAATTTCATATCTCTTTTTGGATCTGGGCCTCAGATAAGTATATGGAAAAGCATCCAGACATAATAGAACGAATTAAAGCATCGAAGGATTGTCCATATATGAGTGATGATATTTCTCAAACATTGTTAGATTTGGCAGGTATCAATTGTACAGGTTTTGACTCAACAAGGTCTATCCTCAGTATTGACAAAAGTAAACCACGCCGAAGATTAATACAAGGAAAATATGATTATGATAGAGATTAGACTTTCTGATTATGATGATAAGCAATTTTTATATGTGACTTTATAACTGTTACTTTATAATCACCTACTGACGATATAAATGCTTTTGGTTAGTAATGCTCGCCTTAAGAACCATTTGTCCTCAGCCTTGAAGCGATATGCCACCTTGTATCCATAGTTTTGAAGGTCAGATATCTGACTATTGAGGGTGGCTGAGTCGAGTGCCTCGGTGATAATAAAGTCAGCCTTGTATGCTTTGATATCTTCAACCTGCCTTTGTTCCATAGCTTTTGAAGCACCTTTTTGGCTTGTCCAATATATAGAACCAGGTAGGGCCCCGGCTTTTATGCCGTCTCCCCGATCAAGACTTTTGTAGAAGATCATTTTGGGCTTTTCTATTTTTGAAGTTATCTGATACACATGATTCATGTCATTGCTATATGGGGAGTCAATAAATGCGAATGTAGGATTGAGATAACCTCTAACAAAACTGTTTGTCATAATAGTGAATACAAATGCGAATGTGGTTGCTGATATTGTGAAAATCCGAATATTATTGATAATAAGATTTCTATAGGTATATACAACGCAAATTAGAAAGAATACTGACAATATCGTACACGCATTGAAATAATGAGAGTCTGCATGTCGTGAGGATAATGCCCAAAACATACACAATATGAATGGGGGAAATAGTAAGTTGCATCGCTTGATGAACCATATTCCGCAACATCCTGCCAAAGAAGCCGTGAAGTAAAGAATGCGATCCGCACGCCCCATGTGATACAAAAGTTCGTGAATATAACTTGTGTGGGATTGTGAGTTGTCAATGGTCATCAGTGTATGAATGAAATATTCATTTACAAAAGCATCAAATGCTCCAACGTAAATAAGATATATAATAAATGGCAATGCCATAACAACAGCAGCCGTAGCACTTAACAATGTGGGAAAGATAATGTTTCGATGATGTCTAAACTCATGGTATGCCAAATATAGGTAAACGGATGAAAGCATCGCGGCAATGCTGAACTTAATAAGAAGGCAAGCTGAGAATGAAAGGCCAAATACCAGAAATGCTTTTCTCACGTCATGTTTTTGTACTTTGTCTCCGTATATCAGTCTGCATGCATAGTATATTGTTGCTGCAACAAATGGCTGACACCAGTCTTCTGACTTTATCTCGTAATGAAACCATGGGTAGAATACAAACATTATCATCGCCGCACTGGCAATAAAAGATAGTCTATTGTCATCTAAGAATATGCGAGATATACGATATATAAAAACAAATGTGGTGGAGTAGGCTATCCAGCTAAGCCAAAACACACCAGTGTAGTCGTAGTGGCTGATGAGATAACCTATACCATATATTAACCACAATAGAGGCCCCTTTGAGTCTGCAAAATCAACGTATGGAGTCATACCACACATTAGTGCTTTGCCAGAAGTGAAGAAGATGGCACTATCGTCACGGTCAAAAAGATGATGCGTATAGGAGTCAGGGGAGATAATAAATAATACCACCCATAGAAATGCTGACACCAATATTGGGTATTTATACTTAATTATTATTGTGCGCATGTCTCTGTTTCGTTATTTTTTAATACCATTATTTACTCCTTTTACTTGCTTTATTAAATACGTTGGCCGGTTTTTCGTCTCGTTGAATATTCTTCCTACATACTCGCCGAGTATGCCGATGCATATCAGCTGTACTGCACCAATGAAGAGCATGACAGTCATAATGGTGGGATAACCGGCCACGGGGTCGCCCCATATCAATACCTTAGAAATAATCCATACCATGTAGCATAATGCCCAAATGGCGACTACAATGCCAATGAATGTGGCAATGCGGAGTGGGGCGGTGGTGAAGCTTGTGATACCTTCTATGGCAAGATTGAAGAGTGAACGGTAGTTCCATTTTGTTTCGCCTCCAGCGCGGTCGCCACGGTCGAAAAGAATCTCCTGTTTGTTGAAGCCTATCCAGCAGAACAATCCCTTGGTGTAACGTTCGTTTTCACGTAGCTGCTTTAGTGCGTCGATACATTTGCGGTCGAGCAGTCGGAAATCTCCCACGTTCTTCAGCACGTCATAACGTGTTGACTTGTCGAGAATGTAATAGAACAATTTGGAGAGACTGCCACGCAGCAAGCTTTCCTTTCCTCTGGTGCGACGTTTGGCATACACGTCGTCAACGCCTTCTTCCCACATCTTGAGCATATCGCTAATGATTTCTGGTGGGTCTTGCAGGTCGGCATCCATTATGATCATACAGTCTCCTGACGCATAGTCGAATCCTGCGAGCATGGCGTTTTCCTTGCCGAAGTTCCTTGATAGGTCAATATATGCCACTCTTGGGTCTCCGGCATTTAATCCTTCGATAAATGACAGAGTATTGTCTTTACTGCCATCATTTATGAAAAGCAGTTCCCAGTCATATTGAGGCAATGTCGATATGACTTCATTTAGTCTTGAGTACAACATAGGAAGACATTTTTCCTCGTTGTAGCATGGGACGAGTATGGTTACTTTTTTCTTCATAGGCTTTTGATATCCTCTATCGTCAAATTTGACTGTTTTTAAAATAATTATCTTTTATCTAATTGATATAATAGAATCCATTCTCTAAAACTAAAGAACATCCATTATCGAAATGATTGAAATAGATAATTTTATGAAAATCATCAAGAGAAGGCATCTTCTCATCTGTAATGAGATAAAGTGGAACATCCCCGATGAAAGATGCCCATTGACTATAACTACTGGGAACTCCTATTAAATAATCACATTTTGACAATGCATATAAATCAGTGATCCCATTTGTTTTTGGTATTGACAAAAAAATATCATTGGGTAACAATCTTGACAATTCCTCATCAATGCCCTCTTCGTTGCTACATATTAGGAATCTTACATTTCTATCTGTAATTTGTGAAGA
This sequence comes from Prevotella sp., assembly GCA_034101015.1. Lineage (GTDB taxonomy): Bacteria > Bacteroidota > Bacteroidia > Bacteroidales > Bacteroidaceae > Prevotella. Next base: position 38,365 of record JAXEKN010000086.1, read on the forward strand.
TAGGAATTGAATATATTTAGCCCATTTTTCAATACTAAAATAGTATCTGCCAGATAGATATTCTTTGTAGTCTCCCCTTCGAATATGTACGCCTATTGTGAATCCATTAAACGTTCCTAAGGTGTTAGCTATGTTATTCAATACTAATTCATTCGGGCTGAATAGTTTTTTTATTTCTTGTTTGTGATTTTGAATATATGAAATGTCATCGCTATGTTTCCATGCGTCAATAAAATGAATGAGTTTGTTTTTAGACTTAAACTGTTCTAATGGTACATTTATGAATAAATTTTTATTATGTATGAAAGTGTCTATTCTCCACCACCATATTGGTTTCTTTATTCCAGAGAAATAGAAACGCAGGTTTCTATTTTGTTTTAGATTGTGAAAATGAAATTCAACATCCTTTGGTGACCAAAAAATTGATATTATTTCATTCTTTTCAAGTGAGTATGAAATAATAGGCAACAAACTCCATAGTCTATTGCATAATTGTCCGATATGGTTGTCTATTATAATCATTTTTGTCTTATTAATGCCAAAGGCGCTAAATAGAATTAGTATCTTGAATATTGGGGGCTTTTTGCCGCCCATGTCAGTTTGTTTAATGCTTCGATATGTATAAGTACATAAATCCAACGCTCAAAATCACTCTCACACACCGTTTCCTTCTTCTTGAAATAAGGAAGTTGGAGAAATATCATCCTTGCATCGTTAGAGAACAGTTTCTTTGACTTAATGTCAAATAATGCAATATCTGTGCGAAATTCCGTACCGATTTCTTCTTGACGGAAATTCAGAAATGCAACAAAATAAACGGCGTGAATGTTGTATTTCCATTTCGTTCCACGCACTCCTTGGCACGAGATAGCCTCGGCAACGTAGTATATGCTGCGTTTCTTGAAGTAAGCCTGGCCTCTGTTTTGCATCTCAACGATGATTTTCTCCTCGTCATCTGTTTCACATAATATGTCATAGATGAGCGACCGGTCATCTTCAAACTCAGCAGGCAGTTCCTTGTCAAGAAATGTTATGTTCTTTATCTTCCTATCGCCCTTGAGCAGGTTGTTGAGGAAGTCTATTAACAATGGTTTTGACAACTCTTGTCCGAAGAGCATCTTGAAGCCAATGTCCGTAAACGGATTAATATATTTTCCCATATATCTATTCGATTAAGGATGTTACTATTCATTACTTTGCCGCAAAAGTAATAATAATTGTTGAAACCGCCAAATGTTTTTGAACATTTTTCATCTAAAGCATAATTATTTTAAACTTATACTCTCAAAATCTGTTGGATTAACAATTCGCTGCGTTTCATTAGTGTCCAGATTTTAACGTGACACTAATAGAATAAAAAACAAAATATTTGATTATTTATAATAGTTTCTTTTTTGATTTTGTTTTATGGTACGTATAATATACGTTGGCCGGTTTTTCGTCTCGTTGAATATTTTTCCTACATACTCTCCGAGTATGCCGATGCATATCAGTATGAGAGCAGTCCGAGGAAGAGGTGGCCATCCGAGCGGTCATCTTTCTTGTGGTGTATCGGCCGCAGGTTGAGGTCGGTCTTCGGCTGCCTGTTGGTATTATGTGAAGCTTCTCATAATACAATAAAGGACCTGAAGTATTTCAAGGCCGACCGAATGTCATGCAATGCCTATCGTGCCAACTATTTCCGTCTGTTCATCTATTCTGCGGCCTTTGTTTTGGCACACAATATGAAGCACACGCTCTTCATGGGGACTCAGGTGGAATCATTCACTATGGACAGCCTCATAAAAC
>JAXEKN010000026.1:0-4194 GCA_034101015.1 Prevotella sp.
CATCACCGACGCTGCCGAACTGGAGTGGGTGAAGCAAGTGGCATCGATGATGCCTATGACTCTCGCAGCTTTCGTCAGCAGCACCGGCAGAGGTGTGAAGATACTGGTGAGGATTGCACCGAGGGACGGACATGACATCACCACCATCGACGAGGCGGAGCAATTATGCAGGTCGGCATACGACATCGCCGTGAAGGTGTATGACGGTATCATCAACCACAACGTGCAGATGGCTGCCACCGCGCTCACAGGGCACTGCCTATATGCCGGTTTCCGACTCACACTCGACCCTACCCCATACTTCAACCCGAATGCCGCCCCCATAAAAGTGGAAAATAACGCCTTCAACAACGATAGCAGCCTTGTTCCCCCACTCCACGACAGTCTGCTGGCAGACAAGGAGCCAACTGACATCGAAGGTCCATCAGATATTCGCATGATGATAGAATATCTGAAGTCAAAATATGTCTTCAGATTCAACAGGGTGGAGAATGTCGCGGAAATGAAGATTCTCAATAAACCAAACTATGGATGGTTGCCGCTCGACGACAAACGATTCAACTCCATCCTGCTCGATATTCAGAGTAAGGGGCTGAAAGTATGGGATAAGGATTTCAACAGATACCTTCATTCTTCTAAGGTGAACTTGTATGACCCGATACAAGATTACCTTTATGGGCTTGAGAAAAAATGGGACGGAAACGACCATATCGGCCGACTTGCCGAGTGTGTACCCACTAATTGTCCGCAATGGAAGAATTGGTTCAGAAAGTGGTTTCTGAGCATGGTGGCACAATGGATTGGCAAAGACCGTAGATACGGCAACAGTGTGGCCCCGCTGCTCATCTCGCCGCAGGGCTACAACAAATCCACCTTCTGCCGCAGAATCCTGCCACCCGAGTTCAAACAGACATACATCGACAATCTCGACATTGCCGAGAAGAAGACCACACTGATAGCCATGGCGCAGTCGCTGCTCATCAACCTCGACGAGTTTAACGCCATACCGCCTCGCATCCAACAGGGATTCCTCAAGAACGTGATGCAGTTGCCCACCCTCAAGGTGAAGCTGCCGTATGCACGCTCGATAGCCGAGATACCCCGCCGTGCCTCGTTTATCGCCACCACCAACATGACCGATATCCTCGCCGACCCGTCGGGTTGCCGCCGTTTCATCGGCATCGAACTCTCCGCCCCCATCATCGTCGATCAACCCGTCAACTACGAGCAACTCTATGCCCAGGCTATGCATGCCATAGCGAATGGCGAGCGCTATTGGTTTGACCACGATGAAAACGATGAGATTATCGAGCACAACCGCCAATATCAGTTGCTCTCGCCTGCCGAACACTATTTCCGTCTTTGCTTTGCCGTCACTCAAGACGAGTCGGAGGGACAATACATGACCACGGCAGCGATATACGACAAGATCAAGGGCATGGCAGGTTCGTCATTGGGTGTCAGGGGCATCAGCAAATTCGGTCAATTCCTTGCCAATCTCGACGGAATAGTGAGGAAACGCACCAAGATTGGAACCATGTATCTCGTGAAGCCGCTATAATAATTGAAAAATGGCAGTGAGACTTAAATATTATTAAAATATTTATTTTTATCCCCTCTTTGTCCTTATTCTCGTGAAAGTTTATTAACTTTGCCATCAAATAATAAGAATGTGTTATACATAAAGGTAATTTCATTATGACGAACTATTCTTCAGGTCAACGCATAACTGTTCGCGGGGAAGACTTCCTTATCACCCGTGTGGAGCGCAACCATAACGGGGCCCATCTGCTTTACGCAATGGGCATCAGCGAGCTGGTGAGCAATCACAGTTTTGTGTTCGACACCGACCTCGACAACGATATAGAGATTGTTTCGCCCGCCAATGCACAGTTGGTGAGCGACAACGACCCTCGCTGGCGCAAGACCCGTCTCTTGATAGAGACAGCCCTGCGCAGCAATTCATATAATTCCAGCAAGATTACCATAGCACAACATGGAGCTTTCGACGTGGCTGATTATCAGATGACCCCCACATTGAAAGCTTTGGAACTGCCTCGTCCGCGCCTGCTCATCGCTGATGGCGTGGGCTTGGGAAAAACCATTGAGGTGGGTATCTTCCTGGCTGAGATGATACGCCGAGGCCGTGGCAAGCGCATACTCGTATGTGCGCTTAAGAGCATTCTTGCACAGTTTCAGGAGGAGATATGGAACCGCTTTGCCATTCCCCTTGTGCGTCTCGACAGTGTGGGTGTAGCCAAGATACAGAACGAGATTCCTCTCAACAAGAATCCCTTCGACTACTACGACAAGACCATCATCTCTATCGACACCCTGAAGAACAACGGTCGTTTTCGTGCATGGCTTGAGAAAACCCATTGGGATATTATCGTTATTGATGAGTGTCACAAGGTGGCCAACGAGGATAGCCTGCGTGGCGACCTCGCTCAGTTTCTTGCCCAGAAGTGCGACTCGATGATACTCACTTCCGCCACCCCGCATAACGGTTCGGCAGAGTCATTTGCCAACCTAATGCGTATGTTGGAACCCATCTCCATCCCCCGCAACGGCGAATACACAAAGGAGGATGTGACACCCTATTATGTGCGTCGCTTCAAGAATGATATAGCCGATGCCCGCATCCGCAGCCAGTTTCAGGAGCGCAAGGTCATACCTATCGACGTCCGGCTCACTCCTGAGGAAGAAGACATCCTCAGTATGCAGCATGCCAAGTTCCGCAACCTGAATAATGACGAAGCCAACGACCCGTTGTTTGCCCTTACCGTCTTCAAGAGTTTCCTCTCCTCTCCCGTAGCAGCGCTTCTCACATTGGAAGAACGTCAGAAGAAGGACGAGAGTAGCGACCTTGCAAGCCTTACGGACGACGTAAGACGGCTTGTAGATAACTACGAGGACTCCCGTTATGACGCCCTCAAACAGAAGCTGCAGGAGATATGGAAGCAGAACAAGCAGGAACGCATCGTCATCTTCACCGAACGTATAGCCACCATGAAATACTTGGAGGAGCGCATCATGCGCGAGTTCAAGCTCAACAGCGACCAGGTGAAGCGTTTCGACGGTTCGCTCTCCGACACCGAACAGGAAGAAATGGTGGGCGACTTTGCCAAGGAAGACAGTAAGATACGTGTCTTTATCAGCAGCGACAGTGGCAGTCAGGGTGTCAACCTCCACTACTTCTGCCATATTATGTTCAACTATGATATTCCATGGAGCCTTATCACCCTGGAGCAACGCAACGGACGTATCGACCGCTATGGTCAGCAGCAGACACCAGTCATCTATTATCTCGTAGCCAAGAGCGAGCGACAGGACTTAAAGACCGATTTCCGAATTATCGACAAACTGCGCGACAAAGAGCAGGAAGTGCATGACACACTTGGCGATGCCATGAGTGTGATGGAACTGTACAATGTGCATAAAGAGGAAAATGCCATCGGCGACATGCTGCAGGGCAAGACCGACACCGACGCCATCGAGCCGGAGTCAAAACGAAGGCGACGTCCGATGGGATTCAAGAAGAACGACAAGGGCGATGTTGCCATCGAGAAGACTGCCGCCACCGAACGCCTCTCCAATGAGATCTTCGAACAGCGATTCTCGCTCTACAAGGACGACCTCTCGTTCTATAAAGACCTCTTCGACGAGTTGGAAGCCATAGGCAGCATAAAGCATGGTGACGTGACAATGCACCTCGACGATGTCACCATCCCCTACGTGGAAGTGAAGAACAACGAGGAACTGCGCGACGTGCTATACGACATACCTCGCGAGGCTTTTCCACAGGACAACATCTTCCGGCTTGCCACCGACAAGGCATGGCTCAACCGGTCGATTGCCGAGTCACGCAAGAGCACCAAGAGCGAGTGGAGCAAGTTTCTGCCGCTCTACGACCTGCATCCCATCATCCAATATCTACTGACCAAGTTTACGGCGTCACTGCCAAAGACCCAGGCATTGGCGGCCCGCTGTGCCTGTCTGCCCAAGGGTATGAGCTACTATCTGTTCTATGGCAGTCATAGCAACGGATTGGGACAGAACCTCGTAAGCAAGTTCTTCATCGTGCCGCTCAATGCTGAGGGGGCATTACGGGGAGAAATGCCAATGTCGTTCCATGATTTCACGCAAAAGTATGCCATTGATAGTAAGTTCATGACTGGATCAACGTCTGATGAC
>JAXEKN010000052.1:0-3468 GCA_034101015.1 Prevotella sp.
ATCCATCGTGGATGCTTCGGTGGATGTGCTTTCTGCACTATCTCTGCACATCAGGGGAAATTCATCACGTGCCGCTCCAAGGAGAGCATATTGCGCGAGGTTGAGAAGGTGGCTCAGATGCCTGGATTCAAAGGCTATCTCAGCGATCTTGGGGGTCCGTCAGCAAATATGTATGGTATGCACGGACGCAACCATAAGGCATGCGAAAAGTGCAAGCGACCGAGTTGCATTCATCCCCAGATATGCCCTAATCTCGACACCAATCACTCTAAGTTGCTTGAGGTGTATCGGGCTGTGGATGCACTGCCATATATCAAAAAGAGTTTTATTGGAAGTGGTGTGCGCTACGACTTGTTGCTGCATAGGGGAAAGGACGAGAAAGCCAACAGGGCGGCGGAGGAATATACGCGCGAACTGATATGCAATCATGTGAGCGGCCGACTGAAGGTGGCTCCTGAGCATACAAGCGACAAGGTGCTCATGCACATGCGCAAACCTTCATTCGAACAGTTCAGACAATTTAAAACTATCTTCGACCGTATCAACAAAGCCGAAGGGTTGAGACAACAGATTATTCCATATTTCATCAGTTCGCATCCTGGATGCACTGCTGAGGATATGGCGGAATTGGCGGTGATTACCAAGGGGTTGGATTTCCACCTCGAACAGGTGCAGGACTTTACTCCTACGCCCATGACTGTGAGCACCGAGGCATGGTACACAGGCTATGATCCATATACCCTGCAACCGGTGTTTAGTGCCAAGACACCAGCCGACAAACTCGCCCAACGACAGTTCTTCTTCTGGTATAAACCAGAGGAACAAAGGGCTATCGAACGCACTTTACGTATGATGAACCGACCGGACCTCATAAAGAAATTAGGCATTAGTAATGAAAGTAATAGAAAAACAGATAATAGGCAAAAACCCAAAGAAAAAGCCAGAGGACGGAATCGTCGTAACAGATAATTTCATTGCTGTCATCGACGGCAGTACGAGTAAGGCTACTGAGAGGGTGTCACGATGGTATTCCAACGGCAGGTTGTGTATGAAGGTTATTTCGCGATTCATACGCAAGGCTCCGGCGAATATCACCATTGACGCCTTCCTAAAGGGTATCACTGAAGCGGTAAGGAAAAAATATTCCTCCAAGCGACTCGATTTCTATGCCCAACATCCCGAGGAACGTATCACTGCATCATGTATTGTATATAGCCGACTGCAGCGCCAACTATGGATTATTGGCGACTGCCAATGCTTGGTGGGAAAGACGGGGTGCAACGATGATGAATATGAGTATTTCGACAATCCCAAACCGTATGAGTCGGTTGTGGCAAAAGGAAGAGCTGAAAGGGCCCGCCAACTCATGGCAAGTGGTGAGGCAACGATGGAGAGTCTGCTCAGCGACGATGTGGCACGACAAGCTGTCATTCCCCAGATGATTGAGGCGATGAAGCGACAGAATATCGACTATGCTGTTGTTGACGGTTTCAAGATTCCAAGACAGAAAGTAAAGGTATTCACTTTCGACTTTGAAGCATGGACTATCATCATCGCCTCTGACGGTTATCCCATCCTCCGCCCCACCCTTGCACAATCGGAGGCAGCATTGGAGGAGCAGCGCCAAAAGGATCCTCTGAACATCGGCAATAACACTGCCAATCCATTTATGGCAACCAAGGCTTTCACCGAAGGTTACGCCTCATTTGATGACCGCTCCTACGTCAGATTCACTATATAAATATTATAACTCCTTATTCATCAACGATAACTATTTTAATGTCATCAATACCCAACTTCTGTTAAAAACCACCTCCATTTCCACACTTTTCTTCCAAAATCCTTGCACAATCCAAATAAATGTTGTATCTTTGCAGCAACATACTTACCCCGCTTCCCGTAAGAACAGCGCGCTCAGGGTAAGTTTATTTTTTTATGGATATGACATTACTATACTACAACCAGCCGCATATTAAGGTTGAAGACCAAATAAAACTCTTGAAGTCTGAGGGTTTGTCATTTGAAAACGAGTGTCGTGCAAAACACTTGTTGAATCACATCAGTATGTTCCGTCTTAAGAGTTATTTGAAGCCTTTTAGGCAACATAATAGCAGATGTTTCAAGTCTGGTGCTAAACTATGCCAACCCATTTCCTCCCACATGGATGACATTTGAGGTTAGCTCTTTTGGAACACTATCAATGATGTACCATTGGCTAAGAAAAGGACACGCACGCCGTCATGTGGCAAACTTCTACGGAGTATCCGACAGTGTCCTTGAATCATGGCTACATTCCATAGTCTATGTTCGCAATATATGTGCTCATCATAGTCGATTATGGAATAGGCGGCTCAGCATTAACGCAATTGTCCCGCGTCGAACAAGGTTGCCATTTGTCGCTATACCAAGTGACACGAAGAAAGTCTATTATGTCTTGTCGATTATCCTGTATCTCTTGCAGACAATCAATCCTAACAATACCTTTGTTACAAGGTTCAAGTCTTTGCTTGCAAAATATCCAAGTGTTGAAGTTACTGCCATGGGTTTCCCACAGAACTGGCAAGACGAACCACTCTGGAGCAACCGATGCTAAATACGGATGAACAATTTCAACAATAGAATTGAAGTATGGGATATCGTCCTTCCTTATTCATCAACGATTGCTGTTTTAATGCCATTAGAACACCCTATCCTAATATCATAAGAACTGTCCTTTGCCCTATTTTCAGAACATCTGTCAGCGCCCAAAAATTATAAGACATTGATACATAGCAAATTAAAATCGCACACTGACAGTGACAGATGTTTTTCAACTTAAATCTCACTTAGCTATATTGATGAGCTTGCAGCCTAATGCCGTTTCAATCTTAGCAATGGTCTGCATGGTGAAGTTGTGTCTGCCCGTCATCCATTTGGATATTTCCGACTCCCTCTTGTGGAGTTTTTGGGCAAAATCCTTTTGGGTGAGGTTCTTCGATTTTAGAACCTCACTGATGCGCTCCGCTATCCCGAATGAAAGCTCAAACTCTGCTTTCTGATCTTCTGGCACGGCTGCAAGGCACTGTCTGAACAAAGCATTCTGTACCATTGATTGAAATTTTATTTGTTCATCCGTCTTTAGCATCGAGTGCTCCAGAGTGGTTCGTCCTGCCAATTCTGTGGAAAACCCATGGCACGGGTGTCAATCATAGGGTATTCAGCAAGGAGAGCCAGTAGATGTTCAAGCATATCGTTGTTGGGCGATACAATGTCTATGAACCACCTGATAATACATATGTTATAGTATATACGTTTGGGCGATACATTGGAAACTATCCATCGGTCACTCAGTCTTCGTGGTATCATCGGACTGATGGCATTCTCTTTATTCCACACACGTGCGTGGTGGCAACAGGCGTTGCGGGTTAGGGTGACAACGGTTATCCATGATGTGAATACTGGCACAGTCAACCCGAAGCGTGCAGCAAT